>NZ_JBVHDR010000008.1:275767-397098 GCF_055563295.1 Streptomyces sp. NPDC002868 | reverse complement strand
CGCCCGGTTACATTCCGAACCCGGAAGCTAAGCCTTTCAGCGCCGATGGTACTGCAGGGGGGACCCTGTGGGAGAGTAGGACGCCGCCGAACAATCATTGTGGGAAAGCCCCGCACCATTTTGGTGCGGGGCTTTTCTGCGTTCAGCGGCAATACAACCGCCTCCCTCAGAGCAATACCGGCCGCCTCCCTCAGAGGCGGCCGGCAGCCTTTAGCGCGAGGTAAGCGTCTGCAAGGGCAGGCGCGAGGTTGTCAGGAGTCGCATCGACGACAGTGACACCGTGGCGTTGGAGCTGCTCTGCTGTGCGGCGGCGCTGAGCCTGGGCCTGGGTGCCGGCAGCGGCGTCGTAAACATCCTCGATGGTGCCTCGGGCGGTGGACATCTGCTGAATGTGGGGGTCGGCCACCGATGCCACAAGCACCGTGTGGCGCTTTGTGAGCAGGGGGAGAACGGGGAGCAGGCCCTCTTCGATGGGTGCGGCGTCGAGGCTGGTGAGCAGCACGATCAGTGACCGGCGTGGGGCACTGTTCAGCGCTGCGGCGCTGAGGCCGCGGGCGTCGGTTTCGACGAGCTCGGGTTCGAGGGGAGCGAGCGCGTTGACCAGGGCAGGCAGGAGGTCGCCCGCTGAGCGGCCCTGGACCTGGGCGCGGATGCGGCGGTCGTAGGCCAGCAGGTCCACACGGTCGCCGGCGCGTGAGGCCAGCGCGGTAAGGAGCAGTGCTGCGTCCATAGCCGCGTCGAGGCGCGGGATATCCCCTACTCGGCCGGCCGAGGTGCGGCCGGTGTCGAGTACGACGAGGATGTGGCGGTCGCGTTCCGGGCGCCAGGTGCGTACGGCGACGGTGGTCTGGCGGGCTGTGGCGCGCCAGTCGATGGAGCGGGTGTCGTCGCCGGGGACGTAGTCGCGGAGGCTGTCGAACTCGGTGCCCTGGCCGCGGATGAGGACGCTGGTGCGGCCGTCGAGCTCGCGCAGTCGGGCCAGTCTGGATGGCAGGTGCTTGCGGCTGGTGAAGGGCGGCAGGACGCGGACGGTCCAAGGGACCTTGTGGTTGCCCTGGCGGGCGGCTAGGCCCAGAGGTCCGTACGAGCGGACCGTGACGCGGTCGGCCTGGCGGTCGCCGCGGCGTGTGGGGCGCAGGACGGTGGTGATGCGTCGGCGTTCGCCTGCGGGGACGGTCAGCTTGTGCCTGGACGCGGCCTGTTCGGTGCCGGTGAGCCAGCTGCTCGGGGGCCAGGCGTCCCGGAGGTGGGCGCGTAGGCGGCGGTTGGACGGGTTGGTGACGGTCAGCTGGACTTCGGCGGCGTCACCCAGTCGAACTGATGTGTCACCACTTCGGGTGAATCGGAGCGTTCGCACTGGCGCCGCGAGGGCGTAGTCGCACAAGATTGCTAGTGACAGAGGCGCATTCACAGCGAGCATCCCGGTCCAGCTCGGAGCCAGGATGCCCACGGGGAGAGAGCCGAGAGCGGCGAGGAGTGCGGTTCTTCCGGTGAGGGCCATGGGTCAGTGCCTCAGCGGGGGACGGGGACGTGGCTGAGGATCGCGGTGATGACGGAGTCGGCGGTGACTCCCTCCATCTCCGCTTCGGGCCGGAGCTGGATCCGGTGGCGCAGGGTGGGCAGGGCCAGGGCCTTCACATCGTCGGGGATGACGTAGTCGCGGCCGGTGAGCCAGGCCCAGGCGCGGGCGGTGGAGAGCAGGGCTGTGGCGCCTCGGGGAGACACACCGAGGGTGAGTGAGGGGGATTCACGCGTGGCACGGCAGATATCGACGACATAACCCGCGATCTCGGCGGAGACCGAGGTCTTGGAGACGGCAGCGCGGGCCGCTTCCAGGTCGGCGGGGCCTGCGACGGGACGCACGCCCGCAGCCTGGAGGTCGCGCGGGTTGAAGCCCTCGGCATGCCGGGTCAGGACGTTGATCTCGTCCTCGCGGGACGGCAGAGGGACCGTCAGTTTGAGGAGGAACCGGTCCAGTTGGGCTTCGGGAAGGGGGTAGGTGCCCTCGTACTCGACCGGGTTCTGGGTCGCGGCGACCAGGAAGGGGTCCGGCAGCGGGCGGGGGGTGCCGTCGACTGTGACCTGACGCTCCTCCATTGCTTCCAGGAGCGAGGACTGGGTCTTGGGCGGAGTGCGGTTGATCTCGTCGGCGAGAAGGAGATTGGTGAAGACGGGACCGGGCTGGAAGGAGAACTCGGCGGTGCGCGCGTCGTAGACGAGAGAGCCGGTGACGTCGCTGGGCATGAGGTCGGGGGTGAACTGGACGCGCTTGGTGTCGAGTTCGAGGGAGGCCGCGAGGGTGCGGACCAGGAGCGTCTTGGCGACGCCCGGTACTCCTTCGAGGAGGACATGGCCGCGGCAGAGCAGGGCCACGACGAGCCCGGTGACAGCGGGATCCTGGCCGACCACGGCCTTGGCGATCTCGGTGCGCAGGGCCTCCAGGGAGGTGCGGGCGCGGTCCGAGTTCTCAGCTGTCTCGGGGGTCGGGGCGCTCATGAAGTGCGTACCTCTCTTTCGAGGGCGTCGAGTTGGTCTGCCAGATGGACGAGTGCGATGTCGTTGGCCGGAACCGGGCCGAAGAGCAGGGCCTTGAGATCCCGGTCGCCGGTGGCGAGATGGGCCGAGACAGCTGGGATCAGGGCCGCGGCGGAGTGCGCGTCGGCCGGGGGGACGCCGAGGAGCGGGGCAAGGCGGGTGCGGGTGGCGGAGCGCAGGGCCGATGCCGCGCGGTCGCGGGCGTTCACCTTGCGGTAGAGGCGGGCGCGGCCCTCGGTGGACTCGGAGGCGCGGATGGCTACGGGAAGCCGTTCGGTGACGAGGGGGCCCAGCCGACGGCCGCGCCAGATGGCTGTCAGGACGGCGGCGAGGGTGAGTTGGAGTGTCCCCCAGAGCCAGCCGGAGGGGACGAGATCGAGGAACGTGCTGTCGGTGTCGCCGTCGGTGCTGTCTTCGGCGGCGGAGCTGTCACTGAGCGAGGGGAGGTACCAGACCAGATGGGTGCGGGAGCCGAGGAGTTGCAGGGCGAGGGAGGCGTTGCCGTGCTTGTCCAGACGGTCGTTGTACAGGATGTCGGGGGAGCCGAGCAGGACGGTGTCGCCACTGCCGGGATCGTCGATCCTGAGGAGGGTGGGCAGGCCGTCGCTCGGGTAGCAACTGTCGGCGCTGGGCGTGTCGGTGGAGTACCGCTCACCGCCGAGGTCGGCGTTGCCGGCGCTGCGGGCGGCGGGGAGGGAGCACTGAGGGGTGCGTGCCGAGACGGGGGCAGGGGTTTTGCTGTCGACGCCCGGGGCCAGTGCGTCGAGCGAGGCGGGGCCGGCGGAGAGGAGGACGGTGCGCCCGCCGGAGTTGGCCGTCGCGGTGCGGAGGGTCTCCTGCTGGTGGTCCGTCAGAAGGTCGGGTGCGGTGACCAGAAGGGTGGTGTCGGGGCCGGCCGCGGTGGTGGCCTCGTCGAGGGTGGTGACCACGCGGGTGGAAACGCCGCGGTCCTTGAGGAGTTCGGCGACGGCCCGGCTGCCGGCAGGGTCGGCGGAGCGGGGGTCGAGCCGGCCGTGCTGGTCCCCGGAGCGCAGGGCGGCCATGGCGATCCCGGCTGCGACGAGGATGACGAGCGCCAGCAGCAGGCCGCGGGTGCGGGTCCACACCTGGCGGCCGGTGCGGGACATGGAGGTGGAGCTGAGGGGCGCCCCGGTCATTCGGCTGCTCCTTGGGCCGCGCCGCTCAGTTGGGGCTTGGCGCGCTCCAGGTCGAGGTCGAGGTCACGCAGGCGCAGATACGCCTGCCGGTCGGCGGTGCGGCCGCCGTATGTGACGTCGTCGAAATCCCTGGCGGAGGTGCGGAGTCCGTCGGCGTGGTCGGGGAGGGAGCGGCCTGCTTCGGCGGCGGCTTCGTCGGCGGTACGGCCGGGGCGCGGCTCGAGGAGCGTTCGTTCCTCGAGGGAGCGGACGATTGCTCGCATGCGTTCCTGGACGGCTTGGTTCCACCGTCCTGCGGCGGCGTGGGCCTCGGCGGCGGTGCGGTGTTCGGATGCGCTGCGGGGGCTGTCGTCGAAGAGGGAGTCCGCGGTTCCGGGGGTGCTCCGGGGTGTGCCAAGTCGCCACCAGAGGGCGGCGATCAGGCCGACGACGAGCAGGGCGACGACGAGAAGACCGAGCGGGCCGCCGGGGGCGGCGCCTGACGCGGCGTCGAAGATGCCGCCGATCCAGTCCCAGAAGCGGTTGAGCGCGCGCTGGAGCAGGCTCGGGTCGTTCTCGTGGTACATCGGCTTGGACAGTTCCCGCTCCGCCGCCTCCCGGGCGGGGATGCGGGGAGTGTCCACCGGTACGTCGTCGTTCGCGCGGATCAGCAGCCGCGCCATTGTCACGCCCCCCGTGGTGGACACCGCATCAGCTCCTGGAGGGGGCGTTGCCGGGGGGCTCGGAGCCGTAGCCGGGGACGCCCGCGGCCCGTGCGAGTTCGATGTCGAGGGCCTCGCGGCGGATGCGCTGGTCGATGTAGAGGAGGACGGTCACGCCTGCGGAGATCGGGTAGGTGATGGAGGACGCGATCACCGAGCCGATGCCCGTGATGATCAGGAACGGCCAGCCGAAGTCAGGGGTGGTCCCGGCGAACAGGTCGCCGAACCCGCTGCCGTCCACCGCGAACGCGATCAGACCGAACGGCACAGCAATGATCATCGACACAAGCAGCGTCAGCAGCAGGGTCAGCGCCACGATGCCGAAGGTCCGCCACCAGGCGCCCTGGACCAGTTTGGCGGAGCGGCGCAGGGATGCGATGACGCCCTGGCGCTCCAGCATGAGCGCGGGAGAGGCAAGGGCGAACCGGATCATCAGCCAGAGGATCACGACGCAGGCCCCCAGGCCTGCGAGTACGGAAAGTGCGATTCCCCCACCGGTGCCCAGCAGCAGGCCGGGCAGAATCGCCACGGTCATGATGCCGGCGCTCATGAGCGGCAACAGCAGGGTCAGCCCCAGCAGTTGGGGGAGCCGGGGCCGCGCCTCGTGCCAGGCCTCGGAGAGCGTCACCGGGCGGCCCAGCACCGAGCGGCTGATCACCACGGTGAGAAGCGCCGTGGTGAAGAGCGTGGCGATCAGGGTGATGATCAGCACCGGGCCCATGGCGAGCAGGCTGGACTGCAGCGAGTCCACCGACTGCCTCAAAGCCTCCGACGGGTCCGCGTCCGGGGAGACCTCGGGCGGGTCGGGGAGCAGGTAGCGGTCGACGAGGATGTTGCCGATCTCGGAGATCACGGAGACGGTGATCGTGATGCCCAGCACCGTTCGCCAGTGAGCGCGCAGGGTCGACACCGCGCCGTCGAGGATCTCGCCGACTCCCAGCGGACGGAGCGGGATGACGCCGGGCTTGGCGGCGGCCGGAGGCTGGCCCCAGCCGCCGCGCGGCTGACCGCCGCCCCAGCCGGGCGGTGGCGGTGGCGGTGGCGGTGGCGCAGGGACGCGGTTGGCACCCGGGGCGGTCGGCGCGGACCACTGTCCCGGGGGCGGCTGCTCCTTGGACCACTTCGAGGCGGGGCTGCTCTCGTCGACGGGCGCGGCGGGCCGGGGCACGCCGCCGTCCTGGCCGTCGGAGGGAGCAGATCCGGGCGAGGCCCAGCCCGGAGTGTCGTTCACGGTCGTCCACCTCATGGATTGGTCATGGGGCCGACTCGGCGAGTCGGCACGTTCACGGCGCCCGTCCCCGTAGCGGGATGGCAGCTTGGCTGCCATCGTGCCACGCGTGGCACGCTGGTGGGCGGGCCCCTGTATCTCCTTCGCACCTTCTTTGTCGGTGCCTCACCGGGCAGACTGGGCGGATGGCTGATCAGTACGTACAAAACCCGGTCGGTGCGGAGCCGCCCATGCTTCCTGCGCTGCGCTGGGACGAGCCACCGGAAGGGCCCGTACTGGTCCTCCTCGACCAGACCCGGCTGCCTGTCGAGGAGGTCGAGCTCGTCTGCACCGATGTGCCTGCCCTGGTGCGGGCCATCCAGACGCTCGCCGTGCGTGGGGCGCCGCTGCTGGGCATCGCGGGCGCCTATGGTGTGGCCCTCGCCGCCGTGCGGGGCTACGACGTGGAGGAGGCAGTGGGGCTGCTGGAGCAGGCGCGGCCCACCGCCGTGAACTTGGGATACGGCGTGCGGCAGGCGGCGGCCGCGTACCGGGCTGCGGCGGAGAAGGGGGCGGACGCGGGGCAGGCGGGACAGGCGGCGCTGGCCGCGGCCAAGGCGCTGCACCGGGAGGATGCCGAGGCCAGTGCCCGGATGGCTGAGCACGGGCTGGTGCTGCTCGACGAGCTGCTGCCGGGTGGCAGTCACCGGATCCTGACCCACTGCAACACCGGGGCGCTGGTCTCGGGCGGTGAGGGCACCGCGTTTGCCGTGGCGCTCACGGCGCACCGCGCGGGGCGGCTGCGGCGGCTGTGGGTGGACGAGACAAGGCCGCTGCTGCAGGGTTCCCGGCTGACCGCCTATGAGGCGGCGCGCGGCGGAATGCCGTACACATTGCTCACGGACAATGCCGCGGGGTCGCTCTTTGCGGCGGGCGAGGTGGATGCCGTACTGATCGGGGCCGACCGGATCGCCGCCGACGGTTCGGTGGCGAACAAGGTCGGGAGTTACCCGCTCGCAGTGCTGGCGAAGTACCACCACGTACCGTTCATCGTGGTCGCGCCGACGACGACGATGGACCTGAGCACGCCGGACGGGGCGTCGATAGAGGTGGAGCAAAGGCCTGGACAGGAGGTGACGGAGGTCACCGCGCCGCACATAGCGGCGGCCGGAGGAGGAGTGGGCGGCGGGCTGCCGGTGGCGCCGCTGGGAACGCAGGCGTACAACCCGGCGTTCGACGTCACACCCCCGGAACTGGTGACCGCGATAGTCACCGAGCAAGGAGCGTTGTCCCCGGTCACCGGGGGTGGAATAGCGGAGCTGTGTGCCAGGTCACGCCAGGTAACGATTAGCTAATGGGATGATGTCGATTATGAAGGGACGAGTCCTTGTCGTCGATGACGACACCGCACTGGCCGAGATGCTCGGGATTGTGCTGCGTGGTGAAGGTTTCGAGCCGTCGTTCGTAGCGGACGGCGACAAGGCACTTGCCGCTTTCCGTGAGGCCAAGCCGGATCTTGTACTGCTGGATCTCATGCTGCCCGGACGGGACGGCATCGAGGTGTGCAGGCTGATCAGGGCCGAGTCCGGCGTGCCGATCGTGATGCTCACGGCCAAGAGTGACACCGTGGATGTGGTGGTCGGCCTGGAGTCCGGGGCCGATGACTACATCGTCAAGCCGTTCAAGCCGAAAGAGCTGGTCGCCCGGATCCGGGCGCGGCTGAGGAGGTCCGAGGAGCCGGCGCCGGAGCAGCTGGCGATCGGGGATCTGGTCATCGATGTGGCCGGTCACTCCGTGAAGCGGGACGGGCAGTCGATCGCCCTGACCCCGCTCGAGTTCGACCTGCTTGTCGCGCTCGCCCGCAAGCCCTGGCAGGTGTTCACCCGCGAGGTGCTGCTGGAGCAGGTGTGGGGCTACCGCCACGCCGCGGACACGAGGCTGGTCAATGTGCATGTACAGCGGTTGCGTTCCAAGGTCGAGAAGGACCCTGAGCGCCCGGAGATTGTGGTGACCGTCCGTGGTGTCGGTTACAAGGCCGGGCCGAGCTGACATGTCCCGAGGCAGTGTTGCTCCGAAGCCCGGGGAGCCGGGAGTCCGTACGGGGCGGGCTGCCGGACCGGGGCGTGAGCCTTCGCGATTCGGCCGCCTGCTCCATGGCGGACGGCTGCCCCAGGACAGTGCGCCCGGCGGCCCGATTCTCCGGCTCGCCATGCGCTGGGTGCGCCGTCCGCTGCTGCCGGCCGTCCGGCTGTGGCGGCGGAACATCCAGCTCAGGGTGGTCGCGGGCACACTGCTGATGTCGCTCGGTGTGGTGCTGCTGCTCGGCCTTGTCGTCATTGGGCAGGTGCGTAACGGTCTGCTCGACGCCAAGGGGAAGGCGGCCCAGAGTCAGGCGGCCGGTGGCTTCGCGGTGGCGCGGGAGAGGGCGAACGCGCCGGTTGGACCCGGCGGGCAGGACGGCGCCTCGACGGACGGCAGGACCGCCCGGAGCTCCTGGCGGTCCGACCTGGTGGAGCAACTGGCCAGTGGTGGTCAGGGCGCGTTCAACGTGGTGGCGCTGAGTTCCGGCTCCGAGGACGCGGGTTCCAGCCGCGGGCCCCGGACCTCGGGGAGTGTGGACTTCGCGAGCATCCCCGAGGGACTTCGGGAAGCCGTCGACCAGGGGACCGGGACGTACGAGACGTACATCCGGATCAAGTACAACAACGATGAGCACGAGCCGGAGCCCGGGCTGGTCATCGGTACGCGGCTGAACGACATCGAGGGCAATCCCTACGAGCTGTACTACCTCTTCCCGCTGGCTCAGGAGGAGCAGTCGCTCAGCCTGGTCAGGGGGACCCTCGCCACGGCCGGACTGTTCGTGGTGGTCCTGCTGGGAGCCATCGCCTGGCTGGTGGTGCGGCAGATTGTCACGCCCGTACGGATGGCCGCGGGGATCGCCGAGCGGCTCTCCGCGGGCCGCCTCCAGGAGCGGATGAAGGTCACCGGCGAGGACGACATCGCCAGACTGGGCGAGGCATTCAACAAGATGGCGCAGAACCTCCAGCTCAAGATCCAGCAGCTGGAGGAGCTCTCCCGCATGCAGCGGCGGTTCGTCTCGGATGTTTCGCACGAGCTGCGTACGCCGCTGACGACCGTCCGGATGGCAGCGGATGTCATCCATGAGGCGCGGCAGGACTTCGACCCGGTGACGGCGCGCTCCGCCGAGCTGCTCGGGGATCAGCTCGACCGCTTCGAGTCGCTGCTCTCCGATCTGCTCGAGATCAGCCGCTTCGACGCGGGAGCTGCGGCGCTGGAGGCCGAGCCGATAGATCTGCGCGAGGTGGTACGGCGGGTGATCGGCGGCGCCGAGCCGCTGGCCGAGCGCAAGGGCAGCCGGATACGGGTGATCGGCGACGAGCAGCCGGTCGTGGCGGAGGCCGACGCCCGGCGTGTGGAGCGTGTCCTGCGGAACCTGGTCGTCAACGCCGTCGAGCACGGCGAGGGCCGGGACGTGGTGGTGCGAATGGCAGTGGCCGGCGGGGCCGTCGCGGTCGCCGTGCGCGACTACGGCGTGGGACTGAAGCCCGGGGAGGCGACCCGGGTGTTCAACCGCTTCTGGCGGGCGGATCCGGCGCGTGCCAGGACCACTGGCGGAACCGGTCTCGGTCTGTCCATCGCGGTCGAGGACGCCCGGCTGCACGGCGGCTGGCTGCAGGCGTGGGGTGAGCCAGGCGGGGGTTCGCAGTTCCGGCTGACCCTGCCGCGTACGGCGGACGAGCCGCTGCGCGGTTCGCCGATACCGCTGGAGCCGGAGGACTCGCGGCAGAACAGGGAGCGTGCCCTGTCCGCAGAGCCGAAGGTGAGCGGGCACCTGCTGGCGTCTGTGCCCGTTCAGCCGGTGACGGACCGGTTGCCCCTGCCCGGGCCGCCGCGTGCTCCGGTGCGGCCTCGTACGGGCCCGACGGGCGTGAATCCCGCGGCGCTGCCGGGCAGCGGTGCCCGGGTGGTGGCGCGTCAGGCGGGGGAGCGGCAGGACGACTCCGCGGCACAGGTTTCTTCGGACCGGGAGGACACGACTCGTGGGCGCTGATTCCCGTCGCAACGGCCGCCGAGGCGCGTTGCGCGTGTCGGCGCTGCTCGGCTGCGGCAGTGTGCTGATCGCCGGGTGCGCCTCGATGCCCGACAGCGGTGACATCCACGCCGTGAAGGCGTCCCAGGGCGCGGACTCGCAAGTGCGGGTGTATGCGGTGCCGCCGCGGAAGGGGGCCACTCCCCACGAGATCGTCACGGGCTTCCTGGAGGCGATGACCAGCGACGATGCCAATTTCGCAACCGCGCGGACGTATCTGATGCCGGAGACGTCCCAGAAGTGGCGGCCGGAGGCGGGCACCACGGTGCTGTCGGCCGCACCCGACGCGGGACAGGCGAGCACGGGCGACGCGGAGAATCCGGGTATCGACTATCCGCTGTTGGGCAAGCAGATCGCCACGGTGGATACTCAGCACGCCTATCAGCCGGTCACGCCCACCGACTACCGCCGGACCATTCATCTGTCGCAGCAGAACGGTCCGGACGGCAAGCAGTGGCGTATCGACAACCTGCCGCCCGGGCTGGTGCTCGGCGCATCAGACTTCCAGCGCAACTACCGCTCGGTGAACAAGTACTACTTCGCCTCCGGGCGGAACATCCTGGTGGCCGACCCGGTCTACATCCGGCAGCGGCTGGATCCGGTGACCCGGATGGATCCCGTCACGCAGTCGGTCAAGACGCTGCTGGACGGGCCGACGAACTGGCTGAAGCCAGTGGTCGCGTCGCCCTTCCCGACCGGTACGACGCTGAAGGAGGGCACCAAGTCGCTCGCGTTCGACGACCGCAACGCGCTGAAGGTGCCGCTCAATGAGAAGGCGTCCAATGTGGACCGCCAGCAGTGCATGAAGATGGCGGCGCAGATCCTGTTCACTCTGAAGGATCTGACGTCCACCAGGGTGGAGCAGGTGGAGCTGCAGCGTGCGAACGGCTCGCAGCTGTGTGTGCTCAACAGCGGTCAGGCGGAGGGTTACGCGACGGACCACGTCTCGGGCAGGCCGGTCAACCAGTACTTCGTCGACGACAAGTTCCGGCTGGCGCTGCTGGCGGGCGGAGCGAAGGACGTAACCGAGCCGGAGAACGTGCCGGGGCCGTTCGGCAATGGGCAGCTGCCCATGAGCATGGTCGGGGTGGCTCGCGACGAGCACACCGCCGCGGCGGTCTCGAAGGACAACAGCCGCCTGTACGTGTCGTCCATAACCGCGGAGAGCGAACTGGGCGACGCGGTGGTGAAGAGCGTCGGCAAGAGCACCGGCAACCGTCTTTCGGCCCCCAGCTGGGACGGGCGTGGCGATCTGTGGGTCGCGGACCGCGACCCCGACCATCCGGCCCTGTGGCGTCTGGCGGACGGCGCGGGCCCGCCCCAGAACGTCAAGATCATCCCCGGGCTGGACGGCGCGCGCATCGAGGCGCTGAAGGTGTCCGCGGACGGTGTGCGGATCGCGCTGCTGCTGACGAAGGACGGGAAGACCACGCTGAAGATCGGACGAGTGGAGCGCCCGGGCCCCAAGGGCAGCCCAGTGGTGTCCGTCGCGGAACTGCGGCCTGCCGCACCGCAGATGGAGACGGTGACGGCCGTTTCCTGGGCCGGTCCCAGCAGGCTCGTGGTGGTCGGCAAGGAGTCCGGCGGGGTGCAGCAGGTGCGCTATATGCAGACGGACGGCTCGAGTTCGGACGTGAGCGTGCTGCCGGGGCTGAACCGGGTCTTGGCGGTCGCGGCGTGGGACGACGAGACTCGCCCGCTGGTGGCGTACTCCGAGGACGACGGCATCGTGCGGCTCCCGGCCGGCGCCAACTGGCAGACGCTGGTGAAGAAGGGCTCGTCGCCGGTCTACCCGGGGTAGTCGCGCCCGGCGCGGCCCCACTTACGGAGAGTTATCCACAGGGGTGGCACGGCGCTCCAGCTGTTGGCAGAGTGGTTGTCATGCGGGGCTGGTGGAGGGAAATCTCCGGTCTGGTGCTGCCGGTCGACTGCGGCGGCTGCGGCACTCCGCGTACGCCACTGTGCGAGGAGTGCGCGTGGGCGCTGTTCGGCACGGCAGCGCGCCGGGCGAGGCCCGTGCCGGAGCCCGCGGGCCTGCCGATGGTGCACGCCGCCGCACCGTACGCCGATGCGGTACGCGCGGTGTTGCTGGCCCACAAGGAGCGGGGCGCGCTGGGGCTGGCCCGGCCCCTGGGCGTCGCGCTCGCCGGGGCGGTGCGAGCCGGCCTGCCGCGGGCCGCCCGGGAAGCGGGGCCGCTGTTGCTCGTACCGGTGCCGTCGGCGCGGCGAGCGGTCAGAGAGCGGGGGCACGACGCGGCGCGGCGGATCGCTCTGGCCGCCGCGGGCGAGCTGCGGCGTACGGGGACGGAGGCGAGGGCGCTCCCGGTGCTGCGGCAGTGGCGGGCAGTGGCCGACCAGTCGGGCCTCACGGCCCGTGGACGGGTGGAGAACCTGGCGGGTGCCCTGGAGGTCGCGGCCGGCGGCGGACGGCTTCTGGAGGGCGGCCGGGCGGTGCTGGTGGACGATCTCATGACGACGGGGGCGTCGCTGGTCGAGGCTGCGCGGGCGCTCCGTGCGGCCGCCGGGCTGCGATTTCCCGGCCCCATGCAGCTGAGCGCAGCGGTTGTCGCGGTCCCACCACTCTCTTTCCGGAACCGGAACTGACAGAGTAGTCGGAACGTTGCAGGTAGTGAGAGGAGAAATACCCCTGAACGGAGGTACGCGCTGGTAGCGGGTGCCGACAGCGCTCCGATCGAGCTATGTTCGGTTGTGAGGAATGGCGATCGCCGTACCTCACCGAATGTACTGCCGTGCTTCCGGGCTTTCGGTCAGAGATTCGAGGAAATACCAGCCTCGAAAGTTGGTGGGGTGGGGATCTTGTCGACTGGGGAGGAGGAGGTGAAAGTCGCCAAGTCCGAGGCTTCGGTGATCACCGGAGTCTGGTGCAAGAGGGAGACGCTCCGCAGCCTGCGAGCGGGCGGGGCTATCCGGGAACGGAGTTCTGCGTGGACATCGTCGTCAAGGGCCGCAAGACCGAGGTGCCCGAGCGGTTCCGCAAGCACGTGGCCGAGAAGCTGAAGCTGGACAAGATCCAGAAGCTCGACGGCAAGGTGATCAGCCTGGACGTCGAGGTGTCCAAGGAGCACAACCCGCGGCAGGCCGACCGTTCCGACCGAGTGGAGATCACTCTCCACTCCCGAGGCCCGGTTATCCGGGCGGAGGCGGCGGCCGGCGACCCGTACGCAGCACTCGACCTCGCTACCGGCAAGCTGGAGGCGCGGCTGCGCAAGCAGCATGAGAAGCGCCACAACCGCCGTGGCAACGGCCGCATTTCGGCGTCCGAAGTGGCTGATGTCGTTCCCGGCGTCGCCGAGTTGAACGCCAATGGCCGGCCGCACGCCGAAGAGGCGTCGGAATCCATTCCCACCACCAGGATCGGTTCGCTCGAAATCCAGGGCGAGGGACCGCTGGTGGTCCGCGAGAAGGTCCACACCGCAGCACCGATGACGCTCGACCAGGCGCTCTACGAGATGGAGCTGGTCGGGCACGACTTCTACCTCTTCGTCGACTCCGAGACGAAGCAGCCCAGTGTCGTCTACCGGCGGCACGCTTACGACTATGGCGTCATCCACCTGGAGACCGACCCGCTGGCGGGATCCGAGGCGGGCGGCGCCGGAGGTGCACTCGGCGGCTGACGACGGCCGCCACAGCAGGTAGGTGGTGCCCCTGGAGCGCCCCGTGCGCCCCCAGGGGCACCACCGTGCGACCACTGGATCACCGCTCTTTCGTCCGGGCATGAAAGCATGGCCTCTCGCAAGCCAACCGGTGTGCTGTGCACTGACGTTGGCTGACCACACGTGATCTTCAGGCCACGGCCTCAGGGGGAGGAACGATGGCGGACAGCTTCGGGCCGGTTCGCGACGACGACGCGGACCACGCCGGTGCCCCAGTCGTCGCTGCCGACGCGGACCACGGCAGCTCCCGCAAGGAGCCGATCCGGGTCCTGGTCGTGGACGACCACGCCCTGTTCCGGCGCGGGCTGGAGATCGTCCTCGCTCAGGAGGAGGACATCCAGGTCGTCGGCGAGGCGGCCGACGGCGCGGAGGCCGTCGACAAGGCGGCCGATCTGCTGCCTGACATCGTGCTGATGGATGTGCGGATGCCCAAGCGCGGTGGCATCGAGGCCTGTACGTCCATCAAGGAGGTGGCCCCCAGCGCGAAGATCATCATGTTGACGATCAGCGACGAGGAGGCCGACCTCTACGACGCGATCAAGGCGGGCGCCACGGGATATCTCCTCAAGGAGATCTCCACCGACGAGGTGGCCACGGCGATCCGCGCGGTGGCGGACGGGCAGTCGCAGATCAGCCCGTCCATGGCGTCCAAGCTGCTCACCGAGTTCAAGTCGATGATCCAGCGCACCGACGAGCGCAGACTTGTGCCCGCGCCCCGGCTCACCGAACGGGAGCTGGAGGTGCTCAAGCTCGTCGCCACGGGGATGAACAACCGCGACATCGCCAAGGAGTTGTTCATTTCCGAGAACACCGTGAAGAACCACGTCCGCAACATCCTGGAGAAGCTGCAGCTGCACTCCAGGATGGAGGCCGTGGTCTACGCGATGCGGGAAAAGATCCTCGAGATCCGGTAGCGGTCAACAGCGGGCAAGGGTCAGGAAACGGCCCGGACGAGGTCCGCGGTGAGTTCGGGGCGGTCGACCCGTTCGATGCGTACAGAATCGCAGCCGACCCACTCCGCCGCCTCGCGCAGCGCCTGCGCCATGGGTGCCACCGACTTCGCGGCGCGCAGGGACACCTGGCGTGCCACCAGCGTCGAGCCCTCGCGGGCCGGGTCGACGCGGCCCAGCAGCTTTCCGCCCGACAGCAGCGGCATCGCGAAGTAGCCGTACACCCGCTTGGGCTTGGGGACGTATGCCTCGAGGCGGTGCGTGAAGCCGAAGATCCGCTCGGTGCGCGCCCGTTCCCAGATGAGCGAGTCGAACGGCGAGAGCAGGGTCGTACGATGCCGGCCGCGCGGCTCGGAGGCCAGCGCCTGCGGGTCCGCCCAGGCGGGCTTGGACCAGCCCTCGACCGTCACCGGCACCAGCCCGGAGTCCGCGACCACCGCGTCGAACTGCTCGCCCTTGAGGCGGTGGTAGTCCGCGATGTCCGCGCGGGTGCCGACGCCGAGCGCCTCGCCCGCGAGCCGGACGAGCCGGCGCATGCACTCCGTGTCGTCGAGCTCGTCGTGCAGCAAATCGTCGGGGATGGCCCGCTCGGCGAGGTCGTACACCCGCTTCCAGCTGCGCCGCTCGGTGCACACCACCTCGCCGTACATCAGCGCGCGCTCGACGGCGACCTTCGAGGCCGACCAGTCCCACCACTCCCCGCCGTTGTTCGCGCCGCCCAACTCCGTCGAGGTGAGCGGGCCTTCGGCGCGCAGCTGCTTGACGACCGTGTCGTACGTACCGTCCGGGAGGTCGTGGTTCCAGTGCGGGCGGGCGCGGTAGGCGCGGCGGCGGAAGGCGAAGTGCGGCCATTCCTCGACGGGCAGGATGCAGGCCGCGTGCGACCAGTACTCGAAGCTGTGCCCCTCGGTCCAGTACGCGTCCTCCACCGTCCTGCGGCCGACCGCGCCGAGCCGGGCGTACGGAATCAGCTCGTGCGAGCGCGCCAGCACCGAGATCGTGTCCAGCTGTACGGCGCCGAGGTGCCGCAGCACGCCCCGCACCCCGGCCCGCCTGTCGGGCGCGCCCAGGAACCCTTGGGCGCGCAGAGCTATGCGGCGGGCTTCGTCGGCGGACAGTTCGGCAGCGGGCCGCGGCACAGGGGTCATGGTCGGCACCCTAGACGGCGGCACTGACAATCGGCCCCGCGCGGACAACCGGCCCCGGCCGCCAGGCCAGGCCCTGCCAGGCATCGGCAGGCCAGGCCTCGCCCTGTCATCCCCGTCCCGTCATCTCCCCGTCCCGTCATCTCCCCGTCCCGTCATCTCCGCCTCCCGTCAGCTCCGGGTCGGGAGATACGGATGGGTGCTCGTCAGTCCCAGGTCGGACGGGAGCAGCGCGCCCACCCAGGTGTCCCTGAGGGTGTCCTTGTTGAGCAGGGCGGCGCGCAGCGCCCCCTCGACGACGAAGCCGGTCTTCTCGGCGACGGCCCGCGAGCCCGCGTTGCCCACCTCCGCCCGCCACTCGAGGCGCGTCGCGCCCAGCCTGGCGAAGGCCCAGTGCGCCACGGAGCCCACGGTCTCCGCCATGATGCCGCGCCCCCGGTGCTCCTTGGCCGTCCAGAAGCCGATCTCCCAGGTGCCCGACAAAGTGCGCAGGGTCACCGCGACCGACGCCATCAGCGGGCCGCCCGCGCGCGGCAGCACCGCGAAGGTGCACATCGTGCCCGAGTGCCAGCCGTCCGGCACCATCTGCCCGGTGAAGTCGGCCGCGTGCTGCCGCTCGTAAGGCGAGGGAACCGTCGTCCACCGTTGGATGTCGGGATCCTGGCAGGCCTGATACACCGCCTCCGTGTCGTCGGTCGTGAACGTGCGCAGCAGCAGGCGCTCGGTGGTCAGGGTGATCGGCTCCATAGCCGGATTCTTGTCAGGTCCGCGGAGGGAAGCGAGCACTTTTCGTACCTCACCGGCACCTTCCACGCGTCCCGCGCGTTCTATTTGCGGATGACAGCAGGCCTGGCTGACGGCGGACCTCCCGACCTGGTGGGGTCCTCGCTTACGATGGCCGTTGCGGTGGGGCCCACCTGCCGTGCCCGCGCCAGTGTCCATAACACGACCCAGTGCCAGGCCCGATTGGCAAGGAGACCAACCTCAGTGTCCGTCTTCAACAAGCTCATGCGTGCAGGCGAAGGCAAGATCCTGCGCAAACTGCACCGCATCGCGGACCAGGTCAACTCCATCGAAGAGGACTTCGTCAACCTCTCCGACGCCGAGTTGCGGGCGCTCACAGACGAATACAAGGAGCGCTACGCCGACGGCGAAAGTCTGGACGACCTGCTCCCCGAGGCGTTCGCGACCGTCCGCGAGGCCGCCAAGCGCGTCCTCGGCCAGCGCCACTACGACGTACAGATGATGGGCGGCGCCGCGCTGCACCTCGGACACGTCGCCGAGATGAAGACCGGTGAGGGCAAGACCCTCGTCGGCACGCTGCCCGCGTACCTCAACGCCCTCTCGGGCAAGGGCGTCCACCTGATCACGGTGAATGACTATCTGGCCGAGCGCGACTCCGAGATGATGGGCCGCGTCCACAAGTTCCTGGGCCTGAGCGTCGGCTGCATCCTCGCCAACATGACTCCGGCGCAACGTCGCGAACAGTACAACTGCGACATTACGTACGGCACGAACAACGAGTTCGGCTTCGACTACCTGCGCGACAACATGGCTTGGTCCAAGGACGAGCTCGTCCAGCGCGGCCACAACTACGCCATCGTCGACGAGGTGGACTCGATCCTCGTCGACGAGGCCCGTACGCCGCTGATCATCTCCGGCCCCGCCGACCAGGCCACCAAGTGGTACGGCGACTTCGCCAAGCTGGTCACGCGCCTGACCAAGGGCGAGGCGGGCAACACGCTCAAGGGCATCGAGGAGACCGGCGACTACGAGGTCGACGAGAAGAAGCGGACCGTCGCCATCCATGAGCCGGGTGTCGCGAAGGTCGAGGACTGGCTGGGCATCGACAACCTCTACGAGTCGGTGAACACCCCGCTCGTCGGGTACCTGAACAACGCGATCAAGGCCAAGGAACTCTTCAAGAAGGACAAGGACTACGTCGTCATCGACGGCGAAGTCATGATCGTCGACGAGCACACCGGCCGTATCCTCGCCGGCCGCCGCTACAACGAGGGCATGCACCAGGCGATCGAGGCGAAGGAAGGGGTGGACATCAAGGACGAGAACCAGACCCTCGCCACGATCACCCTGCAGAACTTCTTCCGCCTCTACGGCAAGCTCTCCGGCATGACCGGTACGGCGATGACCGAGGCCGCCGAGTTCCACCAGATCTACAAGCTGGGCGTCGTGCCGATCCCGACGAACAGGCCGATGGTCCGTAAGGACCAGTCCGACCTGATCTACCGCACCGAGGTCGCCAAGTTCTCGGCCGTTGTCGACGACATCGTCGAGAAGCACGAGAAGGGCCAGCCGATCCTGGTCGGCACCACCTCGGTCGAGAAGTCCGAGTACCTCTCGCAGCAGCTCAACAAGCGAGGCGTCCAGCACGAGGTCCTCAACGCCAAGCAGCACGACCGGGAGGCGACGATCGTCGCCCAGGCCGGCCGCAAGGGCGCGGTCACGGTCGCGACGAACATGGCCGGACGTGGTACCGACATCAAGCTCGGCGGCAACCCCGACGACCTCGCAGAGGCGGAGCTGCGCCAGCGCGGCCTGGACCCGGTCGAGCATGTCGAGGAGTGGGCCGCGGCCCTGCCCGCCGCGCTGGAGCGCGCCGAGGAGGCCGTCAGGGCCGAGCACGACGAGGTGACCGACCTCGGCGGGCTCTATGTGCTGGGCACCGAGCGGCACGAGTCACGGCGTATCGACAACCAGCTGCGCGGTCGCTCAGGCCGTCAGGGCGACCCGGGCGAGTCCCGCTTCTACCTCTCCCTGGGTGACGACCTGATGCGGCTGTTCAAGGCGCAGATGGTCGAGCGCGTGATGTCGATGGCCAACGTCCCCGACGACGTGCCGATCGAGAACAAGATGGTCACGCGCGCGATCGCGTCGGCCCAGTCGCAGGTCGAGCAGCAGAACTTCGAGACGCGTAAGAACGTCCTGAAGTACGACGAGGTCCTCAACCGGCAGCGCGAGGTCATCTACGCCGAGCGCCGCCGCGTCCTGGAGGGCGAGGACCTGCACGAGCAGGTGCGCCACTTCATGGACGACACCATCGACGCGTACATCCAGGCGGAGACCGTCGAGGGCTTCGCGGAGGAGTGGGACCTGGACCGGCTGTGGGGCGCGTTCAAGCAGCTCTACCCGGTGAAGGCCACCGTCGAGGAGCTGGAGGAGGCGGCCGGCGACCGGGCCGGGATCACCGCCGAATTCATCGCCGAGTCCATCAAGGACGACATCCACGAGCAGTACGACGAGCGCGAGAAGCAGCTCGGCTCGGACATCATGCGTGAGCTCGAGCGGCGCGTGGTGCTGTCCGTACTGGACCGCAAGTGGCGCGAGCACCTCTACGAGATGGACTATCTCCAGGAGGGCATCGGCCTGCGCGCCATGGCGCAGAAGGACCCGCTGGTGGAGTACCAGCGCGAGGGCTTCGACATGTTCACCGCCATGATGGAGGGCATCAAGGAGGAGTCCGTCGGCTATCTGTTCAACCTGGAGGTCCAGGTCGAGCAGCAGGTCGAGGAGGTCCCGGTGCAGGACGCGGCGGAGCGGACCTCGCTCGCCAAGGAGGACGCGGTTCCGGCGGGCGCGTCCCGTCCGGAGATCCGCGCGAAGGGGCTCGACGCCCCGCAGCGGCCCGACCGGCTGCACTTCTCCGCGCCCACGGTGGACGGGGAGGGCGGTGTCGTCGAGGGCGACTTCGACAGCGACGGGCAGCCTGCGCGGTCGGATTCGGACGGGCTGACGCGGGCGGAGCGGCGCAAGGCGCAGAAGGGCGGCGGGCGCCGCCGCAAGAAGTAGCGCCTGTACGAGAGTCGTAAGGCCGGGGCCGGACATCCATTGCGGTGTCCGGCCCCGGCCGTTTCTCTTTCCGTTCTCTTTGCGCTCAGGGGCCGGCGGTGGCGCGGCCCAGGCCGAGGCGGCGCGCGGTCCGGGTCATCGCCTGCGACATCCTCGACGGCATCGAGTCGGGTGCGGGGACGGTGACGGGGCGCACCCGGCCGTTGTGGATGGCGGTGATCCGCCAGCCGTCGTCGGTGTTCACGACGACGATCGTCTGGCGCGACAGGCGGCGCTTGGGGAGCTTGGAGCGCCACGGCATGAGCACGGACGCGGTGCCGTACACGATCGCGACGTCGGGCGTGACGTAGCGGATCGCCTCGATCTCGCCGACGAGGGCGGAGCCGGTGAGCACCCCGCGGAACAGCTTGTCGTGGTTGGCCTGGTGCTCGGCGAGCCCCACGGCTCGTGTGCCGTCGTACGAGACGTAGTCCGAGTCCGCGGTGAAGCAGGCGCCGAAGGCGACCGCGTCGCCGTCGGTCCAGGTCTGCATGAAGCGCTGGAAGAGGTCCTCGATGTGCCCGTCGACGCGACCGTCGCTCTTGTGCTGCTGGGTACCCATGGCTTTGCCCTCCTGGTGCTATCCTTACGATCAACGAAACTTACGATATCAGAAAGATTCGAATGTCGAAAGAAGCGTTTGTGGAGAGCGTCGCTCAGCAGCTCCGGTCGCTGCAGCAGAGCTTTGACGCGTTCGACGAGGCGGCCGCCGCGCGGCTCGGGGTGAACCGCACCGACCTGCGCTGTCTCGACCTGGTGCTGGGCAAGGGGCCGCTGTCGGCCGGTGAGCTGAGCACCGCGCTGAAGCTCAGTCCGGCAGCGACGACGACGGTCATCGACCGCCTGGAGCGGGCCGGCCTGGTCGCCCGTACGCGCGACGCGGCCAACCGGCGGCGGGTACTGGTCACGGCCACGGAGGCCGCGGGTGCGGCCGAGGCGGAGGTCTATCTGCCGGTGGGTGCCGCGGGGGCTGAGGCGTTGAGCCGCTACGACGAGGAGCAGCTCGCCACGATCCTGGACTTCCTGCAGGTGGCGCGGCAGGTGCAGGAAATCCAGGCGGCGCGGCTGGCCGCGGAGTGAGTGCGGCGCTTGTTGGGGGGCGGCGGTGTGTGGGCCGCGGCCGTCGGCCGGACTGGGCTGCCTGGCCGGCGGCCGCCGGTCGTTAGCCGGCCGCGTGTACGCTCACGCGTTCACCGCCCAGCTCGACCGCAGCGCAGCGCCAGCGCTGGTCCGCACCCTGTTCGAGGCGGAAGGCCATCGCGCTGACCCGGTCGCCCGAGCCGATTCTGGCGAAGGCCTCGATCACACCGGGGCCCGGGTGGTACTCGCCGCAGTGGCGGACGACCGGCGTCACCCGCTCCGCCGGCCGCAGCGGGGCTCCCGGGGCGAGCCGCACCAGCTGTTCGTACGCCTCCCCGATCGTGTGTCCGAGCATCCAGTGCACCGGCCGCTGGCCGCTGAGCACCGCGAGCAGGCGGTCGGCGAACCAGTAGTGCGGCCTGTGCTGCCGCCGTGCGCGTGCCATCGCCGCTGCCGCCACCACGGCGGGACGGCGCTGGTCGCGCCGTCCTGCGGGCCGGGTCCTGTCCATGCAGATCGCCCCCGTTGAGCCGGGCCCGGCCGATACCGGGCGGTAACTTCGTTGGTGATCTTCTACGGCTCGGGCTGCGCCGTCCGCAATGCGTGCTGTCCGACGAGGAGGCGGCGCCGTAGATCACCTATCAGGGTGACGAGAGGCGGCCTGGGGCCGTCGCCGGGCGGGGCGGGGCCTTTGTCCGCTGACGGTGCGCGAGGCCGGGAGCGGCACTCCGAAGGGGGACCTCGCACGTATCCTGAGGGCGTCTCCGACTACGAAAGCGGCCAGCCATGCGCGTCTACGTTCCCCTGACCCTCTCCGGTCTCGCAGAGGCGCACAAGGCGGGCGAACTGGGGCCCGGCCCGCTGACCGCCTATGCCGTCACTCCCGGGCTGCGCGAGTGGTACGTCTCCGACGACATCGAGGAGCTCGAGTACGCCGCGCTGAACCGCGCCGCGGCCGCGTCGCTGCGGCTGCTCGCCGGTGACCCTGGCGCGGCCCGGCGCCGGGTGGTCGTCGCCATCGACGTACCGGACCAGGACGCGGTCGCCGACCCCGACCGGGTGCTCGTCGCGAGCGCGCTGGGCGAGGTGCGGGTCGGATCCGCGGTGCCGCTGGCCAAGGCGGCGGCGGTCCATGTCGATGGCGACGACGCGGTCGGCGACGTGTCCGCGGCGGCGGACGCGCTGGGGGCGGCGGACCAGGGCGACGACGACGCGCAGTTCACGGTGGACGGGGCGGAGGACCACGAGCTGCTCTGGTACGGGGTGCAGGAGATCCCGAACCTCATCGGCTGAGGCAGGCGCCCGGTCCGCCTGAAGCGCCCGGTTTCCGGTCCGGGCCGTGCGTTGTCAGACCCGGCCGGTACCGTTTTCGTATGGGGAAGCACAACACGCATCTGGTCTGGGACTGGAACGGCACACTGCTCGACGACATCAAGGCGGTCATCGGGGCGACGAACGCCGCCTTCGCGGAGATAGGCCTGGAGCCGATCACGCTCGAGCGCTACCGCGAGCTGTACTGCGTGCCGATTCCCCGGTTCTACGAGCGGCTGATGGGCCGACTGCCGTCGGACGCGGAGTGGGAGGTCATGGACGAGGCCTTCCACCGTCACTACAGCGAGCACCGGATCGGCTGCGGGCTGACCGAGGGCGTCGAGGAGCTTCTCCGGGAATGGCAGTTGGCCGGGCGCAGCCAGTCGCTGCTGAGCATGTACGGGCACGAGCAGCTGGTCCCGGTCGTACGGGGGTACGGCATCGAGAGCCACTTCATCCGCGTGGACGGGCGGACCGGGCCGTCCGGCGGCGGCAAGGCGCTCCACATGGAGCGCCACCTCCGGGCGCTGGACGGGGCTGTCCAGCCGGGTCGCACGGTGGTGATCGGCGACGCGGTCGACGACGCGGTGGCGGCGGCGCACGTGGGCGCGCTGGCGGTGCTGTACACGGGCGGCTCGCACAGCAGGTCCAGCCTGGAGGCGGTGGGTGTGCCGGTGGTGGACACGCTTGCCGAGGCGGTGGAGGAGGCCTTGCGCCTGGCGGCGTGAGGCCCGCACGCACGAGTCCGTGGCCGGGGCAGCCCCGACCGCCCCGCTTTCAGACGCGCGCCGCGGTCCGCCTCGCCGCTGGATGAGTCCGCCCGGCACCAGGCCAGGCGCCAGCCGGCCCCGACCGCCCCGCCGCTCTCAGACGCGCGCCGCGGTCCGACCGCTGCGCTACGCCACCGGTGCCTTCGCTCGTAGCACCTTCAGGAACTCCCGCATCCAGGCCGAGTGGTCCGGCCAGGCACGGGAGGAGACCAGAGTGCCGTCGACCACCGCCTCCACGTCCTGGAAGCTGGCCCCCGCTGCCTGCATGTCCAGTTCCAGGGCTGGGTATGCGGTGACCCGGCGGCCCTCCAGGCTGCCGATCGCCGCCGTCAGCAGCGGGCCGTGGCAGATCTGGGCCACCGGTTTGTCCGCGTCGAAGAAGGACTTCAGGATCTTGCGGAGCTCAGGGTCGTTGCGCAGGTACTCCGGGGCGCGGCCGCCCGGGATCACCAGCGCTGTGTACTGTCCGGGGTCGACCTCCGAGAAGGCGAGGTCCGCGGGCCAGGTGTAGCCCGGCTTCTCGGTGTACGTGTCGAAGCCCGGCTCGAAGTCGTGCACGACGAACTGCAGCTGCTTGCGGGCGGGGGCCGCGATGTCGACCTCGTACCCCTCCTCCCGCAGCCGTTGGTACGGGTAGAGGACTTCGAGGGACTCGGCTGCGTCGCCGGTGACGATCAGGATCTTCGCTGTCATGGCTGCTCCCGGTGTCGGGCTGTCGACGGTTCCCCTGCCGTGGGTGCAGGGCGGTGGCGCCGCTCGCGGGGGCGCCGTGTCGTCACCGCCAACCTGCACCGCGGCGGGCTGTTTGCCAAGAGTGGGCCTTTGTCGCTGTCCAGAGTGTCAAACTTCCGGCCCCGCTTTTGTACACATACGGCTCATGACGGGTCGGGGGGGCGGGGAGATAGCCTTGACCCGTGATCAGCGCTATATGCCGTGGGGGCAGCGAAGCCCCCGGCCTGCGCCCGGAGCGCCACAGCGCCCGGGCGATCGTTGATCTTCTCGTTCCGGCCCGGCTGCCAAAATTGGCCAATAACGGCTCGGACATCTCTCATCGCGGCATAGCGTCGACTCCGACCGGATACCCCGCGTCGTGGCGTTGCGTCGTTTCTTTCCCCTACGTCACGCAACGGCGCGCGACAGGAGCCAGAGGACATGCAGACCAAGCTGGACGAAGCCAAGGCCGAGCTGCTCACACGGGCCGCCCGGGTAGCTGAGAACAGCCCGGTCGGGGGGCACCTTCCGACTGGGGCCGAGCAAGGGAAGCGTCCGGACCAGGACACCCTGCTCTCGTACCTCCAGCGCTACTACCTGCACACCGCTCCCGAGGACCTCGCTGACCGCGACCCGGTCGACATCTTTGGCGCGGCACTTTCCCACTACCGGCTCGCCGAAAACCGCCCGCAGGGGACGGCCAATGTGCGGGTCCACACCCCGACCATCGAGGAGAACGGCTGGACGTGCAGCCACTCCGTGGTCGAGGTCGTCACCGACGACATGCCCTTCCTCGTCGACTCGGTCACCAATGAGCTCTCCCGGCAGGGCCGCGGTATCCATGTAGTGATCCACCCGCAGGTCATCGTCCGCCGGGATGTCACGGGCAAGCTCATCGAGGTGCTGCCCAGCGAGACCAATGGCAGGGCCAAGGCCGAGGGCAGGGCGCTGCCGCACGACGCGCTCGTCGAGTCCTGGATCCACGTCGAGTTCGACCGCGAGACCGACCGGGCCGATCTGAAGCAGATCACCTCCGACCTGCTGCGCGTCCTGTCGGACGTGCGCGAGGCCGTCGAGGACTGGGAGAAGATGCGCGACGCCGCGCTGCGCATCGCCGAAGAGCTGCCGAGCGAGCCGACCGCCGACGATCTGCGCGACCAGGAGCTCGAGGAGGCGCGCGAGCTGCTGCGCTGGCTCGCCGACGACCACTTCACCTTCCTCGGCTACCGGGAGTACGAGCTCACCGAGAACGACTCGCTGGCCGCCGTGCCCGGCACCGGCCTCGGCATTCTGCGCTCCGACCCCCACCACAGCGCCGACGAGACCCACCCGGTCAGCCCGTCCTTCAGCCGGCTGCCCGCCGACGCTCGCAAGAAGGCCCGCGAGCACAAGCTGCTCGTACTGACCAAGGCCAACAGCCGCTCGACCGTGCACCGGCCCAGCTACCTCGATTATGTGGGCGTCAAGAAGTTCAACGCCAAGGGCGAGGTCGTCGGCGAGCGCCGTTTCCTCGGCCTGTTCTCCTCCGCCGCGTACACCGAGTCCGTCCGCCGGGTCCCGGTCATCCGCCGCAAGGTCGCCGAGGTCCTGGAGGGCGCCGGCTTCTCGCCCCACAGCCACGACGGCCGCGACCTGCTGCAGATCCTGGAGACCTACCCGCGCGACGAGCTCTTCCAGACGCCCGTCGACCAGCTGCGCTCCATCGTCACCAGCGTGCTCTACCTCCAAGAGCGCCGACGGCTGCGGCTCTACCTGCGCCAGGACGAGTACGGCCGTTACTACTCGGCGCTCGTCTACCTGCCTCGCGACCGCTACACCACCGGCGTCCGGCTGCGGATCATCGACATCCTCAAGGAGGAACTGGGCGGCACCAACGTCGACTTCACCGCCTGGAACACCGAGTCGATCCTTTCCCGGCTGCACTTCGTGGTCCGCGTCCCGGTCGGCACCGAGCTGCCCGACCTCACCGACGCCGACAAGGAGCGCATCGAGGCCCGGCTGGTGGAGGCAGCCCGTTCCTGGGCCGACGGATTCGCCGAGGCGCTGAACGCCGAGGTCGGCGAGGAGCGCGCGGCCGAACTGCTGCGCCGTTACGCCAACGCCTTCCCGGAGGGCTACAAGGCCGACCACTCGCCGCGCGCCGCCGTCGCCGACCTGGTCCACCTCGAGCAACTGACCCAGTCCGGCAAGGAATTCTCGCTCTCCCTGTACGAGCCGGTCGGCGCGGGCCCCGGCGAGCGCCGCTTCAAGATCTACCGCATCGGCGAGCAGGTCTCGCTCTCCGCCGTGCTGCCGGTGCTGCAGCGGCTGGGCTGCGAGGTCGTCGACGAGCGTCCGCACGAGCTGCGCTGCTCGGACCGTACGAGCGCGTGGATCTACGACTTCGGGCTGCGTATGCCGAAGGCCACGGCCAACGGCGACTACCTCGCCGACGACGCCCGCGAGCGTTTCCAGGACGCCTTCGCCGCCGTCTGGACCGGCGACGCGGAGAACGACGGCTTCAACTCCCTTGTGCTGGGCGCCGGTTTGAACTGGCGGGAGGCGATGGTGCTGCGCGCGTACGCCAAGTACCTGCGCCAGGCCGGTTCGACCTTCAGCCAGGACTACATGGAGGACACCCTCCGTACCAACGTCCACACCACCCGGCTGCTGGTCTCCCTCTTCGAGGCGAGGATGTCGCCGGACCGCCAGCGCGCGGGCACCGAGCTGACCGACGGTCTGCTCGAGGAGCTCGACGGGGCGCTCGACCAGGTCGTGAGCCTGGACGAGGACCGGATCCTGCGCTCCTTCCTCACTGTCATCAAGGCGACGCTGCGCACCAATTTCTTCCAGGAGGCGGGGGGCTTCACGCAGCACGGCTATGTGTCGATGAAGTTCGACCCGCAGGCCATCCCGGATCTGCCGGCGCCCCGCCCGGCGTACGAGATCTGGGTCTACTCCCCGCGCGTCGAGGGTGTGCACCTGCGCTTCGGCAAGGTCGCGCGCGGCGGGCTGCGCTGGTCCGACCGCCGTGAGGACTTCCGTACGGAAATCCTCGGCCTGGTCAAGGCGCAGATGGTCAAGAACACCGTGATCGTGCCGGTCGGCGCGAAGGGCGGGTTCGTCGCCAAGCAGCTCCCTGACCCGTCGGTGGACCGGGACGCCTGGCTGGCCGAGGGCATCGCCTGCTACAAGATCTTCATCTCCGCGCTGCTCGACATCACCGACAACCTGGTGGCGGGCGAGGTCGTGCCGCCGGCCGATGTCGTACGCCACGACGGGGACGACGCCTACCTCGTCGTCGCCGCCGACAAGGGCACCGCGACGTTCTCCGACATCGCCAACGAGGTCGCGCTCTCGTACAACTTCTGGCTCGGTGACGCCTTCGCCTCGGGCGGCTCCGCCGGATACGACCACAAGGGCATGGGCATCACCGCCCGCGGCGCGTGGGAGTCCGTCGAGCGGCACTTCCGCGAGCTCGGCCACGACACCCAGACCCAGGACTTCACGGTCGTCGGCGTCGGCGACATGTCCGGCGACGTGTTCGGCAACGGCATGCTGCTCAGCGAGCACATCCGGCTGGTCGCGGCCTTCGACCACCGGCACATCTTCATCGACCCGAACCCGGACGCCGCCCTCTCGTACGCCGAGCGCCGCCGGCTCTTCGAGCTGCCCCGCTCCTCCTGGGCCGACTACAACAAGGAGCTGCTGTCGCAGGGCGGCGGCATCCACCCCCGCAGCGCCAAGTCGATCCCGGTCAACGCGCAGATGCGCGAGGCGCTCGGCATCAAGGCGGGCATCGCCAAGATGACGCCCGCCGAGCTGATGAAGGCGATCCTCAAGGCCCCGGTGGACCTGCTGTGGAACGGCGGCATCGGTACGTACGTCAAGGCCTCCACCGAGTCCAACGCGGACGTCGGCGACAAGGCCAACGACGCGATCCGCGTCAACGGCGAGGACCTGCGGGTCAAGGTCGTCGGCGAGGGCGGCAACCTGGGTCTGACCCAGCTCGGCCGGATCGAGTTCGACCGCCACGGCGGCAAGATCAACACCGACGCCATCGACAACAGCGCGGGCGTGGACACCTCCGACCACGAGGTGAACATCAAGATCCTGCTCAACGGCCTGGTGTCGGACGGCGATCTGACCGTCAAGCAGCGCAACAAGCAGCTTGCCGAGATGACCGACGAGGTCGGCAAGCTCGTGCTGCGCAACAACTACGCGCAGAACGTCGCCCTGGCCAACGCCGTCGTCCAGGCGCCGAGTCTGCTCCACGCCCACCAGCGCTTCATTCGGCGCCTGGAGCGCGAAGGGCGGCTCGACCGCAGACTTGAATTCCTGCCGACCGACCGGCAGATCCGTGAACTGCTCAACGCGGGCAAGGGACTCAGCCAGCCCGAGCTGGCCGTTCTGCTCGCCTACACCAAGATCACGGTGGCGGACGAGCTGATCAAGACGCCCCTGCCGGACGACCCGTATCTGCGCCGGCTGCTGCACGCGTACTTCCCGAGGCCGCTGCGCGAGAGGTTCCCCGAGGCGATCGACGGGCATGCGCTGCGCCGCGAGATCGTCACGACGGTGCTGGTCAACGACACGGTGAACACCGGTGGTTCGACCTTCCTGCACCGGCTGCGGGAGGAGACGGGCGCGTCGGTCGAGGAGATCGTGCGGGCGCAGACCGCGGCCCGGGAGATCTTCGGTCTCGGCGCGGTGTGGGACGCCGTCGAGGCCCTCGACAACAAGGTCGCGGCCGACGTCCAGACCCGTGTCCGGCTGCACTCGCGCCGCCTCGTCGAGCGCGGTACGCGTTGGCTGCTGGGCAACCGGCCGCAGCCGCTGGAGCTCGCCGAGACCATCGACTTCTTCGCCGAGCGCGTGGAGCAGGTCTGGGGCGAGCTGCCGAAGATGCTGCGCGGCGCCGACCTGGAGTGGTACGAGCGCATCCTGGAGGAGCTCACCGATGCGGGCGTGCCCGAGGAACTCGCGCTGCGGGTTGCCGGGTTCTCCTCCGCCTTCCCGACGCTCGACATCGTCGCGATCGCGGACCGTACGAAGAAGGAGCCGATGGCGGTCGCCGAGGTGTACTACGACCTCGCCGACCGGCTGCAGATCACTCAGCTGATGGACCGGATCATCGAGCTGCCGCGGGCCGACCGCTGGCAGTCGATGGCCCGCGCCTCCATCCGCGAGGACCTGTACGCAGCGCACGCCATGCTCACCGCGGATGTGCTCTCCGTCGGCAACGGCGCCTCGACGCCGGAGGAGCGGTTCAAGGCGTGGGAGCAGAAGAACTCGGCGATCCTGGGCCGGGCGCGCTCGACGCTGGAGGAGATCCAGAGCTCGGACACGTTCGACCTGGCGAACCTGTCGGTGGCGATGCGGACGATGCGGCAGCTGCTGCGGATGCACAGCTGACGCGGTGACTGGCGAAGGCTGACCGGCGAAGGCTGACCGGCGGCCGCCGCCCGGTGGCCGGTTTGTCCTCAATCGCCGGACGGGCTTGATTTCAAGCCCGTCCGGCGATTGAGCGTTCTGCTCAGTCGGCCCGGGTGGCCGTGGCCGCCCACAGCCGATGGCAGGAGAGCAGCGCCGCGGCGAGCAGCAGCCCGTTCCGTACGACCATGAGCAGCAGGCCGAGTGGAGAGCCGGCCAGCACGTCGTCGTACAGCAGGGGGTAGGCGAGCGCGCTCAGCGCGGCAGCGGGCAGCATCAGGAGCGCGACCGGGCGCTGGGTGGTGTGCCGGGAGGTGAGGCAGACCGCGGCCAGGCCGAGCAGCCAGATCAGATACTGCGGGCTGATGACGCGGCTGGTGACGGTGAAGAGCAGTACGGCTGCGAACGCGGCGTCGAAGGGCGTGGCCGGTGTCCAGCGCATTGCCCGGACCCGCCACAGCAGCAGCCAGCACACCGCGGCGGCGGTCAGCAGCAGGGAGATCCGCGCCATGCTCGGCACATAGGGGCCGACGAACTCGAAGGCTCCGTACTGGAATCTGACCGAGCCCGACCAGCCCGCCTTCCGCGCCAGCTGGAGCGCGGTCCCGCCGAGCGACTCGATCTGCACACCCCGCGCGCCCTGCTGGCGCAGAAAGTCCAGGCTGTGCGTGAGGGCTAGGGACAGCACGGCGAGCAGCGCGGCGGCGGAGGCGGCCGCGGAGAGCCAGGCGGCGCGTGTCGTACGTCCCCGGGGCGTGCCCAGCACGGTGAGCAGCGGCCACACCTTGATCATCGCGCCGAGCCCGGCGAGCGCGCCGCCGGTCAGCGGCCGGTTCCGCACGGCAAGCAGCGCGAGCACGGCGACGGCGGTGACCTGGACGTCGTAGCGCGCGTAGGGGAGGTGCAGCAGCAGCGGCAGTCCGCACACCCACAGCCAGGCGCCGCGCACACCGGCCCGGGCGAGGGAGAGCGTGATGACGGCGTCGGCGGCGAGGGTGAGCGCGACGAAGGCCTGGAAGTACGTCAGCCAGGGCAGCGCGCCGGGGGAGAGGAAGACGAGCGCGGCGCCGGGCGGGTACTGCCAGGTGACGTCGTTCAGGGGGAAGGCGCCCTGGGCGAGCTGTTCGTACCAGCGCCGGTAGAGGGTGTGCACCTCGCCGGCGACGCCGCTGTCGCCTACGCGGTCGACGACAAGCAGGGCGAGCATGCCGACGCGGGTGGCCGCCCAGACGGCGGCGAGGGCGGCGGCTTGCCGGGGGTGGGGGCGGGTGCCGCCGCGGCGTGCGGTGCCGGCGTCTGAGATCCCCGGCGCCTGGGGGAGGCCGAAGGCGGGCGGGGGCGGGCCGATCCGATGGGTCGTCATCGGCCGGTACTTTAGCCCTCTTTAAAGCTATTTCGACAGATTTTCTGGCGCTTCGTGCCGCTTCTCGCCGCTCCCTGCCGCGTCTCGCGGCGCCCCTGCTACTTCTTGCCGCCGGTGAACTCTTCGTACGCGGCGACGACTTCCTTCGCCGGGCCGTCCATCCGCAGCGTCCCCGCCTCCAGCCAGATGGCGCGGTCGCAGGTTTCGGTGATCGTGCCGTTGCTGTGGCTGACCAGGAAGACCGTGCCCGCCTCCGCGCGCAGCTCGTCGATCCGCTCCTGGCTGCGCCGCCGGAAGCGGGCGTCGCCGGTGGACAGCGCCTCGTCGATCAGCAGGACGTCATGGCTCTTGGCGGCGGCGATGGAGAACCGCAGCCGGGCGCCCATGCCGGAGGAGTACGTACGCATCGGCAGCGAGATGAAGTCGCCCTTGTCGTTGATCCCCGAGAAGTCGACGATGTCGTCGTAGCGCGCGTGGATCTGCTCGCGCGTCATGCCCATCGCGAGGCCGCCGAGGATGACATTGCGCTCGCCGGTCAGGTCGGCCATCAGTGCGGCGTTCACGCCGAGCAGGGAGGGCTGGCCCTGGGTGAAGACCTTGCCCTCTGAGGGCGGCAGCAGACCCGCGATCGCCTTGAGCAGGGTCGACTTTCCCGAGCCGTTGGAGCCGATCAGGCCGATGGCCTCGCCCTTGTACGCGGCGAAGCTGACGCCCTTGACGGCGTGCACCTCGCGCCCGCCGGGGGCGGACTTGCGGGAGATGATCCGGCTGAGGGCGGTGGTGGCGCTGCCCCGGCCGGTGCGGGCGCCGTTCACTTTGTACGTGACATGGACGCCGTCGACGACGACGGTGGGGACGCGTGTGGTGGTGCGGGAGTCAGCCACGGCCGTACTCCTCCTCTGCCTTCCAGAAGTACACGAATCCGCCGGCCCCGAAGAGCACCGCCCAGAACAGGGCGAGAGCCCATACGTGCGGGGGGAGGTGGGCGGCGGTGAAGCTGTCGATGAGGGCGAAGCGCACCAGGTCGATGTAGACGGCGGCGGGGTTGCACTCCAGCGCGAGCATCACGAGGTGGGGCAGCTTGTTGTGGCTGAGCACCTTGTCGATGGACCACATCACGCCGGAGACGTACATCCAGGTGCGCAGGACGAACGGCATCAGCTGGGCGATGTCCGGGGTCCGGCTGGCCAGTCGCGCCATGATCATCGAGAGGCCGGTGTTGAAGCCGGCCTGCAGGAGCAGTGCGGGAATCGCGAGCAGCCAGCTGACGTGCGGGTACTCCCCGACGGCGATCAGGATCCCGACCAGCGCGGCGAGTGAGAAGAGCAGCTGCTGGAGCTGCTGGAGCGCGATGGCGATGGGGAGGCTGGCGCGGGGGAAGTGCAGAGCCCGTACGAGGCCGATGTTGCCGGAGATCGCGCGGGTGCCGGCCATGATCGAGCTGGAGGTGAAGGTCCAGATGAAGACGCCGGTCACGAGGAACGGGACGAAGTCGGCGACGCCGTTCTTGGTGTCGAGCAGCACGCCGAAGATGAAGTAGTAGACCGTCGCGTTGAGCAGGGGGGTCATGACCTGCCAGACCTGGCCGAGCTTGGCCTGGCTGTACTGGGCGGTCAGCCGGGCGGTGGCGAAGGCGACGATGAAGTGGCGGCGGGACCAGAGCCGGCGGACGTAGGCGGGGAGGGTGGGGCGGGCGCCGCTGACGGTGAGGCCGTGGCGGACCGCGAGCGCGGTGAGGTCCGTCTGGGGTCTGTGCAGTTCCGGCTGTGGCCGGGCGATGGTCTGGCTGCTCACGGTGCTCGCTTTCCACAGGGCGGGGGCGGCGGCAGCGATGGGACGGACCCGTTTCGTCGCTACGGGGAGAGTAGGACGGAGATACGTCGCGACGCAACCGTCTCGTCGTCCCGCTATGCTCTGCGCATGACCACGGATCCTGGAACCCCACGTCGTGCGCCGGCGGGAGCCGCAGTGCTCCGGGAAGACGTGACCGACGCCATTCGCGCCGCCGTCTTCGAGGAGCTGGCGGCGGTGGGCTTCGCGCGGATGTCGATCGAGGGGATCGCTCGGCGGGCGGGCGTCGGCAAGACGGCGGTCTACCGGCGGTGGAAGTCGAAGCTGTCGCTGGTGCTGGACCTGGTCTCGGCGTTCGCGGTGCAGGGGTTGCCGGCGCCGGCGACGGGTTCGCTGTACGGGGACGTACGGGCGCTCCTGGAGGTGGCGTCGCACGCCCTGCGCCACCCGGTGGCCTCGCAGGTCATCCCTGACCTGCTGGTGGAGGCGGCCCGCCACCCGGAAATCTCGGACGCGATCAAGGCGGCGCTGCTGGACAGCCAGCAGGGGGTGGCGGCAGTGGTGGTACGGGACGCGGTGGCGCGCGGCGAACTGCCGGAGTCGACGGACCCGGACCGGGCGCTGGACGTGATTGTGGGGCCGCTGTACTGGCGGCTGGTGGTGGTGCGGGCGGGGTTGCCGAAGGGGTACTTGGACGAGCTGGCGCGGTCGGCGGTGGCGGCGCTTCGGGCGTGACGGGGCGTTTCCCCCTACCCCGCCCCTTCCCGAACGGGTGCGAGACCCCCGGGCCCCGCCGCGCGGCGGGACCCGGACAGCGGAGGCCTCCGGCCCCGCGGGACGGGGGTGAATACGGCGTGGGGCAGTTTCACACCGCGATTGGCGGCCCCGGGCCCGTGGGTACCCGCCGACAATCCGCGGCGGCTTCGGTCCCGCTGGGTGCGGCAGCTTCGCTCCGCGGGACGGGTCGTCGGCGTCGCGGACAGGGACGGGCCCCTGGCCTCCGGCCGCAGCGCCACCCGGGTGGCGGCGGCCCCGTCAGACGCCGACCGCCCGGGCCACCGCCCCGGTGCGCACCGACCCCGCGCCGCCGGGCCTCGGGCCCGGGAGCGCCGCGAACCTCGCCCCGCGCAACCGCGGCCCCGGTCAGGCTTCGGCCAGGGGCGCCGTCGTCAGTGGTGCCGGGGCTACTTGACCGCTCCCGCCATCACTCCCGTCACGAACTGCCGCTGGAACGCGAAGAACACCGCCAGCGGGATGATCATCGAAACGAACGCTCCCGGCGCCAGCACGTCGATGTTGTTGCCGAACTGCCTCACCTGGCGCTGCAGCGCCACCGTGATCGGTGCGCTCTCCGAGTCCGCGAAGATCAGCGCGACCAGCATGTCGTTCCACACCCACAGGAACTGGAAGATGCCGAGCGACGCGATCGCCGGGCCGCCCAGTGGCATCACCACGCGGGTGAAGAGCCGGATCTCGCCCGCCCCGTCCAGCCGCGCCGCCTCCAGCAGTTCCCTCGGGATCTCCGCGAAGAAGTTCCGCAGCAGGAAGATCGCGAACGGGAGCCCGAACGCCACATGGAAGATGATCACGCCGATCGTCGTCTCGAAGATGCCGATCTGGCCGAACAGCCTGGAGACCGGCACCAGCGCCACCTGGACCGGGACCACCAGGAGGGCGACCACCGCGATGAACCACCAGTCGCGGCCCGGGAAGTCCATCCAGGCGAAGGCGTAACCGGCCAGCGAGCCGATCACCACCACCAGGAGCGTCGCCGGGACGGTGATCAGCACGCTGGACAGCAGGGAGTCGGTGATCGCCTCGTTGTCCAGCAGACGCGAGTAGTTGTCGAAGGTGACCTGCGCGGGCGTCGTGAAAACCTTCCACCAGCCGCTCTCGCCGATGTCCGCCGGCCCCCGCAGCGAGGACAGCAGCAGCCCGATCGTCGGCATCAGCCAGAACAGGCCCACCAGGACCAGGAAGACGCGCATCACGCCACCGCCCGTGCGCGCCGCGATCCGTGCGGGGAGGGACTGCTTCGCCTTCACCACACCGTCGGTCGTGGTCATCGGCGGGCCTCCCTTCGCATGCGCCGGATGTTGAACAGCATCACCGGGATCACCAGCAGCAACAGCAGGACGGCGATCGCGCTGCCGAGCCCCAGGTGCGAGTCCGTGCCGAACGACGACCGGTACAGCTGGAGCGCAAGCACGTTCGCGTCGTCCTGGGCCGAGCCCGGCGCGATGATGAAGACCAGGTCGAAGATCTTCAGCACATTGATCATCAGGGTGACCAGCACCACCGCGAGTACGGGCGCCAGCAGCGGGACCGTCACCCTGCGGAAGACCTGCCACTCGTTCGCGCCGTCCACCCGCGCCGCTTCCAGCAGTTCACGCGGCACGCTCGCCAGGCCCGCCGCGATCAGCACCATCGCGAAGCCCGCCCACATCCACACGTAACTGCCGATGATCGCCGGAGTGACGAGCGAAGGGCCGAGCCAGTTGACGCCGTTGTACGGCTCCCTGAAGTTGTCGGCGGGCAGCCGCAGTTGAGCCCCCTCCGCGGACGCCGGCAGCGTGAACGTACCGTCCGCGCCCGCCCGCGCGGACGCGACGACCTTGCCGTCCTTGACCGCCTCCACCTTGATGCCCTTGAGGCCGAACTCCTGCGTGTCGATGGCGTTCGGCTTGCCGCCGCCGCCCTTGGTGAAGTCCAGCCACGCGGTCCCGCGGATCTTCCCGTCGTCCGGCTGCGCCGTCTTCGCGGGCTTCGCGTCGGACGGCATCTTCGCCGGCGCGACGCCGACCAGCGGCAGCAGCGCCTCCTTGCCCGCAGTCACCGGCTCCTTCGTGACGAAAGAGCCGCCGCCGCCCGCCTCGAGCGGATGCACCGGCAGCGGATGCGCCTTGGGGAAGCCGGCCGACTCGGCGAACGTGTCGTGCACGCCCACCCAGACCGCGTTGGCGACCCCCCGGTCCGGATCCTGTTCGTACACCAGCCGGAAGATGATGCCCGCGGCGAGCATCGAGATCGCCATCGGCATGAAGACGATCAGCTTGAAGGCCGTGCCCCAGCGGACCCGCTCGGTGAGCACGGCGAAGATCAGTCCGAGCGCCGTCGAGACGGTCGGCGCGACCACCACCCAGATCGCGTTGTTCTTGACCGCGGTCAGGATGGAGTCCTCGGTGAAGATCTCCTTGTAGTTGTCCAGCCCGGCGAAACCGCTGCCGGCTTGGTCGAAGAAGGACCGGTAGACCGAGTACCCGATCGGGTAGACCACGAGCGCACCCAGCAGCACCAGCGCGGGCAGCAGAAAGCCGGCCGCGACGATTTTACGTGTGCCTGTCACGCTCTTGCGCTTGCCGACGGGGGGCTGCGGGCTCGCCGAGCCCCCCGCGGTCGCCGCGGCTGTCACCCGCGTCAGCTCTTGTACGCCTTGGCCGCGTCCGACTCCAGCTTCTGCTGGGCCCCCGCGACGTCCTTCGGGTTCTTCAGGAAGTCCTGCAGTGCCTTCCACTCACCCTTGCCGGGCGTGCCACCGAACGACTGCGGCATCTGGTCCGACATGTCGAAGCGGAAGTCGTCGCCCGCCTCGATCAGCGCTTTCGCGATGTCGCGCTGCACATCATTGGGGTACGCGGCGAGGTCCAGGGCCTTGTTCGGGGAGATGAACCCGCCCGACGAGGCCGAGATCTTCGCCGCGTCCGGAGAGGCGAGGAAGGTCAGCAGCGCCTGCGCGCCCTTGGAGTCCTTCAGCGCCACGGCCGCGTCTCCGCCCGTCACCACCGGAGGCTCCGCGCCGACCGCCGGGAACGGGAACACCTTCGCGTCCGTACCGATCTTGGCTTCGGTCTGCGCGATGTTGACGGTCACGAAGTCGCCCTCGAAGACCATCGCGCCCTTGGGCTGGTCGCCCCCGCTGAAGGTCTGGGTGACCGATGCCGGGAACTCCGTCTGCAGCGCGCCGTCCGCGCCGCCCGCGATCAGGGCGGGCTTGCCGAAGAGCTCGCCGAGCGTGGTCAGCGCGGTCTTCACGGAAGGGTCGGTCCACTTGATCTTGTGCTGGGCGAGCTGGTCGTACTTCTCCGGGCCCGCCTGGGAGAGATAGACGTTCTCGAACCAGTCGGTGAGCGTCCAGCCGTCCGCGCCGGCCACCGAGACGGGGGTGACGCCCGAGGCGGAGATCGTCTCGGCCGCCGACAGGAAGTCCTTCCAGGTCTTCGGCTCCTGCGCGCCCGCGTTCTCGAAGGCGGCGCTGTTGTACCAGACCAGGGACTTGTTGGCGGCCTTGTAGTACACGCCGTACTGCGTGCCGTCCACGGCGCCGAGATCCTGCCAGCCCTTGGAGTAGTTCTTCGCCAGCTGCGCCTTGGCCTCCGCGCCGACGGGCTTGGCCCATTTACGCTGTACGGCCTGCTGGATCGCGCCCACCTGGGGGAGCATCGCGACATCGGGCGGACTGCCGCCCGCGATCTTCGTACCGAGGAAGTTGACGATCGGGTCCTGCGCGGGGACGAATGTGACCGTGGCCCCGGTCCGCTTCTCGAACTCCTTGAGGACCTTGGTGAAGTTCTCCTGCTCGGGGCCGCTCCAGACCGCGGCAACTTCTATCTTCTCGCCGTTCAGCTTGGGCAGTTGGACGGTTGCCGAGGACTCCTTGCCCTTGCTCTCGCCCGGTTTCGCCGTGTCGTCCTTGTTGTCGCCGCAGCCGGTGATGGCGAGGGCGCCGATGGCGGCGAACACCACTGCGGCCCTGCCCGTAGTCGTACGAAGAGTTGTGCGCATCACTGCCCCGTCTCTTCCGTGCGCTGTCCCGTGCGCTGTCCCGTGACCGACAGGTGTACGCCCGGTATCCGGGGGCCGCAATACCGCATCAGGCGTCAACAAGGCTTTTGTGATGGCCTTGTGACGTGATGTCAGGTCAAAGGCCGGACCTGTGCTGCCGGTCAGGGGCGGGCCGGAGTCAGCGGCGGAACCGGAGCCGCGTCCACCGATCGTGCAGCTCGCTCCAGGGCACTGGCCAAGAGCGCCAAGTCCGTTGGGCCATTGCCCAGTTCACGTACGGGACGACGGGTCGGCGGATCACCCATCCGCTCCCACTCGAGCGGCACCACAGTGGGACGCAAGGTCGCCGTACGCGGAATGCGTCCGGTGACCCGGCCGCTCTGGAACGGCGTCACCCGGCCGTCCGGATGTCCGAGCCTGCCGCGACCCGGAGCGGGGTCCTCCGGTCCCGGTGAGGCGGGCGGCGCGTCCAGCACGACGCGCAGCCGCGCGCCCTGCGCGAGCTCCGTGTCCGCCGTGCGGTCGGGGCGGGCGGATGTCGCCACCAGATGTACGCCGAGCCGCTCACCGTCGCGGGCAACGGCATCCAGCGCCCGTACGACCGAACCGGCCGCGGGGCGTCCCGGGCTGCCGAGCGCCGGGGCGACCAGTGCGTCGAAGTCGTCCGCCAGCACGACGAGCCGGGGCAGCGGGGCAGGCCCCTGCGCCTTCGTACGAGCGCCGGGGCGCAGCCGGAGCGTGCCGCTGGAAGAGGAGTCCAAGTCGCCGCGCTGCTCGGCGGCGCTCGGCGGGCGCTGGCCCACCATCCGGTCGGCCAGCTCGCGCTGCGTGTGCCACTCGGCGAAGCCCACGCTGCCGAGCAGCTCGGACCGGCGCTTCAGCTCGGCCCCCAGCGCCTGCGCGAAGGCCCGCATCCGGACCGGGTCGGAGGCCACCAAGTGCTCGGTGACATGCGGGAGTTCCGCACAGGCCGCGAGCCCTTCGCCACGCTCGCCGCCCGCGCCGTCGACCAGCAGCAGACCGAGCCGGTCGGGGCGGCCCGCGGCGGCCAGCGAGGCCGCGACGGAACGCAGCAGCTCGGTACGGCCACTGCCGGCCGGGCCCTCGATCAGCAGATGCGGGCCCTCTTCGATCAGATCGACGGCCAGCGGGCCGTACGGACCCGCGCCGAGCACGGCGGTGCCGTCGCCCGCGGACGCCCAGCGCGCCATCAGCGATGCGGGCGTGGCGCGGGCCAGGCCCAGCTCGTCGAGGAGCCGCGCGGACCGGGGCAGCGCCACGGCCCTGCCCGGGTGAGCGCCCGTGCTCCCGCCCTCGGCGCGCAGGGGTGCAAGCGCGCGGCCGAAGCGCTCCGCCCAGGCCGCCGACACCGCGTCCACCGCGCCGACCGTGCCGTGCCCGGCGGGCTGCCCGCCGGCCGTACGCATCAGGCGCAGCGCGGTCGCCACATCGCCGCTCAGCAGGGCGACCGCCCCGCACTCGCGGAAGGCGAGCGAGGCCGCGCACGCAGTCTCGTACGTCGCGGCGACGGGGGACGCGGGCGAGGCGGCCGGGGTCTCGGCCAGACAGATCAGATGGATCCCGGCGGCCGAGCCTGCGCCGGCGAGGCGGGCCGTCGTCTCGCGCAGCACGGCCGAGCCCGGGTCACCGTCGACGATGACGACGGTGCGGGCCCCTTCGTACCGCGCGGCGGCCTCGGCGAGGGACCTGCGATCGGCGCTCGGCCAGCTGGGACCGAGCGGGCCGTCGTCCAGCCTGCGGGTGAGCTCCGCGCTGCGGGCGGTGGCCTGGTCCCGGTCGTACGCGAGCAGAAGCCGGCAGTCCTGGCCGTGGGCGGGCCGCAGATGCGGCAGCCAGCCGAGCCAGGCCCACTCGGCCCTGCGCTCCTCCAGGCTCCGGGTCCGGTCCGTGCTGATCAGCACGATCTCCAGGTCCACCGGCGAGTGCAGCGCGGCGAGCTGGGCCACGGCGGACCTGGCGAGACCGGCCAGCCGCGACCGCGGTCCCGCGAGCCCCAGTGAACCGGCCTCCCGCAGGCCGACGGTCACCGGCACGGCCGGCAGCTCGGCCCGGTCGGCGGTGCCGAGCCGTACGACGAGTGACTCGCGATGCCCGGGCCCGCGCTCCCAGAGCCGCGGTCCGGGGCCGAGCGCGGTGAGCAGGACGGCTGCGGGGTCGGGCCAGCTCTCGACGACAGGCCCGGCGCTGAGGGACGGACCGGGCTGCGGCGCGACCTCGGCGACGGGCTCCTCCCGCCCACCGGCCAGCCGCCGCGCCCAGGCACCTATGCCACGTCGGCGCCCGACACCCTGGGGCAGCCGGGTCCCGTGCGCGGGAGTGCCATGCCCCTTGGGCCCGCCGGAGGGAGGCTCGTCCTGACCGTCGGCGGCCCTGGCATGCACGGCGTCGCCCTGGGGGCCGCCCGCGGGGTGGCTCGGGTACAGCGTCCCGGCGTCGCCCTGGCCGGCGCTGGTGGGTGCGGACGGGGCGTAGGGGTCGTACTGGCCGGGCACGCGGGGGGTGGTGTTGTACGGGGCGGCGTACGCGTCGGAGCCGGGGCCACCGGGGGCGTACGCGTCGGGGCCGGAGCCGTCCTGCGAACCGGCGGAGCCGGTGCCGTACGGAGCCGGCCCGTCGGGACGGCGAGGGTCCTGTGCGGGGCCGCCAGGGCCTGAACCGGCCGCGCCGGAGGCATACGGAGCCGACCCGGCAGCGCCCGAGCCGCCCTGTCCCGACCCCGCAGCGCCCGAGCCGCCCGGCCCGGAGGCATGCGCGGCCGACCCGCCGCCGCCCGATTCCGCCGGCCTGTCAGGGCCTTCCGCGCCAGTGCCCCGCGTCACCCGCAGGTGTCCCTCACCGTCCGGAGCCGTGGCCAGGCCCGGCGTCCGGTCGCACGGGGCCAGGCGGAGCGTCGACTCGCCCAGCCGCAGCAGCGCGCCCGCGGGCAGGCGGACCGGGCGCGCGCTCACCGGTGTGCCGTCCAGCGTCGTGCCGTTCGTCGAGCCGAGGTCCGCGATCGTGACGCGGCCGTCCTCGGCGACCGTGACCGCGCAGTGCAGCCGCGATACGTCAGGGTCGTCCAGCGGCACGTCCGCATCGGCGGAGCGGCCGATCCTGATCTGGCCGCCGTGCAGCAGATGGACGCCGCCCGCGTCCGGGCCCGCCACCACATGGAGCTGGGCGGCCGCGTCCTCGACGGGCGACTCGTCATCGCGGGGGACCTGGAGAGAGAGCACCGCGCCGTCCACCAGCGGAGGCTCGCCCAGGGTGCGGCGCTGGGCGTCGAGCCGCTCCTGGCCCGCGTACAGCACGACCGAGCCCGAGACGTCCGGGCCGGAGACGGCCGCCGCCAGACCGGAAGCCACGGCGGCCAGCGCCGTCCCGGCGGGCGCGGTGATCAGCACGTCACACGCGCGCCCCGCAGAGGCCTGTCCCGCGGAGCCCTGTCTCGCCGAGGACTGTCCCGCATAAGCGTGTCCCGCGGCCGCGGACTGCCCGCTGCACGGCGCGAGGACGGTCAGCCGGATCTGCATCGCCGTCAGCAATCCCTTCTGCGCGGGGTACCCGGCAGGGGAGCCGCCCCGTGATCGCCCCCACCCGGCAGGTCGGCACGCAGCGCGAGGCTCCCTCCCTCACGACTCCGTGCTGAAGGCATCCTCGCACCTGCCACTGACAACACGCCCGGGGGCCACCGGTAAGTGATCTTGATTGGTCGGCTCTGGACGTAAAAATGCCTGGTTGGGATCTGATCCGGAACGTGAGTGATATGCGCGGCACGGCCGTTCGGCAACCATCCGTACGATGCCCGCGTCTTTCTTTCGAACACCGCTGGGCAGGCGAGGGGACGGACAAACGGACAACTGGACGGGCAACTGGACGGACGACCGGCCGGTGTCCCGTCCGGCGGCACTAAAGTGGGTCGGACACCCGGACAGGGCACAGCGTCCCGGGACCACGCAAGGACCACGATCAGCAGGGAGCACATGACGTGCGGCCGGTAGGCAGCAAGTACCTGCTCGAGGAGCCCCTCGGGCGCGGCGCCACGGGCACCGTCTGGCGAGCCAGCCAGCGGGAGACCGCGGGCGCCGAGGCGGCCGTGGCGGGCCAGCCCGGCGAGACCGTCGCGATCAAGGTCCTCAAGGAGGAGCTGGCGAACGACGCGGACGTGGTGATGCGCTTCCTGCGCGAGCGCTCCGTCCTGCTCCGCCTGACCCACCCGAACATCGTGCGCACCCGAGACCTCGTCGTCGAGGGCGATCTCCTCGCGCTCGTCATGGACCTGGTCGACGGCCCCGACCTGCACCGTTATCTCCGTGACAACGGCCCCCTCACGCCGGTCGCCGCGTCCCTCCTCACCGCCCAGATCGCGGACGCGCTCGCCGCCAGCCACGCCGACGGCGTCGTCCACCGCGACCTCAAGCCCGCGAACGTCCTGCTCAAGAACGACGCCGACGGCCAGATGCACCCGATGCTGACCGACTTCGGCATCGCGCGCCTCGCGGACTCCCCGGGCCTGACCCGTACGCACGAATTCGTCGGCACGCCCGCGTACGTCGCGCCCGAGTCCGCCGAGGGCCGCCCGCAGACCTCCGCCGTCGACATCTACGGCGCGGGCATCCTGCTGTACGAACTGGTCACCGGCAGGCCCCCGTTCGCCGGCGGCACCGCGCTCGAAGTGCTCCACCGCCACCTGAGCGAGGAGCCGCGCCGCCCCACCACCGTTCCCGAGCCGCTGTGGACGGTCATAGAGCGCTGCCTGCGCAAGGAGCCCGCCGAGCGGCCCAGCGCCGAGAACCTCGCCCGCGGGCTGCGCACCGTCGCGGCCGGTATCGGCGTGCACTCCTCCTCCGCTCAGGTCGAGGCCGCACTCGGGGTCGCCGCGCTGCTGGCACCCGACCCGTCGCCGGCCCCGGTGCCCGGCCTCCCGGGCGAGGCCGACCCGACACAGGTGTTGCAGAGCAACGCCGGTGCGTACAACCCCCCTGCGTACGACCCCAATGGCGCGACCAGCGTCATGCAGCAGACGGGCACCCCGCCGAACGGCGCCGACCCGACGGCGGCCATGCCCCCCGTACCTCCGGGCCCGCCGGGTCCCGAGGATCCGCACCCCTGGCAGTCCCAGCTCCAGGCGGCGCGCGACCGCAACGAACAGACGCAGGTCCAGTACCTCGACCCGAGCCAGGACCCGCTGCGCCGTCGTCCGCAGCGCCAGCAGCAGCCGCCGCAGCGCCCGCAACAGCAGCAGTACGCACCGCAGGCGCAGCCCCAGCGGCCGCAGCCCCAGCGGTACGCCCCGCCACCGCCGCAGCAACAGCAGTACGCGCCTCCGCAGCCGCCGCCCCAGCAGCCGGTGCCGCGCCGGCCGAGGCAGCGCAGCGCCAACCCGATGCGGATCCCGGGCCTCGGCTGCCTCAAGGGCTGCCTGTTCACCGTGGTCCTGTTCTTCGTCGCGGGCTGGCTGATCTGGGAGCTCACCCCGCTCCAGGACTGGATCGCGCAGGGCACGAGCTACTGGGAGGCGATCGGCAACGGCATCTCGAAGGTGACGGACTGGATCTCGGACCTCGGCGCTTCGGACCCGGGCTCATCGGACCCCGGCACCGGCCCAGCCCCGGGGCAGTAGCCACTGGGTAGCTTTGTCGACTTCTACGGGGTGATTTCCCCCGCAGAAGTGAAGGTTGGCGCCATCCGGGGCACACAGCCCCCGGATGCCCGCGTACGTTACTCAGGTGCGCCTCGCGTGTCCCCGTCGGTCACGGTGCCCGGCCTGCTTTTCGGGCCGGGGGTCCGGGGGTTGTCCCCCGGGTAGACACAGCGGGCAACGCCAGCCGCTGAGGGAGCAGTCTTGGCACGGAATATCGGCAGCCGGTACACGGCCCACCAGATCCTGGGGCGGGGCAGCGCCGGCACGGTGTGGCTCGGCGAGGGGCCCGAAGGCCCCGTCGCCATCAAGCTGTTGCGTGAGGACCTGGCATCCGACCAGGAGCTGGTCGGACGCTTCGTGCAGGAGCGCACGGCCCTGCTCGGACTTGAGCACCCGAGGGTCGTCGGAGTCCGTGACCTCGTCGTCGACGGCAACGACCTGGCGCTCGTCATGGATCTCGTCCGGGGCACCGATCTGCGCACCCGTCTCGACCGGGAGCGCCGCCTCGCCCCCGAGGCGGCGGTCGCGATCATCGCGGACGTCGCCGACGGCCTCGCCGCCGCCCACGCCGCCGGGGTCGTCCACCGCGACGTCAAGCCCGAGAACATCCTTCTCGACATGGAGGGCCCGCTCGGCCCCGCCGGATCCCATCCGGCGCTGCTCACCGATTTCGGCGTCGCCAAGCTGATCGACACCCCGCGCCGCACCAAGGCGCTGCGCCCCACCGGCGCGAACCCGCCGAACCCGCCGAACCCGTCGGGCATCATCGGCACCCCCGACTACATCGCCCCGGAGATCGTCGAGGGCCTGCCGCCCCGGGCCGCGGTCGACATCTACGCCCTCGCCACCGTCCTGTACGAGCTCCTCGCCGGCTTCACCCCCTTCGGCGGCGGCCACCCCGGCGCGGTCCTGCGCCGCCATGTCACCGAGACCGTGGTCCCCCTCCCGGGCATCCCCGATGAGCTGTGGCAGCTCATCGTCCAGTGCCTCGCGAAGGCCCCCGCCTCCCGTCTGCGCGCCTCCGAGCTGGCCACCCGCCTGCACGACCTCCTCCCGCTCCTCGCCGGCATGCCGCCGCTCGACGTCGACGAGCCGGACGCCGAGCCGCCCCCGGAGCCCTACGAGGACGTGGTGCAGGCCACCCCCGGCGAGCCCCGCCGCCGCGGCGCCGTCCCCCTCGTCCCCGGCGCAGCCCCCGCGGACTCCAACCGCGACACCCACACCTCGATGCGCGTTCCGGCCCCGGACGAGCTCGCGGGCGGCGCCCGGGGCACGGCCCGCGCCCCTCGCACCCCCGGCCAGCGCCGCCCGGGATCGGCCCGCCACAAGTCGGACGCGGTCCGTAAGCGCCGCATCACCCTGGGCGTCGCGGCGCTCGCGGTGGCGGCTGCGGTGGGCGTCGGCGGCTGGCTGGCCACGGGCGACGACGGTACGGACGCGCCCCCGCAGGACTCGAAGCAGTCGGCACCCGCGGAACCCTAGGGGGTCGGGGTGTCGCGCCCAGCCGTTACGCTGGACGCGTGGCAGTCGTCGATGTATCCGAAGAGCTGAAGTCCCTCTCCTCGACCATGGGGTCGATCGAGGCCGTCCTGGACCTCGAGAAGATGAGGGCAGATATTGCCGTGCTCGAGGAGCAGGCCGCGGCCCCGTCCCTCTGGGACGACCCGGAGGCGGCGCAGAAGATCACCAGCAAGCTTTCGCACCTCCAGGCCGAGCTCCGCAAGACCGAGGCGCTCCGTAGCCGGATCGACGACCTGAGCGTGCTCTTCGAGCTCGCCGAGACCGAGGACGACGCGGACACCCTCGCCGAGGCAGAGTCCGAGCTCACCGACGTCCGCAAAGCTCTGGACGAGATGGAAGTACGCACGCTCCTGTCCGGCGAGTACGACGAGCGCGAGGCGCTGGTCAACATCCGCGCCGAGGCCGGCGGCGTCGACGCCTCCGACTTCGCCGAGCGCCTGCAGCGTATGTATCTGCGCTGGGCCGAGCGCCACGGCCACTCCACCGAGGTCTACGAAACGTCGTACGCCGAAGAGGCCGGCATCAAGTCGACCACCTTCGTGGTGAAGGCGCCGTACGCCTACGGCACGCTCTCCGTCGAGCAGGGCACCCACCGTCTGGTGCGTATCTCGCCGTTCGACAACCAGGGCCGCCGCCAGACGTCCTTCGCGGGTGTCGAGGTGCTTCCCGTCGTCGAGAAGACGGACCACATCGAGATCGACGAGGCCGAGCTGCGCGTCGATGTCTACCGCGCGTCAGGACCCGGCGGTCAGGGCGTCAACACCACGGACTCGGCGGTGCGTCTGACGCACATCCCGACCGGCATCGTCGTCTCGTGTCAGAACGAGCGCTCGCAGATCCAGAACAAGGCGAGCGCGATGAACGTCCTGCAGGCGAAGCTGCTTGAGCGCCGCCGTCAGGAGGAGCAGGCCAAGATGGACGCCCTCAAGGGCGACGGCGGCAACTCCTGGGGAAACCAGATGCGTTCGTACGTCCTGCACCCGTACCAGATGGTCAAGGACCTGCGTACGGAGTTCGAAGTGGGCAACCCCCAGGCGGTACTTGACGGTGAGATCGACGGCTTCCTGGAGGCCGGAATTCGCTGGCGCAAGCAGCAGGAGAAGTAAAACGACGCTTTGTCGACAAGGGAACTGCCGCCCCGGGGGCGGCAGTTCCCTTTTATGTCACAGTTGCATCCGTGCAGGTCAGGCAAGCTCCCGCATACCGGACATCGCGCGCGCAACGACCTTGACGCTAGTGCGAAAACTGGGAAAGCTGACGCGCGGCATGCGTATCTCTGGGGCGCGTGTGAATGGGGGAAGAGCAGAACCACCCCCAACGAAGTTGCCCCGGGCGCTGCTCCATTGACGATTAGCTACTGGGGGTAGCAGCCAGATGACCAAGAAGACGCGGATCCGTGTGGCGCGAATAGCCGCCGGCGCGGTGATCGCTGCCGGTGCGTCGCTGACCGCCGCCGGCGCCGCCTCGGCCGTCGGTGTCGGCATCGACGTGGGTCCCCTCAAGGTGTCGGCCAACGCCGACGAGAGTGGCATCGACGCCGGTATCGGTATCGACGCCGACCCGACTGAGATCCCGACGGACATTCCGACGGACATTCCGACGGATGTCCCCACCGACATCCCGACCGATGTTCCGACGGACGTCCCCACGGACGTTCCTACCGATGTCCCCACGGACAAGCCCACGGGCAAGCCGACCGACAAGCCCACGGGCAAGCCGACGGACAAGCCCACCGGCAAGCCGACCGACGACCCGTCCGAGGACCCGACGAACCCGGGTAACGGCAACGGCAACGGCAATGACGGCGACGCCGGCACCTGCACCGTCGACCTCGACGGTGCCGAGTGCGCCGACAACACCGACACCGACAGCGCCGGCTCCAAGCCGGTCGAGCAGGGCAAGGCCAAGGAGGAGCTGGCGGAGACCGGCGCCGCCGAGACCACCTTCCTGCTCATCGGTGCCGCGACGATGATCGCCGGTGGCATCGGCTTCCGTATGCTGCCGCGTCTCGTGAGTGGCGGTCGCACCGTCGCCTAAGCGGCAAGCGACACAGCGCGTAGCAGTACGCGGAAGGGCCCGGGGTGCTACAGCACCCCGGGCCCTTCCGTATGCCTAAAGCTGTCCTACGCGGTCTGGTGGGCGGCCAGCAGTGCCAGGGCCGCGATCAACACCACCAGCAGGGTCAGCAGCGCCACCGGGCTCAGGCCGCCGAATGGGCCCTGCTGCTGCAGTCGCTCGCGGTTCGCCCGGCAGACCGGACAGCGACCCTCTGTGACCGGGGCCGCGCAGTTGGCGCACACCAATCGGTCGTAGGTCATGCGCTCTCCTCCTCCCGCGCGCCGGAGCCGCAGGCGCGGACCGTAAGCACAGTTCTCTGCCGACAACGCTCAGGGAAACGCCACTGTTCCCCTACCACTGTGCCAGCTCGCGCGTGTTTCGGCGCGCCCCGCCGGATTACACCCCTTCCATGACGGGACAAAATGCGCAACTCATGGCGTCGACTGCGCGCGCCAGTCCGCTTCGCGTAAGGTCACGCACACCTACTCCCGGCCGACCGTGGTGCACCCGTGATCCGATTCGACAACGTCTCCAAGACCTACCCCAAGCAGAGCCGCCCCGCCCTGCGCGACGTCTCACTCGATATCGCCAAGGGAGAGTTCGTCTTCCTCGTCGGCTCGTCCGGTTCCGGCAAGTCGACCTTCCTGCGGCTGGTTCTGCGCGAGGAGCGCGCCAGCCAGGGCCTGGTGCATGTCCTCGGCAAGGACCTGGCCCGGCTGTCCAACTGGAAGGTGCCGCACATGCGCCGCCAGCTGGGCACGGTCTTCCAGGACTTCCGGCTGCTGCCCAACAAGACCGTCGCGGAGAACGTGGCGTTCGCGCAAGAGGTCATCGGCAAGCCGCGCGGTGAGATCCGCAAGGCCGTGCCCCAGGTCCTCGACCTCGTCGGCCTCGGCGGCAAGGAGGACCGGATGCCCGGTGAGCTCTCCGGCGGTGAGCAGCAGCGCGTCGCTATCGCGCGGGCCTTCGTCAACCGCCCCATGCTGCTGATCGCGGACGAGCCGACCGGCAACCTCGACCCGCAGACCTCCGTGGGCATCATGAAGCTGCTGGACCGGATCAACAGGACCGGTACCACGGTGATCATGGCGACTCACGACCAGAACATCGTCGACCAGATGCGCAAGCGCGTCATCGAGCTCGAAAAGGGCCGTCTCGTACGCGACCAGGCACGCGGCGTTTACGGCTACCAGCACTGAGCCCGTAGAGCGACACGACTGAAAGGCTGAAAGACTCGCCATGCGCGCCCAGTTCGTACTGTCGGAGATCGGCGTCGGTCTCCGCCGCAATCTCACGATGACCTTCGCCGTCATCGTCTCCGTAGCCCTTTCACTCGCCCTCTTCGGCGGAGCGCTGCTCATGCGCGAGCAGGTCAGCACGATGAAGGACTTCTGGTACGACAAGGTCAACGTCTCGATCTTCCTCTGCAACAAGAACGACGCGGCGACGTCCCCCAAGTGCGCCAAGGGCGCCGTAACCGCCCAGCAGAAGCAGCAGATCGAAGGCGATCTCAAGAAGATGGACGTGGTCGACACCGTCCACCGCGAGACGGCCGAAGAGGCGTACAAGCACTACCGGGAGCAGTACGGCGACACTCCCATCGCGTCCACCATCACGCCGGACCAGATGCAGGAGTCGTTCCGGGTCAAACTGGACGACCCCGAGAAGTACAAGGTCGTCGCGACCGCCTTCGCGGGCCGGGACGGTGTGCAGTCCGTCCAGGACCAGCGCAACATCCTGGAGAACCTCTTCTCCCTGATGAACGGCATGAATGTCGCCGCGCTCTTCGTGATGGCGCTGATGCTGGTGATTGCGCTGATGCTGATCGTCAACACCGTGCGTGTTTCGGCGTTCAGCCGCAGGCGTGAGACCGGCATCATGCGGCTCGTGGGAGCCTCCAGCTTCTACATCCAGATGCCGTTCATCATGGAGGCCGCCTTCGCCGGTCTGCTGGGCGGCGTGGTCGCCTCCGCCATGCTGCTCGTGGGCCGGTATTTCCTGATCGACCACGGTCTGGCGCTGTCCGAGAAGATGCAACTGGTCAACTTCATCGGCTGGGACGCGGTGGTCACCAAGCTCCCGCTGGTGATCGCAATCGGGCTGCTGATGCCCGCCATGGCTGCTTTCATCGCATTGCGCAAGTACCTCAAGGTGTGACAAGCACCCCTGGCGCCGTGCGGTCAACCGCCGTACGGCGCCTTTCGCTTGTCCTAGAGTGTTCGCCATGCCGGGCCCGGAGTTCAGCCCTCGGCCCCGCCGCATCCGCCGCGGGGCGGCCCTGACATTGGTCTTCGCAAGCGTTCTCGCCACCGCGGCCGCCACCAACGCGCTGCCGCGCGACAAGAACGCTCCGCCCCTCTCCGCCCGCTCTGCCGCCGCGACCGTCGACGGCGACGACGTCGCCCGTGCCGCTGCCGAGGCGATGGCCGACGGCAAGTCCGGTACGGAAGCGGCCGAGGACGTCGTCAGCCGCAGCGGGGACCGCTGGGGCGCGGTGTACGACAAGAGCGAGTACGAGGAGTTCGAGCAGGCCCTCGACGGTGAGTACACCGGCGTGGGCCTGTGGGCGCGCCGGGCCGGGGACGGGCGGGTAGAGGTCGCCAGGGTCCAGCCCGGCGGCCCCGCCGCCAAGGCGGGCATCAAGGCCGGCGACCGGCTCCGTACGATCGACGGCCTCACGGTCGACAAGCGCCCCGTCACCGAGGTGGTGGCGCTGCTGCGCGGCGGCGACCGTACGGGGGTCACGCTGGGCCTGGAGCGCGACGGCCGGGCCTGGACCGAGAAGCTGCTGCGCACCACGCTGACCACCGAGGCGGTCACCGTCCGGCAGCTGGCGGGCGGCGCCGTCATGATCAAGGTCGCCTCCTTCACCAAGGGCGCGGGCACGCAGGTGCGGGACGCGGTCCGGGGCACCCCTGCGGGCATCGGCGTTCTGCTCGATCTGCGCGGCAACGCGGGCGGCCTGGTCACCGAGGCCGTCACCGCCGCCTCCGCCTTCCTGGACGGCGGTCTGGTCGCCACGTACGACATACGGGGCGAGCAGCGCGCGCTGTACGCCCCGCCCGGCGGGGACACCGAGAGACCCGTCGTCGCCCTGGTCGACGGCGGCACGATGAGCGCCGCCGAGCTGGTCACCGGGGCGCTGCAGGACCGTGGCCGGGCGATCACCGTCGGATCGCGCACCTTCGGCAAGGGCTCGGTCCAGATGCCCAGCCGGCTGCCCGACGGCTCGGTCGCCGAGCTGACCGTCGGCCACTACCGCACCCCGGCCGGGCACAGCGTGGATGGCAGGGGCATCACCCCGGACCTCGCAGCGAGCGAGGGGGCCGAGGAACGGGCCCAGACAGTATTGAGTGGCCTCGGGGGCGGGTCTTAGTGCGAAAATGACCGCACTATGGCTAAGGAAAAAGGGCGCAAGCTGATCGCGCAGAACAAGAAGGCGCGGCACGACTACCACATCCTCGACACCTACGAGTGCGGTCTCGTGCTGACAGGTACCGAGGTGAAGTCGCTGCGTCAGGGGCGGGCCTCGCTGGTGGACGGCTTCGTCCAGATCGACGATCACGAAGCGTGGCTGCACAACGTGCACGTGCCGGAGTACACCCAGGGGACGTGGACCAACCACAGCGCGCGGCGCAAGCGGAAGCTGCTGATGCACCGCGCAGAGATCGACAAGCTCGAGTCGAAGTCGCAGGAGACGGGGCACACGATCGTGCCGCTGGTGCTGTACTTCAAGGACGGCCGGGCGAAGGTCGAGATCGCGCTGGCGAAGGGCAAGAAGGAGTACGACAAGCGGCAGACGCTGCGGGAGAAGCAGGACCGGCGCGAGACGGACCGCGCGATCTCGGCGGTGAAGCGGCGGCAGCGGGCCTGACGCCCGACCGAGCGGAATATGGTGGCACCGTCGTGCGTTGGTCACGTACGATGGCATCTGCACCTCACAGCGGGTGCATGCATTGAAAACTCAACATGGGGATGATCGGTTTCGACAGCGGATGTCGAAGCAGGGGAAGCGAGCCGAGGAAGCGGCAATGATCTCGTTAACCATATGTCGCAACCAATAATCGCCAATTCCAAGAGCGATTCCCGCGCCTTCGCGCTCGCTGCCTAATTAGCAGCTAGCGAAGGCCTTCGGGTGTCAGCCCGGGGCTGTTCCCGACCCGGATCCTGGCATCAGCTAGGGGACTAAACCTCTGAGCCCGGTCACGGGGCGCAGAGGGAAATCAAACAGTGACTGAGCCCGTCGGAGACTTGTTCGCGTGATCTCCGGGGCTGAGAAAATCGCAGCGAACTGCGCTCGGAGAAGCCCTGATTCTGCACCGTTGGACGCGGGTTCGATTCCCGCCATCTCCACTCATCCCATGTGAGGCGAAGGCCCGGCTGTCACGACAGCCGGGCCTTTGTCGTGCCCGCCACCGTGAGGGCAACGACCAGGGCCAGTGCCGCCGCCGATGACGGGATGGCGTAGCCGTGCGCCGCGCCCAGGTGCTCCACCGTCCAGCCGGCCGTCGCCGAGCCGACTGCGATGCCGCCGAGAATGGCGGTGACGGCGAGCGTCATGCCCTCGTTCAGGCTGTTCTGCGGGGTCAGCCGCTGGACCAGGGTCATTCCGGTCACCATCGTCGGCGCGGTCGCCGCGCCCGCCAGCAGCAGGGCGACGGCGAGGAGGGCCGCCGAGCCCGTGCGGGCGGCGAGCAGCGGCAGGGTCATCAGGGCGGTCATGGCAGCGAGAGTGCCGGCCAGTCGGCCGGGCAGGCTGCGGGCGGGGCGCATCGCCCCGTACAGCAGGCCTGCCACGCACGACCCGGCGGCCTGCAGTGCGAGCAGCAGCCCCGCCCCCAGGTTGTCCAGATACGCGAGCGTGGTGACCTCCAGCGCGCCGAAGACCGCGCCGGTGGCGAGGAAGACGGCGAGCAGCGGCGCCATCCCGGCCGTACGCAGCGGGGAGCGGGTCCCGGCCGGGCGGGGCGTGACCGGCGGCTCTGTGGAGCGCTGGGCCGCGAAGATCAGTACGCCGGTCAGCATCAGGACCGCGCCCGTGAGCGTGCCCGCCTCCGGGAAGAGCGCGGCGCACAGGAACGCCGCGAGCACCGGTCCGAGCATGAAGCACAGCTCGTCGGCGGCCTGCTCGAAGGAGTTCGCGGTGTGCAGCGTGGCCGGGTCCCCGCGGTGGATGTGGGCCCAGCGGGCGCGGGACATGCCGCCGGTGTTGGGCGTGGTGGCGGTCGCGGCGTACGCGGCGAAGAGCGTCCAGTCGGGCGCGTCGTAATGCACGCAGAGCAGGAGGGCCAGCGAGCCGAGCGCGGCGAGCGCGGTGGCGGGCACGGCGATACGGGCCTGCCCGTGCCGGTCCACGAGCCGCGCGGTCCACGGCGCGACCAGCGCGGTGACGGCGAGCCCGGTCGCGGTGACGGCTCCGGCGAGGGCGTACGAACCGCGCGATCCGGCGATCATGATGACGGCGCTGACGCTGAACATGCCCATGGGGAGGCGGGCGAGGAGGTTGCCTGCGGTGAAGGCGGGGGCGCCGGGGGGTGCGAAGAGTTGCCGGTAGGAGGAGAGGGGGCCGGGCTTGCGGGGTTTGCCCCCACCCCGCCCGTTCCCGTAACTGGGGCTCCGCCCCGGACCCCGCTCCTCCATCTCCCCCAGACTTCGTCCGGGGGGACCCCCAGGGGCTCCATTGGAGCCCGTCCGGCGATTGAGGACTCGCCCGGAGGGCGTACGGGGGTCTGGGGGCTTGCCCCCAGTTCGGGAAGGGACGGGGTGGGGAACAGCCCCGCCGCAGGCGTCGGCGGGAGAGCTGGCTGAATGCGGCATGGCCCCAACCCTCGCCGCGAGGCCCTCACGCGGTCCAACACCTGCTCCGACGCCATTGACGCACTCGCGTTGTAGATTCAACGGCGTGCCCCGAGACATGGACCCCCGCCTGCTCCGCGCCTTCGTCGCCGTCGCCGGCGAGCTGCACTTCACCCGTGCCGCCGCCCGCCTGTATGTCGCGCAGCAGGCCCTCAGCCGCGACATCCGGCGGCTGGAGCGCGAGATGGGCGCCGAGTTGTTCGTACGGACCACCCGGCAGGTGACCCTCACGGCCGACGGCGAGCGGCTGCTGCCGTACGCCCGGCGGGTGCTGGCGGCCCAGGACGATCTGCTGGCGGCCGCCGCGGGGGCCTCGCGGCCGCTGCTCGTCGATCTCAACAGCGAGGGCATGGCATCCGGCCGAGTCCTCGCGCGGGCGCGGGAGATCGCCCCCGAGTGCGAGCTGATGGCCCGCTTCGAGAGCGGGCTGACCGGCGCCGCCGCCGAGATCGTCGCCGGGCGGCTCGATGTCTCCTTCGGGCGCTTCGCCGGGCTCGAACCGGCCGTACGGGCGCTCCTGTCCCATCAGCCCGTACGGTACGAGCCGATGGCCGTCCTGCTGCCGCACGACCACCCGCTCGCCGGGCTGGCGCGCATCCCGCTGGACGCGCTCGCGGGTGAGAGCGTGTACGCGGGGGCGGGCAATCCGCGGACCCTGGAGTGGACGGATCTGGCGCTCCGGCTCTTCGCCGGGCGGGGGATTCGCATCGCCCCGCCCGCGCCCGTGGCCATCGGAGCCGAGGAGTTCCGGCGGGTGATGGCCAAGACCCGCAACCCGGTCCTGGCGGTCGTCGATTTTCCGGCTATGCCGGACAGCGTGCTGCGCCCGGTCGTCGATCCCGTACCGCTGTCGCCCCTCTCGCTGGTGTGGCGCAAGGGGCTCCGGCACCCGGGCATTGACGCGCTGCGGGCGGCCGCCGCGCGACTGGCCGCGGAGGAGGGCTGGCTGGACCGTGATCCCGCCCACTGGCTGCCTGAAGACGACATATCGCTCATGAGTGACGACCAGCCGATCATGAGTGACGCCCGGCGGCTCACAGACGCGCAGGCCGCCGGGTGAGAGCAAGGTTTCGCGCCGGTCACCTCGGGTCACCGGGGGCGAAACGCGCCGCTCCTAGCGTCCCTCCCACACCCGACACCCGTGGAGGCTTGTGATGGCTGGCCGATGGATCGAACATTGGGACCCTGAGGACGAGGCTTTCTGGGAGGCGGGAGGAGAGCGGGTTGCGCGACGCAATCTGATCTTCTCCATCCTCTCCGAGCACATCGGGTTCTCGATATGGACCTTGTGGTCCGTCCTGGTCCTGTTCATGGGACCGGAGTACGGGATCGACCCGGCCGGCAAGTTCTTCCTGGTGGCCATGGCGACGCTGGTCGGCGCCTTTATCCGGGTCCCGTACACCTTCGCCGTCGCCCGCTTCGGCGGGCGTAACTGGACCATCGTCGCGGCGTCGATGCTGCTCCTGCCGACGACCGCCGCCTTCCTGGTGATGGAGCCCGGGACCTCGTACACCACGTTCATGCTGGTCGCGATGCTCACCGGCGTGGGCGGCGGGAACTTCGCCTCATCGATGACCAACATCAACTCCTTCTTCCCGCTGCGGAAGAAGGGCTGGGCGCTCGGACTGAACGCGGGCGGCGGCAACATCGGGGTGCCCGTCGTGCAGCTGGCCGGACTCGCGGTCATCGGCGCGGCCGGCGGACCGCGTGTGCTGCTCGGGATCTACCTCCCCTTCATCGCCGTCTCCGCGATCTGCGCCGCGCTCTTCATGGACAACCTCGCCCCGGTCAAGAACGACACCGGGGCGTCGAAGGACGCCGTGCGCGATCCGCACACCTGGATCATGTCCTTCCTCTACATCGGCACCTTCGGGTCGTTCATCGGCTACAGCTTCGCCTTCGGTCTGGTCCTCCAGACGCAGTTCGGGCGTACGCCGCTGCAGGCCGCGTCCATCACCTTCATCGGGCCGCTGCTCGGCTCGCTGATCCGGCCGGTCGGCGGACGGCTCGCCGACCGCTTCGGCGGCGCGCGCATCACCCTGTGGAACTTCCTCGGGATGGGGGCGGCCACGGGGGTCGTCGTGCTCGCCTCGGTCCAGGAGTCGCTGGCGCTCTTCACCACCGCGTTCATCGCGCTCTTCGTGCTGACCGGGGTCGGCAACGGCTCCACGTACAAGATGATCCCGGGCATTTTCCAGGCGAAGGCGGTTGCAAAGGGCATGACCGGCGAGGCGGCGGCCGCGTACGGGCGGCGGCTGTCCGGCGCGTCCATGGGGCTGATCGGCGCGGTGGGCGCGCTCGGCGGGCTCGGTATCAACCTCGCCTTCCGCCAGTCCTTCCTGACCGCGGGCACCGGCACGTCGGCGTTCGTCGCCTTCCTCGCCTTCTACGCGGCCTGTTTCACGGTCACTTGGGCGGTATACCTTCGCCGGCCCGCCACCGAGGCGGCACCGGTTGCGGAGGCGAAGCCGCAGCTCAGTTACGCAGAGGTGTAACACCGGGGAAATCCAGGCGAACCGAGTCTGTCACGCCCCGTTGGCAGGCTCGGCCACCCATCCGCATACGTGGGGACGACAGCCATGCACGACCAAAAGCTGCCCGGGCCGCTCGCCGGATTCACCGTCGGCGTCACCGCGGCACGGCGCGCCGACGAGCTCGGCGCGCTGCTCTGCCGACGCGGCGCCGCCGTCGTCCACGCCCCCGCCCTGCGTATCGTCCCGCTCGCAGACGACGCCGAACTGCTCGCCGCCACCAAGGAGCTGATCGACCACGGGCCCGATGTGGTGGTCGCCACCACCGCGATCGGCTTCCGCGGCTGGGTGGAGGCCGCGGACGGCTGGGGGTACGGCGAGGAGCTGCTGGCCCGGCTGCGCGGTGTGGAGCTGCTGGCCCGCGGGCCGAAGGTGAAGGGCGCGATCCGCGCCGCCGGGCTGACCGAGGAGTGGTCCCCGCCGTCCGAATCGATGGCCGAGGTGCTCGACCGGCTGCTCACCCAGGGCGTCGCGGGCCGCCGGATCGCGCTCCAGCTGCACGGCGAGCCGCTGCCCGGTTTCGTGGAGTCGCTACGGGCCGGGGGCGCCGATGTCGTCGTCGTACCCGTCTACCGGTGGATGCCGCCGCAGGACCTCGCACCGCTCGACCGCATGCTCGACGCGACTGTCGCGCGCGCCCTGGACGCCCTCACCTTCACCAGCGCCCCGGCCGCCGCCTCGCTGCTCTCCCGCGCCGAGACCCGCGGACTCCTCCCCGAGCTGCTGCACGCTCTCGACCACGATGTGCTGGCCGCCTGCGTGGGGCCTGTCACCGCGCTGCCGCTGCAGGCCCACGGCATCGCCACGGTGCAGCCGGAGCGCTTCCGGCTCGGCCCGCTGGTGCAGCTGATCGGCCTGGAGCTGCCGTCCCGGGCCCGTACGCTGCCGATTGCGGGCCGCCGCGTCGAGATCCGCGGCCACGCGGTCCTGGTCGACGACGACTTGCGGCCCGTGCCGCCCGCCGGAATGGCCCTGCTGCGCGCGCTGTCCCGGCGCCCCGGCTGGGTCGTCTCCCGCTCCGACCTGCTGCGGACGCTGCCGGGCGCGGGCCGCGACGAGCACGCCGTCGAGACGGCGATGGCCCGGCTGCGCACGGCACTCGGCGCGCCCAAGCTGATCCAGACGGTCGTCAAACGGGGCTACCGGCTGGCGCTGGACCCGGCCGCCGACACCAAGTACGCGGACGTGTGACGTACGAAAACGGTCGCGCAAGAGCCTGTCCGGGCGTCTACGGTACGCAGGATGAGCACTGATCCCGTACGCCTGGAGCCTGACGGGCCGGACGCCGCCGCCCGCCTCGCCGAGGAAGTCGCCCGGGCCCTGGTCCGTAATCGCGACCACATGCGTCCCTGGGAGCCCAACCGTCCCGAGGCGTACTACACCCCCGAAGGGCAGGCCGCCCGGCTCGCCCCTCATCCGGCCACCAGGCGCTGGCACTTCACCGAAGGCCCGCGCGTCATCGGCGGGATCACCCTTTCCGGCATCGCGCTGGGACCGTTTCGCAGCGGGAATCTCGGCTACTGGATCGACGCCGAGTACACCGGCCGCGGGCTCGCCACGCGCGCGGTCGAGGAGGTCTGCCGGGCCGCTCGCGAGGACTTGGGCCTGCACCGCGTCCAGGCGGGCACCCTCATCGCCAACGCCGCCTCCCAGCGCGTCCTCGCCAAGTGCTCCTTCGAGCTGATCGGCACGGCACCGCGCTATCTGCACATCGACGGCGCCTGGCGCGACCACCGCCTTTTCCAGCGGATCCTGCACGACGACCCGCCGACTCCCTGAAGAGCGGCGGCCCCTGAGGCACGCAACCTGACGGAGCGCCCGGACGAGTCGTCCCCGCAGTACGAGGACATCGCTCCGGACATCGCCCGCGACTAGATCGTGCGGTGTGCGGCCGGACCGGGCGCGAGGAGGGGTTCCGGCCGCACGCCCGGACGGGCACTCTGGTGGGGATACCCGGAAGTGACCCGAGGTGGTGACAGGCGCATGGCGGCAGGCGCGACGGGTGCGGCCGCGTACGACTGGAGGTTCGACTCCGGGCGGATCTGCCTTGACCTGGTGGCGACCGCGGAGGCGGCCACCGGCGGGCGTGAGCCGCTGGACGGGCCCGGGCGGCTCGGCCGGTGGCTGGTCGGAGCCGGTCTGGTGCCCGCGGGCACACAGCTGGCGGCCGTCGAGGGCCAGTGGGTGGGGCGCTTCGTCGAACTGCGGGACTGCCTGGGCCAGTTGGTGCGGGCTCAGATCGAAGGCCGCGGCGCCGAGTCGGCGCTGGAGCGGGTCAACGCCCTCGCCGCGGGAGCGCCGCCCGGCATCCGGGCCGTACGCGACGCGCAGGGCTCGCTCGTACGGGCGCTGAGCGCCGCGCCCGAGTGCGGGGCGCTGCTCGCCGCTGTCGCCCGCGACGCCGTGGAGCTGCTGACCGACCCGCCGGCCCGGGCGAGGCTGCGGCAGTGCGAGGGTGACAACTGCCGCCGCGTCTATCTGGACACCTCCCGCGGACGGCGGCGGCGCTGGTGCTCCAGCGAGGTGTGCGGCAACCGCGAGCGGGTCGCCAGACACCGGCGCAGGGCCGCCGTGGCGAGGGCCTGAGGCCGGCTCGGGCCGTCCCTCAAAAGATCTTGAAACTTTTTTGGCGGGACGTTGAGTGATGCGTCTGCGGCCCCCGTAGTGATGGGGGAGAAGCAGTCAGCCAAAATCAGGGTCTCGACCAGGAGGTTCAGGTGCGCAAGGATGCCGCCGTGGCCGATGACCGTCCGCAAAGGGCCCGCCATCGCAGCGAGAAGCCACGCAACGACTCCTCAGCACCTGACGAGGAGCTCATGCGCGCGCTGTATCGCGAACATGCGGGACCTTTGCTCGCCTATGTACTCCGTCTCGTCGCCGGCGACCGCCAGCGAGCCGAGGACGTGGTGCAGGAGACGCTCATCCGTGCCTGGAAGAACGCCGGTCAGCTCAACCGAGCCACCGGCTCTGTCCGACCCTGGCTGGTGACGGTCGCACGCCGCATCGTCATCGACGGTCACCGCAGCCGGCAGGCCCGGCCGCAGGAGGTCGATCCGTCGCCGCTGGAGGTCATGCCCGCGGAGGACGAGATCGACAAGGCGTTGTGGCTGATGACGCTCTCGGATGCGCTCGATGATTTGACGCCCGCCCACAGGGAAGTTCTTGTCGAGACGTATTTCAAGGGGCGTACGGTCAATGAGGCGGCCGAGACGCTCGGCATACCCAGTGGGACGGTGCGCTCCCGGGTGTTCTACGCACTCCGTTCCATGAAGCTCGCTCTGGAGGAGAGGGGGGTCACGGCATGACCATGTATGAGCAGGAATCCGTACACGATGCTGTCGGCGCGTATGTGCTCGGCATTCTGGACGACGCAGACGCCTCCGCCTTCGAGGCGCATCTGGCGGGCTGCGACATCTGCGCCGCCCACCTCGAGGAGTTCTCCGGAATGGAGCCGATGCTGGCCATGCTGGCTGAGGCCCCGGTGCCGGTGCAGCAGCCGAATGTGCTGAACATGCCCGGCATGCGGTTCACGCCCGACGTCCCGCCGCCGCGACCGGTCCCCGTGGTGCCCACCGCGCCCCGCCCGCAGCTGCTCGGCGGACTGCTCGACGAGGTCGCCGCCAAGCGCGCGGCCAAGCGCCGGCGCGGCATGTATCTGGTCGCGGCCGCCGCGGCCCTGATCATCGGTGGTCCCACCGTCGCGGTCGTGGTCACGGCTGACGACACCGGCAGCAACAACCAGGCGCTCACCGATCCGCACCCCACCAGTCCCGCCGAGGACGCCTTCTTCAACCACATGAACGAGAAGGTGCAGGCCACGGACGCGACCACCAAGGTCAGCGCGACCGTCGGTCTGGAAGAGAAGGGCTGGGGCACCCACACCGTTCTCGAACTGAAGAACGTCAAGGGCCCGCTCAAGTGCAATCTGATCGCCGTCTCCAAGAGCGGCGAGGAAGAGGTCGTGACCTCCTGGGCCGTCCCGAAGTGGGGTTACGGCATCGAGGACAGCCCGAACAAGTTGGGCAAGAACCCGCTCTACGTCCACGGCGGAGCGGCGATGGACCGGAACGACATCGACCACTTCGAGGTCCGTACCTTCGACGGCAAGCGACTGGTGGAGGTCGAAGCCTGACAGATTCGCCCCCTTCGCGTACGGTTGACGGCTGCCCAGTGCACGTCAGAAGGGGGCCTCGGTGGCCGCGCAGGATGCCGCTGTCGAAACCGCTGATCCCGGTGTCGATTCCGTACGAGACCGCGAGATCGGTATCGAGCAGGAACATCTGAATCAGGTGTACCGCCGCCTCGAGGAGAAGATCCACGAGGCGGAGTTCCTCATGCACGATGCCGCCAAACGCGGGCAGGTCGGCACGCCGGGCGCACTCGCCGAGCGGGACGCCCAGGTCTTCCGGGCGGGAGTGCACCTCAACCGGCTGAACAACGAGTTCGAGGACTTCCTGTTCGGCCGGATCGACCTGCTGCACGGCAAGGACGGCAAGAAGGGCCCGGACGGCGCGTACACCTCGGTCGAGCCCGCGGACGAGGCCGTACGGGCGGACAACACGGCCGACATCGGGGAGACCCTGCACATCGGCCGTATCGGAGTCCTCGACTCCGACTACGCGCCGCTGGTCATCGACTGGCGCGCCCCGGCCGCCGCTCCCTTCTACCGCTCGACCCCGGTCGATCCGGGCCGGGTGGTACGCCGCCGGGTCATCCGCTCCAAGGGCCGCAAGGTTCTCGGCGTCGAGGACGACCTGATGCGCCCGGAGCTGATCGCCACGCTGGACGGGGAGCAGCTCCCGGTCGTCGGGGACGGCGCGCTGATGGCGGCGCTCGGGCAGGCCCGCAGCCACACCATGCGGGACATCGTCGCCTCCATCCAGGCGGAGCAGGACCTGGTGATCCGGGCCCCCGCCGCGTCCGTCACCTATGTGGAGGGCGGGCCCGGCACCGGCAAGACCGCCGTGGCCCTGCACCGGGCGGCGTATCTGCTCTACCAGGACCGCCGGCGGTACGCGGGCGGCATCCTGATCGTCTCGCCGACCCCGCTGCTCGTCGCGTACACCGAGGGCGTGCTGCCCTCGCTGGGCGAGGAGGGGCAGGTCGCGATCCGCGCGGTCGGCAATCTGGTGGACGGCGTGGAGGCCACGGCGTACGACGAACCTGCCGTGGCCCGCGTCAAGGGCTCCTCGCGGATGCTGAAGGTGCTCCGCAAGGCCGCCCGGGGCGCGCTGGAGCGGGGGGACGGCCCGGACCGGCTGCGCGTCGTCGCCTTCGGGCGCCGCGTCGAGCTGGAGGCCGACGAGCTCCATCGCATCCGCCAGGCGGTGCTGGGCGGCACCGCCCCGGTCAATCTGCTGCGCCCGCGTGCCCGCAGGCTGCTGCTCGACGCCCTGTACGCCAAGTCGGGCGCCGCGACCCGTCACACCGACCCGGAGCTCGCCGCCGAGCTGCGGTCCTCCTTCGACGAAGACGTGGCCACCGAGGACGCTTTCATCGGCTTCCTGGACGCCTGGTGGCCCGAGCTCACCCCGCGCCGGGTGCTCACCGCGATGGCCGACGAGAAGCTGCTCGGCCGCTGGGCTCGCCGGATCCTCAACCCGGGCGAGGTGCGCCGCCTCGCCCGCTCGCTGCGCCGCGAAGGCCTGTCCGTACACGACGTGGCGCTCCTCGACGAGCTGCAGACGCTGCTCGGCACCCCGGCCCGCCCCAGACGCAGGCGCGAACTCGATCCGCTGGACCAGCTCACCGGTCTGGAGGAGCTGATGCCGCAGCGCGAGGAGACCCAGTACGAACGGGCCGAGCGGCTGGCTCAGGAACGTACCGAGTACGCGCATGTCATCGTGGACGAGGCGCAGGACCTGACCCCCATGCAGTGGCGGATGGTCGGCCGCCGCGGCCGGCACGCCACCTGGACGGTCGTCGGCGACCCGGCGCAGTCGTCCTGGTCGTCCCCGGACGAGGCGGCCGAGGCCCGCGACGAGGCGCTCGGCTCCCGCCCGCGCCGCCGCTTCCAGCTCACCGTCAACTACCGCAACCCGGCTGAGATCGCCGAGCTCGCGGCCAAGGTGCTGGCGCTCGCCATGCCCGGCATGGAGTCCCCGTCCGCGGTCCGCTCCACGGGCGTGCAGCCGAGCTTCGCGGTCGTACGGGACGGGAATCTGGCCCAGGCCGTACGGGCCCAGGCGCAGCGCCTGCTGGACCGGGTCGACGGCACGGTCGGCGTGGTGGTCGCGATGAACCGGCGCGAGCAGGCGGCGCGTTGGCTGGCCGGGCTCGGCGAACGTGTGGTCGCGCTCGGCTCGCTCGAGGCGAAGGGCCTGGAGTACGACGCGACGGTCGTCGTCTCGCCCGCGGAGATCGCGGACGAGTCCCCGGCCGGGCTGCGGGTTCTGTACGTGGCGCTGACCCGGGCGACCCAGCAGTTGACGGTGGTCTCGGACCGGCGCGACGAGCCGGACGCGAACGGGGTGCCGGACCTGCTGCGGGACTGATGGAGAGTCAACCCGCGATGCGGGAATCACTTACCGGGGTTGAGGGTCCGGGGGCGTCCCCAGGGAAAAGCACAGTGTTAGCCTGGTTGTGGCACCGGCTCGATCCAAGCCCCCGGGCCCAACCTTCGTCGCTACGAGCGACCACTTGCCGCGAGGCGAGCATGGCGGGTCGGTGCCACCTATTCGTACGACAGACAGGTCCGCGTCACCGCGAGGTGACGCGGACCTGTTTCGTTGGAGGCTTCCGCCCGAACGGTAGCATCTCGTATGGTGGAAAACGGTTTCCGAAAACAAAACGAACGCTATTACCTGCTACTCGCAGGTAGGTGCGACCATCGGAAAGCGTCGCCGGGCACCAGCCGCGGCCGCATGGCAATGAAGCTAGCGAAAGCAGAGGAACCCGGTCATGGCAACGGCGCCCAGCGTCTCGTACTCGATGACGGTCCGGCTGGAGGTCCCCGCGAGCGGTACCGCGGTCTCTCAGCTCACCACGGCCGTGGAGTCCTCCGGCGGCTCTGTGATCGGCCTGGACGTGACCGCTTCCGGCCACGAGAAGCTGCGGATCGACGTCACGATCGCAGCGACCTCCACCACGCACGCCGACGAGATCGTCGAGGAACTGCGCAAAATCGAGGGCGTCGTCCTCGGCAAGGTCTCCGACCGTACGTTCCTGATGCACCTCGGCGGCAAGATCGAGATGCAGTCCAAGCACCCCATCCGCAACCGTGACGATCTCTCGATGATCTACACCCCGGGTGTGGCCCGGGTCTGCATGGCCATCGCCGAGAACCCCGAGGACGCCCGCCGCCTCACCATCAAGCGCAACTCCGTTGCGGTGGTGACCGACGGCTCCGCCGTACTCGGCCTCGGCAACATCGGCCCCATGGCCGCGCTCCCGGTGATGGAGGGCAAGGCAGCCCTCTTCAAGCGGTTCGCCGGCATCGACGCCTGGCCGCTGTGCCTGGACACCCAGGACACCGACGAGATCGTCGCGATCGTCAAGGCGATCGCCCCCGGCTTCGCGGGCATCAACCTCGAGGACATCTCGGCGCCCCGCTGCTTCGAGATCGAGGCGCGGCTGCGCGAGGCGCTGGACATCCCGGTCTTCCACGACGACCAGCACGGCACCGCGATCGTCGTCCTCGCCTCGCTGACCAACGCGCTGCGCGTGGTCGGCAAGGCGATCGGTGACGTACGGGTCGTCATGTCCGGCGCGGGCGCCGCCGGTACGGCCATCCTGAAACTGCTGATCGCAGCGGGTGTCAAGCACGCCGTCGTGGCCGACATCCATGGCGTGGTGCACGCGGGCCGCGAGGACCTGGTGGACGCGGAGCCCGAGTCGCCGCTGCGCTGGATCGCCGACAACACCAACCCCGAGGGCGTCACCGGCACGCTCAAGGAAGCGGTCGTCGGCGCGGATGTCTTCATCGGAGTGTCCGCCCCGAACGTGCTGGGGGCGGCGGACGTCGCGGCGATGGCCGACGGCGCAATCGTGTTCGCGCTCGCGAACCCCGACCCGGAAGTCGACCCGGCAATCGCCCGTCAGACGGCGGCAGTTGTGGCCACGGGCCGCTCCGACTTCCCCAACCAGATCAACAATGTGCTGGTCTTCCCGGGCGTCTTCCGCGGCCTGCTGGACGCGCAGTCCCGGACGGTCAGCACGGAGATGATGCTCGCGGCGGCGGCCGCGCTTGCGGACGTCGTCACCGAGGACGAACTCAACCCGAACTACATCATCCCGTCCGTCTTCAACGACAAGGTCGCCGGAGCGGTCGCGGGAGCCGTCCGCAATGCCGCGAAGGCGGCCGGAGCGGCTGTGACGGGCCACACGTCGGCGTGACGCCCGGCGCGTCGCGAGTCGCGGGTCCGCGACTGCCGCTCTAGGGTGGCGGACCATGAGCCCCGCGGCTCGCGGCTCCAAGGAGTCTCCACCGAGTGGACGGAACGTCACCACGACGAGGCCGTGGCGCTTTTCGTGTGACTCCGGAGGGTGCCGGATTGGCTTTCCCGCCGCTGGTGGGGGCAGGATGCGTATTCGGGCGCGAGGGTCTGACAGCAGACCCGGGTCCGGGGACTGTCCGAGGGCCCTGGCAGCATCGGCTTCGATCTCACGCCTCACAGGCAAGAAGAACACGGGAGTAACAACATGAACCGCAGTGAGCTGGTGGCCGCGCTGGCCGACCGCGCCGAGGTGACCCGCAAGGACGCCGACGCCGTGCTGGCCGCTCTCGCCGAGACCGTCGGCGAGGTCGTCGCCAAGGGCGACGAGAAGGTCACGATCCCCGGCTTCCTGACCTTCGAGCGCACCCACCGTGCCGCTCGCACCGCTCGTAACCCGCAGACCGGCGACCCGATCCAGATCCCGGCCGGTTACAGCGTGAAGGTCTCCGCGGGCTCCAAGCTCAAGGAAGCCGCCAAGGGCAAGTAATCCGCCTGGGCAAGCCAATGGGCGGCCACCCCTGCCGGGGGTGGCCGCCCATTGGCGTGTGGCTGGGCCTCCGGGGGCGAAGTCCCCGGGGTCAGACGAGCCTGCCGCCCGGCAGCTCCACCTTCGCGCCCAGCTTCTCGAGCTTCTCCATGAAGTTCTCGTAGCCGCGGTTGATCAGGTCGATGCCGTGGACCCGGGACGTCCCCTGCGCCGCGAGCGCCGCGATCAGGTACGAGAAGCCGCCGCGCAGGTCCGGGATGACCAGGTCCGCGCCCTGGAGCTTCGTCGGGCCCGACACGACCGCCGAGTGCAGGAAGTTGCGCTGGCCGAAGCGGCAGTCCGAGCCGCCGAGGCACTCGCGGTACAGCTGGATGTGCGCACCCATCTGGTTGAGCGCGGAGGTGAAGCCGAGCCGCGACTCGTACACCGTCTCGTGGACGATGGACAGGCCCGCCGCCTGGGTCAGGGCCACCACCAGCGGCTGCTGCCAGTCGGTCTGGAAACCGGGGTGCACGTCCGTCTCCAGCGCGATCGCCTTCAACGCGCCGCCGGGGTGCCAGAAGCGGATGCCCTCGTCGTCGATCTCGAAGGCGCCACCCACCTTCCGGTAAGTGTTCAGGAACGTCATCATCGAGCGCTGCTGCGCGCCGCGCACGTAGATGTTGCCCTCGGTCGCCAGCGCCGCCGACGCCCAGGACGCCGCCTCCAGGCGGTCCGGGATCGCCCGGTGGGTGTAGCCGCCGAGCTTGTCGACACCGGTGATCCGGATCGTCCGGTCGGTGTCCATGGAGATGATCGCGCCCATCTTCTGCAGTACGCAGATGAGGTCCTCGATCTCCGGCTCCACCGCCGCGTTGGACAGCTCGGTGACGCCCTCCGCCAGCACCGCCGTCAGCAGCACCTGCTCGGTCGAGCCGACCGACGGGTACGGCAGCCGGATCTTGCAGCCGCGCAGCCGCTGCGGGGCCTCCAGATACTGGCCGTCCGCCCGCTTCTCGATCGTCGCGCCGAACTGGCGCAGCACCTCGAAGTGGAAGTCGATGGGCCGACCGCCGATGTCGCAGCCGCCCAGACCCGGAATGAAGGCGTGGCCGAGCCGGTGCAGCAGCGGGCCGCAGAAGAGGATCGGGATGCGCGAAGAGCCCGCGTGCGCATCGATGTCCGCGACGTTCGCGCTCTCGACGTGGGACGGGTCGAGTACCAGCTCACCAGGCTCGTCACCGGGCCGGACCGTCACTCCGTGCAGCTGCAGCAGTCCGCGTACGACGCGCACATCACGGATGTCGGGCACGTTGCGCAGTCGGCTCGGCTCGCTGCCCAGAAGAGCGGCGACCATCGCTTTGGGCACGAGGTTCTTCGCGCCGCGGACGCGGATCTCACCCTCCAGCGGGGTTCCGCCGTGGACAAGCAGTACATCGTCTGTGCCGGTCATGAATCTCGCGTTCCGGAGTGGTCGGGCAGGGGGCCAGTCAAAAGGGTAAGGGGCGTCTACCCCTGTCCCGTAAGGCCAAGGACGCTCCGCGGGCGTAATGAATTGGGCACAACACACTGGGTCGCCGACTACTTGCGGAGCGTCACCGCCCCGGGTTCGCGTGCCGCCCCCTTCTGTCGCGTCCTGAGCTGCGCTGGCTCACACTCAGCCGCCCGCTCCCCGCGGAGGGCGAAGATGCGGGATCATGTCTCGCATGACCGAGGTGTCCTCGCTCACAGGGCGGCTGCTCGTCGCCACTCCCGCCCTTGCGGACCCGAACTTCGACCGGGCGGTGGTTCTGCTGCTCGACCACGACGACGAGGGCTCGCTCGGCGTGGTCCTCAACCGGCCCACCCCGGTGGTCGTCGGCGACATCCTGGAGTCCTGGGCCGCCCTCACGGGCGAACCGGGCGTGGTGTTCCAGGGCGGGCCGGTCTCCCTCGACTCGGCGCTGGGCGTCGCCGTCATACCGGGCGACGAGGGGCCGCTCGGCTGGCGGCGGGTGTACGGCGCGATCGGTCTGGTCGACCTGGAGGCCCCGCCGGAGCTGCTCGGCGCGGCGCTCGGATCGCTGCGGATCTTCGCGGGGTACGCCGGATGGGGCCCCGGCCAACTGGAGGACGAGCTGAACGACGGCGCGTGGTACGTCGTCGAGTCGGAGCCGGGCGATGTGTCGTCGCCGCGGCCGGAGAGCCTGTGGCGGGCGGTGCTGCGACGGCAGCGCAACGAGCTCGCCATGTTCGCGACGTACCCGGACGACCCTTCGCTGAACTGAGTGGCGTGGCCTTCAGTACCCTTGGCAGTTATGAGCACTCTTGAGCCCGAGCGCGGGACAGGCACGGGGACCCTCGTAGAGCCGACGCCACAGACGTCGCACGGCGACGGCGACCACGAGCGCTTCGCCCATTACGTCCAGAAGGACAAGATCATGGCGAGTGCGCTCGACGGCACTCCCGTGGTGGCACTGTGCGGGAAGGTCTGGGTACCGGGGCGTGACCCCAAGAAGTATCCGGTCTGTCCGATGTGCAAGGAGATCTACGAGTCCATGTCCGCCGGCGGCGACAAGGACAAGGGCGGCAAGGACAAGAAGTAGTCCTTCCGCCGGGGACGGCCCCCGGGGCGCGCATTCGTGCGCGCCCCGGGGGCCGTTTCCGTTGCACGGGGTGCGTCTGCTGGTCACAGAGTGGTTGAGACCTCTTGTCCGGTTGTTGGCGCGCCCTTAGCCTCCTGCGTGTTGTGCAGAACGAAACGTTCGTTGCGCAGAGTGCAACGCCTACTCGTAGGGGAACCACGCATGAAGCTCATCGCCCGAATTGCCGCCCCGTCCGTGGCACTTGTGCTGGCGGGCCTCACCGCCACCGCCTGCGCCCCCCAGACCTCCGACAACAGCGCCAAGAAGGACGACAAGAGCGGCACCCTGCGCATCTGGCTCTTCCAGGAGGTCAACAACAAGCCCAAGGAGCAGGTCGTCGACGCCGCCGTCGCCGCGTTCCGCAAGGCGCACAAGGGTGCCGAGGTCGAGGTCGAGTACATACCGGTCGAGACCCGCGCCCAGCGGATCAAGGCCGCCTTCAACGACCCGAAGAGCGCGCCGGATCTGATCGAGTACGGCAACACCGACACCGCCGGCTACGTCAAGGACGGCGGACTCGCCGACGTCGGTGAGGAGTTCACCGCCTGGGACGAGGCCAAGGACACCGACCCGACGGCCAAGAAGTCGGTCACGGTCGACGGCAAGATCTACGGTGCCCCGCTGTTCGTCGGCGTACGAGCGCTGTACTACCGCACCGACGTCTTCAAGGAGCTGAGGATCGCGGCCCCCAAGACCCAGGACGAGCTGATCGCCACCGCCAAGAAGATCCACAAGGCGAAGCCGGAGCTGTACGGGCTCGCGGTCGGCGGCGCGTACACCTATGGCGCGATGCCCTTCATCTGGGCGCAGGGCGGCGAACTGGCGCAGGAGAGCGGCGGTTCGTACAAGGCGGCCATCAACAGCCCGGCCGCGCAGAAGGGCATCACGGCGTACACCTCGCTCTTCGGCGACGACAACTGCCCGGCCGCGAAGTGCGCGTCGATGGGCGGCAACGCGACGGTGACCGCCTTCGCCTCCGGCAAGGCGGCGATGGCGATCGGCGGCGACTTCAGCCACCAGGCGGTGGAGGCGGGCGCGGTGAAGGGCAAGTACGCGGTGGTGCCGCTGCCGGGCAGGGAGGAGGGCTCGATCGCGCCGGCCTTCGCGGGCGGCAACAACATCGGCGTACTGAAGAGCAGTTCGCACCGCACGCTGGCGGTGGACCTGATGAAGCAGTTCACCGGCAAGGAGACACAGCGCAAGCTCTTCGACGCGATGGGGTTCCTGCCGACGTACACGGATGTACGGGCGGAGGTCGCGAAGAAGGAGCCGTTCGTCGAGCCGTTCGTACGGACGCTGGGCGCGGGCGCGAAGTTCGTGCCGGCCTCGTCGGGCTGGGGCCAGATCGACGCGTCGCTGGTGCTGCCGACGATGTTCCAGGAGATCGTCAGCGGCAAGAAGGACGTGGCGGCGGCGTCGGGTGACGCGGCGAAGAAGATGGACACGGCGTTCGCAGCCGCGGGCTGAGTGCGATGACAAACGGTACGGAGCCGGGGCCGAACGCCCCGGACAGCACGGGCACGCGCGAGACCGCGGTCCCGCCGCCGGGGACAAGGGCGCCGGACGATGCGGGCACGCCGGCCGGCGCTTCGGCGGCTGAGGCCTCTGCGTCTGCCGGTGGTGCCGTCGTGTCGGCTGAGGCCTCTGCGTCGGCCGGTGCCGAGGCGGGGCCGTCCGGTGGGACTGCTGCGTCTGCCGGTGGTGCCGTCGCGTCGGCGGGTCTCCCGGCGGCTGAGGCCTCTGCGTCGGCCGGTGGGATGGGCACGTCGGCCGGTCTCTCGGCGGCTGAGGCCGCCGGGCCGTCCGCCGAGGGTGTGGTCGCGTCGGCCGTCGTCGGGGCGGTGCCGTCCGGTGGGACTGCTGCGTCTGCTGGTGGTGCGGTCGCGTCGGCGGGTCTCCCGGCGGCTGCCCGTGGGGCGGCTACGGCCTCCGGCGGGCCGGGCGCGTCGGTCGGTGGCTCCTCGGTCGTCGGCACCGCCGGGCGGTCCGAGGGGCGGCCCGCGCGCGTGCCCAACGCCCGGAAGGCGGCCGGGGGTTCGTCCCCCGGCGACCGGCGCGCGGCGCGGCGCGGCCGGCGGCGCGACGGCTCCTGGACCCCGTGGCTGTACCTCGCGCCCGCGCTCCTCGTCCTCGGTGGGCTCCTCGTCTACCCGATCTACCAGCTCGGCCTGATCTCCTTCCTCGAGTACACCCAGGCCCAGGTCAGCGGCGGCAAGCCGACCACCTTCCAAGGCCTCGGCAACTACCGCACGCTCCTCGCCGACAGCCAGTTCTGGCAGGTCCTGCTGGCCACCGTCGTCTTCGCCGCCGCCTGCGTACTCGCCACCCTCACCGCCGGCTGCGCCCTCGCCGTCCTGCTGACGCGCGTACGCGCCCTCCCGCGCCTCGCCCTCATGCTCGCCGCCCTCGGCGCCTGGGCGACCCCCGCCATCACCGGCTCCACCGTCTGGGTCTTCCTCTTCGACCCGGACTACGGACCGGTCAACCGTCTTCTCGGCCTCGGCGACTTCTCCTGGACGTACGGGCGCTCCAGCGCCTTCGCGCTCGTACTCCTCGAAGTCGTCTGGTGCTCGTTCCCGTTCGTGATGGTGACGGTCTACGCGGGCATCAAGGCGATCCCCTCGGAAGTCCTGGAGGCGGCCTCACTGGACGGCGCGTCCCAATGGCGGATCTGGCGCTCCGTCACCGCCCCGATGCTCCGCCCCATTCTCGTCGTCGTGACCATTCAGTCGATCATCTGGGACTTCAAGGTCTTCACCCAGATTTACGTGATGACGAACGGCGGCGGTATCGCCGGCCAGAATCTCGTGCTCAATGTGTACGCCTATCAGAAGGCCTTCGCGTCCTCCCAGTACAGCCTGGGCTCGGCCATCGGCGTCGTGATGCTGCTGATTCTGCTGGCGGTCACCCTCGTGTATCTGCGGCTGCTGCGACGCCAGGGAGAAGAACTGTGAGCCTGCTCAGCATTCGCCGCCCCTGGCGGCTCGCCGCCGAGGCATCGGCGCTCGTCATCGCGGTCGTCGTGGCCTTCCCGCTGTACTGGATGGTGCTCTCGGCGTTCAAACCGGCGGGCGAGATCCAGTCCACCGAGGCACGCCCCTGGACGCTTTCCCCCTCGCTCGACTCCTTCCACCGCGTCTTCGAACAGCAGGAATTCGGCCGGTATTTCCTCAACAGCCTGTTCGTGGCAGGCACGGTAGTGATCGCTTCCGCGCTGATCGCCTTCCTGGCGGCGACCGCGGTGACGCGGTTCCGCTTCAAGTTCAGGACGACCCTGCTGATCATGTTCCTGGTCGCCCAGATGGTGCCGATCGAGGCGCTGACCATCCCGCTGTTCTTCCTGATGCGGGACTTCGGCCAGCTGAACACGCTCGGCTCGCTGATCCTGCCGCACATCGCCTTCTCGTTGCCGTTCGCGATCTGGATGCTGCGTGGCTTTGTGAAGGCGGTCCCGGAAGCCCTGGAGGAGGCGGCCTGCATCGACGGCGCGAGCCGGACCCGCTTCCTGTGGCAGATCCTGTTCCCGCTGGTCTTCCCGGGGCTCGTGGCGACGAGCGTGTTCTCGTTCATCTCGACGTGGAACGACTTCCTGTTCGCCAAGTCCTTCATCATCAGCGACACCTCACAGTCGACGCTGCCGATGGCGCTGCTGGTCTTCTTCAAGCCGGACGAGAACGACTGGGGCGGCATCATGGCGGCGTCTACCGTGATGACCGTGCCAGTGCTCGTCTTCTTCGTACTCGTACAGCGACGCCTGGTCTCCGGCCTGGGCGGCGCGGTGAAGGACTGACGCAATGAGCCTTATGGCCATGACCCTTACGGCAACGAGCCCTGCGGATCTGATCCCCGCGCCGCGCGCCGTCGACGGCCCGTACCGCACCCCCTTCGTGCTCGGCACCGGTGCCGCACTCGCGGCGGCGCCCGGCACCGAGGGCGTCGCCCGCTGGCTGCGTACGACCCTCGGCGGCGCTCTGGGACGCGAACTCCCATCGGGGGTGGCGGGAGCCGCGCACACCATCACGCTGCGGATCGATCCGTCCCTGGAGCCCGAGGCGTACCGGCTGTCGGTCGCATCCGGTGTCGAGATCGTGGGCGGCACCGCGGCCGGGGTGTTCTGGGGAGCACAGACGCTCCGTCAGCTCCTCGGCCCCGATGCGTACCGCCGGGCCTGCGTCGATCCGGAAGCCTGGCGGGGCATTCCGCACCAGGTCATCGAGGACGCACCCCGCTTCCCCTGGCGCGGCATGATGCTCGACGTCTCACGGCACTTCCTGCCCAAGGACGACGTCCTGCGCTATCTGGACCTCCTCGCCGCCCACAAGCTGAACGTCTTCCACATCCACCTCACCGACGACCAGGGCTGGCGCATCGAGATCAAGCGCTACCCCAAGCTCACGGACATCGGGGCGTGGCGGGCACGCACCAAATACGGCCACCGCGCCTCCGAGCTCTGGGACGAGAGCCCGCACGGCGGCTACTACAGCCAGGACGACATCCGGGAGATCGTCGCGTACGCCGCCGAGCGGCATATCAGCGTCGTCCCCGAGATCGACATCCCCGGCCACTCGCAGGCCGCCATCGCCGCGTATCCGGAACTGGGCAACACCGACGTCATCGACACAACAACCCTCTCCGTCTGGGACAACTGGGGCATCAACCCGAACGTACTCGCCCCCACTGACAACACCCTCCGCTTCTACGAGGGCGTCTTCGAGGAGCTCCTCGGCCTTTTCCCCGCCGCCGTCTCACCGTTCATCCACGTCGGCGGCGACGAGTGCCTCAAGGACCAGTGGAAGGCGTCCCCGGCCGCCCAGGCCCGTATCAAGGAACTCGGCCTGGCCGACGAGGACGAGCTCCAGTCCTGGTTCATCCGCCACTTCGGCACCTGGCTCGCCGACCGCGGCCGCCGCCTCATCGGCTGGGACGAGATCCTGGAGGGCGGGAGTCGAGCCAAAGGGCGCGCCCCTGTCGAAAGAGACGAGGAGGAGGGAGCGAGGGCTGCGCTCGACTTGCGGCTAACGCCGCGTGGGCGACCGCTCGACGAGGAACGTCGACAGGGGGTACGAGCGCCCGGAGGCGAGACGACGGAATTGGGCCTGGCCCCCGGCGCGGCCGTCTCCTCCTGGCGTGGATACGCCGGCGGCATCGCCGCCGCCGAGGCCGGCCACGACGTCGTCATGTGTCCCGAGCAGCAGGTGTACTTGGACCACCGCCAGCACGGCGGCGCCCAGGAGCCGATGCCCATCGGATACGTACGCACCCTCGAGGACGTCTACCGCTTCGAGCCCGTGCCCCCGGCCCTCTCGCCCGAGGCCGCCGCGCACATCCTCGGCACCCAGGCCAATGTCTGGACCGAGGTGATGCAGGACCGTTCCCGCGTCGACTACCAGGTCTTCCCGCGGCTCGCCGCCTTCGCCGAGGTCGCCTGGTCCGCCCTGCCCGCCCCCGCCGAGCGCGACTTCGCGGATTTCGAGCGGCGAATGACCGCCCACTACAAGCGCCTTGACGCGCTCGGTGTCGACTACCGGCCGCCCGGCGGCCCGTTGCCCTGGCAGAAGCGACCGGGTGTGATCGGACGCCCGATCGAGGGGGCGCCCCCAAACGTGTGAGCCCGGCTCAAGACGCATCTCCCGCGCACGTGACCCTGGGACCGTGTAAAGCCGCAAGGAATAAGTCGCACAAGGATGGCCGAAAAGTGGCAATCCGCATGTGGCGGCGAGGATGTTGCAAACCGGACCATCCACGCGAGCCGGTATATCCGGTACGGATCTGCCCTTCGCGGACCCTCTCGCCGGTCGGCTCGGAAGATGTGCCAGAGTTGCCACGTCCGGGCTGTGAGCACGTACGGTACGGCAACACAGGCGGGACAGCCGGGACACCGGGAAGGGGCAGCTGGGTGACCACGCACGCACCGCAGACGGGGCAGTCGGTGACGCTGCCGGCTTCGCTCGACGAGGCCGTGGCGGCGCTGACCGCCATGCCCGCCGCCGTGCCCGTCGCGGGCGGCACGGACCTCATGGCCGCCGTCAACAAGGGCCAACTCCGCCCCGCCGGCCTCGTGGGCCTCGGCCGCATCAGCGAAATCCGGGGCTGGCGCTACCAGGACGGACACGCGCTGCTCGGCGCCGGACTCACCCACGCCCGGATGGGACGGCCCGACTTCGCGGCCCTCATCCCCGCGCTGGCCGCGTCCGCGCGCGCCGCCGGCCCGCCCCAGATCCGAAACGCGGGCACCCTCGGCGGCAACATCGCCACGGCCGCCCCGACCGGCGACACCCTGCCCGTGCTGGCCGCGCTGGAGGCGGACCTGGTGATCGCGGGACCCGGCGGCGCACGCCGCGAGATCCCCGTCTCGCACCTCCTGGCAGGCCGGGAGATGCTCGCCCCCGCCGAACTCATCGGCTTCGTACGCGTGCCCCTCCTGCACGCCCCACAGGTCTTCGTGAAGGCCACCGGCCGCACCGGTCCCGGCCGCGCCACCGCATCCGTAGCCGTCGTCCTCGACCCGGCGCGGCGCGGCGTGCGCTGCGCGGTGGGCGCGATCGCGCCGATGCCGCTGCGGCCGCTGGAGGCAGAGCGGTGGATCGCGTCACTGATCGACTGGGACGGCGAGCGCGGCCTCGCGGGCGAGGCGCTGGCGGCCTTCGGTGAGTACGTCGCGGCGGCGTGCATCCCGGATCCGGCCCCGGCCGCGCAGGGCGAGGAACAGCCCGTGCTGCCGCCCGCCGTACTGCATGTGCGGCGCACCGTCGCCGCGCTGGCCCGACGTGCACTGGGGAGGGCGCTGTCGTGAGCAATGAGGAGAACCCGCAGGGACGCCCGCCGGAGCAGGGGGGCTGGCAGCCCACGCCTCAGGGCGGTGAGTACGACGCCGAGGCCACCGCCTTTCTGCAGCTGCCGTCCGAGGGCGCGCTGGACGCGGCGCCGCTCGAAGCGCCCGGACACGGCTACGTACCGCCGATGATCACGCCCCTGACTCCGGCCTCCGAGGCCGATCCGGCGGCGACGGGCGGCTGGGCCGGGCAACAGGCGACGGGGGAGCCGGCGGTGCAGTGGCCGGAGCCCGCGGGCACCGAGCGGCATGTCGACCCGCACGCCACGGGACAGTGGACCTTCACGGGCGCCGAGCCGGCCGGGGCGCCGGTCACGCCCACGCCTGCCTCCGAGTTGACCGGTCAGTGGACGATTCCGGTGGCGGACGGCGATCTGCCGGACGAGTCCGGCGAGTTCACGACGTCCTCGCTGGCGTCCCACTGGGGTACGACGACCCCGCCCGCGACGCTGCCGGGCGGGGCGACGGCCCCGTGGGCGACCGCGCAGGAGCCCCCGGCGACGCTGCCGGGCGGAGCGGCCGCGCCCTGGGCGACGGCTCCGGAGCCGTCGCCGGAGCCCTCCGCGGTGGCCGAGGAGCCGGAGCCCGTGCAGTCGGGGCCCGTGCAGGAGCCGGAGCAGGCGCCGGAAGCGGTCGAGGCCGAGGCGGCGGCGAGCCCCGACGAGGCCGCCGAGGCGCCCGCCGACACTCCTGAGGCGGCCGCCCCCACCTCCTCCACGGGCAGCGACGAACACCCGCCGACCTCCTACGTCCTGCGCGTCAACGGCACCGACCGCCCCGTCACCGACGCCTGGATCGGCGAGTCCCTCCTCTACGTCCTGCGCGAGCGCCTCGGCCTCGCCGGCGCCAAGGACGGCTGCTCGCAGGGCGAGTGCGGCGCGTGCAACGTCCAGGTCGACGGCCGTCTCGTCGCCTCCTGCCTGGTCCCGGCGGCGACCGCCGCCGGCTCCGAGGTCCGTACGGTCGAGGGCCTGGCCACCGACGGCGAACCCTCGGACGTCCAGCGAGCCCTGGCGGGCTGCGGCGCGGTGCAGTGCGGTTTCTGCATCCCCGGCATGGCCATGACCGTCCACGACCTGCTCGAGGGCAATCATGCCCCCACCGAGCTCGAGACCCGCCAGGCGCTCTGCGGCAACCTCTGCCGCTGCTCCGGCTACCGGGGCGTCCTCGACGCCGTACGCGAAGTGGTCGCCGAGCGCGCGGCGAGTACCGCGACCGCCGCCGAAGCGAGTGAGGAAGCGCGCATTCCGCACCAGGCGCCCCCAGGCGCGGGTAGTGTGCAGCTCCACCCGCACGACGGAGGCATGGCGTGAGCAACGACGCGGCCACCACGACGACGCCCAGGACGGTCGACGGCCCCCAGACGGAGCCTCCCGCCCACGGCCTCGGCGCGTCCCTCCCGCCGGCCGACGCCCGCGCCAAGACCGAGGGCACATTTCCGTACGCCTCCGATCTGTGGGCCGAGGGCCTGCTGTGGGCGGCGATCCTGCGTTCCCCGCACCCGCACGCGCGTATCGGCTCGATCGACACCTCGGCGGCGCTGGAGATGCCCGGCGTACGAGCCGTGGTCACCCATGAGGACATTCCGGGCGATTCTTCGTACGGCAGGCGAATCGCCGACCGTCCCGTCTTCGCCTCCGAGCTCGTACGCCACCACGGCGAGGCGATCGCGGCGGTCGCCGCGGATCACCCCGACACGGCCCGCCTCGCGGCGGCGGCCATCGCCGTCGAGTACGAGGCACTCGACCCGGTCACCGACCCCGAGAAGGCATTCGCCGCCGAGCCCCTGCACCCCGACGGCAATCTGATCCGCCACATCCCCCTCCGCTACGGCGACCCCGATGTGACGGGCGAGGTGATCGTCGAGGGCCTCTACCGCATCGGCCGCCAGGACCCCGCCCCGATCGGAGCCGAGGCCGGCCTGGCCGTCCCGCGCCCCGACGGCGGCGTGGAGCTGTACGTCGCCTCCACCGACCCGCACACCGACCGCGATCTGGCCGCCGCGTGCTTCGGCCTGGAACCGGACCGGGTGAAGGTCGTGGTCACGGGCGTCCCGGGCGCGACGGGCGACCGCGAGGATCCCGGCTTCCAACTCCCGCTCGGCCTGCTGGCGTTGAAGACCGGCTGCCCGGTCAAGCTGACTGCGACCCGCGAGGAGTCCTTCCTCGGCCACGCCCACCGCCATCCGACGCTGCTGCGCTACCGCCACCACGCGGACACCGAGGGCCACCTGATCAAGGTCGAGGCCCAACTGCTGCTTGACGCGGGCGCGTACGCCGACGCGTCCTCCGAGTCACTCGCGGCCGCGGTCGCGTTCGCCTGCGGCCCGTACGTCGTCCCGCACGCCTTCATCGAGGGCTGGGCGGTCCGTACGAACAACCCTCCCTCGGGCCATGTGCGCGGCGAGGGAGCGATGCAGGTGTGCGCGGCGTACGAAGCCCAAATGGACAAGCTGGCCGCGAAGTTGGGCGTGGACCCCACCGAACTGCGGCTGCGCAACGTGCTGGCGACCGGTGACATCCTCCCCACGGGCCAGACAGTCACCTGCCCCGCGCCTGTCGCGGAACTCCTCCGCTCGGTCCGGGACTTCCCGCTCCCGTCCCTCCCCAAGGACAGCCCCGAGAACGACTGGCTGCTCCCCGGCGGCCCGGAGGGCGCGGGCGAACCCGGAGCCATCCGCCGCGGAGTCGGCTATGCGCTGGGCATGGTCCACATGCTGGGGGCGGAAGGCGCCGACGAAGTCTCCACGGCAACGGTCAAGGTCCACGACGGCATCGCGACGGTGATCTGCGCGGCGGTGGAGACCGGCCAGGGCTTCTCGACGCTGGCCCGGCAGATCGTCCAGGAGACGCTGGGCATCGAAGAGGTCCACGTGGCCTCGGTCGATACCGACCAGCCCCCGGCGGGCCCGGCGGCCCACGGCCGCCACACCTGGGTCTCGGGCGGCGCGGTCGAACGCGCCGCGAAGATGGTCCGTACGCAACTGCTCCAGCCCCTGGCCCACAAGTTCGGCATGTCCACCGAACTCCTCCAGATCACAGACGGCAAGATCACGTCGTACGACGGCGTGCTGTCGACGACGGTCACGGAGGCGATGGACGGCAAGGAACTCTGGGCCACGGCCCAGTGCCGCCCCCACCCCACGGAGCCCCTCGACGAGTCCGGCCAGGGCGACGCCTTTGTGGGCCTGGCCTTCTGTGCGATCCGTGCGGTGGTCGACGTAGACATCGAGTTGGGTTCGATCCGCGTGGTCGAAATGGCGGTGGCCCAGGACGTCGGCCGCGTCCTGAACCCGGCCCAACTGACCGCCCGCATCGAGGCCGGCGTCACCCAGGGCGTGGGAACGGCCCTCACCGAAAACCTCCGCACGGCCCGCGGCCTGGTCCGCCACCCGGACCTGACGGGCTACGCACTCCCGACATCTCTTGACGCTCCGGACATTCGCATCGTGAAACTGGTCGAGGAACGCGACGTGGTGGCCCCCTTCGGAGCAAAGCCGGCGAGCGCGGCCCCGGTGGTGACGTCCCCGGCGGCGGTGGCTTCGGCGGTGCGGGCGGCAACGGGCCGCCCGATCAACAGGCTGCCGATCAGGCCTCAGGCGGCGGTGGCCGTCCCCAACTCGTAGCAGTGTGACGCGCATTGCATGTGCAGGTGCAATGTAGGGATGCGCGGTGTCACTGGTGCTCGCTACAGTGGTCACTGAAGCTTTGGGTTAAACGGGGAGGATGCTTTGCTGCCGAGCGAGGGCGGGTCAGGGGGCACGTCGTCTGGGTTCTTCAACCCATTTGAGGCCGTCCAGGACGCCGTGAGCGACATGGTCACCGAACTTTCGTCGTTCACGAACTTCCGGGACCGAGTCGACCAGCTGGTGAAGGACCTCAAAGAGGGGCCTGCCGGGCCGAACAAGGTGGGCCAGGGTTCCATGGCGCGAGGCCAGCTCGGAGGCGGGGAAAGCGGCTGGCACGAGGCGGACGGACTGTTCGATTCGTACACGACGGTCATCGAGGAGCTGGAGAAGCTCTCGAAGCTGCTGTCGGACTCCATCGAGGGCATGGGCATCGCGGTCATGGCCTCCCACAACGGTTACGAGAACCTCGACGAGGACATCCGTCGGCGTATGGCCGCCATCGGCAGGCACACGACAGATGACTACAAGCGGCATCACTCCTCATCGCCAGCGGAGAAGGGCCACAGCAGCGCGCAGCCGGGGGATTCGGGTGCCAGCACTGCCGGTGCTGGTGACGATCTCAAGTGATGAGGGCCAGCTGTGGATCACGGGGAATAGGTGAGACGGCGTATGGGTAACAGGGGACGAACTCCGTTCGAGGGTATGTCCCACGCGACGATGCTCGCGTGGTTGGACGCGGCGAACGCAAGCTCCGTGCAGGACGCTGCTGACAGACTGGCCAAGGCGGCCGAGGAGATCCACAAGATCGCCGAGGACCTCAAGGTCCGCCCGCAGTGGGTGGAGTGGAAGGGCGAAGGCGCGAACGCCTTCCGGGAGTGGGGTGCCGACCTCCACAGTTCGACGCTGAAGTTGGGTGACTACAGCGAGGGCGCTGCGAAGTGGCTTTCAAGCGCCTCGGATGCGATCGCTCTCGCCAAGTCCTCCATCCCCCGAACGCTGCCGGAGGAGGCGGCAAACCTTGCAGTGGCCAGGAAGTATCACAACGACCCTGACACGGGGGCCATCAGGAGCAAGGCTGTGTCCACGCTCCCCCACGACTACGAAAACGCCACACCGGAGGCGAAGGCGGCCGCTGCCGAGGCAGCCCAGGTGGCCGCAGCGGACCGGATGAGGGCGCTGGCGGAGTCGTACGTGGATTCTCAGGAAAAGATGGACAATCTGGAGCGTCCTGTTTTCCCGCCCCCGCCGGGGGCGGTCATGCCCGAGGGATGGAAAGACGGCTTCAACAGCGAAGAGGGGACGTACCGGAGGGGCGACAGCAGCTCGTACTCGGCAGAGCGCGCGTACAGTGAGCCCACTCAGGAGCGGACGGTTACTCCCGAGACTGCGTCGCGGGCAAGGGCTGAGACCGACCTCGGCACGGACACTGCTCAGACGGTGGAACGCCCGGTGGGCATGGAGATCGACAGCGTGGCCACGCTGCCCCCTGTGCACACCACGCCCCCGGGAACGACCGGTACCGTCCCGCCAGTCAACAGGCCCGATGGCTTGGGCCCAGTCATGCTAGGAGTGATACCGCCTGCGTTCGGCGGCAACTCCGGCGTGCCTGTTGCCAATGCACCGGGGAGGGCGGTTCCCGGCATGCGAGGAGCTGTGCCGCCCGGACAGGCTGGAGTCACCTCGAGGATGCCGCGTGAAAACGGCATTGTCGGTGGCCGCCCTGTCGCGCCGAACACGGGGCGCCCTACTGGCGGGATCCCTCGTGGCACAGTGATCGGCAGTGAAGGCACCACCGCCCGCGGCCAGATGGGGCGGGGCATGGGCGGCATGCATGGCGGTCCCACGGGAGGCGTCGGCCAGAGCGGTATCAGCGGTGGGCGTCGCCTGGCGTCCGAGGCGGGCGGCGTTGTCGGAGGCCGGCCTGGACAGGCTGGACAGAGCAGCGCTCGGCCCTTCACTCCGGGTGGGTCGGGCCTGGTTCGAGGCGGGAACCCGAGCCCCACCGGTGGGGCACACCCTGGACAGGCAGGCCGAGCCGGGGCGATCCCTCCAGGAGCGCGCGCCGCCAACTCTCGCCGTGACGAGCAGAACGGCGAGCGCCCGGATTACCTCGCGGAGGACGAAGAGACGTGGCAGCAAGGCAGCCGACGTATCGTCCCTCCGGTCATTGACTGACCCCGCAGAGAAACAGGTCAAGGGAACCAGATGCCTACCAGCAGTATTCGAAGTGGCCGCCGTCGAAGCGTTGTCTCGGCGGTGCTAGGACTACTGCTGGTGGGCATTGCGGCCACACCGGCGCACGCCGACTCAGTGCGCTCGGATCAGTGGTTCCTCGATGCCATGGGTGCTGAGGAGATCTGGAAGATCAGTACGGGCAAGGGCGTTACCGTCGCTGTGATCGACTCGGGAGTCAAGACAACCAACCCCGATCTTCAAGGCCGAGTCCTGCAAGGGAAAGACCTGGACGAGGCCCAGGCCGGCAATGAACACACCGACTACGACGGTCATGGCACCGGCATGGCTGGACTCATCGCCGGGACAGGCGAAAGCGGTGGAGGGGACGGCGCGTTCGGGCTTGCGCCCGGAACGAAGATCCTCCCCGTCCGGATGCCCAAGCCGGGTGCACTCAATCGAGCTCAGGGTGACAAACGGTTCAACGTAGCTGCCTCACTGGCTATCCGATACGCCGCTGACGAGGGTGCGAAAGTCATCAACCTCTCTCTGGGCAGGTCTACGGGATCGCAGCAACTGGCAGACGCGGTGAAGTACGCTCTGGATAAGGGTTCGTTGATCTTCGCTGCTGTGGGCAACGATGGTGCTTCGACGAATGAACTCATGTACCCCGCCGCCACTCCAGGAGTTGTAGGCGTAGGAGCAATTGGCAGGGATCTCCGTAAGACCGACGAGTCCCAGTACGGCCCCCAGGTGGATATCGCCGCTCCTGGAGATGAGATGGTCCATGCCTGCGGGGGAGAGACGGGCCTGTGCACGACGAGCGGTTCCAGTGACGCGACGGCGATCGCATCCGCGACGGCAGCCCTGATCTGGTCCAAGCACCCCAAATGGACCAACAACCAAGTGCTGCGGGTCATGCTCAACACCATCAGCGCTCCGTCCGACGGCGTTAAGCGCAACGACCATATTGGCTACGGCGCCGTGCGTCCCTTGCGCGCCCTGAAGACCCCAGGCGACCCCGGCCCCGCCAACGAGTACCCCCTCCCGGACCTCGCGGCCGCCGCCCCCAAGTCGCCCTCCCCGGAAGCCTCCAAGCCCACGGGCAGCACCGAGAACGACGAAAAGTCGGCCGCCGCAGCGCCCGCGTCGCAGGACGACAGCAACACCGGCTTCTGGATCGCAATCGGCGTCGGCGCGGCCGTCCTCCTCGGTGCCGCAGTGGCCCTTCCGCTCATCCGGTCCCGCCGAGGCAACGCGACAGTCCCGCCGGCTCCGGCCTTCCCGCCCAGCGCTTATCAACAGCAGCCGCAGTACCCGGCCTACGGTCCGCCGCCGGCCAGCCAGAACCACCCGTACCCGGGTCCGCCCGGACCTGGTCAGCCAGGGTGACGTAGCTGTCTCCATTGAGCCTCTGTGCCCTTGTGACTATGGGCGTCGACTGGTATGGCCGTCGGCGACGATTGCTCACGGAATCCCCATTGCACTTGCGCATGGTGGTGTCGTCTCCGATAGCGTCTTCACACGCGATAAGCGGTGTCGGATGAACGTGACAAGACGGGGGAGAGACGTGGCGAGCGAGACGCAGCCGCCAAACCTGCAGCATCTGGTCGAGCTAGAAGGGCAGCACGCAGCAGGGGTCCAGTCGGCGGGATCCGGCTCTGGGGATGGCGGGATGACGCTTGCCGCGGCTGACCCGGCCGGGGGCGGGGGTGGTGGTGCGGGTGGCCAAGGGCTCATGCACAGTGAGGGCCCGTGGACGCATGGTGCAACGGTCGTTGGTGAGTTGAAGGCGGACACCACCTCCGGCATGACCAAGCTTGAGACGGCACACGGCGGAGTCTCCTGCGGCACCGAGGGCCTGGAGACCAGCGCTGCGCTCAGTGCTGTCCTCTATTCCTGGCAACAACGGCTGAAGACAGTCCGGGACGAGTGCGGAAACTTGGAGGCGCCACTGCGTCTGGTGGCCAAGGACCAAGGTGAGTTCGAGAAGTACACGGCAGGGAGATTTGTGCAAGCGGTGCCCCAGGGCCAGGACAAGGGCGGGCGGTGACAGCGATGGTGTCCTTGCAGGAGCTGAAGGATATGAATCTGTCGGAGCTCGTGGAGGCGGCCGAGGGCTGGGCCGATGTCAGTAAGCGTGCGTACACGTCTCGCAAGAGAGTCGACAACGAAGTAGTGGCCAAGCTGACCGACACCCAGAAGGGCATGGCGGCCACATTCGCCACGTATCGCCTGGGTCGTCTCAGCCGCAACTTTCAGTACATCTACACTGAATGCGGACTGCTCCAGGCTTCGCTCAGCGGTCTGGCTCAAGAACTGGCCGCCCCCCAACGCCGTCTCCTCACGGCGTTGGCCGAAGCTCATTACTACAAATTCACCGTGCACGACGACGGTGCGGTGAGCTACCCGGCGGCGGGGGAGGAGTTCGGCGGTCAGCAGCCTCAAGGCGACACCGTCAAGGGCGCCGACGGCCTGTTCGGGAGCCTTTTCAAGACCCCGACAGCCATGCTGAACCCCAACCCGAACGCAGCCAAGGCGCAGGGCATCGCCGACGAGATTGCAAGCGCTCTCAGCGAGGCAAGTGAAATAGACGCCGAGTACGCCGCCGCTGTGCGGAGACTCAAGGCGGAACAGGGCCTTGAGGTCACCGAGAACACCTGGGCCGACGTCAGCGGTGACGCGAAGGCCGTCCATGGAGCGGCGGACGATGTCCTCAAGGACGACATTCCGACGGGCGGGACTGCGGCGGAGCGCAAGACTTGGTGGGAGGGGCTTAGCGAGGACGAACGGATTGCCTATCTGGCGGTCTACCCGGACACCGTCGGCAACTTGGACGGCATCCCGGCCGTGGCGCGTGACGAAGCCAATCGAGCCTACCTGCCGCAGCTCATGGGCAAGCTCAGTGAACAGGGCGATGAGGTGTCCCAGACTAAACTGGCCGGTCTGCAGGGCATCCAGCAACAGCTGATTTCGGGCCCCTCCGCGCCCCCGATGCTTCTGCTGGGCATCGGCGACCAGGGCAACGGGCGTGCGATCGTCGCGTATGGCAATCCCGATACCTCCAAGAACGTCTCCGCGTACGTCCCCGGACTGGGCACGAAACTCAACGGTGAGTTCGCGACGGGAACGATGAAGCGCGCCTTCGATACCGCCTCCGGCGCCCGGAAACTTGATCCGTCCAGCGCCTCGATCGTCTGGCTGGGTTACGACGCTCCGCAGGATGTCGATGTCATGAGCGACGGCGACGCGAAGCGAGGTGCCCCCGCCTACAACAGCTTCATGGGCGGGCTGCTGGCCACGAACGACAACGCCGACCCTCACATCACTGCGATCGGCCACTCGTACGGCTCACTGACAGTCGGGCAGGCCACCCAGCAACCCGGGGGCATCCCCGGTGTAGACGACATCATTCTGGTGGGCAGCCCGGGCGTTGGCGTGGACCGGGCCGAGGACCTGGGCGTGGGCAAGCAGCACGTTTTCGTCGGCGCTGCGGACAACGACCCGGTCACCAAGCTCCCATCCAAGCCCGAGGCGGGCGTGATCCTGGGTGGCGCAGAGGCCGGGGCAGTCGCCGGCTCGTCTCTGGGTCCGGTAGGGGTGGTTGGTGGTGCGGTAGCCGGCGGCCTGCTTGGCTGGGGAGCATCGGATGTGGCCGACCCCGGGGGTGACGACGGCTACTTCGGAAAAGATCCCGCGAGCGAGGCGTTCGGTGCCAATAGATTCCGGACTGAGCCTGGCCCCGAGGTGGTTGATGTGGAGTTCCCGAAAGTCTGGGACAGTAAAGTGGGTGTCGAGGCACACTCGAACTACTTCAATCCCGAGAAGGATCAGATTTCAGCTGGCAACATTGCCGCGATCGTCGCGGACCAGCCTGGCAAGATGATTCCGGAGGCGCGACGATGAAGGCGCGATTTGCTGTTGTTGCGGGACTGATGTTGATCCTGGCTGGCTGTGGCACGGCTGGCGGTTCGCAGCAAGAGCAAGGCAACGAGGGGCATACGCAGAAGATGAATATGCAAGAGGCTGCAGAGCACGCAGATGCAATCCTCGACGGCACGTTTGTGGCGATCAAGCCGTCTGTGGAGTGGACCCATCAGGAAACCATGCCGGGCGATTGCACAACAGACCGTATACGCTCGGTCATGACGATTATCTCTGCCGAGCGTAGAGGTAGCTTCCTCGGTTTGGTTGAGCGCTACTGGAAGAGTGAGGGATTCACGTTCCGGGCGGCGAGCCAGGACAAGCAGGCAGCCTATTACATGACTCCGGACGGATTCCAGATCAGCGTGAAGTTCGGCTGGAAGGGGCAGGCCCACTTCGAAGTGACCACTCCTTGCGTGGAGAAGTCTGAGGTATCGGACCCTGCTTCCAAGTCGAATGGCCCGGACTACAGTGGACAGGAACTCCCAGCGCCGAATGTACGCTCGGATTTCTGGTCCGCGAGCACGCCGGTCTCAGAAGCCTCGCCCAGCGCATCCTGATGGTGCCTTGGGCGCTGTGAAGCCGCACAAGCCGCCGAGTGGAAGGATCCTGGTCTGTTATCAGCTCCGGCGGGCCTGGGAGACAGGCCGGGCGCGTTCTCCCCGGGGTCGAACAACGCCAATCCTCGCCGCGATGAGCAGGACGGCGAGCGACCGGACTACCTGTCGGAGGACGAAGAAACCTGGCAGCAGGGGAGCCGCCGCGTAGTCCCCCCGATCATCGACTGATCTCCCACGGATTGGCATAAGGAACAGATGCGTACCAGCAGTGAGCGAGCCATCGGCTTCAAGTCCGTTGCGTCGATGGTAACGGGGCTCGCCCTGCTGGCTATCGCAGCCACTCCGGCTCACGCCGAGACTGTGCGGGATCAGCAGTGGCACCTCGACGCCATGAAAGCCGATGAGATCTGGAAGATCAGCAAGGGGAGCGGAATTACCGTCGCCGTGCTGGATTCGGGTGTGGACGACACCGTGCCTGATCTCCGCGGGCAAGTCCTGAAGGGGAAAGACTTTTCGACCTTTCGGGGCGATGAGAATGTGGACATCGACAACCATGGCACCGGGACGGCTGCGCTGATCGCAGCTACTGGGAGCCGAGGTCCAACCCAGGGCTCGTACGGCCTTGCTCCCAGCGCGAAGATCCTTCCTGTTCGAATTCCCTATGCGCAGGAGCGGTGGGCGCAGGATGGGAGTGGGAAGAGCTTCGCGGAGGGAATGAGCGAGGCCATCCGCTTTGCCGCAGACTCGAATGCAAAGATCATCAACATCTCCGTTGCGAGCAACGAAGGTGGGTCTCCCGAACTCACCAAAGCTGTCAGGTACGCGCTCGACAAGGGAAAACTGATCTTCGCGGGTGTGGGCAACACCGGTGACAAGGGCAATGAACTCGAGTACCCCGCGGCAACGCCGGGTGTCGTCGGTGTGGCCGGTGTGGACAAGAAGGCCGCACGATGGCCGAAGTCGCAGTGGGGCCCGCAGGTGGATCTTTCTGCGCCCGCTGAGGACATCACCAATGCCTGCACCGGCGGGACGCAACTTTGCGAGGGCAGCGGGACGAGTGCTGCGACTGCATTGGCATCAGCATCCGCGGCCGTCATCTGGTCCAAGCACCCGGACTGGACGAACAACCAAGTCCTTCGGGTCATGCTCAACACGGCAAGCAAGCCGGACAACGGCGCCAAGCGCAGTGACTACATCGGCTACGGCGTCGTACGCCCGCGAATCGCGCTGAAGACCCCCGGCGACCCCGGCCCCGCCAACGAGTACCCCCTCCCGGACCTCGCGGCCGCCGCCCCCAAGTCGCCCTCCCCAGAAGCCTCCAAGCCCACGGGCAGCACCGGGAACGACGACAAGCCGACTGCCACAGCGCCCGCGTCGAAGGACGACAGCAACACCGGCCTCTGGATCGCCATCGGCGTCGGCGCGGCCACCATCATCGGCGCAGCAGTTGCCATCCCGCTCCTCCGCGGCCGCCGCCGCAACACCGCGCCCCCGCCGGCCCCGGCTCCAGTGCATTTGTATCAGCAGCAGCCTCCCTATCCGGCCTACGGCCCGCCTCAGGGCAGCGCTCCCGACGCCAACTCCCCATACGGTGGCCCACCGGGGCCCGGCCATTCTGTGTGAAACGAGACGAGAACGTGCGCGCTACCGCCGACGCGTTGATCGCGGGGTGGGCGCCCTTCGGCCCTCCGCCCAAGACCCCAGTTGATCACGACCTGTGTTCGATCTCGACGGAGAAGAACGTTGGTGAAGGGCCAGGAGATGTACGAACCACGTTCAGTCTCTCGGATGCCGAGCAGGCGAAGGGAGACGGGGAGATCGCGAAGTCGCTGACACCGTACGAGATGGGGGAGCGCGCCTCGATCGGTACTCAGCGGGCCTACGTGTGGTTCTCGTGCAAGAGCGCTCAGCTATCGGGGTCGGAGGATACCCCGGCTCATATTCTCGGAGAGGTTGAAAACTGGCGCGACCCGCAGGGTGAGGACGGACAGCTGCGTGACGCTAAGGCGACGCTGCTGCACTCCACTTCTCTCGCCCTTGCTCGTCAGCTGGCTTGTGAGGGCGATGGGGCACTGCAGTCGAAACCAGCGCTGAAGCACGCGACGTAGTGTGTTCCGCACGAGCCGAAGAGGTTACATGCGAAACATGCTGAGAATGCTCATGGTGCCCGCGGCCGTCGTCGTCATGGTGATGGCGGGCTGTACCTCCGACGACGGTGGCGGGGAAAGGGATCAGGGCAAGCCGGCCGATGAGGTCTGCGGCGCTTTCGCCAAAGATGATGCCGCTTCCGCCGCGCTCAACGCCATCGGTGGAGGAGGGAACTTCACCAGTAGTCTCTCGGAGCCGGAGAAGGTTATCGTTGCCCTCCGTGAGGCTGCGCGAACGCAGTCGAGCGCGCAGGAACGCGCGCAGAGCCGCCACTTCTGCTGGCTCCTCCCCGCCGAGGGGGGAGAGACGGATCTGATTATTGATTTCCGTGAGGTCACGGGCGTTCCGGAGCGGGATGCCCGGCTGGAGGATTCCGTCACCTACTTCTCCATCGGTGGGCTGGCATCATCGTCCGACAGCCTTGCGTCCGTCTTCTTCAAATGCCGTATGAAGGCCCCCGCTCACGAGATCGTCATTGCTGCGCAGCTCCGTGGACCGGACGGGAACAACGCCTCAAAGAAGGGCATCCGGGCCAACCAGATCACCGTGGCCAACGCCGCCGCGCGCAAGGTCGCCGCCGACCTGGGCTGCCAGAACGACACCAAGCTGGTGAGCGGGGTGCCCAAGCCCGCAGCCTGAGGTAACTCAGAACGCCAGCGGTGCCGGTGGGCTGCAGTCCCCGCACCGGCCCGGCTCTGGAGCGCGGAAGGCACGGTCGCAGCGGTCGCAGTTCTGGAGGAGGTCCGGGCCCTCTTGTTGTGGCGTCGCCGGGAGCGGTGGGCGAAAGCATCGCGGTGAGGCGGTGGGTGATCAGCGCCGCCGGTTCTGGATCGGGCCTGTGGGGAGCGCAGCGGTCAGAGTGCGGCGTACAGCCTCCGGTGCGATGTCGCGCTCCAGCCAGGCGTCGACAGCCGGGGCGAGGCGGCGTACGTCGCGTTCGGCGAGGAGCAGACGCGGGTCGTCGCACCGTAGGGACGCGGCGAGGTCGAAGGCGGCCGAAGTCGCTGGCGCGGGTAGTGACAGGACTGGCGCGGGGCGCGCGGACTGCGGGCGTTTTGGTGGTGGCGGGGCTGAACTGGGTTCCGCAGCGCCGGGGTTGTTGTAGGAGACCGTACGGGTGATCACTCGGCCTGACGGCAGCCGCTCACGTGTACGGGCGAGGTAGCCGTGAGCCTCCAACTCGCGGAGAGCGGCGGCGATGCGGACCTCGCCCTCGGGGAAGCGTTCCGCGAGGGCCTTGATGGAGACCTTCGCGCCCGCAGGTAGCGACTGGATGTGCACGGCGAGGCCGATGGCCGTAAGGGAGAGTTCGCCGTGCTGGGCGAGGTGGTTTCCGACCACGGTGAAGCGGTCCGCGTGGCGGTGGTTGATGTGCCGGATGCCGGACGTGGGAACGGAAGGCGACGCGCACGGGGGCGCGTTAAGCTGCGGTTCAGCCATCTGGGAAGCGTCCACTTCCTCGGTGGTCAGGCCCTCGATCGGGATTGCCGTCCCGGCCGGGGGCCGTCGCATGTCTGTGGTTGTCAAGGCCGAGCCTGCACTGCCAACCGGCATATGTGCCAGCCAGGTTGGGGTGGATCACTCGTGTGAGTGACGGGGGGCTGGGGGTGGGTTGGAAGGGTTCTCTGCCTGGGTTCTTTACTCCTTGACGTCGAGCCCTGCCGGGCAGTCGTGCACCGGGTCGCGGTACCTCGATGCGGTCAGAGCGGCGTGGACAGGTCGATTTCCGCCCAGGCCGTCTTGCAGGGCGCACGGCCCAGGACAATTCCCCAGCGGTCGGCCAGCGCCTCGACGAGCAACAGTCCGCGCCCCGACTCGGCCTCGGGCTCCGAGGGTTCGGGCGTCCGGGGCAGTCTGTCCGCACGGGCGTCGGTGACCTCGAGACGTACCGTCTCGGAGTCGCTGAGGGTAAGGGTGAGGCGGAAGTCCCGACCGGATACGCGGCCATGCAGGGCGGCGTTCGCTGCGAGCTCACCGACGATCTGCTCGGCCGCGTCGAATGGCCGCCCCCAGTCGCTCAGTTGCTGCACCGTCAGACGTTGGGCGAGGCGAGCGCCTCTGCGGGTCGAGGACAGCAGGACCGTGAAGTGGCGGACGGTGGTTGCGGATTGGGTGATTTTGGTTCACGTCACTCAGCGTGGCCAAGCACACCTACGCTGAACAGCGACGGCGTCAGTACGGAGCGTCACTGTCCGGGCGCGGTGCGGTCTTGTCCGGCCCGTACCCCGTAACGCGAGCAGAGGTGGTGGTCCGCATGTATCTGGGCAGCGGCGTGGAAGACGACGACTCCGGCGCGGTGATGAAGACGGTATGCCGACAGATCAAATTGTGGCGCGAAGCGGCCGGTCTGCGGCAGGGCGAGTTGGGCGCGGCGATCGGATACGGCGAGGAACAGGTCTCGTCCGTGGAGCGAGGGCGGCGCATCCCCAAGCCGGAGTTCCTGGACAAGGCGGACGAGGTCCTGGGCGCTGGCGGCAAGATCCGTGCGATGAGGAAGGACGTGGAGGAGGCCAGGTACCCGAAGAAGGTCCGTGACCTGGCGAAGGTCGAGGCCGAGGCGGTCGAGCTGGGAGCGTTCGCCAATTATGTGATGCATGGGCTGTTGCAGACAGAGGAGTACGCGCGGGCGCTGTTCGGGACCAAGCGGCCTCCATTCACCGAGGAGGCACTGGAGCAGCGGGTGGCCGCTCGCATGTCCCGACAGAAGATCTTCGAGCAGGTACCTGCGCCCGTTTGCAGCTTCGTACAGGACGAGGCGACACTACGCCGCCCCCTCGGAGGCAGAATGGTGATGCGGCGGCAGCTCGAACGTCTATTGGAGGTCGGCCAGTTGCGGAACGGGGACATCCAGGTGCTGCCATTGGACCGTGAGGACAACGCCGGTGTCGACGGTTCGTTTCGGCTGCTGCGGCTCAAGGATGGCACCACGGTGGGGCACAACGAAGTACAGCTCATCAGCCGTCTGATCTCCGATCCCAAGGAGATCCAGATCCTTGAGATGAGGTATGGGATCATCCGGGCCCAAGCTCTCAGCCCACGAGAGTCACTGGCCGTCATCGAGATAGTGCTGGGAGACACATGACCATCACACCCTCTGCCGGGAGCGGCTCCGAGCTGGAGTGGTTCAAGAGCAGCTACAGCACGGCCGAGGGGCCCGACTGCGTCGAGGTCGCGGCCGCCCCCGGCACCGTCCACGTCCGCGACTCCAAGAACACCCAAGGCCCCCAGCTCGCGTTCGGGCTCGCCACCTGGGCCGAGTTCGTCGGCTACGCCTCGGGAAGCTGAGCCGGCCGACGCCGCGCTGACCAACGTCGGACTCATGCTGAACGTCCGCGACCGTCAGAAGACCGGCATCGCGACCAAGGTGCCCTTGTTCAGAAGGAAAACGCGGTTGCCCGCGGCGGCCATGTGCCAGGGCCCTTCCGAATCCGGTTCGTACGTCCACAGAACCTTGAGATCCGCCTCCTCGGACAGGGAATCGGTGAATGCCGAGACACCGGACGACGTACCGCCTTCGGTGATCCAGAGGGTGTTGCTCTCGACGACCGGGGGCAGGCGGGAGGGGGTGCTGCTGTCCGGCCACGAGATGTCGCTCAGGGTGCCGGACTCCTTCAACACGCGGCGCAAGAGTCCGCTGTCGAGGGCGGCGATGTAGTTGCCGTCGATTGCGGGGGAGCCCCAGCCCTCAGCGGGGTCGAACGAGTCGGACGCCGTGGACCAGATCTCCTCACCGGACGCCAGCTGCAGGGCGGTGAGCTTCTTTCCGCCGATGTAGACGACTCCTTTTTCGATGGCGGGCGTCAGGGCCGTCGTGGTCTGTCCCTTCACGCGCCATGCCTCGTCCCCCTTCTTGGAATCGACGGCAATGTAGGTTCCGTCCGCGGTGCACACGACCAGCCGCCCTGCTTCCGCCGCGGCCATGGTTTCAGGATCGATGGTGGACTCGCTGGATACCGTCCAGCGAACCTTGTGGTCGGCTGTGTTGATCGCGGTCAGTTGGTTGTCCTTGGTCACCGCGTACACGGTGGAGTCCTTGGGCGCGACCGTCAGGAGCTTCTCCGCGTTGGCCGCAGCGCTCCACCGTCGCTCGCTCGTGGACGCGTCGAAGGCCAGCACCGTGCCGTCCGCGTCGGCTGCGAGGAAGACGTCGTCCGTCAGTTGCAGGAAGCCGGCGGACGGAGACACCTCCGGCAGGTGCCACTTCCGCTTGCCGTTGATCACCAGGTGAGCGGCAAGTCCCCCTGATGGGTGGGCGAACATGACGACATCCCGCATTGCCAGCAGGCTGGACGCGTCCGGGGCGGCGACCTTCAGCGGGCCCCACAGGGGTTTCGGGGGCGTGCCTTGCTCGTAGTCGGCGGCGGTCAGCAGTTTGGCAGACGGGGCATCGCCTGCTGTCGGCAGATCAGGGCCTCTGGTCAGCCACCAGGCCCCGCCGCCGCCCACGGCCAGAACCGCACCGCCGACCGCGAGGGAGCTCAGGAAGCGCCGCCGTGAGGGGCTCCCGTGGTCGACGGCAGAGCCGGTCAGTGTGCTGAACTGTTCTGTCCGGGTCTCGTGCTCCCTGATCTGGGTGCCGAGCGCACCCTGTTTCCAGGTGCGGTGAGCACCCCGAGGGGCCACGAACGCGTCGACAAGCGCAGAGGGTTGGGGACGATGCGCGGGGTCCTTGGCCAGACACGGAGTGATGAGGGGCTGGAGCGACGGCGGTACGGCACCGAGGTCCGGGCTTCCATGCACCACTTCGTACTGGACTGCCGCGACATGCGGGCCGTCGTAGGCCGGCTTGCCGCCTGCCGCGTACACCAGAACGGCTCCGAGGGAGAACACATCGGCGGACGGGCCGACGCGCTGACCCAGGATCTGCTCGGGTGCGCCGTATCCGGGGGTGGCCGGTGCCTGGCCCGTGGTGGTGAGGGTGAGGCCGTGCGTGGGCCGGGCGATGCCGAAGTCGATGATGCGCGGGCCCGAGGAAGTGAGGACGATGTTGGCCGGCTTGAGATCGCGGTGCACCAGGCCCGCGGCATGAATGTCCTTGAGCGTCGACGCGAGGGCGCAGGCCAGCGCCCGTGCGCCGTTGTCGTCCAGGGGCCCGTGGGCCGCTACCGCCTGGTCCAGCGTCGGTCCGGCCAGGTACTCCGTGGCGATCCAAGGGCGTCCGCCCTCCGTTTGCGCACCCAGGACACGTGCGATGCCCTTGCTGGTGACCGCCTTCGCGGTCTGCGCCTCCCGAACGAAACGCTGAGTGAGGTGCTGGTCGTTCCAGAGTTCCGGGCGAAGCACCTTGACGGCCGCGGTCCGGCCGGAGTTGTCGTGGCCGAAGTACACCTTGCCCATTCCGCCCTCTCCCAGTACTCCCGCGAGGCGGTAGGGCCCCAGCCGGATCGGGTCGCCGAATGACAGAGGGAGCATGGCGTGGGTCGACCTTTCGTGGTGACGATGAGTACGTGAAGGCTAGGGGGCGTCGGCCAGGGGGAGTGCGGTGATGGTCCCTTCCCCGAGGCCGATGAGCCGCCTGGCTGAGGTCAACGCGGCGAACCGGTCGAGACTCTCCTTGTGGAGCCAGACGGTCTCGTGTGTCCGGAGATCGATTGCGCGGAGTCCCGCCGCACTGTGCTTGTAGACGTACCGATCTCCCACCGTGGGCGCCACTTTCAGCTCGCCCCCCGACTGGACGGGATTCTTCTCCCGCCACAGGAGTTTGCCGGTATCGGCGCTGACGGCCACGAGCGCCCGCGCTCCCGCACGTTCCACCGCGTAGACCACTCCGTCCTTCACCGTGGGAGCGCCGTACGAGGTGACGTTCGTGCCCTGGTACTTCCAGACTTCCTTGCCGTCGGCAAGTCGCAGCGCCTGCAGCGCATCCGAAGCGACGTAGAGGTGCCCGTCGCCCAGGGCCATCGGGCTCCTCGGGGTCTCGTCGGCGTCGAGGCGGAGAGACCTCCGCCAGACGGCTGCTCCCGTGCGCACGTCGCAGACGAGCACATTGACCCCGCCGGAGTCCGTACGGAACTGCAGGACCAGGTGCGAGCCGGTCACGCGAGCCTCTGTCACCCACGGGACATCACCGGATACGGACTCTTTAAGGATCAACTCTGTGCGCTTCTTGCCGTTCGAGAGGGAGAACGAGGCAATCAGCCAGCCTCGTTCGGGGCCGATGCCACTCGACTCCTCGGTATCTGTCTCGCGTACCGGCGCCGTGAGCACCCATGCGAAACCGTCGGCGACGGAAAGAAGCTGATTGCCCAGCAGTTTTCCGTTGTAGGCCCGCTCGTGGACTTCCGGGTCCATGAGTTTTCCGTCATCCAGATCGATCTGCGCGATGCGTAGTCCCTCCTTCGGATTGAGGGAGTACTCCACCGCATAAAGACTCTCCCCGTCGGTGGCCACGTCCCAAGGACTCAGCACCTCGTCGTTGGACCAGAGGTTCCGGCCGGTCGACACGTCGATGGCGGTCATGACGTTTGCGAGGGCCACGATTGCCTTGTCGCCGACCAGCAGTGGGCGCCCCATTTTGGCTGGTTCCCCTGTTGCGACGCTTCGCCGCCACAGGGGGGTGGGGGCCTTCGTGGAACCGGCGGCCCTCGGATTGTTCGCGCTACGGCCGTCGAGCCACGCCCATGTTCCGATGCCCGCGCCGGCCACACCGAGCAGCGAACTCCCGCCGATGGCAAGGAGTTTGCGGCGGCTCTTCCCGGTTCCCCTGGTGGCCGGGAGGGTTTCGGCGATGGCGTGGTCGGAGGGCGCCGGCCGGCGGTACGGCTGGTACTGCCAGACCTCCGTTGCCCGGCGGGTGACTTCGCCGAGGACCGAGTCAGGAAGATGATCAGCGAACTGGCCCTGACCATCGTGGAGTTGGGTGGCAAGCTCCGTGGTGGACGGGCGCTGGGCTGGGTCCTTGGAGAGGCAGCGGGCAAGGATCGGGATCAGGGACTCGGGGACGCCAGTCAGGTCCGGGTCCGCGTAGCGGACGCGGTACAGCAGGTCCGCCGGCTGGCCCGAGCCGAAGGGGCCGTGGCCCGTTGCCGCGTAGGTGAGGACTCCTGCCAGTGCGAAGACGTCGCCCGCCGGTGTGTGCTCCTGGCCGGTTGCCTGTTCCGGGGACATGAAGGCGGGGGTGCCTGCAGCCGCTCCCGTACGAGTGAGGCGGTCGTCGCCCGCCGCGCGCGCGATGCCGAAGTCGATGATTTTCGGGCCGTACGCCGTGACCATGACGTTCGAGGGCTTGAGGTCGCGGTGGACGACGCCCGAGGCGTGGAGCTGGGCAAGGGCTCCGGCAAGTGCTGCTCCCAGGGCGCGGACCGACGGCTCGGGGAGCGGGCCGGAGAGGGTGACCGCGTCGTCGAGCGGTGGGCCGAGGACGTACTCCGTTGCCAGCCACGGGGTTTCGGCGAGCGGGTCCGCGTCGACGACGGTCGCACCGTGGTGGCCGCCGATGATGCGGGCCGCGTCCGTCTCCAGGCGGAAGCGCGTACGGAAGTCGGCGTCTGCGGCGATGCCCGCGTGCATCGTTTTCAGCGCGACCGTACGGCCGCCGGCGGAACGGGCCAGATACACCGTGCCCATGCCGCCGCTGCCCAGGCGCGCGGTCAGGCGGTATGCGCCCAGCTGGACAGGGTCGTCGTACGTCAGAGGCGAAAGCACCGGTCAGATCCTGGGGGAGAGAGGGACGCGGAGCTCCGCGGCGAGTACTTCAGCCGACTGACGGGCAACCGCCGCCACCACCCGGCCCGGCAGCCAGCCGGGGGTGAGCAGTGACGCCGTGGAGTCCAGCACCGTCGCGGTGGGGGCGGGCGACGACGGCGGGAGGGCGTGCAGGACCTCGGGTGCCGTGGGGCGGTCCGCCGGGTCCCTGGTCAGGCAGGCCGAGATCAACCCCCGTAGCGCCTCCGGTAGTTCGGAGCGTTCCGGGACCGTGTGGCCCGTCGCCGCGTACGCGAGGACCGCGCCCAGTGCGTAGATGTCGCCCGGCGGGCGTGGGCGGCCGCCCGATGCTTGTTCCGGGGCCAGGCTGCCTGGCTCCAGGCCCGGGAGGCCGGTGCGCTGTTCGCCGTCCGGGGCCGCCGCGCGTACCGCGCCGAAGCACGTCAGGCGCGGGCCGTCGCCGGCCAGGAGTACGGCCGCGGGCGATAGGCCCGCATGCGTGATGCCCGTGGCGTGTGCGCCCGCAAGCGTCTCGGACAGCGCCGCGCCCAGAGCACGTACCGTGCGCTCGGGCAGCGGGCCGCCGTGGACGGCCAGGGCTACGGGGAGCGGTAGCGCGGGGAGGTAGGGGGAGGCGTACCAGGGGGCGGTGGACGGGGGTGAGGCTTCGGAGACGGGGGAGACCCAGGGGCCCAGCAGACGGCGGGCGGCGTCGGCCTCGACGAGGAAGCGGCCCGGGTCGGTGCCTTCGAGCGGGGCCCTGACCAACATTGTGCGTTCGCCGTCCGCGCTGCGCGCGACGAACCGGCGCTCGGGTACGGGCGGGAAGCCGGGGCCGGTCGGATCGAGACGGGTGATCAGGTAGTACGGGCCGATCTGGCGCGGAGTGTCCACGCGTGGTCGTTCCGTCTGTGCTCGTTCCATCTGCGAATCCCCCGGCGCCGTCTCGAATGACAGGAGCCTACTCAAGTCGCGGAGCCTGCCCGAAGAGTGGTCGGAGCCTGCCCGGAGAGTGGTCGGCCGACCGTCGCGATCCTGAAGGTCAGGGCGGGCGCGGGAGCAGTACTCATGCCGGGACGGACAGGACGGTCAGCGCTTCGTGGGTGAGGAGGAACAGACGGTTGCCTTCCGCTGCCATCGAGTCGATTGCCCAGTCCTGCGGGTGGAACCATGCGCGCTCACCGGTGTCCTTGCGGACTGCTGCGACCCCCAGGGCCGGGTCCTCGAGGGCACGCGCATAGACGAATCGGCCGTGGACCAGCGGACTATTCTCGGACGATGTGCGGAAGTTCAGTTCGTGCGTCCAGACCTTCGCGCCATCGCTCACGCGCCGGCAGTGGAGGACGTTGCCGTCGATCGCGTAGACAAAGGCTCCGGAGACGGTCGCCGGGCTCCAGCGGTTCTTGTTGAGGAGTCCCTGCATGGAAATGGACCACACCTCCTTGCCGTCGCTCAGCCTCACCGCCTTCAATGTGTCGTTGCCCAGCAGAACCAAGTCCTTGTGTATCGCCGGTGTCGTGGGCAAGAGAGCCAGGTCATTGCGGGCCCACACCTTCTTGCCCGTACGACTGTCGAGAACGGCCGCATCACCCGTCGCGCTGTAGAGGGCAAGCCGGTTCCCGGCAACGGCGCCCTGGGCTATGGCGTCGATGTTGGCGCGGACCGGTGAGGGGACGATCCACCGCTGTTCGCGTGTTGCCAGGTTGTAGCAGCGGATCTCTTCGCCGTAGTGGACGTACAGGGATTCATCGTCCATCGCGAGCAGCGTGTCCCACCCCGCGTAATCCGACCATTTCTCCGTTCCAGTGGATGGGTCGAGACCAAATGCTTCGCCGTCGTTCGCAAGGACCAGCCCGCCGGGCAGGGCGAGGAAGCCCTTCTGCGCTTGGAAATCGGGCTTCGCCCACTTCTGCTCTCCGCTCCCGGCGTCGTACGCAGCGATGCCCTTGTCCGGCATGCCGACGACCACGACGCCTCCCACCGGCAACGGCGGCGGGCTCAACACGTCCGCGACCTCCAGTGGTCCCCACAGCACCACCGGCTCCGTACTGGTTTTCGAGGCGTTCTTGTCCGCCCCGTCGTCCTCCTTGCCGCTCCCCATCAGCCAGGCGGTGGTTCCGCCGCCGACCGCCAGCACTGCCGCCCCCGTCGCCAGGCCTGCCAGCAGCCGCCGACGGCTCGGCGCGGCCGGTACGACCGTCCCGGGGAGGGTGGCCTGCGCTTTCGCGTTCGCCTCGCGGTGCTGAATGTCGGCGGCCATGGGCCCCTGCCGCCAGATCCGATCCGTGCCTCGCGGTGGTGCGAAGGCCGTACGGATCTGCGGGGGGAGGGGACGGTAGGCCGGATCCTTCGCAAGGCACGGCCCGATCAGTACGCGCAAGTGCTCCGGAATGTGGCCGAGGGACGGCTGCCCGTGCACGACTTCATACTGCACCGCGGCCACATGCGCGCCTTCGTACGCCTGGCGCCCGCTCGCCGCGTACACCAGCACCGCTCCCAGAGAGAAGACGTCCGCCGCCGTTCCGACGCGCTGTCCCAGCACTTGCTCGGGGGCGCCGTAGCCCGGTGTCACCGGGGTCTGGCCCGTGGTCGTCAGAGTGAGTCCGTGCTCGGGCCGTGCGATGCCGAAGTCGATGATGCGAGGGCCCCGCGAGGTCAGCACGATGTTCGACGGCTTGAGGTCGCGGTGGATCAGCCCGGTGGCGTGGATGTCCTGGAGCGTGCCGGCGAGCGAGGCGGCGAGCGCGCGGAGAGCCGGTTCGGCGAGGGGGCCGTACGCCTGCACGGCCTGGTCCAGGGTGGGTCCCGCCAGGAACTCCGATGCGATCCAGGGACGGCCGCCCTCGGTCTGGGCCGCGAGGACACGCGCCACGCCCTTGCTCGTCACCGTCCGGGCGGCTTCGGCCTCGCGCAGGAAGCGCTGCACCAGATGCTGGTCATGGGCGAGTTGAGGCAGCAGGACCTTGATGGCCGCGGCCCTGCCCTGACTGTCGTGGCCGAAGTACACCTGGCCCATGCCGCCCGCGCCGAGTACGCCGACAAGACGGTACGGGCCGAGGCGAAGGGGGTCGCCGGGGCCGAGGGGGTTCATCGGTGTTGCCTTTCCGGGTCGGTCAGTTCTGGTCCAGCCGGATGGCCACGACCAGATCGTCGCCCACCCCGACGAGCCGCGCGGCGCGTTCGTGGAGGACGAAGGTCGAGGGACTGGGGCTGAAGGTCCAGTCCTTCTTGTACGAAGCGACATTGACAGCGCCCAGCTGCGTGCCGTCCGAGCTGAAGACGTGGCCGCCATGGATGACGGGCGGGATGCGGAGCGCGGGGAACTGATTCCGCGGCTGCTCCTCCCAGCGCAGATTTCCGTCGGCCGCGGCCAGACCCACGAGCCCGCCCTGGTACTCCGTCACGTACACCACGCCGTCCTTCACCGCCGGTGTGCCGTACGAACGGGCGTCCGCGGCGGCGATGCTGTCGCGCCCCTCGCCGAACCGCCAGGCGACGGAACCGTCGGAGAGACGCAGAGCCAGGGCCTCGTCGGCCCCGAAGTAGACGTGCCGACCGTCCACCGCGAGCTCGCCCGGGAGGAGGACACTCGTGTCGGTCTCGCCCCTGGCCACGGTCGCCTTCCACAGCTCCGCACCCGTACGGACATCCCTGGCGCTGACTTCGAGGGCGTTACCGGTGGCGGCCTTCCGGCACAGTACGAGCCGGCTGCCGCTGCGGGCCGAGACGATGGTCTCCTCGAGCACGCCGATCCGGTACGAACGCAGGGGCGTGCTCCACAGCTCCTTGCCCGTACTCAGGCTCACGGCCATCACGTGCCAGCTCTTCTCCTGCACCGGGCCGGGGTCGCCGGACGCTCCCTTCCTGGCGGCGAGGTAGAGCGTGCCGTTGGCGACGTCCAGCAGGTGGGCCTGCTGGACGGGCTTGTCGAACTTCCCGAACGCGGTGAGCGGCGTTGTGCGGCCATCGGTGAGGTTCACGGTGTGCGGGGACAGCTGGTGGCCGTGCGAACCGCCGGGGAGCAGCGCGTAGATCCGGGCTCCATCCGAGTGCAGCTGCCAGGCCTGCTTGAGGTCCTTGTTGAGCCAGCGCTGCTTTCCGCTCGTGGCATCCAGGCTCAGGAGTCCCTCGTCGGTGGGCAGTACGACGCTGTCGCCCACTGCCATCGGCGGGATCCTCGTCACCTCGCTCTTGATCGTCCGGCGCCAGGCCTCGCGTGGGTCCTTGGCCTGCGGGGGCGGCGTGCTGGACGGGGTGTCCGAGGCTGTGGGGCTTGTGTCCGGGCCGTCGCTCTTGAGCCAGGTCCAGGCGCCGAAGGCTGCGGTGGCCGTGCCGAGGACCGACCCACCACCGACGGTGAGGAGTTTGCGGCGGGAGAGGGGGCGGTGGGCGGGGACGGTGGGGCTGAGGGCGTGGTCGGCGGGGGTGGGGAGGCGGTGGGGCTGGTGCAGCCAGACCTCTGCTGCGCGGCGGGCGATTTCTGCGAGGAGGGTGTCGGGCAGGTGGTCGGCGAATTCGCCCTGGCCGTTGTGGAGTTGGGTGGAGAGTTCCAGCGTGGTGGGGCGTTGGGCGGGGTCTTTGGTGAGGCAGCGCGTGAGGATGGGGAGCAGCGACTCAGGTACGCCCGTGAGGTCCGGGTCTGCGTACCGGACGCGGTACAGCAGGTCCGCCGGCTGGCCCGAGCCGAAGGGGCCGTGGCCCGTTGCCGCGTAGGTGAGGACTCCTGCCAGAGCGAAGACGTCGCCCGCCGGTGTGTGCTCCTGGCCGGTTGCCTGCTCGGGCGACATGAAGGCGGGGGTGCCTGCCGCCGCTCCCGTACGAGTGAGGCGGTCGTCGCCCGCCGCGCGCGCGATGCCGAAGTCGATGATTTTCGGGCCGTACGCCGTGACCATGACGTTCGAGGGCTTGAGGTCGCGGTGGACGACGCCCGAGGCGTGGAGCTGGGCAAGGGCTCCGGCAAGTGCTGCTCCCAGGGCGCGGACCGACGGCTCGGGGAGCGGGCCGGAGAGGGTGACCGCGTCGTCGAGCGGTGGGCCGAGGACGTACTCCGTTGCCAGCCAGGGGGTTTCGGCGAGCGGGTCCGCGTCGACGACTGTCGCTCCGTGGTGGCCGCCGATGATGCGGGCCGCGTCCGTCTCCAGGCGGAATCGGGTCCGCGAGGCCGGATCCGATGCGATGCCCGCATGCATGGTTTTGAGCGCGACGGTACGGCCGCCGGCGGAACGGGCCAGATAGACCGTGCCCATACCGCCGCTGCCCAGGCGGGCGATCAGGCGGTACGCGGCGATCGCGACGGGATCATCGTGCGTCAGCGGGGAGAGCACCGGTCAGATCCCGGGAATGCAGTCGTGCACGGCAGCGCATGGCGGCAGGGCTGTGCGCAGTCGTCCCATGTGTGAATCCCCCTTGGTGTCCCCAACAGCATCAGGAGCTTACTCAGCGGCTCGATCGACGTTTGGCCGGGATGCCTGCCTCCCGGAAGGAGTTGTGGGTCACCTTGCTGCCCCGGCGGGCTCGGCAGTGAGGGCAGATGTACTCAATTGCGTACGGAAACAAGGGCGATGGCCGGGTGGTGCTGCCGAGGACCTGAATGAGTGCGGGTGCTCAGAGCAGTTAGTGATCCATACTCATCCGGGCCCGCGCCTGAACCGGCAGGGTTCGTACGACATCCCCCACGTGCGGGTGGCATGCCCGCGGAACGAGGTACGCACCGATGACTCAGCCGCCGTATCAGGGTCCTCAGGACTGGCCGGGGCAGTACGGTCAGCCAGGACCGGAGGATGCGCGGCCCGGGGTGCCACCGGTTCCGCCTCCGCCGCCGACGCAGCCGCCACAGGCTCCGCAGTATCCGCCGAACCAGCCCTTGCCGAACCAGCCGCTGCCGAACCAGCCCCTGCCGAACCAGTATCCGCAGTACGGCACGCCCTACGGGTCGTACGGTCAGCAGCCTTCGCCGTACGGGGCTTATCCGCCTCCGCCGCCGGCACCCTCCGGTGGCCGTAAGACCCCTTTGATCATCGCTGCGGCAGTCGTGGCGGTCGCCGTCATCGGTGGTGCCGTGTGATTCGCCACGTCGGGCAGCGATGGCGACGACAACAAGGCTTCGGCTGGGGGAAGTTCACAGGTCAGCGTGAGCCCGTCCATCAGCGTGCCCGAGAGCGAGCAGCCGACGGCCGGGCCCAGCGCAACTCCGAGCGAGGCGGAGTCCGGCGGCATCGGTGCGGAGCCCACCGGGACCGGCATGGCGGGTATGTGGAGGTCGGACTCCGGCGGTGGGGTTCTCGGGCTGAAGGAGAGCGCGGACACCGACGAGCCGAGCAAGATCTCGGTCATCTTCGTCTCCGGCGGACTCGAGTGCCGGGGAATCCGGAAGGTCGAAGAGCCCGACAGGAAGTACCGGATCGCGATGCTCTGTGAGCGGGGCGGCAAGCCGGTCAAGGAAGAGGACCGCGGCGGGGACCTCACGTACGGCGGCGGGGACACCGTCACCGTCAAGTGGTTCAAGGGCAAGACCGGTTCCGAGACGTTCACTCGCTACGGCGACTGGCCGGAGAGCTAGGACTGAGGGCGTCGGCGATCAGCCGGGCACGGTCATTCCGGCCTACGGCCGACGAGGGCTCGTTGGCCTCGAAGCCCAGCGCGCGGCGGCCCGGGACCGCCGCGCTCTGCCGCTCAGACCGCAGTCCGCTCCACGGGGATCCACAGCTCCGCGTCCGCCTGTGCCGCGTCCTGCGACAGCCGGGTGCGCAGGATCTCGGGCCCCGGCCGGCTCCGGTACGGATTGGACGGAAACCACTGCGTGAACACGTCCCGCCACAGGTACTGGAGCGCCTGCGGAAACGGCCCGGAGCTCTCGAAGACGGCCCACGTCCCGGCCGGGACGGTGAGCGCGTCCATGTCCTCGGGCACGGCGGCGCGGGTCACCACGCCGTGGTAGTAATCGAGTTCGGTTCCCTCCGCGCGGCTGTCGTCCAGATTGTCACTCACCGAGACGATCCCCTCCGGCACCTGATCGGACAGGCTCTGGATGCGCTGCAACGTCTCCTGGCCGATGGCCCGGATGAAGGCGGCGATGGCCGGGTTCACCCCCTCGTGCACGAGGGGGACGCGCGCCTTCCTGCCGACCACACGGAACTCCTCCATCTCCACGACCCTGTACCGCATGCTGCTGCTCCCTTCGACGATGAGGCGGAAGGACATCCGTGGCTGGGACTGCAGACTCGCACCGGCCCGCCTGGCCTCGCCGGGACCGACGCCGTGCATGACGCGGAACGCACGCGCGAAGGCCTCCCCCGAGGTGTAGCCGTAACGCACCGCGACCTCCAGCAGCGTCCGCTCCCCGGCCAGCACCTCGGCACCCGCGACCGTCAGCCGCCTGCGCCGGATGTACTCCGACAGCGGAATCCCTGCCAGCGCGGAGAACAGCCGCCGGAAGTGGTACTCCGACGTCACCACGATCCGCGCCAGGTCGGACACCTCGATCCGCTGATCAAGGTGGCACTCGATGTGCTCCATGGCCCGGTTCAGCCGCTCCAGCACCCCGGCCTCCTTCCCTTTCGATCACTCACGTTAGGAAGGACTCACCCTGCCGGACCCGACATCCTGTGCCCGGTCCGGTCGGGTACGACGGGCCACGGACGGCCCGCGCACACCACACCTGCCTCAGTCACAACGAGCAAACGCGGCCTAGCAGGGGCTGGACGGCGTACGCAAGAGCATCCGCGCGCGGAAGGTTGAGTGGGAGGTCTCTCGCCCGGGTTTCCCCGGCTCCGTAGCGTCACAGCCATGATGGCGACGGTCGGACGCAGGGCGCTGGCACTGGCGGGGGCACTTCTGGGCGTGTGGGCGCTCGGTGGGTGCCAGGTGATGGGGGGCGGAGGAGGTTCCGACCCGGATCCCGCGGTCTATCTCTCGGAGGCCAGGCAGCGGCTCGATGCGCGTTCCCAGAGTGTGTACGACCGACTGGGCCTGGCGGGCGAAGTCCAGGTCAACGACATCCAGTCCACCGGTTGTTACACCACGACCTTGAGTCTCAAGGAGGAGCTGAACGGTCTCGGCATGGAGCACCGGTGGCAGATCAAGGATGTCGCCGAGGCCGACGCCAGGTCCGCGGACCGGCGGATGCGGGAGCGGATGCGCGCGGACGGCTGGGAGGTCGTCTACGACAGGCCGGGCAGCAAGGACGGGGTCGCAGGCGTGAACGTCCGGTTCAAGGATCCGGAGACCGAGGACTCGCTCAACCTCTCCTGGTGGCCCACGGCCAGGAGCCTCTCCGTGAGGCAGTACGTGAACTGCACTCCGGTCGACGGCGACAGACCGGGTGTGCACGATCTCGTCACCACGTGGGACACGGACTTTCAGGGAGTACGCGCATAACCGGCGAGTGCGCGCATGACCGGCGCCCTGGGCCTTCGGCGCGGGAGCACGCGGAACGCTGGGGCCCGGGTACGGCAGCGGCCGCCGCCGCGCTATGGGGGGCCGCTGCCGTACGTACGCAGAGGCCGTGACCGGAATCGAACCGGCGTAACTCGCTTTGCAGGTTTGTCAGCCCAGGTCAGAGCATGATCTGGGCTCGTTCACTGGCGTTCATCCCCGTACGGACGCTGTGCCCACCGAGGCAGAGTGAACTGCCCCGGACGGCCGCGTATGGCGATGAATGAGACGGAAACTGAGACGGTCGCCCCTGTCTCGCTTCGCCTGCCACCAACGTTCTACTGTCTTGCCCATGGATGGCCAGTGGGCAGTAGTCGTGGGAGCGGGACTGGGCGCTAGCGGGGCCGCCGTTGGTGCGCTGACAACATGGGCGAGCGCACGACTCCAAAGTCGTTCGCACCTCAACATCGCCCGGTTGCAACACGAGTCTGCGCAGTGGGTGGAGACGATCGACCGCAAGCGGACAGCTTGCGCCGAACTGGTCTTGTCAGTGGACACCGTCCGCCGACAAATGCGCGTGGTGCGACAGCACATCGAGGGTGCGGATGGTTCTGACGACGATTTCCGCGTCAAGCGCGACGCCGTGCATGACCGGATACGCGAGATGCAAGCAGCGGAGTGGGTCCTGAGGCTCATGCTCGCTGTCGATGAACAGGACTCTGTTAGCCAGCTCCTGGAGGCCGTATACGCGTCGCACTATGCACTGATCCAAGATGGCGATGAGTGGCTCACTCAGAGCTTTGCGGGCTCGGGCCGTCCTCCAGGTCAGACGGAGCGCTTTGCGTCTACGACGGCCCCTCTTCAGACTCAAATGATGAAGTTTGCGCAACTCGCCCACTCACGTCTGTACTCGTCAGCGCTCGGCGTGAGCGACATCCCGGTCCAGAGACTGCCCCCAGAGCCTCACTGACACTCGGGGTGTCGTGACTGCTCGGAGGTGGGTTCGCACCAGCCAGGGGACTTCACCTACTCCTTCCGCTTTGCAGGTTTGTCCGGGCTGGTCAGAGCATGATCCAGGCTCGTTCGCCGACGTTCATTCCCGTACGGACGCGGTGCCCATCGCGGGGGGTGAACGGCTCCGGACGGCCGCGTACGGGGATGAACGAGACGGAAGCTGAGACGGCCGCCCGTAAGGCGCATGCGGGGCCATGCTTCGTCCCAAACGCTCACCTCGGCGCACTGCTGATGGGTACTTACGAACCCGTCGTGTCAGGTTTGATGCTCTGGCACGGTATGAGCGAGGAACGGGGCGGGGGCGCGGGTATGGCGGGCAGACGTGGAGCGTGGGCGGGATCAGCCGTGACGGCTGCTGCTGCGTTGGTGACGGCGGTGCTGGGACCGGTGACCAATTACGCGAGCGCGACGGTGCCGGGGTGGGCCGCGCAGGCGTGGGTGGTGTGGCCGGTGTTCGGGGTGCTGGTGGCCGCCAGCGTGGGGTTACTGCTCTGGGGGCGGCGACTGGATGGCGGGGCGACTTCCGTGCGCCTGACACGGGTGGACAGGCTTGCGGGGACTCGGCATGGCTCGCTACAGCGTCAGCATGTGGAGCAGGTGCGTGGCCGCGAGGCAGAATTGGCTCTTCTGACGCGGATGTTGCGCCGACCGCAGGGCAGGTTTGCGGTGGTGTGCGGGGCTGGGGGACTGGGCAAGACGACGGTGGCTGCGCAGCTCGCTGCTCAGGCCGAAGAGGCAGGCTGGGCGGTGTTCTGGTTGCGATGGCACAACTCCGTCGACCTGGCGCAGCAGCTGACGCAGGTGGCGGTGGCGTGCGGGCTGCCGGAGGCGAGTCTGGAGGCTGCCCGGGCTGGGCATGAAAGCCTGCCCGATGTGATTTGGCGGCAACTGCAGTTCTCGCGGCGCTGGCTGGTAGTGCTTGACAACGTCGATGAACCGCCGGCGGTGGGCCCCGGCCATGAGCAGGTAGCCCACTATCGGGGATGGATCCGCCCGCACGGCGGCGGTCTGCTGCTGGTGACCAGCCGGGACACCAGCGGGCAGACCTGGGGACCGCGCGCGCAACTATTGCGGCTGGAGCCGTTGGGCGTTCAGGAGGCGAGTCGAGTCCTGCTTGATGCAGCACCGCAGGCTGGTACGCAGGAGCAAGCGCGGGAACTGGCAGCCCGGCTGGGCGGGCTGCCACTTGCCCTGCACGCGGCTGGCTCCTACCTCGCGACTGCCACTAGCCGCTACCGAACCTTCGACCACTACCGCCGGGCGTTGGACGCCGAGTTGTCCACACTCCTCGGCGCGCAGCACACCGACGCTTCCGACCCAGACGTTGCTCGCACCGTGGTGCGTCACACCTGGGAGGTGTCCCTCGATCAGCTCACGGGGGAAGGCAACGCGCTGGCCCGTCCGCTGCTGCGGATGATGGCGCTCCTAGCCCAGGCGCCCATTCCCCTGTCTCTGCTCACTCCGGGCCTTCTGGCCGCTGCGACGGGAGAGCCGGTCACAGTGGTCAGCATGGAGGCCGCGTTGGCGGGTCTGCACCGCTACGGGCTCCTCGGCCTGCTCGAACCCGTCACCGGACTGGAGGTGACGGAGGAGGATAGTGCCCAGGTGGTGCTACATCCCCTGGTCCGGGAGATCAGCGTCCTCGCTCTCACGGCCGAGACCACCGACCTAGCACAGTGGCACCGCGCCCTCACTGATCGGCTGACCGAAGCTGTCCACGATGTTGCCGCGGCCGGTCGCGCTGGCTGGCCTGCTGCCCGCCTCCTCGCCCCGCACATGCGGCTCCTGCTCGATCACAGCATCCGAGAGACCTTCACCGATGCCCGTGACGCGGTCGTGGCATTCGCGGATGTACTGGGCAGCGCTGGTGCCTACGCACTGGAGCACGTTCTACGCCAGCAGGTCCTCGATGCCCAGATTCGCTTCTTCGGTCCTGACCACCCCGAAACGCTGACCAGCCGTTACGACCTCGCCATTGCTCTGAGCGGGATGGGAGAGTACGCGCGGGCGGCTGAGCTGCACCGGCACACGCTTGAAGACCGCATACGGGTCTTGAGCCCTAACCACCGCGACACCCTGTGGAGCCGCAGCGGCCTGTCTAGTGCTCTGTATGGGATGGGGGAGTACGCACAGGCTGTGGCCTTGGATCGGCAACTCCTAGAGGAGCGCACGCGCGTCCTGGGCTCTGACGACCTCGACACTCTGGCCAGCCACAACAACCTGGCGCTTGCCTTGAGCAGAATGGGGGAGTACGCGCAGGCGGTTGAGCTGCACCGGCAGACGCTTGAGGAGCGCACGCGCGTCCTGGGCCCTGACGACCCCGAAACCCTCGGCAGCCGCAACAACCTGGCTAATGCGCTGAGCGAGATGGGGGAGTACGCGCAGGCGGCTGACCTGCACCGGCAACTCCTTACGGAGCGCACGCGCGTCCTGGGGCGTGACCATCCCGACACCCTGATCAGCCGCAACAACCTCGGTGTTGTTCTGTATCGCATGGGGGAGTATGCGCAGGCGGCCGAGCTGCACCAGCAGACCCTTGAGGCGCGTACGCGGATTTTGGGCCCTGACCATCCCGACACTCTGGGCGGCCGCAACAACCTGGCCCTTGCGCTGAGTGGGATGGGGGAGTATGCGCAGGCCACTGAGCTGCACCGGCAGACCCTTGAGGCGTACACGCGGATTTTGGGCCCTGACCATCCCAACACTCTGATCAGCCGCAGCAACCTGGCTAATGCGCTGAGCGAGATGGGGGAGTATGCGCAGGCGGTTGCCCTGCAGCGGCAGACGCTTGACGCGCGTTCGCGCGTCCTAGGCCCTGACCATCCCGACACCCTCGGCAGCCGGCATAACCTGGCTAACTCGCTGAGGGGGATGGGGGAGTATGCGCAGGCGGTTGCCCTGCAGCGGCAGACGCTTGAGGATCGCACGCGCGTCCTGGGGCCTGACCATCCCGATACCCTCGGCAGCGGCCGTGTTCTGGATCGGGCTCTCGTTGCATCGCGCAGAAGGCGCCGTCGACGAGACCGCTGGCTGCGTCGTAGGGCAGCTCCTGAATAGACAAGGCGCAGGCACTGCTGAGCCTGCTTCCCTTGTGCATGCCTTGCAGGTCTGTCTTCGCTGGTCAGCGTCCAGTCCGAGGGAGTTCATGCTCGTTCAGTCCTGGGTGCTTGGCCTACGCGCGGACGGAAACTGAGGCGGGCATCCTCTGCGAGCGGGGCGTGGTTACGCGGACTGCCCCGCGACACGCCTTGCCGTTGACCAGGATGACGCTGAGGCACGAGGCCGAAGAGGGCCGACACCTGGGCTTGCGGGCAGAGCGATGCCTGGAGGGCATGCGAATGGCTTGGGTTGCAGCTACGGGGATCCCACTGCTCAGCCAAGACGAAGCCAGGGCAGGGCAAATCCTGCGCCCTTACACCATACTGAGCACCGTAAGGCTCATCTCTCGCTCCCTGGCGAGGCAAGGACGTGCGAGGTCCGCATGGAAATCCACTCTCACCAAACAATGGCGCGAGTATTTCACGTCGATGATGAAACCGACACTGTCTACTGTGAGTTGCAAGACGGTCGGGTGGCCAACTGGTCAGCGTCTGACACAACGGATCTTGAACCCGGTGACGTGTTTTTGATCGCTGAAGACCTCAGAAGCGCCGTTCGCGGACCGCGTGAACTATGGCCCGAGCAGCCAGGTGACGACGCTACCAGACAGCCTTGGGACGACAAATCATGGGTAGGCGTCGTCAAAATTCTGCTCGATGACCGTGTCATCGTAGAAGTTAATGGTCAATTTAGAATCCTCGAACGGGCTCACAGTGAGCTGCAGGTCGGCAATACAGTTGAGGGTAACAGTGCTGGCATTGTGGGAATCCTGGCCGAGGAGCCTGTGCGTTATCTAGAGATCCCGGTAGACGACGCTACGATCAAACAGTACAAAGTGCCTCCCGGTGGGGGCAGTGAATCCTTTGCGGATTTCGTAGGTTTTCCAGAGATCCTAGAACGAGCGCGGGAACTAATTGAGATTCCTCTGGAGAAGCATGAACAACTAAAAAAGATCGGCGCTCGACCGATCAAAGGCGTGCTATTTACTGGACCGCCGGGGACGGGGAAAACGCTGCTGGCGCGAATCATCGCCAATCAGGCTGGAGCCGCATTCTATGAAGTCAGTGGACCGGAGATTCTCAGTAAATGGTATGGGCAAAGTGAAGAGTTGATCCGCAAGATCTTCGAAGATGCGAAGAATCAACCACGGGCCATCGTATTTTTCGACGAAATGGATAGCTTGGCATCTCAGCGGAGCAATGACTCTCATGAGGCATCTCGGCGCATCGTGGGACAACTTCTCTCCGCCATGGATGGGTTCTCAATCGACTCGAATGTTGTAGTTATTGCCACCACAAATCGCCCTCAGGATATCGATGTCGCATTGCGCCGTCCAGGTAGATTTGACTGGGAGCTTCACTTCTCAATGCCCTCGCAAGATGCAAGGAGAGAGATTCTTGCCGCTACCGCACAACGCCACAATGTAGATGGTGAGCTTCCGCATGAATTTATCGCGGAGAAAACGCACCTGTGGTCTCCGGCCGAACTGACGGCTATCTGGTCCGAGGCGGCCATTTTGGCCGTGACGGATGACCGGGATGTATTGATGCCAGAAGACTATATAGGCGGGTGGGAACGCGTATCACGCAATCGTGATCGCGTCGCCGCAAGCAGGCAAGACGAGAGCGAGCGGGTCGTTGATTAGAAGAATCAAGGCTTGGTTCAGAAGGAAAGACAAGTTCTGGAACCTTGAGGAAAAATTGCTCCGCGAGTTCGTCTACCTCGATGAGGTCAGTGTGACGAGTCTACTTTCCTCGCATCGCGGTGCAATCCCAGAGGAGATCACAGAGACGCTCTCAAATTCCATGACGAAAGAGGGAAACTTGGGATTTGAAATTAGCGCTGGACCGTTGAAATCCAACACAGGGTCACGGTTCGAGTCAACCAAAACGCAAGACTATCAGGTGCTCCGTAAAGCAACGATCCAGGCCACCTTCAAGGATCTACTCAAGAGAGTTCGGCACTCCTTGGTGATGATGCCAATTCCGGTGCAGGAAGCTAGTCCTGCTAGGGAAGTCGTGCGCAGTCTAACTGTCGGTGGCGAGATTGTAACGGGTCCTTACCGTTGGGCATTCGACGCAGTCAAGTTGCAGCGAGGGAGACTGTTTGAGGTAGAAATTGAACTGGAAGCCGACCCGATTTTTCAGTTCAGTACGATCATCTCAACCATCGCTGAAATTATTGAGCAATCCGATCAATTGTCGGCGCAGGTTGCGCCCGAGGAGATGAGCCAGGCTCGCGAAGTTAACCAACTTCTTGAGAGTCTAATGGGTGGGCTTATTCCCATTCGGTGCCGGGCTGTCAACTACGATGCATTCTCAGTCGATGGCGTGGGCTACGTGACCCATCGGAGCGTGACGGATGATTTCGCCGCACAGTCGGGCGCATCCGCGCAACCCCTCTACCTCGTTGGCGTAGTGGAGCAATCTCTATTCTGGAAGGATATCCGAAGAATCCTCTTCTCGAAGTCACCAGTGACTGCGCTTTGCAGGGTTGGTAAGTCAGGAATCCGCTCCTCATGGACGCCTGTCAAGCTGGTAGATGTACTGGAGCGGGTTGTTCCTGATATCGGTCGAGATATTAGGCAGATTGCTCCTCAGGCGCTCCAGGTGATGGCAACTGCGGGAGACTCGTCGACAGGATCAGCTGAACTGAGAAAACGCGCACTTCGTGCATACGGAGAAGCTCTTGCTGCCGAGTGTGAAATTCCTTTGAATGATTCAGACTTGCAGAGACTCCAACTTCAAGCTGACATCCATCATTCGCACCTGACCTCAGTTTCAGAAGCCCGTCGTGGCTTTTCTGCCATTGCAGAATTCATGGACGCTGAGTTTGGATGTCGGGCGTCGAGTACACGCTCCGCTGCACTTCGAGAGGAATCCATGAGGGAATGCGGCCTGATGCCAGGAGGAGTACTGGCGCTGCAATCATCTGCTATCGCTCAGGTAGATTCGGAAGGCGAGAAGGAAGCTCAATATCTGGATTCTGAGATCGTGGCTATTTACTGGTAACCCCAAGACGAAGATGTAATTTTCCAACCGCCGCCATGTGTAGGCACTAGGTCGGCCCTGCCGACGTCGGCGAGCCGTACGCCTACGATCATGCGAATCTTATCTGTGACAGTGAAGAGAGGGAGAGTTGGTGTCGCAAACCAGTCCACGTGGGACCTTCCTGAAGATTGCTGACGCAGTGAAGGCTCAGATAGCCGAGAACCCTGAGATGGTGGAACTTCCGTCGGTAGCGGATCTAATGCGGGATCACGGCGTTTCCCGCGGTGTGGTGCTACGTACATTTGGGGTCTTGCAGAAAGAAGGCATTGCAGAACCAGTTCCAGGGGGTCGTTGGCGTGTAGTTAAGGCGGGGCAGGCGCGGGACCGCCGGCCGCTGGAAGAGCGAATCTCGGACGTGATCGCAGCGGACAGGCTAGAGGTAGGGGCCGATTTCCCGAGCGCGTCTGCACTGAGTTCCCGGTTCGGTGTCTCGCGACCTACCGTCAGCAAGGCCTTGGAGAAGCTTGAAGCGGCCGGGCTGCTGACGGCAGGAAGCCAGGGCAAGGTGAGGAAGGTACGCGCAGTGCCAAGTCAAGAGGAGCGTGCGGAGCGTTGAGCACCCGAGGACTGACCGAGTGGGCCTATCCGCTCGCCGAATCGCTGCTTGCTGAACCGCTTCCGCGCCGATGGCAACACTCGTTGGGTGTTGCAGAACGGGCGCGGACAATCGCTCCCATCCTCGGAGCGGACGCAGATCTGATGGAAGCGGCTGCGGTACTCCATGACATCGGTTACGCGCCTGATCTCGTCAAGACTGGTTTGCACCCACTGGATGGAGCCCGCTACCTCCGCGACATCGCGAAGGCAGACGACCGCGTCGCGCGACTCGTAGCCCACCATTCGTGCGCGTGGATGGAGGCAGAGGCGCGAGGGCTGCGCGAGGAGTTGGAGGATGAGTTCCCGCGGGAAGACCCGAACCTCAACGATGCGCTCTGCTTCTGCGACATGAACACAACGCCTGACGGCACTCCAACCAACCCCGTGGACCGAGTGAACGAGATTGCCGGGCGGTACGGGCCAGACAGTCTCATCGGCACGTTCATCCGCCGCGCCGAACCGGAGATCCTGGCCAGCACCGCCCGCGTACTGGAGCGGGTCGCCACGGCAAAGCGTCAGCCGATGTAGGGCGCCGTACGCGTCCGGTCCATCGCGTGCTCGATGCGCAGCCGCATCGTCGCGTGGATGTCGAGTTCCGTCAGGTCCGCTGGAGTTACCCAGCGGACCTGCGTCGTCTCGTCGCTTGTACGAACGTCTCCGCCGATCGGCCTTGCCCGGAAACAGATGCTGAACTGCTGCCGCGCTTCGCCGTCGTCGTACAGCATCACGTGGCCAGGGTCCGTGTAGATCCCGGACATGTCGATGACTTCTGCCTTGATGCCGGTCTCTTCCCAGACCTCACGCACCACCGTGTCGCTGATCGACTCGCCGACATCGTGTCCACCGCCGGGAAGCGCCCACCGGCCGTTGTCGGACCGCTGGATCACGAGTACCTCGCCCGCGTCGTTCTGCACGAACGCGACGACCGATGGCACTACGGAGTTGGCCGGCGGTGCGTCGGGGTCGTGTAGGTAGTCAATGCGTCCCATACTCAAGCTCCCCTGAGGTCGTGATCCGTGACCTGGCGCGCGCCTCCCCAGGTCTGCTCAATGCTATTCGCGTACGTGTCGAAGAGCCCTCCACCCGGCAACCGACGGAGATGTAGAACGGGAGCCATGTATGCGCCGATGCCGTAGACGTGAGTGTTCACCAGCATTTCGTCGTCGGCCCGGAACAGCGAGTTGTAGAGCGTCGCGTCATGCAGCCGGAAGCCGATATCAGGATGACTGCTGAACAGCGGACGGTAGTTCATCAGTGCATTGCGAATTTTGCCGTCCATGATCTGGTGACCTTCATCTATGCCGCGCTGCTTGACCGCTGCACAGTGCGGGTCTCCGAGCAGGATGCGCACCTGCGCGTTTCCCTGCACCTTGGCCTTGAGCAGATCGAGAAAGAGCGGGTCCTCCGACAGCCACAACCCGGAGTAGACGAGTACGTCGACGTGCGACTGGGCCCGCCCATAGATCTCGCGCCAGAGTCCGGTGGGGACCATGTGCCGGTGCGGGTAGACCGTGACGATCTCAGCCTTGCTCAGGTCGGATGCACTTTCGACCGTGCGGGAGTCTTCCCACAGCGTCGTCACATCGACCTTGAGCAGTGACGCGGTCGCGTACTGGTGCCGCCGGTAAGGGACTTTCCCCTGCGTGATCCAGCGTTCGACCGTCTTCGGGTTTACCTCGATCGCATCGGCCAGGTCCTGCACGGTCATGCCCTGCGCCAAGAGAGCAGACCGTAAGCGCTCGTTGGACATCTCAACCCCCGGTGGGACGTCTAGGGACTTCCTGACGGTAGCGAGATCGACTCAAGGTGTCCACGCGCGGGGTGAACAACGCCCCTCACCTGCACCGATTCTGATGGTGCGCCAAGAAGTTCCGGCGCGAAGCCAAGAGGTCCCGCCGATGTACTTGACGGAGCACTATGCGGTACCTGTAAAACAGGTACCGCATAGCTGCCCGGAGGACCCCGTGAGACGGGTTCGAAGGAAGCGCCTGAGCCTTGAGAACTCAACAGTGTGTTGAAAACGAGTGTTTTTGGTCCTGACGCCGCCTGGAGGGTGGCGTCAGTGGCCATGACCGCTCGTCTTCGACGAGTGGTCGCCGCTGGCAGCGCTTCGCGCTGGTCAGCGGCTCGCTCAACTCCGACAGGCCAGGGCATCCAACCTCTCACCACGGACCGAGGTGCCCCGGCTCTCCCTGCCCCTTCTGACATCAGGAGAGCTTTGCCATGCGCGATTTCATCGGCCGACACCAGGCCCTGAACGACGTTGAGTTCACTGAGCTGGCGCTCGGCTACGAGGAACTGTCGGCCGGTATTGACCACGACTTGTTCCGCGGCCCGCTCGCCTTCGAGGCACCGGAGGAGGAGGCGGCCCGCCTGGACGCGGCTCGCGACATCATCGCCGACCTGCGCGCCGAAGGCGTGGCCGGTGACGAGGTGGCCGCGTGGGATGCCCTGTACGCCGACGCTCTCACCCGGACCGTGCCGTTCCTGCGGGCTGCCGCCCGCGGCCGGGCCTCCGGGGCGGGGGAGGCGGCGTGAACCGCAAGGGTCAAGTCCTGCTGATCGCCGCCCTGGTGGCCGTGGTCGGCATGGCGTTCCGCGTCTCATGGAACGCGCTGAGCGACGTGGCACGTGCGGTCGGGGCCGACGACGCCGGAGCCACCCTGTATCCGTTCGTCGTGGACGGCCTGATGGCGCTCGCGCTGGTCGCCACGCTTGTCCTCACTGGCAAGGACAAGACCTTTGCGCTGCGAGTGCTGGCTGGCTACACGGGCGCATCCCTCGTTCTGAACTTCGTGCATGGTGCGGTGCCAGAGCTGCACGGCGACACGGTCAACTGGGGCCAACTGGCCGACTGGCAACTCCCCAACTACGCCCTGGTGTTGCTCGCGACTTCACTGCCGGTCGGGTCGATCTACTTTGGATCGGACCTGGTCGCCAAGGTCATTCACCATCAACCCACCCCGAGTGCAGTTCGGGAGGAATCGCAACGGACCACCGTAAAACGGTTGGGTTCTGACCTGCACGAGTCGGCCCCCGAGCCCCCGGCCGCGCCGGGTGAACTGCCCGCTGCGGAGTTGGCCGACCCGCTGCCCGCCATCGAACCGGCAGCGCCGGGCGAGTCGGCTGCGGTCAAGGCGGTCGCTGCGGTCGAGCACGCGCCGCGTCGGGCGACCGGTCGGGTCCCCGAGTCGGCCCGCAGCACCCGACCGACGCGTAGCCCGGAGCAGCTGTTCAGTGAGGCGCGGTCGGTCACTGCGGACTGGTCGGATGAGGCCCTGACCGCCGAAGCGATCCGTAAGGCGGTCCGGACGTCGTCCGCCAGCGCCCGCACGCTGCGCGATGCGCTGAAAGCTGAGCGGGCCGCAGGCGAGAGCGGACCGGTAGAGGCGGCTTCGTGATGTCGCCGACGTTCGGCAAGTGCTACGACCCGAACGGCACCACATACGGCGTCCCCACCTTTCCCTGGAAGTTCGCCCCGGACAGCTACGCCACCCGTCGCCAACTGCGCGCCCGCGGGTTACGGCCTGGTGGGCAGCCGATCGCGGCACAGGTCATGCGGCGTTGCCGCGGCCGCAAGTCGGGTGTCCTGGTCGCCTACCTGTACCGCATCGACCAAGCCAAGCCGGTCCGCCCGATGACGCCCGCCAAGCGCCTGGCTCTCGCCAAGGCGATGGCTGCGCGCCGCTGGTGCCCTTCCTGCCGGACCGATGCCGGGTACTGCATCCCGACGTCGCTCGGCATGTGCGTGACCTGCGCCTATCCCGAGGAACAGCGCGCTGCCTGAACACCCCGCGTGGGGCCCGGACGGTCGGCCGTCCAAAGCGCCGCCCAGGCCCCTCAACTCCCGTGAAGGAGCAAGGTTCATCGTGACTGAGACAACCGCGTTTCCGCCTCCGGAGGAGCCGGAGGACAGCACGGCAGAGGTTCTGCCGTTCCCGCTGCAGAAGGACCCGGCACCACCGGAGATTCCGGCACCGGGCGAGGTGAAGCCGGGCGAGTGGGAGGCGGACCTCCCCGACACTGACGACCCCGAGGCTGAGGGCCTGGAGGAGGGGCAGTCGGTCGACCCGCCCCGCGAGGTCTATCCGCCCTCGGTTGCCGAGTGGATGGAGGCCAAGGACAAGGCGCGGCCGACCGTCTTCCCCGACTGGGTGAAGCTGCCCGACCAGCGCAGCGCGGTCCGGAAGTGGGCGGTGCGACACTACTCGACCATGGCCGGGTATCACGCGGTACGCCTGCCGTGCGTCTACACGCCCAAGCTGCTGGCCTACTCCCCTCGCGGGGCGTGGCGCTGGTCAACTGCGGTCGGCCGGTGGGTTTTCGACGCCGAGGGCAAGAACCTCCGGCTCGCGGCAGTCGAGAACGAGGATGCGGGCGAATACCTGAAGCTGTCGCGACAGCGCAACGACCGCGTACGGCTGCGGGGCATCGTCACCACCCTCGCCTCCTTCGTGGGCCTGGCAGCCGCCCTGACCGTGTATGTGATGGCTCCGTCGTGGCTGCTGCTGTTGTCGGTGGCCACCCTGACCACCGCGGCAGGGCTCACCGGCGCGCCGGCCGATCGCCCGCTGATCGACCGGGCCAAGGTGACGTTCCGCAAGCGCAAGCTGTCCTCGGACATCATCACCCGGGCCTTTGTGGCCGCTGGTCTGACCAAGCCTGACCAGGGGATTGCGTTCCCGCGGCCGATCGGCCGGGACGGGGACGGCTGGCGCGTCGTAGTCGACCTGCCGTACGGCAAGTCGTTCGCCGATGCCCTGGCCAAGCGCAAGGCGCTCGCCTCGGGCATCGACATCGCCGCCACTCAGTTGTTCCTGGACCCTGATCTGTCCTCGGAGCGGCGGGTGTCGATGTGGATTGCCGACCGTGACCCGCTCGCGGTCCCCTCCGGCCGTACGCCGCTGCTGGGGGCAACACGGGTGGACTTTTGGCAGCCGTTCCCGTGGGGCGTGGACGAGCGGGGCAACCCGGTCATGGCCTCGATGCTGTGGCTCTCCTTGCTGGTCGGCGCGGTTCCCAGGCAGGGCAAGACGTTCTCCGCCCGCACCATCGCGCTGGCTGCCGCACTGGACCCGTACGTCAGGCTGATCCTGTTCGACGGCAAGGCATCGCCGGACTGGCGCAGCTTCACGAAGGTGGCGCACCGCATCGGCTTCGGCATCGTGCCCCGCAACGGCTTCGACCCGGTAGAGCACCTGATCAGTGCCCTGATGGAGCTGAAGGCGGATGTGGAAGACCGCTACCACCGGCTGTCCGAACTGCCGCTGCACATCTGCCCCGAGGGCAAGCTCACCCCGGAGATCAGCCGGAACAAGAAGCTGAACATGCCCCTCACGCTGGTCGTGATCGATGAGGTGCAGGAGTACTTGCAGCACCCCGTCCACGGCAAGACCATCCTTGACCTGCTGGTCTACCTCGCCCGCGTCGCCCCGGCAGTTGGGGTGTCAGTCATGAACTCCACCCAGAAGCCGGACGACACCGCATGCCCCTCAGTGCTGCGTGACCAGCACCAGGCCCGGTTCTCCCTCCGCGTCGGGTCCTGGCAGGTCTCCGATGTCGTCATGGGCGCCGGTTCCTACAGCGAGGGCCTGGACGCCTCCCGGCTGCTCAAGTCCCACAAGGGCGTTGGCCTGCTCAAGGGCATGTCGGACGAGGCGGGCATCGTGCGCACCTACCTGGCCGATGGCCGCGACGCCGACACGATCCTGACCCGTGCCCGCGCGCTGCGCGAGGACGAAGGCACGCTCACGGGCGACGCTGCGGGCGAGGTCATGGCCACCCGCGGCGCGGACGCGATCCTGACCGATGTGGCCGCGGTGCTCGGGCGCAAGGAAGACAAGGTGTGGTCCGAGACCATCGTGGACCGCCTCGCCGAGCTGAACCCCGAGGCATACGGCGAGTGGGCGGAGCTGGAGGGCCGCGCCAAGGCGGACCAGCTCGCCTCCGCGCTCAAGCCCTACGGCATCACCACGGGCCAGGTGTGGGGCAAGACCGAGGGCGGCAAGGGCGCGAACCGGCGCGGCATCGAGCGTCAGCACATCATCGACGCGATTACGGAGCGCAACAAGAAACGGTCCGCGGAGTAGGCCCGAACGGTTGCTAGGTCTAGCACCCACCGTCGCTAGACCTAGCAACCTCGCTAGCGACCAAAACCGCCACTGATCAGGTCGCTAGCACCTAGCGACCCACCTGCGGAAACACCCTCAACCCCGCCTGGAAGGCACCCCATGACCCCCATCGCCCTTGCTAGCGCCTGCCTACTCGCCATCACGCTCTGTTACGGATCTCTGTGCTGGGTCAGCCCGTTCGGCCGCTGCCGCAAGTGCAACGGACTCGGCTTCGCCCTCAAGCACGACCGCAAAGGACGGCCGAGGCGCGGCAAGCACTGCCGCCGCTGCCACGGCCACGGCATCCGCATACGCATCGGCCGCCACCTGCTCAACCGCGGCCGACGCATCCACCGCCACGGCACCCGCTAACCCACCACCACAGGAGGCCCCGTGGCCATCACCGTCTCGCTCGTCTTCGCCTTCGGCATCGCCCTCGCGCTGCTGCTCCGCTTCAAAGCCCTCGGTGCCGGAGCCGCAACCGTCGCCGTGCTCTTCGGCTTCTACCTCGCCGACACCGACGCCCGCACCACCGTCAACGACCTCATGGGCGCAGTCATCCAGGCGCTCCCCGACCGGTAGAGGAGCCCCGCCGTGAACGAACCCATCGTCGCCCGCAGCACTCTGGCCCTGGCCCTGCCGAAGGTGGCCCCCGCGGTTGCCACATCGACCGTGCTCATCCTCGGCCGCCTCTGGAACGCCAACGGGGCCGAACACAGCGTCGGCAACGCCACGTTGATGGTCGTGCTTGCGGCCGGTGCCGCAGTGGCCGGCGGATTCGCCTCCGCCGGACAACGCGGAGACAGCGTCATTGCCGGAACCGCGTTCGCCACCTCCGGTGGGCTCGCCCTCGCAGGGGTGGCCGGATACGCGGACGGGCTGTCCCTGCCGCTGCTCCTGTGGGTGCTGGCCACCGCGGTCGCATATGGCATCGCGGTCCGGTACTGGCGCACCGACCGCCGCAACACTGTCGCCTACGAGCGGCACATGGCAGAGCGGCGTGAGGAACACGGCCACATCGAGCGCGTGGAAGCCCTGCGCGCCGGAGCACAGATCGAGGTCGCCCGCGAAGGCGCGGCCTACGCCACCGCCCTCGCGCAGGCACTGACCGCCCGGGCAGCGCTGCCGGGCTTCGATCCCGCCCAACTCACACGCGCGGGACTGCCCGAACTCCCCGCCATCGAGACCGCTAAGGAGCACTGACCATGTTCGAGATCCGCATCATTTGCGACCCCGCAGACACCGAACGCATCACGGCCGCGCTCAACGGCATGTTTGACACCGGCGCGGTGCGACGTCTGCCCTCCCGGTACACGGACATGGACCGGCTGTACGTCACCGCCGATCACCGGCCGCAGACCGAGACGTGGCCGACGCCGGAAGAGGCATACGCCGCCGCCCCGAGCATCATCAGCGAGATCGGGTGGACCGCCCGTACCGCTGCCGACAAGCCGTTCGGCACGCAGCTCGGGCGGGAGTTCTGGCTCCGCAAGGCCGCAGTCCTCGACCGCATCGCCCACGGCCACGAGGACGGCAGCAGCGACACCAACGACGCCGCCGAGGTGGCCACCGAAGCAGCCTGCCGCGTCATGGATCTCGATGGCGTCAGGCCTGGCTGCGAGCCGCGCCTGTACGTCCGCCGCGTCTACATGGACTGGGCCACGCACCGATAGATACGCCCGGGGCGGTCGCCCTCTCACCACAAGACCGCGACCGCCCCGGCTCCGCCCTGCCCCTTACGACAGAAGCAGGAGAACTCCAGCATGACACCCACCCGAACTCCCGCGCTGCTGCGCGCCGCGCTCGCGGCTGCTGAGCGCGGCTGGCCCGTCTTCCCTCTACGCCCCGGCGACAAGCGGCCCGCGGGGCACGCGGAGGCTCGTTGCGCCCGTACCGGACGCTGTACGAACGGGCACCGCACGCCGGAGCAGCGCGCCACTTGCGACGCCGCAGCGATCACGGCCGCGTGGAGCGCAGCCCCGTACAACGTCGGACTCGCCACCGGGCCCGCCGGACTGCTCGTGGTGGACCTCGATCTACCGAAGGACGACAACGACACCGCGCCGGAGGAGTGGGCAGGCACGAGCGACGGTCTGGACGTGTTCGCGATGCTGTGCGAGCAGGCGGGCGAGTGGCTGCCGACCGAGACCTACACGGTGCGCACCCGCAGCGGCGGACAGCAGCTCTACTTCACTGCCCCCGAGGGAAAGACGCTACGCAGCGGGGCGGGTGTCCTGGGGTGGAAGGTCGACACCCGGGCCTGGGGCGGGTACGTGGTTGCGGCCGGCAGTGTCGTGGGTGGAAGGCCGTACCGCGTCATTCACAATGCCCCTCCCGCCCCCCTCCCTGCGTGGCTTAGTGACCTGCTGACCACACAGCCGGTACCGGCCCCGATGCCGATCACCACCCTGTCCATCCACATGCGCAAGACCTCCGCCTACGTGGCCACGGCCGTGGAGGGGGAGTTGGAAAAAGTGCAGTCCGCCCGTGAGGGCGGTCGTAATGGCGCTCTCTACGCCGCTGCCTACGCCCTCGCCCGCTTCATCCGCCTCGGAGACCTGACCGAGACGGCCGCGGAAACGGACCTCACCGCCGCGGGGCTCTCCGTGGGCCTGTCTTCGGCCGAGTGCCGGACCGCGATCCGCTCAGGCTTCCGCCGCGGCGGTGCGGGCGAGGAGGTGGGTGCGGCATGACGACACAGCCTGTGGACAGCGAACTGTGGGCAGGGCTCACCGCCGATCTGGACGCACCGCCCGCAGAACCGGTGTGGGAGGACCCCGTGCCTCTCACCGCGCGGCGAACGCTCGCAGAGTTCCCGGTGGGCTCCTTGCCGGGCTGGCTGCGCGAATTCGTGGCCGCGGTCGCCGAGGAGACGCAGACCCCGGTAGACCTTGCGGGATGCATCGCTCTGTCGGTCATCGCGACCGCTGCGGGTGGCCGGTCGGTTGTGCTCGTGCACGGCAACTGGCGCGAGCCCACCAACCTGTACGTGGTCGTCGCCCTGCCTCCGGCCAACCGGAAGTCCGCCGTGTTCGCGCTGCTGTCAGATCCGCTCTTTGATGCCGAGCAGCAGCTCAAGACCGTGCGCCAACCGGCGATCGTGGAAGCACAGTTGACCGCTCGGCTCGCGAAGGAGGCGGCCGACAAGGCAACCGCCAAGGCAGCTACGGCCAAGGCGGATGAGCGTGACGAGCTGGTGGCCAACGCGCTCGCACTGGCGCAGACCGCGGACAGCATCGCTATCCCGACCGAGCCCCAGTTGCTCGCGGATGATGCGACCGCGGAGACGGTCACGACGCGGCTCGCGGAGCAGGGCGGGCGGATCAGCGTCATGTCGGCCGAGGGGGAGATCTTCGACATCATGGCCGGCCGCTACAGCAGCGGTTCACCCAACCTCGGAGTCTTCCTCAAAGGCCACGCAGGAGACCGGCTGCGCGTGGACCGGCAGACCCGCCGCGAGTACATCGAACACCCCGCGGTGACCATGGGCATCTGTGTCCAGCCGCAAGTGCTGGAAGCCATTGGCCGCAACGAAGTCGCCCGCGGCCGCGGTCTGCTGGGGCGGTTCCTGTACTCCATCCCCGAATCCCTCGTCGGACGACGCAAGTCCAGCCCCGACCCGATCCCGGAGGACGTGAAAGCCACCTACCGGCGCAACGTCATGGACCTGACGATGGGCCTCGCGGACTGGACCGACCCCGCGGTCATCCAGCTCACCCCCGAAGCCGATGCCGCACTGCTGGCCTTCCAGGACCGCGTAGAGCCCAAGCTCGCCGCTCGCGGCGGCTCACTCGGTCACATTGCCGACTGGGCGGGCAAGGTCGTCGGAGCAACCGCCCGCATCGCCGGTCTGCTGCACCTCGCCCAGCACCTGGTGGGCTCGCACACCAAGCCAGTAGCCGAAGCCACCATGCGCGACGCCATCGCGCTCGCGGAGTACTTCACCAGCCATGGACTGGCCGCGTTCGACGCCATGGGCGCAGACCCCACCACCGACCGGGCCCGCAGCGTCCTGGAGGTGATCCGCTCAGGCGGCTGGAGCGAGGTCAGCAAGCGAGACCTGATGGCCAAGCTCTCCCGCTCCGAGTTCCCCACCGCTACCGACCTGGACCCTGCCCTGAACCTCCTGGAGGACCACGGATACGTCCGGGCGCAGGCGGTTCAGCGTTCCGGCGGGCGCGGTCGGCCGCCCTCGCCGCGCTACCTCATCCACCCCCGCCTGACGGCCCCGAACCGCTGACCCCCGCCACAGATACCGCAGAATCACAGAAATAACCCGGCTAGCCCTCTGGCCTGCACAAACGGCCCGATCAGGGCTGGTGATGGTGTCGCCACAGAAATCGCGAAAAGTTCCACAGAAATAAGAACCGCCTCGCGGCCTCCCCGGGCGGGCCTGCTGACGGCAGGGCCCGGCCGTATTTCTGTGGAACCAAAACCGATTTCTGTGGCGGGACCCCTCCCGCTGCATCACCGCAGGTCAGGTCCGCAATCCCGGGTTTCTGTGTATTTCGTGGTTTCTGTGGCGGCCCTCCTAGGAGCGAGCCCCATGAACGACACCCCTGAAACCGACACGCTCGCCGAACACGACCCCACGTTGGTCCTGCTCAAAGTCGAGGAGGCGGCGCGGCGGCTCCGCATCGGTCGCACCCTCTGCTTCCAGCTCATCGGCTCCGGAGAACTGGAGTCCGTTCCTGTCGGACGACTACGCCGAGTGCCCGTGACCGCGCTGGACGACTACGTCGCGCGGCTCCGGGAGGCCAGCCGACCCACTCTCACCAGTGCCGCCTGAGGAGGCTGCTCATGACAGAACCCAAGCGCACCCGCCAGCCAAACGGCCGGTCGTCCATCTACCTCGGCAAGGACGGAAAGTGGCACGGCCGTGTCACGGTCGGCATCCGCGACGACGGCAAGCCGGACCGCCGCCACGTGGAACGCAAGACGCGCGCCGAGGTCACCGAAGCTGTCCGCGACCTGGAGCGGCAGCGCGACGCCAAGACCGTGCGCAAGCCGGGCAAGCCCTGGACGGTCAAGGCGTGGCTGACGCACTGGATTGAGAACGTTGCCCCCCTCACGGTCAACGACAACACGATGGTGGGGTACGGCGTGGCCGTGCGGAAGCACCTGATCCCTGGCTTGGGTGCTCATCGTCTCGACAGGCTCAAGCCGGAGCACATCGAGGTGTTCTACGCGAAGATGCAGGCCAACGGCAGTAAGTCCGCGACTGCGCACCAGGTGCACCGCACGTTCCGGACCGCCCTCAACGAGGCTGTACGGCGCGGCCACCTCGGAAAGAACCCGGTCCAGTTAGCCAAGGCTCCGAAGGTGGGTGACTACGAGGTGGAGCCCTACACCGTGCAAGAGGTACAGCGTCTACTGAAAGCCGCCGACACGCACCGCAACTCGGCGCGATGGGCCGTTGCGCTCGCCCTCGGACTGCGCCAGGGAGAGGTGCTGGGCTTGAAGTGGGAGGACATCGACCTTGACGGCGGGTTTCTCTTGGTCCGCCGGAGTCGCCACCGTCCGCAGTTCGCGCACGGGTGTGCGGAAGCCTGCGGGCGCAAGGCTGGCTACTGTCCGCAGAGGCGGCGACGCAACCCGGAGACTTCCACCACCAAGTCGCGTGCTGGCCGCCGCGCGGTCGGTCTCCCGGAACAGCTCGTTGACCTACTGCGAGCGCATCGCGAGGCCCAAGACGCGGAACGGCAAGCCGCGGGGAAACGCTGGGTGGAAGGCGGCTGGGTGTTCCCCGACGGACACGGCCGCAGCCCTTCCCACCGGAAGGATTGGGCTGAGTGGAAGGCCCTGCTGACGGAGGCGAACGTACGCGACGGGCGGTTGCACGACGCGCGCCATACGGCCGCCACGGTTCTGCTCATCCTTGGTGTGCCCGAGCGAGCAGTCATGGGCCTCATGGGATGGTCGACAACCGCCATGGCCGCTCGGTATCAGCACATGGTCGACGCGGTTTGGGCCGACGTGGCGAGGCAGGTCGACGGTCTGATCTGGAAGGCCGAAGCGTCCCGGCCGGATGACGACGACGGCGCGGCCGGCGCGCTCGTATCGGCCAACTGAGAGGGGAATTGAGGCGAACACAAGTAGGGCGGCCCTACCTGGGGAGGGCCGCCCTACTTGTGTTCCCTGCTCAAAGGCATCGGACCCGTGGCGGGAATGGCAATGAACGAGACGAGAACTGAGGTGGCTGCTCGGCAGCATAGACGGCCCGCAGATGGCCCGAGCTAAACCTCATCTCTCGGCGCTTCTCGGTCTTAGCTTCACTCAACCTCGAACCCGAGTCACCCGAATGGGCTAACTGACGAGCCTTCTTGGGGCCGAAAGGTGATAGTGGCGAGGGAACGCTTCAAGGCGGATTACTGCGCCTTCAGGAAATGTCCGTGGAGGAACTATGCGGCGGAACCGAGTGCAGGAACGGGTGAGTTAACGTGTTTAGGCTTCGTAAGAAACGTGCGCCTGCTGCTCCGGCTGGAGCGCCTGCTCCTGC
>NZ_JBVHDR010000008.1:0-275669 GCF_055563295.1 Streptomyces sp. NPDC002868 | reverse complement strand
GCGCCTGCGCCTGCTGCTCCGGCTGGAGCGCCTGCTCCTGCGCCTGCGCCTGCTGCTCCGGCTGGAGCGCCTGCTCCTGCGCCTGCGCCTGCTGCTCCGGCTGGAGCGCCTGCTCCTGCGCCTGCGCCTGCTGCTGCGACCGCTCTGGCTTATGAGGCGGCAGCTGATCACTTGAAAACTCAGAATGGCACCATTGGGAATATGCGCACCCGCGCTGCGGGGCTGATCGTGGTCGCCGCGCTAGTGACGTCGTTTTCGACAGGACTTGGTCTAATCAATACCGATTCCAATAAAGGCGAAGTTATCCCTGCGTGGGAAGTCGGTGTTCTGGTAACTGTATTCGTGCTGATCGGATTGTTCTCGATGGCCGTCGTATGGCCAGCGAGATTCTGCTTCGGGCCCAGTCCTGCAGAGATTCTTCGCTGGCGCAACTTTGGACTTAGTGACGTAGATATCCGCAACTATATTACTGAAAAAATGATTGAGGGGATCGGGCAGAATGAGCGCCTTATTCGCGTAAGGGCAGTCTTTTTCCAAATAGCCATCACTCTTACCATCTTTGAGGTGGCTGTTGTCGTGGTCGCTGTCCTGCCCAAATGATTGGAAACTGCATATGACTATTGACGGCATTGGTGCCCGGCACCGGAGGACGTCCACGGACCGAAAGGCCCGTCGCAAGAAGTTGGCTAAGCGCGGCACGATCCTGATCACTGTGGGCGCGTTGCGGCTACGGTGGGCCAGGGCCGGTCGTCTCGCCAAGGGCCTTACGGTCATCGGCGTATTGGCCGGCGGAGCGTTCGCCGCATGGAAGTGGTGGGACAGGCAGGCCCACCCCGATTGGCTGGTGGAACCTCCCGCTGCCGCAAAGATCTCCAGCGGCAGTGACGATCTCGACCCGGAGGTGCACGCCAAGCAGGCCGGGGCGGGAACTGTGGACCGCGACGATCTCCGATGACATACCGCCCCCGAACAGAGCCACCATCGCACAGAGCTAATAGAAGCGAGGGTGACTCATGGGGTTGTCGTCGACGTTCCTTGGCTGTGCGCTATCAGCCCGCGGTGGACGGATTCCGCAGCGACGTCGGCCAACAAGTCGACGGACTCATCTGGAAGCTGTAGGGAGACTTGCCGGACGACGATGATGACAGGCCTGCCAGATCCTTCGCTGGCAACTGAGACGGGAACTGAGACGGACGAACAAAGGGGCGGCACCCCTTCGGGGGTGCCGCCCCTTTGTTCTGCCTGTTCAAGGCGGTAGAGGCCGTGACCGGAATCGAACCGGCGTAACTCGCTTTGCAGGCGAGTCCCTCAACCACTCGGGCACACGGCCGTGTGCATCCAATACGTCGACCGTAGGCGGGGCCGGGACACTGCTCAAGGGTTCCGCTCGGGACGCAATGCGACTGCCATACGGCGTTCACGGTTCATGGTCGTACGACCAAGGGACCAGCGGGGGGCCCGTCCAGAGACAGGGCCCATCCAGGGCCACGCCCCTTACTCTGAGGCTCATGACCGCCCTCGAACCCCGTGACGCCGAGGTCACGCCGCCGACCGATGACAGAGATGACAGAGACGCGGTGCCCGATGGCCAGGGCGTCCTCGGCAGGACGCATCGTGCGCTCAGTGTCGGCATCGTCTCCGTCGTCGTGCTGATCGCCTTCGAGGCGACCGCCGTCGGCACCGCGATGCCGGTCGCCGCGCGGGAGCTGCACGGCATTGAGCTGTACGCCTTCGCCTTCTCCGCGTACTTCACCACCAGCCTCTTCGCGATGGTGCTCTCCGGGCAGTGGGCCGACCGGGACGGGCCGCTCCGGCCGCTCGCCACCGGGATTTCGGCCTTCGGCGCGGGGCTGCTGATGTCCGGGACCGCGGGCACGATGTGGCTCTTCATCATCGGGCGGGCCGTCCAGGGGCTCGGCGGCGGGCTGGTGATCGTGGCGCTGTACGTGGTCGTCAGCCGCGCGTACTCGGAGCGGCTGCGGCCCGCGATCATGGCGGCCTTCGCCGCGAGCTGGGTCATCCCGTCGGTCGTGGGGCCGCTCGCGTCCGGGACGGTCACCGAACACCTCGGCTGGCGCTGGGTGTTCATCGGCATCCCGGCGCTGGTCGTCTTCCCGCTTGCGCTCGCGCTGCCGGCGATCCGGCGGATGGCGTCCGGGCCCGCGGATCCCGCCGCGACGCCGCAGCCGTTCGACGGGCGCCGGATCAGGCTGGCGCTGGGCATCTCGATGGGCGTGGGTCTGCTTCAGTACGCGGGGCAGGACCTGAACTGGTTCTCGCTGGTCCCGGCGGCGGCGGGCGCGGCACTGCTGGTGCCGGCCGCGCTCGGGCTGCTGCCGCGGGGTACGTACCGGGCGGTGCGGGGGCTGCCTTCCGTCGTACTGCTACGGGGCATCGCGGCCGGGTCCTTCATCGCGGCGGAGTCGTTCGTACCGCTGATGCTGGTCACCCAGCGCGGGCTGTCGCCGACGATGGCCGGGCTTTCGCTGGCGGTGGGCGGGGCGACGTGGACGCTGGGCTCGTACGTACAGTCCCGGCCGCGGGTCGAGCCGTACCGGGAACGGCTGATGGCGCTGGGGATGGTGCTGGTCGCGGCGGCGATCGCGACGGCGCCGAGCGTGCTGATCGCGTGGGTTCCGGTGTGGATCGTGGGGGTCGCGTGGGGCGTGGGCTGCTTCGGCATGGGGATGGTGATCGCGTCGACGAGCGTGCTGCTGCTGAAGCTGTCGGCGCCGGAGGAGGCGGGCGCGAATTCGGCGGCGCTGCAGATCTCGGACGGGCTGTCGAACGTACTGCTGCTGGCCGCGGGCGGTGCGGCGTTCGCTGCGCTGGGCGGGGGAGCGGTGGGGGCGGCGCACGTCGCGTCGGGGGCGTCGGGCTCGCACCCGGGGGCGTTCGCGGCGGTGTTTCTGCCGATGGCGGGGGTGGCGCTGGCGGGGGCGTGGGTGGGGACGAGGCTGCGGACGCGGTGAGGTCGGGCGGGGTGAGGGTGAAGTCGCCCAAGACCCGCGCACTGTGAGGCGGGTCTCAACAAGGCCCGCCTCGCCTCGTCTGCCGTGGGGTGCGACAGTCCCACCGGTAGGGTGGCCCGGTTGTCGTACCGACCGACGTGTACCCGAGCCCGTGAACCGGAGACCGTGACTACTACCGCCTCCCACCACCTCTCACCCGCCTTCCCCGGGCGCGCCCCCTGGGGTACCGCCAACAAGCTGCGTGCCTGGCAGCAAGGCGCCATGGAGCGGTATCTCCAGGAGCAGCCACGCGACTTCCTCGCCGTCGCCACCCCCGGCGCCGGCAAGACCACCTTCGCGCTCACCCTCGCCTCCTGGCTGCTGCACCATCACGTCGTCCAGCAGGTCACCGTCGTCGCGCCCACCGAGCACCTCAAGAAGCAGTGGGCCGCCGCGGCCGCGCGGATTGGGATCAAGCTCGATCCGGAGTACAGCGCCGGGCCGCTGAGCAAGGAGTACCAGGGCGTCGCCGTCACCTACGCGGGCGTCGGTGTACGGCCCATGCTGCACCGCAATCGCTGCGAGCAGCGCAAGACCCTCGTCATCCTCGACGAGATCCACCACGCCGGTGACTCCAAGTCCTGGGGCGAGGCATGCCTGGAGGCCTTCGACCCGGCGACCCGCCGCCTCGCGCTCACCGGTACGCCCTTCCGGTCCGACACCAATCCGATCCCCTTCGTCCAGTACGAAGAGGGCAACGACGGGATCCGACGGTCCGCCGCCGACTACACGTACGGATACGGAAATGCGCTGGGCGACGGGGTCGTCCGCCCGGTGATTTTCCTCAGCTACAGCGGCAACATGCGCTGGCGCACCAAGGCCGGCGACGAGATCGCCGCCCGCCTCGGCGAGCCGATGACCAAGGACGCCATCTCGCAGGCCTGGCGCACCGCGCTCGACCCGCGCGGCGACTGGATGCCGAACGTGCTGCGCGCCGCCGACAAGAGGCTGACCGAGGTCAGGAAAGGCATCCCGGACGCCGGCGGGCTCGTCATCGCGTCCGACCAGGACTCCGCCCGTGCGTACGCCAAGCTCATCCGCGAGATCACCGGCACCAAGGCGACCGTCGTGCTCTCCGACGAGACCGCCGCCTCCAAGCGGATCGAGGAGTTCAGCGAGAACGAGGACCGCTGGATGGTCGCGGTCCGCATGGTGTCCGAGGGCGTTGACGTGCCGCGCCTCGCCGTCGGTGTGTACGCCACGACCATCTCGACGCCCCTCTTCTTCGCGCAGGCGGTGGGCCGTTTCGTACGGTCCCGGCGCCGCGGCGAGACCGCGTCCGTCTTCCTCCCCACCATCCCCAACCTCCTTGGCTTCGCAGGCGAGATGGAGGTCGAGCGCGACCACGTACTCGACAAGCCGAAGAAGGACGGGGACGAAGACCCGTACGCCGAGTCCGAGAAGGAGCTCGCGGAGGCGGAGAAGCAGCAGGACGAGGACACGGGCGAGCAGGACATGCTGCCCTTCGAAGCCCTCGAATCCGACGCGGTCTTCGACCGAGTGCTGTACGACGGCGCCGAGTTCGGCATGCAGGCGCACCCCGGCAGCGAGGAGGAGCAGGACTACCTCGGCATCCCCGGGCTCCTCGAACCCGACCAGGTGCAACTGCTGCTGCAGAAGCGGCAGGCACGGCAGATCGCGCACAGCCGCAAGAAGCCGGACGACGAGGCGGACCTGCTGGAGCTGCCCGCCGAGCGGCGGCCCGTCGTCTCCCACAAGGAACTGCTGGAGCTGCGCAAGCAGCTGAACACGATGGTCGGGGCGTACGTCCACCAGAGCGGGAAGCCGCATGGGGTCATCCACACCGAACTGCGACGGGTGTGCGGCGGGCCGCCGAGCGCGGAGGCGACGGCCGGGCAGATCCGGGAGCGGATCAAGAAGGTCCAGGAGTGGGCGACCCGGATGCGGTGAGTTCCGCTCGTACCCAGGACCGCCCCCCACGGGCGCCCATCGAATGATTCCAGAGGTAATAGGTAGTTAAGGGCTTTCTGTCGCCTAAAGTCCATCGATGTCCGGATCTAAGTCCCTGCCGCGCCCGGATTCTGGACGAGGTCTTCCGCTGAGCGAACCAGGTCGCTACTGTCCCCGCATTGCACACGCCCCGTGGCAGCGCCGCCGCGGAGCGCAGCCGGTGCGCATGGCCTGCCGGCGGCCTCTGGGTGCGTCGCCAACGGGACCGGTGTCGTAACTTCCGTAAGAGGACCGCCGTCACTCACTCCGAAGGAGAGGGCGACGTGACCGCGGAGACCTCCCAGACGCTCGACCGGGGACTACGTGTCCTCAAGCTGCTCGCCGATACGGACCACGGACTGACCGTCACTGAGTTGTCCAACAAACTCGGTGTCAACCGCACTGTCGTCTACCGTCTGCTCGCCACCCTCGAGCAGCACGCCCTCGTCCGCCGCGACCTCGGCGGCCGCGCCAGGGTGGGCCTCGGCGTACTCCGCCTCGGCCGACAGGTGCACCCGCTGGTGCGGGAAGCCGCGATGCCGGCGTTGCGCTCGCTCGCCGAAGACATAGGGGCTACGGCCCATCTCACCCTGGTCGACGGCGCGGAGGCCCTCGCGGTCGCGGTCGTCGAGCCGACCTGGACGGACTACCACGTCGCGTATCGGGCGGGCTTCCGGCACCCGCTGGACAGGGGCGCGGCGGGCAAGGCGATCCTCGCGGCCCGTCAGGGCAAGTCGAACGAGCCCGGGTACACGCTCACCCACGGCGAACTCGAGGCTGGCGCGAGCGGCGCGGCCGCGGCGCTGGTCGGGGTGACGGGGATAGAGGGGAGCGTGGGCGTGGTGATGCTCGCGGACTCGGTCCCGGAGAGGGTGGGGCCACGGGTGGTCGACGCGGCCCGCGAGGTGGCGGACGCGCTGCGCTGACGCGGGGCGGGTGTCTGTACCGGGGTGCGGGTCCGCGGGGTGCCGGGTCCGCTGGGCGCGGTGTCTGTCCGGGGCGCGAGGTCCGCTGGGCGCGGTGTCTGTCCGGGGCATGGGGTCCGCTGGGCGCGGGGCGCCCGGTGCCCCGTGGGGCGAGCATCCCCGCCCGATAGATTGACGCCGTGCTCTCCAGTCTCACGCGCCCCCGCGCCATTGCCCTCTGCGCCCTCCCCGTCGCCGCGCTCTTCGCCGTCGCCGGGCTCGCGCCGCTGCCGTACGCCGTGGCGCAGCCCGGCTCGACCGCGAACGTGCTGGGCGAAGACAAGGGCACACCCGTCATCACCATCACCGGCGCGCCCACCCGTACGACCAAGGGCGAGCTGCTGATGACGACCATCGTCGCGACCGGGCCGTCCGCCGACGTCGACCTCGGAGATGTGGCCGGCGCGTGGTTCAGGACCGACCGCGCGGTCCTCCCGCACGACTCCGTCTATCCGGCCGGCAAGTCCGACGAGGAAGTCGCACGGCACAACCTCAAGGACATGCGGCAGTCGCAGGCCTTCGCCACCCGTGCCGCGCTCTCCTACCTCGGCGAGGACCCGTCGAAGGTGAAGGTCACCCTGCACCTCGCCGACGTCGGCGGGCCCAGCGCCGGGCTGCTCTTCTCGCTCGGCATCGTCGACAAGCTCGACGGGGACGGTGCGGGCGGGGATCTCACCGGCGGCCGCAGTGTCGCCGGTACGGGAACGATCAGCGCCGACGGCAAGGTCGGCGCGGTCGGCGGGGTGTCCCTGAAGACCCAGGCCGCGAAGCGGGACGGCGCGAGCGTCTTCCTGGTGCCCGAGGGCGAGTGTTCGGACGCGCAGGCCGAACTCCCCGACGGGTTGCGGCTGATCCCGGTCACGGCCCTGAAGGACGCGGTGGAGTCCCTTCGGGCGCTGGAGAAGGGCGGCAAGGTCCCGAGCTGCTGACGGAGCCCACGGCCGGCGCGTCCGCGTCGGCGAGGCGGGCCCCCGGCAGGCACGTCCCTGGCGAACGGGCCGGCGGCAGGCACGTCCGCGCCGACGACCGGGCCCCGCCGCGCTCATGCGATGCGCGCGGTCCGTGCGGGCGGCTGCCGCTGCACCAGGCGCAGGCCCAACTCGACGAGCGTCCAGCCCAGTCGCGTACGGAGGTTCTTCCGCGGCCGGCGGTACCTGGCGGCCTCCGCCTGCAGCTCCGCGGCGCGCAGCGCATGCAGCTGGAGATGTATGTCGGAGTGCATGTGCGGTGATCCCCTCAGTCGGTGGCGCGCGGGAACGCGTGCAGATGGAAGCGGACCTGGGCGGAGTCCTGTGTGCCGGTTTCCACTTCCAACTCCCGGTAGCTCTCGATGAGTTGGTGCATTTTCTCGTTCAGCTCATCGGTGAGCTCCGGAGTCAGCCGCAGGGTCCAGTCGCTGAGGTCCGCTGCCTCGATCCAGGGCTTCGGCCAGTCGCCCAGCGTGCCGACGAAGGTCGTCAGCTCCTGTCCGTGGATGGACGCGACCTCGTGGATGAAGAAGTTCGCGGCCCCGCGGACGGATGGATCGGGATTGCTGTAGAGGTCGTTGTTGAAGCGGATGGACTGGTACGAAGCCTTCCACCAGCGCTCGCGTCCCTTGCCGTGCTCCGGGGCGTCCTCCACGAAGCCGTGCGCGGCCAGCTGGCGCAGGTGGTAGCTGGTGGCCCCGCTGGATTCGCCCAGGGCGGCGGCGAGTTGGGAGGCGGTCGCGGGACCGTCGGCACGCAGCTTCGACAGCAGCCGCATCCGCAGCGGGTGGGCGAGCCCGCGCAGGGTGCGCGGGTCGAGCTCGTGGACCTGTTCCTCGGGAATCTCCGGCATGGCACCGACTGTAGAGTTGCAAAGGAGCCTTTGCAAGAGGTTCTTTGCAACCAGTTCTTTGTAACTAGCCCTTCCTGGCTGACAGTTGACTAACCGTTCTTGATGAAGCCCTGCTCGATCAGCCAGTCCTTCGCCACCTTGTGCGGGTCCTCCCCATCCACGTCCACCTTCGCGTTCAGCTCCTGCGCGATCTGTGTCGTCAGCCGCGCGCTCAGCGGGTTCAGCAGCTCCGCGATCGCCGGCCACTTGTCGATCGTCGCGCTGTGGATCTCCGGCGCCGCGTTGTAGTTGGGGAAGAAGTGCTTGTCGTCCGCGAGCGTGTCCAGATCCATCTCCTTGATCCGGCCGTCGGTGGTGTACGCCTCGCCCAGCAGGCACGAGTTGGACTTCGACACCTGCGTGTAGATGATCCCGGCGTCCATCTTCTTGATGTTCCCGGCCGGGATCTCCATCCCGTACGCCTTCTGCATGCCCGGCAGCCCGTCCTCGCGCGAGGCGAACTCGTTCTCCACGCAGAGCGTCACCGCCGACGGGTCCTTCTTCGACAGCGCCGCCATGTCCGACATGGTCTTGAGCTTGTACTTCGCGTTGTTCCGCTTGCTGATCGCCAGCGTGTACGTGTTGTCGAGCGTGGACTGCGGCAGCCAGGTCACGCCGTTCTTCAGATCGGCGTTGTGCACCGCCTGCCACTGCGCCTGCGGGTTGACGATCGGCTTCTGGTTGCCCAGATAGGTGATCCAGGCGGTTCCGGTGTAGTCGTACATCGCGTCCGCGTCGTCGCCCACGATCGCCTGGCGCGCGCTGATCGAGCCGGGCAGGTTCGTACGGTCGAGCACCTCCGCGCCCGCCGCCTTGAAGATCAGGCCGATCATCTGGCCCAGGATGATGTTCTCGCTGAAGTTCTTGGAAGCGACCGTCAGCGACGCGCCCTTGAGCGGCTCGCCCCTGCCGACCGGGCCCGGCGTCACATCGTCCACCATCGGCGAGCCGCTCTTGAGCCCGCAGCCGGTCAGGCCCGTCAGCGCCAGTGTGAAGGCGACCGCCCCGCTCAGCGCCGTGCGCACGTACCGCATCACGCCTCCAGTCCGCGCGGCGTCAGCGCCAGTTCGGCCAGCGAGGCCAGCCAGTCCACCAGCAGCGCCAGCGCCACGGTCAGCACCGAGCCGAGCACCAGGACCGGCATCCGCTGGGTCTGGATGCCGGAGGTGATCAGGTCGCCCAGGCCCCCGCCGCCGCCGAAGGTGGCCAGCGTCGCCGTGCCGACGTTCAGCACCAGCGCGGTCCGCACGCCCGCGAGGATCAGCGGTACGGCGAGCGGCAGTTCGACCTTCGTCAGCGTGCCCATCGCGGACATGCCGATCCCGCGCGAGGCTTCCACCAGCTGCGGGTCGATCGCCTTCAGACCTGCCACCGTGTTGGAGAGCACCGGCAGCACCGCGTAGATCACCATGCCGATGATCGCGGTGGACGGGCCGATGCCCAGCCAGATCACCAGCAGCGCCAGCAGGCCGATCGCCGGGGTCGCCTGGCCGATGTTGGCGGTCGCGGTGACCACGGGGGCCGCGCGGCTGAGCCCCCGCCGGGTGAGGGCGATGCCCAGCGGGATCGCGATGATCAGCACCCAGAAGGTGGAGATCGCGATGAGCTGGACGCTCTGCCACAGCCGCAGCTGCACATTGCCGCCCGACAGCGAGTTCTCCGCGATCGCGTCGAGGTCGGCGTTGGAGATCCACAGGAAGGTCACCAGCAGCACGACGGCGAGCACGGCGGGCATGACCACCAGCTTCTGCCAGGTGAACCGGGGCGGGGGCGGTGGTGGCGGCGCCGGCTCCCGTTCCTCCTCGGCCAGCAGGTCCACCTCGGCCTGAGAGGGCTCGCTCATCCGCCCGCACCGCCCTCCAGCTCCACCTCGGTCCGGTGGTGGCGCAGATGCTCCAGATCGTGCTGGTGCTCCATGGCGGCGAGCCGGTCGGCCTCCAGCATCTCCTGTACGGAGTTCATCAGCGTCTCCATGTCGACGACGCCGATGAACTCGCCGCGCCGCCCGGTCACCGCGACCCGCCCGCTGGAGTCGGTGAGCACCGCCTCCAGCGCGTCGTGCAGTGTCGCGTCCCGGGTCACCGTGTCGTGCACCAGCTGCCCTGCCCGGGCCAGCGACCCCTTGGCGCGCATCAGATCGCCGCGCCGCAGCCATTTGTACGGACGGTTCCTGCGGTCCAGCATCAGCAGCTCGTTGTACGGGCCCTCGCTCAGCTTGTTGAAGATCGACTGGAGCGGGTCGTCCACGGTCACCGTCGGGAAGTCGGCGATCCCGACGTCTCGTACGCGCGTGAGATTGAGCCGCTTCAGGGCCGCGCCCGCGCCCACGAATCCGGAGACGAAGTCGTCCGTCGGATTGGTGAGGATCGCCTCCGGGGTGTCGAACTGTGCGATGTGCGAACGCTCCCGCAGCACCGCGATACGGTCCCCGAGCTTGATCGCCTCGTCGAAGTCGTGGGTGACGAAGACGATCGTCTTGTGCAACTCGTGCTGGAGCCGGATCAGTTCGTCCTGCAGATTGTCGCGGGTGATCGGGTCGACCGCCCCGAACGGCTCGTCCATCAGCAGTACGGGAGGGTCCGCCGCCAGCGCCCGCGCGACGCCCACCCTCCCCCTGCCTTCGGCGGGGGGACCCCCAGCTGCTGGCCGCCCGACAGCTGCCGTGGATAGCGCCCGTGGAACTCCCGCGGGTCGAGCCCCACCAGATCGAGCATCTCCTCGACCCGGTCCTTCACCCTCGACTTCGACCAGCCGACCATCTTCGGTACGAGGGCGATGTTCTCCGCGACCGTCATGTGCGGGAAGAGCCCGGACGACTGGATCGCGTATCCGACCTTGCGGCGCAGCTTCACCGGGTCGATGTCGGTGACGTCCTCGTCGTCGATCCTGATCCGCCCGGATGTCGGCTCGATCAGCCGGTTGATCATCTTCAGCGTGGTCGACTTCCCGCAGCCGGACGGACCCACCAAGATCACCGTCTCGCCGGGCTTGATCTCCAGCGAGACGTTGTCCACGGCCGGGCTCGCGCTGCCCGGATAGCGCTTGGTGAGGTTCTCCAGCTGGATGCGGGCGCCGGAGGCGGCGGAGGCGGCAGCCGTCTCGGTCTCGGTCTCGGTCTCGGTCTCAGTCACGGATCCCCCTGGAAATGGTCAGCCGTCCGAGCAGGACGTACGCGGCGTCGAAGAGCAGGGCGAGGATGACGATGCCGACGGTCCCGGCCAGGACCTGGTTGATCGCGTTGGCGCTGCCCAGCGAGGCGATGCCGCGGAAGATCTCATTGCCGAGCCCGGGCCCGGAGGCGTACGCGGCGATCGCGGCGATGCCCATCAGCATCTGGGTGGAGACCCGGATCCCGGTGAGGATCGGCGGCCAGGCGAGCGGCAGCTCCACCCGGAACAGCCGGGCGGTCCGGGACATCCCGATGCCCTTGGCGGCATCCACCAGGGAGGGGTCCACGCCGCGCAGCCCCACGATGGCGTTACGGACGATGGGCAGCAGCCCGTACAGCGTCAGGGCGATCACCGTGGGCGGCACGCCCAGGCCAACCATCGGGATCAGCAGACCGATCAGGGCGAGGGAGGGGATGGTGAGGAAGGCGGCCGTGGAGGTGATGGCCAGATTCCCGCCCCAGGTGCTGCGGTAGGTGAGCAGCGCGATCAGGATGCCCAGCAGGGTGGCGATGACCATGCACTGGAAGACGGCGCTGGCCTGCTGGAAGGCGTCGGTGAGCAGCTGTTGGTGGTGACCCGCGAGATAGTCCCAGAAGCTCACACCGCTTCACCTCAGACCTCGTCGTCCTCCGCGGCCTGCTCCACCAACGGAATGATCCGCAGGGTGACCGGATTCTCCATGACGATCGCCGTGGACGCCCGCACGATGCCATCAAAACCGACAACCCGGTCGATCACACGTTGAAGATCGGCGTTGGAACGGGCGACGAGCCGGCAGAGCATGTCACCGTGACCGGTGGTGGTGTGCAGCTCCAGCACCTCGGGGACGCCGTCCAAATGGGCGCGTACGTCCGCGCCTTGTCCCTGCTTGATCTCCAGCGTCGCGAAGGCGGTGACGGGGTAGCCGAGCGCCGCCGGATCGACGTCCGGGCCGAAACCGCGGATGACGCCATTTGACTGAAGACGGTCCAGGCGGGCCTGCACGGTGCCGCGGGCCACACCGAGGCGGCGGGACGCCTCGAGCACACCTATCCGCGGCTCGCGCGCCAGCAGGACGATGAGCCGGCCGTCCAGATGATCGATCGCCATGGGTGTCTCCCGAATGGTCATCCTGTACAGATAGCCCCTTCATAGTGCGCATACGCAATGCATATTGCCCAGAGTAAACTCAAACTATTGCGCACCTTGTGGATCGGAGGGAGTCTGCGGTCATGACTGAGACCATCGATCACACCCCGGACACCGCGCGCAAGGCAGACCCCTTCCCGGTGAAGGGAATGGACGCGGTCGTCTTCGCCGTCGGCAACGCCAAGCAGGCCGCGCACTACTACTCCACTGCCTTCGGCATGAAGCTGGTCGCGTACGCCGGACCGGAGAACGGCAGCCGCGAGACCGCGAGTTACGTGCTGACCAACGGCGCCGCGCGCTTCGTCTTCACCTCCGTCATCAAGCAGTCCACCGACTCGGGCCGCTTCCTCGCCGATCATGTCGCCGAGCACGGCGACGGCGTCGTCGACCTGGCCATTGAGGTGCCGGACGCGCGGGCCGCGTACGCATACGCCACCGAGCACGGCGCCCGCGGCATCACCGAGCCGTACGAGATCAAGGACGAGCACGGCACTGTGGTGCTGGCCGCGATCGCGACGTACGGCAAGACCCGGCACACGCTGGTCGACCGCTCCGGCTACGACGGTCCGTACCTGCCGGGCTTCGCCGCCGCCGCCCCGATCGTCGAGCCGCCCGCCAAGCGCACCTTCCAGGCCATCGACCACTGCGTCGGCAATGTCGAACTCGGCAGGATGAACGAGTGGGTGGCCTTCTACAACAAGGTCATGGGCTTCACCAACATGAAGGAGTTCGTGGGCGACGACATCGCCACCGAGTACTCCGCACTGATGTCGAAGGTCGTCGCCGACGGCACGCTGAAGGTGAAGTTCCCGATCAACGAGCCGGCGATCGCGAAGAAGAAGTCGCAGATCGACGAGTACCTGGAGTTCTACGGCGGGGCGGGCGTCCAGCACATCGCGCTCGCCACGAACGACATCGTCGCGACGGTACGGTTCATGCGCGCGGCGGGAGTTCAGTTCCTGGACACCCCCGACTCGTACTACGACACGCTCGGCGAGTGGGCGGGCGAGACCCGCGTGCCCGTCGAGACGCTGCGCGAGCTGAAGATCCTCGTCGACCGCGACGAGGACGGCTATCTGCTGCAGATCTTCACCAAGCCCGTGCAGGACCGGCCGACGGTCTTCTTCGAGATGATCGAGCGGCACGGTTCGATGGGCTTCGGCAAGGGCAACTTCAAGGCGCTCTTCGAAGCGATCGAGCGCGAGCAGGACAAGCGCGGAAACCTGTAGCGGTTGGCCTGCCAGTACTTGCGGCCCCACGGATCCTGACCCGTGGGGCCGCTGAACTGCTTACGATCGGCGGCGTGTGCGCATACGTCATGGTCGCGGAGGACGACGAGAAGCAGGCCGAACTGGTCCGCCGTTATCTGGAACGGGAGGGCCATGCCGTCACGCTCGTACGGGACGGCCGCGCCGCCATCGAATCCGTCCGGCACAAAGCCCCCGACCTGCTGGTCCTCGATGTGATGATGCCGCGGGCCGACGGCCTGGATGTGCTGCGCGTGCTGCGGGCCGAGGCCCGCGAGCTGCCGGTGCTGATGCTGACGGCCCGCAGCACGGAGGACGATCTGCTGCTGGGCCTGGACCTCGGCGCGGACGACTACATGACCAAGCCGTACAGCCCACGGGAGTTGATGGCCCGGGTCCGCACGCTGCTGCGCCGCACCCGCCTCTCCGGCGGCGTGGGCCCGGCCGCCGCCGCGCTGTCGGTGGGCACGCTCGTCGTCGACCCGGACCGGCACGAGGTGACCGTCGACGGCGGCCATATCGACTGCACGCCCGGTGAGTTCCGCATCCTCGCAGCGATGGCCGCCGAGCCGGACCGGGTCTTCACCCGGCAGCGGCTACTGGAGGAGTTGCACGGCTTCGACCGCTATATCAGCAACCGCACCGTCGACGTACACATCATGAACCTGCGGAAGAAGATCGAGCAGGCCCCGCGGAGCCCGGCCCGGCTGCTCACGGTCTTCGGCGTCGGCTACAAACTGACCGACCCCGCGAGGAGCACGACCCGTGCCTCGTCGTAGGCAGGGCAAGCGGCTGCCGCTGCGCAAGAGCCTGCTCGGCCGGCTGCTGGCCGTGTCCGCGCTGGTCGCCGCCTGCTCGGTGGCCGCCACCGCCTGGCTGGCCGTGCAGACCACCTCCGGCGCGATCAAACAGGAGCAAGGGCAGAACCTCGCCGACGACGCCCGGATCTACCAGACCCTGCTCGGCCATGCGGCGACCCACCTGCGATGGGACGGGGTCGATGGGACCGTACGCGACCTGGCGAGGCAGACCGGCCGGCGGATCGCTCTGACCACCCCGAAACGGCAGCTCCTCGCCGACTCCGCCACCCAGGCTTCGCCGCCCGCGCTGCCGCCCCAGGCCTCGGCGATCGTCGACCCGCTCTCCGCGGACACCGCTCTCGCGTCGGCGGGTCAGCAGAGTTCCGGTACCACGGCGGACCGCATCGACCCGCGCGCCGTCGGTCCGTTCCGGCTGCCGGTGGCGGAGCGGGACCGGCTGCGCGAGAGCGCGGACCGCGGCGTGGAGTGCCTGCGCCAGTACGGCATCGCCTCGGACGTCGTCGTAAGCCCCAGCGGACGTCCGCGCATCCAGATCGTGGGCAACGGCGTCGGGCGCATCGAGGGCACCAGGTGCGTGACCGACGCCCTGGACGCGCCGACCGCCACCGAGAAGAAGGCGCTCACCGCCCTCAATCAGCTGGCGAACGCCTGCCTGGACCGCCAGGAACTCGCGCACGTACAGCTGAATCCGGACCTGTCCTGGACGACGAATCCCGCGCCGAGCGCGCCGACCGTCCGCGGCCCCAGTGACAACGACCGGGCCGTCGCCTCCTGTGTCTCGGCCGCGCGCCGCGAACAGCTCAGCTCCCATGTCGCCTCGCCCGCCCTGCTGTTCATCGGCGACGCCGACAGCGCGACCGTGCCCGGCTTCGACCTGTCCCCGGCCAACACCGCCCGGATCGCGGGCGCGGCGGCGCTCGTACTGGCCCTCACGGTGGGCGCGTCCGTGCTCGCCGCCACCCGGCTCGTACGGCCGCTGCACGCGCTCACCGGCGCGGCCCAGCGGATGAAGGACGGCCAGGAGTCCTCCCCGGTCCCGGTCACCGCGGACAACGAGATCGGGCGGCTGGCCGCGGCCTTCAACGACATGTCGGCGCACCGGGCGCGCCTGGAAGAACAGCGCAAGGCGATGGTCAGCGATGTCGCCCATGAACTGCGCACCCCGCTCAGCAATATCCGCGGCTGGCTGGAGGCGGCGCAGGACGGCCTCGCCGACCCGGACCCCGCCTTCGTCTCCTCCCTGCTGGAGGAGGCGATGCAGTTGCAGCACATCATCGGCGACCTCCAGGACCTGGCGCAGGCGGACGCGGGCGTGCTGCGTCTGCACCTCGAGCCGGTCCGGATCGAGGAGCTCCTCGGACAGGTCGCCGCGGCCCACCAGAACCTCGCCGAGACCGCGGGCGTCACGATGACGGCGCAGACGGGGCCGCTCGAGGGCCGGGTCCCCGCACCCGCGCTGAGTGCCGATCCGGTCCGGCTGCGGCAGGCCGTCGGCAATCTGGTCTCCAACGCGGTACGCCACACCCCGCCCGGCGGCGGCGTCACCCTTCGCGCGTACGGCTCAGCGGCCGGTTGCGAGGTGGTCGTCGACGTCGCCGACACGGGCAGTGGCATACCGGCCGAGGACCTTGCGTACGTCTTCGACCGCTTCTGGCGGGCCGAGAAATCACGCAGCCGGCGCACCGGCGGCAGCGGTCTGGGGCTCGCGATCGTCCGCAAACTCGCGGAGGCGCACGGCGGCACGGCGCACGTGGAGAGCATGGAGGGGCAGGGCTCGGTCTTCACGCTGCGGATACCGGCCGCGGGCCCTGACGGGGCCCTGATGGGAAATGGGATGACGACTCCGAGCGGTGACGACTCCGAGCGGTGATGACCCCGACGCGGTGACGACTCCGACGCGGTGACGACTCCGACGCGGTGACGACTCCGATGCGATGACGACGCTGATGCCATGACCACAGCGTTCTGACAGCTTCTTCATAACTTCGCGCCAGCCTGTCGCCATCACCACCAAGGCCGAGCTGGAATTGGAGCTGTCCCATGTCCCACCGTCTGTCCCTGCGTGCACTCGCCCTCGCCACCGCCGTGGCCGGCGCGCTGATCGTCCCGTCCACGACGGCCTTCGCCGACACCACGCCCTCGCCACGGGCGACCGAGCGGACGCCGGCGCCCTCCAAGGGCGGCGACACCGTCACGGCCCCGCGGGACCGCGGGCCTTCGGCCGCGCCGCGCGGCGGCGTGGACGCCGGGGACAGGCGCACCCCCGCACCGGCCTCGGATCAGGTCTCGAAGCGGCGCTCAGCCGCGCCCCGGGGCGGCGTGAACGCCGGTGAGCAGCCGGCCGGGAACGAGTCCGGCACCACTGCCGCCCTCGCCGGATCGGCCGCCGCGCTCGCCCTGGTCGCGGGCGCGGGCACCGTCGTGGTGCGCCGGCGCGTGGCCGCTCATCGCGCCGGCTGACACCCGCGCCGGCTGACACCCGCGCCGGCTGACACCCGCAGCGGCGCCGCCCTCGGGCGGCGCCGTTCCGTTCGTCCCCGTTCGCCGCCCCCTTCGCCGTCCCGTCCCTGGAGAGTTCATGTCCCGTACGCACCACCGGGCGCGGTGCACCGGCGCGCTGGTCGCGCTTGCCTGCATCGCGCCGGCGGGCTGTTCGGCCGGCGCCGTGGAGACGGCGGTCGACTCGGCCTCCCGCGCCCCCTCACGTACTGCGTCCGCCTCCACAGCCCCCGGCGAGCCTGCCCAGGTGGCCATCCCGTCGATAGGCGTGGCGAGTTCCCTGATGCGGCTCGGCCTCACCAAGGACGGCACGGTCCAGGTCCCGCCGGCGGACAAGGGCATGACCGCGGGCTGGTACACCGGCGGCGCCGTCCCCGGCGAACGCGGGGCCGCGGTGATCATCGGCCACAACGACACCCGCTTCGGCAAGGCGGTCTTCCACGACCTCAAGAAGATCACCAAGGGAGCGGACATCGCCGTACGGACGACTCGGGGGACGACGGCCCACTTCACGGTCACCGGCACCGAGACGGTCAGCAAGAGCGCGTTCCCGACCGAGAAGGTCTACGGCGCGACCGGCGAACGCGCGCTGCGCCTCATCACCTGCTCCGGGGACTTCGACGACCAGGGCCACCCGGTGGACAACCTCATCGTCTACGCCACCCTGCGCTGACGCCGGTCCGCGGCGCGAAACTGCCGCCGCGGACCGGCTGGTTGGGGCCGGGGCCCCTCACTCGCTCTCCTGCGACGGCGTCGGGCTCGCGGAAGGCTCCACCGTCTCCACGCTCTGCTCCGGCGACGACGACTGCGTCACCTGGGCTGCGTCCGAGCGACTCGCGTCCGACGGCGGCGAAGCCTCCTCGTTCTCCGAAGCCGCGTCCGACGGCCTGCCGTCCGAGGGTGGCGACGCCTCCTGGTCCGCCGAAGTCGCACCTTCACCCGATGCCGATGCCGATGCCGATGCGGATGGCGATGGCGAAGCCGAGTCCGAAGCCGAGTCCGGACCCGCCTCCGTCTCCGTCTCCGTCTCCATCTCCATCTCCTCGGGGTCGTAGCCCAGCACGTCCTCCGGGCCGCCCGGCGGCGGCTCCCCCAGCATGTCCAGCGCCTCCCTCGCCGCCGGAGCCAGCAGGGGCGAGAAGTACGGGTTGATCCGCACCGCCTCGCCGAGGTGGCGGCGGGCCGGGCCGGGCAGGTCCAGTGCGCGTTCGATCTCGCCGCGGTGGTACGCGAAGAGCGGGCTGCGCAGCCCCTGGTCCGTCGCCGTCTTTGCGTAGGGCAGCGCATCCGTCGCCCTGCCCGTGCGGTACAGCGCCCAGCCCAGCGCGTCCGCCACGTACATGCTCCGGTGCCCCCGGTCCCACTCGGCCTGCAGGCGTTGGACCGCTGTCTGCGGATCGCCGTGGTCCGCCTCGAAGAGGCCGAGCACGAGTTCCTCGTTCACCCCGTCGATCCCCGCCCGCACCCCCCTCTTCCGCAGCTTCTCGTACTGAGACGACGCATCCCCGTCCAGCCCCAGCGACTGGTACAACTCGCCTGCCTCCAGGGCATATTCGGGCAGCTGGGCACGGTCGAGCGCCGACTGGTAGTCGCGGAAAGCCTCATCCGTACGGCCCAGCGCCGCCAGCGCACGCCCTCGTGACGCCAGCGACGGATGGTGGTCCGGCGCCAGCTTCAGCGCCATGTCGTACTCCCCGATCGCCTCCTCCGGCTCGCCCCGCTCCCATGCCAGGTCGCCCAGCCGGTGCAGCGCGACCGCCTTCTCCGCGGGCGACTCGGCACTGCCCACCGCGTCGTACGCCTTCGCCGCCGCGTCCTCGCGCCAGCCGCGCTCGCGGTAGACCTGGGCCATCCGGCCGAGCGTCTGCGCGCCCGGGTGCAGCTTCGTGAGCTTGTCCATCGCCTTGTTCACGGCCTTGTAGTCCCCGAGCCCGCTGTACGCGTCGATCAGCACCTGATACGCCGTCCACCGCTTCGGCTTCTGCTCCGCCGCGCTTTCACCCAGCGTGCGCGCCTTGGCGAAGTCGTGCCGGGCGTTGGCCAGCGACGCGAGCCCCACCAGCGCGTCGACGTTCCCCTCTTCGCCCGGCAGCACGTCCAGCGAGCGCTGCAGCGCCTCCTCCGCCTGCGTGTAGTACGCCGGCTCCGCCAGCCGGGAGCCCCGCTCCACATACGCCGACCCCAGCACCGCCCACGACTCCTCGTCCCGCGGGTGCGCCCGTACCCATCGCTCCCGGTCCTCGATCAGCGCGGTCAGATCCAGCATGCTGGCAGGTGCCCCCGCGCCCACCGCCGCCATGGCCCGCCCGGCGGCGCCCGGCGTGGGCCGCGGTCCTGCGTTGCCCCACCCGGGCGCGAGCGTGATCACCCCGACAACCAGCGTCGCCCCGACCAGCGTGCTGATCGTGGCGTTCTTCACGTGTTCGCTCTTCATGGCGCTCACTGTGCGCCAGCGCGCAGTCAATACGAAGAACACACCCCGCCCCGCGAGGCTGAAGGCCGACGGGTTCACACCGATGGCCCCCCGGTGCGAGGCTTGCACCATGGACGATCTTCTCGAGCGGCTGCGTACCGGTCTGCCTGCCGAAGCCCTGATCACCGACCCCGACGTCACGGTCTCGTACGCCAACGACATGGCGAGCTTCTGCGCGGCGGGCACCCCCGCCGTCGTCGTCCTGCCGCGCACCGTCGAGCAGGTCCAGCACGTCATGCGCACCGCGACCGCGCTGCGCGTCCCCGTCGTCCCGCAGGGCGCCCGCACGGGCCTGTCCGGCGGCGCCAACGCCTCCGACGGGTGCATCGTGCTGTCCCTGACGAAGATGGACCGGATCCTGGAGATCAGCCCGGTCGACCGGATCGCGGTCGTCGAGCCCGGCGTCGTCAACGCCGTGCTGTCCCGCGCGGTGGGCGAACACGGCCTGTACTACCCGCCGGACCCCTCCAGCTGGGAGATGTGCACCATCGGCGGCAACATCGGCACCGCGTCCGGCGGCCTGTGCTGCGTCAAGTACGGAGTAACCGCCGAGTACGTACTCGGCCTGGATGTCGTCCTCGCCGACGGCCGCCTGATGACCACCGGCCGCCGCACCGCCAAGGGTGTTGCCGGCTACGACCTGACCCGCCTCTTCGTCGGTTCCGAAGGAAGCCTCGGCATCGTTGTCAAGGCCGTCCTCGCGCTCCGCCCGCAGCCGCCCGCTCAGCTCGTGCTCGCCGCCGAGTTCGACTCCGCTGCCGCCGCCTGCGAGGCCGTTTGCGCGATCATGGAGCGCGGTCACACCCCCTCGCTGCTCGAGCTCATGGACCGTACGACCGTCCACGCCGTCAACGCCATGGCGAACATGGGCCTGCCCGACTCCACGGAGGCACTCCTCCTCGCCGCCTTCGACACCCCGGACCCCGCCGCCGACCTGGCCGCCGTCGGCGCGCTGTGCAGCGCGGCGGGCGCCACTGAGGTCGTCCCGGCCGACACCGTCGCCGAGTCCGAACTCCTCCTCCAGGCCAGAAGGTTGTCGCTCACCGCCCTGGAGACCGTCAAATCGGCCACGATGATCGACGATGTCTGCGTACCGCGCTCGAAGCTCGGCGCGATGATCGAGGGCACGGCCGCCATCGCCGAGAAGTACGACCTCACCATCGGCGTCTGCGCGCACGCGGGCGACGGCAACACCCACCCCGTCGTCTGCTTCGACCACACCGACGCGGACGAATCCCGGCGCGCCCGCGAGTCCTTCGACGAGATCATGGCTCTCGGCCTGGAGCTCGGCGGCACCATCACCGGCGAACACGGCGTCGGCGTACTGAAGAAGGAGTGGCTGGCACGCGAACTGGGCCCGGTGGGCGTGGAGATGCAGCGCGGCATCAAGCAGACCTTCGACCCGCTCGGCATCCTCAACCCGGGAAAAATCTTCTGAGTCCGCAGCCCTACGACCCGTGCCCGATGGTCCGGACACCGCTCTGCGCCTAGCGTGAAGGGAGAGGTCAAACCGCCTCACACCGCAGAGGAGGAGCCGTGCCCGCACGCCTTGACCACACCATCGTTCACAGCCGCGACCGGTTCGCCGGCGCCCGCTTTCTCGCCGAGCTGATCGGGGAGCCGGAGCCCAAGCCCTTCGGCCCGTTCGCCAGCCTGCCGCTGGACGGCGGCGTCACTCTCGACTATCTCGACGAACGGGGCCGCATAACCTCCCAGCATCTGGCCTTCCTGGTCTCGGAGGACGAGTTCGACGAGATTTTCGGCCGGATCACCGACCGTGAACTGCCGTACTGGGCCGACCCCACACACGACAAGCCGCAGCAGATCAACCACCTTTTCGGCGGCCGCGGGGTGTACATCGACGACCCCGACGGCCACTCCATCGAATTCATCACGCATACGTACGTCACCGACTGACCGCTACTGGCTGTCACTCTGCGACGACTCGTCCGAAGGCCAGGCGTTCGGCAGCCACAGATCGTCGGCCGCGGTGGGCGCGAGCAGTTTGGCGAGGCCGTCGTCGATGTCGAGGTGCTCGGACTCGGAGCCCGGAGGAACCACCCGCAGGGTCCGCTCCAGCCAGTTGGACACCACGGCGGCGGGCGCTTCGAGCAGTGCGTCGCCGTCGGGGGAGCTCAGGGCCATCAGCACCACGCCGTGGTCCTCGACCTTGGTCGGCCAGATCCGGACGTCTCCCTGGCCGCACGGCCTGAACACCCCCTTGACCAGCAGCTCGCGGGCGAAGGCCCACTTGACGGGGTTGTCGGAGCCGATGTGAAAGGCGATGTGCACGGCGTACGGGTCGTCCGTGCGGTAGGTCAGCCGGGCCAGGACGGGGATGCTGAGCTCGGGCGACAGCACCAGTTGGAGCTCCAGCTCACGTTCCACCACGGTGTGCATGACAGTGCCCTTCCTTCCGCTACGAGGCCTTGTGAGCGGGCCTTGCAGGGAGAGAGCGCGCTCCTGCGCGGCTATGACGCACCTTTCGGCAACAACTTTCTGTGATGGCTCGGTGACTGGAAAGTGGTCGTTACGGCAGGACCCGCCCGGCGATGCGCAAGGGTCTGATAGATGTGGAGCCTTGAATTGAGGCTCTCGAGGAGATACGGGACCACGGTGATGAGCGCCCCCACCCCGGCCACCGGCGACGGCAGCCCCACGCCCGGCTACTACCCGGATCCATCCATTCCTGGATATGTCCGGTACTGGAACGGTGCTGCCTGGGTTCCCGGCACCAGTCGGCCCGCGCCCAAGACGGGCGAGGCGATGCCTGCCGCGCCCGGCCCGGCGGCAACCGCGGCCGACGCCGGGCCTGCGGCCCAGCCCCAGGCCCCAGCCCCGGCATCGGTGGAGGAGACCGGTCCGGTCTTCTTCGACGAGGAGCCGGACGACGCACCGTCACGCCCGGAGCCGGCCACCGCCTGGCAGGCCGACGCCGCGCGCCAGACCGGCTTCGGCGGCGAGCGCGACAACCGCGTCGCGTGGGGCGGCGGCCAGGACCCGCGCACCTCGGACCGGGGTGGCGCGCCCGCCGACCCGCGCCGGCCCGCCTCGTCGAGCGCGCCCGCGGACCCGACGGGCGGCGCCCTGCCCGGCGTACGCTCGCTGGGCCCGGCCGCCGGGGGCGAGCCCCCTGTGGACGGTACGGTCGCGATCCGCGCCCTGCGCCCGGGCAAGGGCGCGCCCGCAGCCGGGAGTTCGGGCACCGCGGACCCCGCGGCGGCAGCGCCCACCGGCGACCCGTCCGCCCGTCGCCCCCAGCCGCAGCCTCCCGTCGACGGGACGGTCGCCATCCGCGCGCTGCGCGCCGGCGGCGGTGCGTCCGCCGGGCAGGCCGATGGACCGTTGTCCGTCCGGTCGATGACCCCGGGCGCATCCGCGGCACCCACCGCGTCCGCGGCCCCGACCGCGCCCGCACAGCCCCAGCCCCAGCCCCAGTCCCAGCCGCAGGCCCCGGCCCAGCGCCGCCCGCAGCCCCAGGCGCCCGTGCAGCCGCAGCCCCAGCCGCAGGTGCCCGCGCAGGCCCAGGCGCCCGTCACCAACGGCCCAGGCGGCGGCTCCGCATCCTGGGCGCAGCAGGTCCACCGGCTCGCCCAGCCCGGACCCGCGTCCGTGGCCGAGGCCGAGCAGCCCGTCGTGCCCTGGAAGCCGCCGGTCAACGACCCGTTCCTGCAGGCCGCCCAGGCCCAGGCGGCGGCCCGTCCCGCCTCGCTCGGCAAGCGGCTCGCCGCCCGGCTGATCGACGCCGTGCTGCTCGGAGCGCTCGTAGGCGCCGTCGCCGTACCCGTCCTGTCCCAGGCGCGCGCCCACGTCGACGACAAGATCGAGGCGGCGAAGCAGTCGGGCGAGACGGTCACCGTCTGGCTGGTCGACTCCACCACCGTGGGCCACCTCGGCATCATCCTCGGCGCGCTGCTGGTCCTCGGAGTGCTGTACGAGGCGCTGCCGACGGCGAAGTGGGGCCGCACCCTCGGCAAGAAGCTCTGCGGACTCACGGTCTGGGACATCGAGTCCCACGAGCCCCCGTCCTTCGGAGCCGCGCTGCGCCGCTGGCTCGTCTACAGCGTGCTCGGCGTGATCGCCCTCGGGGTGCTCAATGTGCTGTGGTGTCTGTTCGACCGCCCGTGGCGGCAGTGCTGGCACGACAAGGCGGCGCACACCTTCGTGACCGGCTGACCGCGTTCCCCCGAACGGCGTGCGAGCCGTTGCGGGGGCCATCGGGGCGCGGTGCACTGCCCCCATGAGCAACAACCATCCGCCGCCCGGCCAGCCGCCCGAGGACGACCCCTTCTTCAAGAAGCCACAGGAACCCACCCCGCCGTCGGCGGGCGGTCCTCAGGAGCCCCCGCCTCCGGGGGGACCGCCGCCGCCAGGGGGACCGTACGGCACTCCACCGGGTGGTTCCGGTCCGTACGACGGCGGAGGCGGCCAGCCCCCGCCGCGCGATCCCTACGGAGGCGCGTACGGCGGCGCGGCGGACCCGCTCGCCGGGATGCCGCCGCTCGCGGACTTCGGCAGACGGTTCCTGGCCCGCGTGATCGACGCGCTGATCGTCTTCGTGCCGCTCTTCCTGATTTCTCTGGCCTTCGGAGGCTGGGACGTCGGGGCGGGCACCGGCGACAGCTGGGACGACATCACCGACCAGGTGAACACCGGCAGGCAGTGGATCTGGTCGCTGGTCTCCCTGGTCGCGTACGTCGGCTACGACACCGTGATGACCACCAAGGGGCACGGGCAGACCGTCGGCAAGCGCCTGATGAAGATCCGGGTCGCCATGCTCAACGACGGCAGCGTGCCGGACACCAGCTCCTCGCTGATGCGCGCCATCGTGCTCTGGGTGCCCGCGCTGGTCTGCTGCTTCTGTATCTGGTGGCTCGTCATCATGGTGACGATCCTGGCCGACAAGCCGTACAGACAGGGTCTGCACGACAAGGCGGGCAAGACGGTCGTGGTGTCAGCGTCGCAGTGACGGCTCGCCAACCCTTGTCTCGGCGCCCACGTGCGCGCGGGATGCGGGCACCCGGGTGGTGAGACCGTCGGCGGAGGCGGCCGAGGCGGAAACGCCGGAGGCGGCGGCATGGTTCGTACGGACCGTGTGCGCCGCCTTCGCCGTCCTCGCTCCCTGTGCGGTCCTGCCCATCGGCAGGGCGACCGCGACCACCAGACCGAGCGCCATCGATGCGACGCCTATGGCGGCGACACCGATGCCGTTGGTGGTACGGGTGAGCAGCAGCAGGGCGAGGGTCGAGAAGACGACTGTGGCCGAACCGTAGGCAAGCTGTGCGGCAGTCGGACGCGGCATGACGGTATCCGTCCTCGGGACATGGTCAGGGGGTGTCTCTCAACGCGGTCGCACTAGTCAAGTGACTCTACGACGGTGGATGCCCGGGAGGAACCGGCGGTAAGCGTGACCTAACACACGGTGCCGGTGCATGGGGGGCGCACTGAGTCATTCGTTCGCCCAACTGTTCAATCCAATGCGCCCGTTGTTCGATTGCTCGTCGTCCGGATACCGGAACCGGGCTCGCGCATAGTGCAGTTGGTCTGCTCAAGTCAAGGACTGTCTTTTCTTCGGTAACTCCGGTCGAATGTCGTCACTTGTGACGCGACACCGCGCGCGGACGACCCCACATCCGGTCCGTTGCGACGGACCGCGGGGGAGGACAGCATCAAGTGACCACCAAGCGACGGACGATCAGAGCGTCCGCGGTGCTCGTGGCCCTGGCCGCGACAACCGCGTCGGCCTCGGCGTTCAGCAGTGCGCAGGCCGACAACCAGCCGTCGTCGGGCCCGGCAGGCATCGAGCGCCATGACCCGGCGCCGCAGAAGGGCCAGGTCGAGCACGACCTGGAGGGCCCGTTCAGCAAGCAGCAGGAGCAGCAGCGCGAGGCTGCGCTGGAACAGGTCATAGCCGGCGACGCGACCGTGCAGAAGCGCGGCGCGTCCAATGTCGTGAAGCTCGGCGACAAGAAGTACGTCGAGCTCGGCCGGGAGAAGACGGACAAAATCTTCACGATCCTGGTGGAGTTCGGCGACAAGGTCGACGACACCACGATGTTCGACCCGGACGGCCCCGACGGACCCGAGGCCCCCGTCAAGAAGTACGGCGGCACCCCGGGCCCGCTGCACAACAAGATCGCCAAGCCGGACCGTAAGACCGACAACTCCACGGCCTGGCAGGCGGACTACAACCAGCAGCACTTCCAGGACCTCTACTTCGGCACCGGCAAGGACAAGAACGGCAAGCCGAAGGAGTCCCTGAAGACCTACTACGAGAAGACCTCGTCCGGCCGTTACTCGGTCGACGGCGGCGTCTCCGACTGGGTCAAGGTCGACTACAACGAGGCCCGCTACGGCTCCAACTACTGCGGCGACAGCAACTGCGCCAACGTCTGGGACACGGTCAAGGACGGTGTCACCGCCTGGGCCGCCGACCAGAAGGCCAAGGGCCGTACCGACGCGCAGATCAAGGCGGACCTGGCCAAGTACGACCAGTGGGACCGCTACGACTTCGACAACGACGGCAACTTCAACGAGACCGACGGCTACATCGACCACTTCCAGATCGTCCACGCGGGCGAGGACGAGTCGGCGGGCGGCGGCGCCGAGGGCACCAACGCACTGTGGGCGCACCGCTGGTACGCGTACGGCACGGACGCGGGCAGGACCGGCCCGGCGAACAACAAGGCCGGCGGCACCCAGATCGGTTCCACCGGAATATGGGTCGGCGACTACACCATGCAGCCCGAGAACGGCGGCCTCGGTGTCTTCGCCCACGAGTACGGTCACGACCTCGGTCTGCCCGACCACTACGACACCTCGGGCAAGGGCGAGAACTCGACCGGCTTCTGGACCCTGATGTCGGCCGGCTCCTGGCTCGGCACCGGCAAGGACTCCATCGGCGACTTGCCGGGCGACATGAACGCCTGGGACAAGCTGCAGTTGGGCTGGCTCAACTACACCAAGGGCAAGGCGGGGACGAAGTCCGCGCACAGGCTGGGTGTGGCGGAGTACAACACCAAGAACCCGCAGGCGCTCGTTGTCGAGCTGCCGAAGAAGCCGGTCACCACGACTGTCGTGAAGCCCTCCGAGGGCTCCAAGCAGTGGTGGAGCGACATGGGTGACGACCTCAAGAACACCCTGTCCCGCCCGGTCGACCTCACCGGCAAGTCCAAGGCGTCCCTTGAGCTTTCGGGCTGGTGGGACATCGAGGAGGGCTACGACTACCTGTACGCCGAGGTCTCTACGGACGGCGGCGCCAACTGGACGCCGGTGGACGGCACGGCGGACGGCAAGCCGATCAGCCGGGACGCGGGTGACAAGCCGGCGCTGACCGGTGCGTCGGGCGCGTACAAGAAGCTGGCGTACTCGCTGGACGCGTACGCGGGCAAGAAGGTCGACGTCCGCTTCCGCTACCAGACGGACGGCGGCGCGGGCGGCAAGGGCTTCGCGGCGGACGCGCTGAGCGTGGTCGCGGACGGCACGGCGCTGTTCACCGACAACGCCGAGGGCGACGACGCGGGCTGGACCTCGAAGGGCTTCTCGCGCATCGGTGAGTCCTTCACCAAGGAGTACGAGCAGTACTACCTGGCCGAGAACCGTCAGTACGTCTCGTACGACAAGACGCTGAAGGTCGGCCCGTACAACTTCGGCTTCAAGGCGCCGAAGGACTCCTGGGTCGAGCACTACCCGTACCAGAACGGCCTGATGATCTGGCTCTGGGACACCTCGCAGAAGGACAACAACACCAGCCAGCACCCGGGCCGCGGCCTGGTCCTCCCGGTGGACGCGCACCCGAAGGCCCTCAAGTGGGCGGACGGCACGCTGATGCGGAACAAGATCCAGACGTTCGACTCGCCCTTCAGCCTGCGGCCGACCGACGGCTTCACGCTGCACAAGGCGGATGTGGGGCTCCGGATCAAGCCGCAGGCGGGCAACCCGGTCTTCGACGACCGCAAGGGTGTCTACTGGTTCGCCGAGAACCCGACGGCGGGCGTTCAGGTAACTGACACCAACACCAAGATCTCGGTCGTGAGCGAGCCGTGGAACGGCCAAACGATCACGGTCAAGGTTGGCCCGTCGACCAATTAATTCGCGTTTTACCAGGTCAGAGCATGATCGGCCGTCGCCCTCTAGCGGGCGGCGGCCGATCGTGTTTAGGTGCGTCTTGCCAGGTCCTTATTGACATGCCATCTCACGGGGGAGTGGTTTCGCATGCCCGGCGGAGGTTTTTGCAAGCTGCCGAACGGCAGCGTGGTGGTCGCGCTCAGCCTGCCGAGCCCAGTGGGCGACGGCAGCCAGGTCCGCTTTCTGGTCCACGCGGCGAACCGCGCGAGGGCGCTGACGCGACTGCGGAATCTGGGCCTGCGGGCGGTGTATCTGCGGGGCAACGCGGAACCGCCGACCCCGGACGAGGTCACGGCCGTGCTGCACCACCCGGACGGCCTGCTGTGGCGCGCGACGCCGGAGGACCACGAGGAGCTGTGGCACCCGATACGGGCGTTGTTCAGCCCGGCAGCGGGCACCCGACGTGAACTGGGGGCCAGCCCCCGGACCCTGGTACGCCCGCTGGGATTCCCCCCACGCCCTCCGGGCGTAGGGGGAGTGTCCTCAATCGCCGGACGGGCTTGATTTCCGCCGGTCGGCCTGAAAGTTCAGGCCGACCCGCGAGAGCTTCAAGTCCGCCGGGCGAGATCAAGCCTCTCCGGCGTTTGAGGAGCGGGGTCCGGGGCGAAGCCCCGAAAACAGCCTCGTGGGGGTCCCCCCGGACGAAGTCTGGGGGAGTTTGAGGCGTGGGGGGCCGGGGGCGGAGCCCCCAGGTCAGACCACCGGCTTGCCGGACAGCTCCACGCCCGCCGCCCGCAACTCCTCCAGCGCCCTCTCTGTCGTCGCCTCCGCGACCCCCGCCGTCAGGTCGAGCAGCACATGCGTCGTGAAGCCCTCCCGCGCCGCGTCCAGCGCCGTCGCCCGTACGCAGTGGTCCGTCGCGATGCCGACCACGTCGACTTCGGAGACCTCACGCGCCCGCAGCCACGCCGCCAGTGTCGTGCCGTTCTCGTCCGTGCCCTCGAAGCCGCTGTACGCAGCCGCGTACGCGCCCTTGTCGAAGACCGCGTCGATCGCGCCCGACGCGACCGCCGGTGCGAAGTTCGGGTGGAAGCCCACGCCCTCCGTGCCGGCGACGCAGTGGGGCGGCCACGACCTGACGTAGTCCGGGTGCTCCGAGAAGTGGTCGCCCGGCTCGATGTGGTGGTCGCGGGTGGCGACCACATGGCGGTAACCCGGCTGGGCCTGGCCCACCAGGTCCGTGATGGCGGCAGCGACTTCGGCACCCCCCGCCACCGCGAGGCTGCCGCCCTCGCAGAAGTCGTTCTGAACGTCCACGACGATCAAGGCGCGGTGCATGGCGGGTGTCCTTCGATGGGGGTTGGCGGGGAGACCTGCACCCGCGAGCGGATGTATTGAGCCTAGAGACTCCCGCCGCCTTGCGGGAGAGGGCTACGGGCGGCGTTCACGCGGACTGAAGTCATACGTACTCCGTGGGCAGGACCGGCTCGCCCCTGGACAGTTGCATCGCCGACAACGGCAGCCCCGCCCGCGCCGCTATGTGCCGCTCGCGCACCGCGTCCAGCGGCTCGCGGGCGACGACCTCGCCGCCCTTGACCAGTTCCACCAGCAGCTGCCGGTCCACCAGGTCCGACGGCACCGTGTCCACGCAGATCACCTCTGCCTCGGCGACCCCGTCCTCGTCCAGCCGGCGCGCGGCCCACTTGCGGCCGCCGATGGAGGTCTTGCCGCCCAGCGACTTCTTCGCGACCGGCAGCAGCGGAGCCCCGGGGTCGGCGGACTCGGACCTGGCGACCAGCTTGTAGACCATCGAGCAGGTCGGGTGCCCGCTGCCGGTGACCAGCTGTGTTCCCACGCCGTACGCGTCCACCGGCGCCGCGGCCAGCGAGGCGATGGCGTACTCGTCCAGGTCCGAGGTGACCACGATCTTGGTGCCCGTCGCGCCGAGCTCGTCCAGCTGCTGCCGCACCCGGTGGGCGACCAGCAGCAGGTCCCCGGAGTCGATGCGTACGGCGCCGAGCTCGGGACCGGCGATGTCCACCGCCGTACGGACGGCCTCGGCCACGTCGTAGGTGTCGACCAGCAGCGTCGTGCCCCGCCCGAGCGAGTCGACCTGCGCCTGGAAGGCGTCGCGCTCGCTGTCGTGCAGCAGGGTGAAGGCGTGCGCGCTGGTGCCCACCGTCGGAATGGCGTAGCGGAAACCCGCCGCCAGGTCGGAGGTGGAATTGAAGCCGCCGACGTACGCCGCGCGGGCCGACGCGACCGCGGCGAGCTCGTGCGTACGCCGTGCGCCCATCTCGATCAGCCCGCGCGCGCCCGCCGCCGTCGACATCCGGGAGGCCGCGGCCGCGATCGCCGAGTCGTGGTTGAGGATCGACAGGACGACGGTCTCGAGCAGCACGCACTCGGCGAAGGTGCCCTCGACCCGCAGGATGGGCGAGCCCGGGAAGTAGACCTCGCCCTCCGGATAGCCCCAGATGTCGCCGCTGAAGCGGCACGAGGCGAGCCACCGCAGCGTCGGCTCGTCGACGATCTTCCGCTCCCTCAGAAAGTCCAGCACGCCCGCGTCGAAGCGGAAGTTCTCGACGGCGTCGAGCACCCGGCCGGTGCCCGCCACGACGCCGTACCGCCGGCCCTCGGGGAGCCTGCGGGTGAAGACCTCGAAGACGGATCGGCGGTCGGCGGTGCCGGACTTCAGTGCCGCCTGGAGCATCGTGAGCTCGTACTGGTCGGTGAAGAGCGCCGTCGACGGAACGTCCACCGGCAGCCCAAGGTCCGCAGGGTTCATACGCCGGATGCTATCGCACATCTCGTCAGAGTGACGAGATGTGCGGGTCGTTTGTGCGATGAGCCCCCTTGGGTGGCAGCATGGACCAGGTGAGTGTTGCTCCCACTGAGATCGAACGCCCTGAGTCGGCGGAGGAGACCTTCGCCGTGCCCGAGCCCGACGTGCCGTGGGTGACGCTCGTCCACAACGACCCGGTCAACCTGATGAGCTACGTCACCTATGTCTTCCAGGCCTATTTCGGCTACTCCAAGGACAAGGCGCACAAGCTGATGCTCGACGTCCATCACAAGGGACGCGCCATCGTCTCCAGCGGCAGCCGCGAGGAGATGGAGCGTGATGTGCAGGCGATGCACGGTTACGGGCTGTGGGCGACGCTGTCCCAGGACCGCTTCTGATGGCCGGGCACTTCGAGTCGATTCCCGGCGGCGGCGCCGCCGTCGCGCTCGACGAGGTCGAGATCTCCATCCTGCGCTCGCTGGCCGTACAGCTGCTTGAGCTGATCGGGCCCGGCGACGAGCCGGTGGAGGGCGAGGACCCGCTGGCCGCGCTGTTCTCGGAGGGGCCGAGCGAGCCGCCGACCGACCCGGCGCTGGCCCGCCTCTTCCCGGAGGCGTACGCAGGTCCCGGCGCCGACATAGAGGACGAGGAACTGCTCGCCGCGTCTTCGGAGTTCAGGCGCTTCACCGAGAACGACCTGCGTTCCCGCAAGCGCGACGACGCGCTCGCGGTCGTCCGCACCCTCGACTCGCTGGCCTCGGCCGGCGAGGGCGGTGCCGTCCTGAAGCTGACCGCCGACGACTGCCTGCACTGGCTCGGCGCGCTCAACGACCTGCGGCTGACCATCGGCACCCGCCTGGAGGTCAGCGACGAGGACGAGAACGGCGAGCTGTACCGGCTGCCCGACTCCGATCCGCGCAAGCCGATGGTGATGGCGTATCTCTGGCTCGGCGCGCTCCAGGAGACGCTCGTCGAGACCCTGATGTCCTGACCCCTGATGTCCTGAGATGTCCATTCGGACGCCATGAGGCGTTCGCTCAACGGACACTCAAATCCGGATAACGATCCCGTTATCACCGCGCCTTGGATTGCGGTGTCCGGGGGGCGTTTGTCCTCTTCTTCATGTGGTGTGTGCCACGTCTCCTGGGTGAATCAATGTTGCCGGCGTGATAAATCTTCACGACCGCCTGCGGGACGCCACCCATGTCCCCAGGGGCGCTTGGGCCGGCTGATCGCCGGTAGCACTCCATCCATTTCCGGGGGGATCAGGACCTGATCCGCAGTCCGCGGCAGATGCAGCGGACGCGGACCAGCATGGAGAAAGGGCGCATCACCATGACCTCACTGCAGGTCGACAAGCACGACGGCAATGAGGCCGCGGGGTCCGCGGCAGGCGCGGACGAGGGCTACCAGCGTGGACTGGGTGCTCGTCAGATCCAGATGATCGCGATCGGCGGGGCCATCGGCACCGGCCTCTTCCTCGGCGCGGGCAAGGGCATCTCCAAGGCCGGCCCCAGCCTCATCCTGGCCTACGCCATTGCGGGCCTGGTCATCTTCTTCATCATGCGGGCGCTGGGCGAGCTGCTCATGTACCGCCCCGTCTCGGGATCCTTCGCCGAGTACGCGCGTGAATTCGTCGGTCCCTTCGCGGGCTTCGTCACCGGATGGACGTACTGGCTCTTCTGGGTCGTCACCGGCATCACCGAAGTCACTGCGGCCGCCACGTACATGACGTACTGGTGGGACATTCCGCAATGGCTCTCCGCGCTGGTCTTCACCGTCATCCTCTACGGCGCGAACCTCATCTCCGTGAAGCTCTTCGGTGAGCTGGAGTTCTGGTTCTCGATGGTCAAGGTGACGGCCATCATCGGCATGATCCTGATCTGCGCCGGTGTGCTCACGATCGGCTTCTCCGATGCCGGTGACACCGCGTCCGTCACCCACCTGTGGTCCGACGGCGGCTTCTTCCCCAAGGGCCTCGGCGGCACGCTGATGACCCTGCAGCTCGTGATGTTCGCCTTCCTCGCGGTCGAACTGGTCGGCGTCACCGCCGGCGAGTCCAAGGACCCGGAGAAGACCCTCCCCAAGGCCATCAACACCGTTCCGTGGCGTATCGCCGTCTTCTATGTCGGCGCGCTGATCATGATCCTGTCGGTGGTGCCCTGGACCCACTTCCAGCCGGGCATCTCGCCGTTCGTCGCCGCCTTCGAGAAGATGGGCCTCGGCATCGGTGCCGCGATCGTCAACTTCGTCGTGCTGACGGCCGCACTCTCCTCCTGCAACTCCGGTATGTACTCCACCGGCCGCATGCTGCGGGACCTGGCGCTCAACGGGCAGGGCCCGAAGGCCTTCACCAAGCTGACGAAGAACGGCCTGCCGCTGATCGGCACGACCTTCTCCGCCGCGCTGATGCTGGTCGGCGTCTGGATCAACTACAAGGCTCCGGGCGAGGCGTTCAACTACGTCGTCTCCTTCGCGACCATCTCCGGCATGTGGGCCTGGATCATGATCCTGGTCAGCCAGATCCGCTACCGGGCCAAGGCGGACCGCGGTGAGCTGCCGCAGTCGGCCTTCAAGGCGCCCGGCGCCCCGTACACCAGCTGGTTCGCTCTGCTCTTCATCTGCATGGTCATCGTGATGATGGGCATCGACAAGGACGCGCGGATCTCGCTGTACTGCGCGCCGCTGTGGGCGCTGCTCCTCGGCGTCTCGTACCTGGTCCTCAAGAAGCGCAACCCCGAGGGCGCGGCCTTCGCCAAGCGCTCACCGCAGCGCGGACCCCGGCGCCGACCGCTGCGCTGACCCCAGCGCCGACGTCCATCATCCGGGCCGGTCCGTACCACCCTTCGGTACGGGCCCGCCCTTCTGCTTATCCTGTCGCTCATGCTGACCCTCACCCAGGCTCTGTTCGACCAGATCGTGGCGCACGCCCGCGCCGACCACCCCGACGAGGCCTGTGGCGTGGTCGCGGGCCCCGAGGGAAGCGGCCGCCCCGAGCGCTTCATCCCGATGCTGAACGCCGCCCGCTCGCCCACGTTCTACGAGTTCGACTCGGGGGACCTGCTGAAGCTCTACCGGGAGCTGGACGACCGCGACGAAGAGCCGGTGATCATCTACCACTCGCACACGGCGACCGAGGCGTACCCGTCCCGTACGGACATTTCGTACGCCAACGAGCCGGGCGCCCACTATGTCCTGGTCTCCACGGCCGACACCGATGACGCGGGCTCCTTCCAGTTCCGCTCCTTCCGCATCGTGGAGGGCGAGGTCACCGAGGAAGACATCAAGGTCGTAGAGGCATACTGAGCGCGGCCTGCACGCCGCGGCTCCTTCCCTGTACCGCATGCTGAGCAGAGTTCGTCCATCATGCGAGATCACATTCCGGAACCCGGGCGGGGAATCGTTACGATGACCGCATGGTTTCCCATGACGTGAGCGACAAGACGCCGAGCGCCCTGCTGCTCGTGGCGCGGCTGCACGTCGACCTGTGCCGTCTCGCCAGCGCGATGTGTACGAGCCGCGCTGCGTCCTGACCGTCCTGGCCGGTTGTGAACCACGGCCTCACGGCCCGAGCGCACTGCACCGCACCACCCCCTCGCGCGGGGGCCAGAGCCGCGCGCCCCTTGTGCCACCCCCGCCACACTCCCGAAACAGGAGCCCATGTCATGGCCATTGAGGTCCGCATCCCGACCATCCTCCGTACGTACACCGACGGCGCGAAGGCCGTCGAGGGGAGCGGGGACACTCTCGCCGAGCTCTTCGCCGACCTCGAGACCCGGCACAACGGCATCCGGGAGCGCATCGTCGACGGCGACCAGCTGCGCCGCTTCGTGAACGTCTATCTGAACGACGAGGACGTCCGCTTCCTGGACGGCATCTCCACCAAGCTCGCCGACGGCGACAGCGTCACGATCCTCCCGGCCGTCGCCGGCGGCATGGTCTGATGCGTTACGACTCCCCGCTCGCGGCGGTCGGCAACACCCCGCTGGTCCGCCTGCCGCGGCTGTCCCCGTCGGACGAGGTCCGCATCTGGGCGAAGCTGGAGGACCGCAACCCGACCGGCTCGATCAAGGACCGCCCGGCGCTCCACATGATCGAACAGGCGGAGAAGGACGGCCGCCTGACGCCGGGCTGCACGATCCTGGAGCCGACGTCCGGCAACACCGGCATCTCGCTGGCGATGGCGGCGAAGCTCAAGGGCTACCGGATCGTGTGCGTGATGCCGGAGAACACGAGCGAGGAGCGCCGTCAGCTGCTGGCGATGTGGGGCGCGGAAATCATCCCGTCGCCCGCGGCGGGCGGCTCCAACACGGCGGTACGGGTCGCCAAGGAGCTGTCGGCCGAGAACCCTTCCTGGGTGATGCTCTACCAGTACGGCAACCCGGACAACGCGGGCGCGCACTACGCCACGACGGGCCCGGAGATCCTGGCGGACCTCCCCTCCATCACCCACTTCGTGGCGGGCCTGGGCACCACCGGCACGCTGATGGGAGTGGGCCGCTACCTGCGCGAACACGTCCCGGGCATCCGCATCGTCGCCGCGGAGCCGCGCTACGACGACCTGGTCTACGGCCTCAGGAACCTGGACGAGGGCTTCGTCCCCGAGCTGTACGACGCGTCGGTCCTGACGACCCGCTTCTCGGTGGGCTCGGCGGACGCGGTCACCCGCACCCGCGAACTCCTCCAGCAGGAAGGCATCTTCGCGGGCGTCTCCACGGGGGCGGCGCTGCACGCGGCGATCGGCGTCGGCAAGAAAGCGATGAAGGCGGGCGAACAGGCGGACATCGTCTTCGTGGTCGCGGACGGCGGCTGGAAATACCTGTCGACGGGCGTCTACACGGCCCCGACGACAGAGGCGGCGATCGAAGCGCTGCAGGGCCAGCTCTGGGCGTAGGAGCGCCGGCGACGCTGCGAGGGTGTGGGGGCGCGAGCCCCACGTACCCGCGGGTCAGTGAGGGCGCGAGCCCCCACGTACCCGCGGGTCACGCCGACAGATGCCGCACCTGGTCCCACACCGTCGGGTCCACCACCCCCACCCTTCGGCGGAACTCCCACACCCCCACATCCCGCAGCTCGTCCGTCTCCAGAAAACTCGCCCGTCCCCGCGCATCCCCCACCGTCCCCGGTGGCAGTGAGATCACGCCCGGACTCTCGTCGTGGTACTTGCTCGTGATCTTCGCGACCTGCGCCGTCCCGCCCCGCACCGACAGCACCAGGCACGGCCTGTCCTTCGACCCGGGGCCGTCCTCGTACGGGACCTCCGCCCACCAGATCTCGCCCGGCCGCGGGCGCCGCTTCGGGCCGCGCCGGGGGCCCGTCGGGCGGCCCGGCGGGCGGGCGCGGCCGCCCGGGCGGCGGGACGCGGTCCGGCCGCGCCCGTCCATCACCGTGGCGACCAGCGCGATCACCACCACGGCGAGCACAGCGAGCCACCACGACGTGTCCATACCCCAGACGGTACCGGCGCGCCGCCACACGCGCGCGCTCCGTCCGAACCGGTGACAGAGCAGGTGAGTTCCCCCACAACCCCCCGCCACCGAGGAGCGACCAGCCCTTTCGCGCCTTACGCTCGACAGACCGCACGACCCTCTCCCAGCCCTCCCCGTCAACGGAGGTTCAAGCTCCATGAAGCTCACCGTCGTCGGCTGCTCGGGGTCGTTTCCGTCCGCGGAATCGGCCTGCTCGAGCTACCTCGTCGAGGCCGACGGCTTCCGGCTGCTTCTCGACATGGGCAACGGCGCCCTTGGCGAGTTGCAGCGCCACATCGGTCTCTACGACCTCGATGCGATCTTCCTCAGTCACCTTCACGCGGATCACTGCATCGACATGTGCGGGTATTTCGTGGCCCGCTACTACCGCCAGGATGGCGGCCGCTGCGACGCCCTGCCGGTCTACGGCCCGGAAGGCACCGAGCAGCGCCTGACCACTGCGTACGCGGACACCCCCTCCGCCAGCTCCATGAGCGAGGTTTTCGACTTCCACACGCTGAAGGCGGGCAGCTTCCACATCGGCCCGTTCTCCGTCCGTACGGAGAAGGTGAGACACCCCGTCGAGGCGTACGGCATCCGCCTGGAGCACGCCGGCAAGTCGCTGACGTACTCCGGCGACACCGGGGTCAGCGAGACCCTGCACGAACTCGCCGAAGGCGCCGATCTGTTCCTCTGCGAGGCGTCCTTCACGCACGGCAAGGAGGACATCCCCGACCTCCACCTCAACGGCCGTGAGGCCGGAGCCCACGCCCAGCGCGCGAACGTCGGCCGGCTCGTGCTCACCCACATCCCGCCGTGGACGAATGGGCAGCAGAATCTGGCGGATGCCCGCATGGTCTACGGCGGCCCTGCCGAACTGGCTGCCGCGGGCGCGATCTACGAGATCTGATCCCGAAGAAACTCGAAGAAACTCGAAGAAGCTCGAAGAAAGCCGAAGCCCATGCCTTCCGTACGGAAGGCATGGGCTTCGGTCCTCAGCGGACGTCCTCGGCGTTTGACTACGCCTTCGTCAGGTCCTCGACCTCTTCCTCGGGCTCACGGCCCGGGGTGGTGAGGTTGAACCTGATGATCGCGAAGCGGAAGACCGTGTAGTAGATCGCCGCGAACGCCAGGCCGATCGGAATGATCATCCATGGCTTGGTCGCGAGTCCCCAGTTCAGGAAGTAGTCGATCGCACCGGCCGAGAAGCTGAAGCCGTGATGCACGCCGAGCGCCCAGGTGACAGCCATCGAGACGGCGGTCAGAACCGCGTGGATGGCGTACAGGAGCGGCGCGATGAACATGAACGCGAACTCGATCGGCTCGGTGATGCCCGTGACGAAGGACGTCAGCGCCAGCGACATCATCATGCCCATCACGGCCTTGCGGCGCTCGGGGCGAGCCGTGTGCGCGATGGCGAGCGCGGCGGCCGGGAGGGCGAACATCATGATTGGGAAGAAGCCCGACATGAACTGACCGGCGGTGGGGTCGCCGTGGAAGAAGCGCGGCAGGTCACCGTGCCACATCTGGCCCGCGGAGTCCTTGAAGGAGCCGATCTCCTGCCAGGCCACGGTGTTCACGAACTGGTGCATACCGATGGGCAGCAGCGCCCGGTTGATGACGCCGAAGATGCCGGCGCCGACGGCGCCGAGACCGGTCATCCACTGGCCGAAGTCGGTGATGACGTTGCCGACGGGCTCCCAGACGAGGCCGAACAGCACGCCCATGGCCGTGCCGACGAAGGCCATGATGATCGGCACGAGTCGGCGGCCGTTGAAGAAGCCGAGCCAGTCGACGAGCTTCTTGCGGTGGTACCGCTGCCAGATGACGGCAGCGAGCAGGCCCATGATGATGCCGCCGAAGACCTTCGGGTCGTTGTAGGTCGCGGGTATGTCGGCGCCGGCCTGGACCTTGGCCTCGGCGATGGGGAACGCAGTGAGGACGTTCTTGTACACCAGGAATCCGACCAGCGCGGCGAGCGCGGTGGAGCCGTCGGCCTTCTTGGCGAAGCCGATCGCGATGCCGATACAGAACAGCAGCGGCAGGTTGGCGAAGACCGCGTCACCGGCCGTGGCGAAGACCGCGGCGACCTTGTTCCAGCCCAGGCCGTCCTTGCCGAACACGTCGTCCTGGCCCAGACGCAGCAGGATGCCTGCCGCCGGCAGGACGGCGATCGGCAGCTGCAGGCTTCTGCCGACCTTCTGCAGGCCCTGGAACAGACCCGATCCCCACTTCTTGGTGGGCGACGCCGCCGTAGCGGTAGCCGTACTCATCAACTTCCTCCAGTGGGCAAGGCGCCGCCAGGGGGCAATACACGGGGGAGGGCGGCATCTCAAGGGGAACGCGGCGAAGCGCCACGTGGTCTACACCACTCAGTGGTGTAGACCAGTTTTAGCACGGTGAGGGCGAGATAAGGAACCTTCGATTTCTGTGGCCTGGGCCATAGCGCGAAATGCGCGACATAAGGCCCCCGGACCACAGGTCCGTGGGGCCTTATGAGGCATTACGTCGGGGGCCGCAGGGCTCAGGAACCACTGCCCTACTTGATGACGTCCCGCTCCAGTTCGCCCTCGACTTCTTCCGGTTCACGCCCCGGCGTCGGGATATTGAACTTGGTGATCGCGAACCGGAAGATCGCGTAGTACACCACCGCGAAGCCCAGACCGATCGGAATGAGCAGCCAGGGCTTGGTCGCCAGGCCCCAGTTGATGACGTAGTCGATCAGACCCGCCGAGAAGCTGAAGCCGTCCTTGGCCCCGAGGCCCCAGCTCAGCGCCATCGAGACACCGGTGAGCAGCGCGTGGATCACGTACAGCAGCGGCGCGACGAAGAGGAACGAGTACTCGATCGGCTCGGTGATGCCCGTGACGAAGGACGTCAGCGCGACCGACAGCATCAGGCCGCCGATCTCCTTGCGGCGGTGCGGCTTGGCGCAGTGCGTGATCGCCAGCGCCGCCGCCGGCAGAGCGAACATCATGATCGGGAAGAAGCCGGTGGTGAACTGGCCCGCGTTCGGGTCGCCCGCCAGGAACATGCTGATGTCGCCGTGCACGACCGTGCCGTCCGGCTTGGTGTAGCTGCCGAACTGGAACCAGATGGGCACGTTCAGGAACTGGTGCAGGCCGATGACGAGCAGCGCCCGGTTCGCGACACCGAAGATGCCCGCACCCCACGCGTCCAGGCCCGCCAGCCAGTCGCTGAAGCTCTCCAGCGCGTCGCCGACCGGCGGCCAGATCCACAGGCACAGGGCCGCGAAGGCGATCGCGACGAAGGACATGATGATCGGGACGAGCCGCCGGCCGTTGAAGAAGCCGAGCCAGTCCACCAGCTTGGTGCGGTGGAAGCGCTGCCAGAAGTAGGCGGCCAGCAGGCCCATGATGATGCCGCCGAAGACGCCCGGGTTCTGATAGGCGTACGGCACGATCATGCCGCCCTCCGACTGGCAGCCGACGGTCACCGCCTTCGCCGCGCCCTCGCAGTCCTTGGGGAACTGGTGCAGGACGCCGTAGTAGACGAGGAAGCCCGCGACGGCCGCGAGCGCGGTGGAGCCGTCCGCCTTCTTGGCCATGCCGATCGCGATGCCGACGCAGAACAGCAGTGGCAGACCGATGTTGGGGTCCAGCAGCGCGCCGCCGGCGCCGGCCATTACCTTGGCGACGTCGATCCAGCCCAGTCCGTCCGCGCCGAAGACATCGGGCTGGCCGAGCCGGTTGAGGATGCCGGCCGCGGGGAGGACGGCGATCGGCAGCTGCAGGCTGCGGCCCATCTTCTGGAGCCCCTGGAACGCACCGGTCCACCGCTTGTGCTTCGGCGCGGCAGCACTTTCCGAACTCATCGGCGTCCTCCCGGAAGGTGCCTGGTTTGGCAGGTGTTGCAGACTGGTGTAGACCAGTCGCGGTACGGTCCCGGGGACCAGTCGCGGGAGAGGGTTCCCGTGATCGTCATCATTCGGTACGAGATGGTTACTCGCCCGTGAAGATGGGCCAACCGTGCGTTACCGTGACAAAGCGGACCGATGTAGGCCGAGGCAGCGCTGAGCGCCCAGTGAACGCGCTCTTGAACGCAGGGAGAAGACATGGCCAGCAAGGCTGAGAAGATCGTCGCCGGGCTCGGCGGGATCGACAACATCGAAGAGATCGAGGGCTGCATCACCCGCCTCCGTACCGAAGTCGTGGACCCGGCCAAGGTCGACGAGGCCGCCCTCAAGGCAGCCGGAGCCCACGGCGTCGTCAAGATGGGCAACGCGATCCAGGTCGTCATCGGCACCGACGCCGACCCGATCGCCGCCGACATCGAAGACATGATGTGAGCCGCTGAGCCGGCGTACGAGGCCGTACGAGGCGTACCAGGCCGTACGAGAAGGGCCCCGCTCCGGCCGGAGCGGGGCCCTCGCGCATGCGGAACGGCGCCCTCGTACACCCGGTGCGGGTCCTCGTACACGCGGAACGAGGCCCATGCGCACAGCAGCTAGGCTCGACGCCATGTCTCGAATCGACGGCCGCACCCCCGAACAGCTCCGCCCGGTCACCATCGAACGCGGATGGAGCAAGCACGCCGAGGGCTCCGTCCTCATTTCCTTCGGCGACACGAAGGTCTTCTGCACCGCCTCGGTCACCGAAGGCGTCCCGCGCTGGCGCAAGGGCAGCGGCGAAGGCTGGGTCACCGCCGAGTACTCGATGCTGCCGCGCTCCACCAACACCCGCGGCGACCGCGAATCCGTACGCGGCAAGATCGGCGGCCGTACGCACGAGATCAGCCGCCTCATCGGCCGTTCCCTGCGCGCCGTCATCGACTACAAGGCGCTCGGCGAGAACACCATCGTCCTGGACTGCGACGTCCTCCAGGCCGACGGCGGCACCCGCACCGCCGCCGTCACCGGCGCGTACGTCGCTCTCGCCGACGCCGTCGCCTGGGCCCAGGCCAAGAAGCTCGTCAAGGCCGGCCGCAAGCCGCTCATCGGTACCGTCGCCGCCGTCAGCGTCGGCATCGTCGACGGCACTCCGCTCCTCGACCTCTGTTACGAGGAGGATGTGCGCGCCGAGACCGACATGAACGTCGTCTGCACCGGCGACGGCCGCTTCGTCGAGGTCCAGGGCACCGCCGAGGCCGAGCCCTTCGACCGCAAGGAGCTCAACGCGCTCCTCGACCTCGCGACCGGCGGCTGCGCCGACCTGGCCGCGCTCCAGCTCGAGGCGCTCGGTTCGAGCGAGTCGCTCGGACAGTTCGGGTAAAGAAGCAACCAAGAACGCGCCACTGGGCGTCGATAGAGTCACGGGCGCACGGGCCGAACCGTGCGCCCGTCCGTATCCGGGAGGACAGCTCCATGTCTGCGCGCCGCCGAATAGCTCTCACACTCGCCACCGCCGCTCTGATCGTCCCCGTCACCGTCGGCTGCGCCGCCATCGACAAGGCACTCGACTGCGTCGAGACCGCCGACGCGATCGCCACCAGCGTCGACAAGCTCCAGCAGGCCGTCTCCAGCGCCGGCGACGACCCGGCACAGGCCCGGCAGGCTCTCGACGACATCGACAAGGAACTGAAGAACCTTGGCGACAAGACCGACAATGCCGACCTGAGCAAGGCCGTCGACGACCTGAACGCCGGCGTCGACAACGTCCGCAAGGCGATCGAGAACGGCGACACCACCCCGGACATCAAGCCCGTCACCGACGCCGCGGGCGAGATCGGCAAGGTCTGCACACCCTGATAATCGGGGCATGACCCGTCTGATCCTCGCCACCCGCAACGCCGGAAAAATCACCGAACTCAAGGCCATCCTCGCCGACGCGGGCCTCACCCACGACCTCGTCGGCGCGGATGCCTACCCCGACATCCCCGACGTCAAGGAAACCGGCGTCACCTTCGCCGAGAACGCCCTGCTCAAGGCGCACGCCCTGGCCCAGGCCACCGGCCTGCCGGCCGTCGCCGACGACTCGGGCCTCTGTGTCGACGTACTCGGCGGCGCGCCCGGCATCTTCTCCGCCCGGTGGGCGGGCAGCCACGGCGACGACACGGCCAACCTGAACCTGCTGCTGGCCCAGCTCGCCGACATCGACGAGGCCCACCGCGGCGCCCACTTCGCGTGCGCGGCGGCCCTGGCCCTCCCGGACGGCACCGAACGCGTCGTGGAGGGCCGCCTGCTGGGCACCCTGCGCCACGGGCCCTCGGGTACGGGCGGCTTCGGGTACGACCCGATTCTGCAGCCGGAGGGCGAGACGCGTACGTGCGCGGAGCTGACCCCGGAAGAGAAGAACGCGATCAGCCATAGGGGGAAGGCGTTCAGGGCGCTGGTGCCGGTGGTGCGGGAGCTGCTGGGCTGACCCACGCCGAAGGGCGCGGCACCGATGCGGTGCTGCGCCCTTCGCTGTGGGCCCGGTGGGACTCGAACCCACGACACACCGGACCTAAACCGGCGCCCTCTTGGCCAGCTGGGGTACGGACCCGCGGCGCCCACTGTACTGTGCCTCGCCACGAGGGTTCGAGAAGGATCTTGTCTGGCTGTGGCATGACGGGCAGAGGAAGCGCAGGTTTTCCAATCGGTTGTCGAGACGGTCGCCGTTGATGTGGTCGATCTCCAGGACGAGCAGCTTGCCCTGCCAGGTGTTCCCGGTGCCGCACTCGCCGCATGCCTGGCGTACCCCCGACTCGTCGAGCGCGCGGCGCAGCAGCGCGGTCTTCGTCCGTGGAGATCCGGGTTCGAGTCGTCGAAGGATCTCCGCAGCGGCTTTGCGCGTGGGTGACGGCCGGCCACGCCGATGAGCCTTCCCCACGAAGTGGGCCGTGGAGATGCCGTGGATGGCGAGGCTTCGCCGTACACGAGCGCGCCCGGCGCCGTCACTGGGGCAGCCCAGAGCGCGAAGCACGCCGGCCAGGCTGTACGACTCCGCGACGGCTCTGGCGAGCTCGTCTCGCGGAAAGAGTTCCTTCGGCGTGTTTCCGCGCCGCCCGGTGAAGTGAGACGTGTCGATCCCGAATCGCTCGAGCTTCCGGCGGAGGTGGCTGTACACACTGTCGTAGGGCGCGACACCCATGAACTCCAGCATCTCGCGGATGTTGTGTGAACTGGCTGCGGCTTCAGCGAGCAGTTCCCGCGAGTACGAGTGGGGCTTGCGCCGGGGGAGGGGTTCATTGTCAAAGTGCGAGGTGTCGATGCCGTACTGCCCCAACCGGTCCCGCAGATACCTATAGGGGCCGCTGCCCAGGGGCACGTCCAGCCTGCGCAGCAGGTCGACGAGGCTCGTGGCGGTGGCGGCAGTCCGGACCAGCAAGTCGCGAGGGTACTTGTGGCCATTGCTCATGCCGCATGCCTCCGATTGCGGCCACGGTAAGTGTCCGTCACCGCATGGCAGTTGGGGCAGAGCAGCCGGAGGTTCTGCGGGCGGTTGTCCCACCAGTCGCCGTTGCGATGGTCGACTTCGAGCCGGAGCGGTTTGCCGTTCCACTCCGTGCCGGTGCCACATATTGCGCACGACTCCTGAATCCCGGTCCGGAGCAGTTCGCGGCGCAGGCGTTCGCCGGGGATCCTGCCGTCGGCCGGCGAGCCCAGGACAAGTCGGTTCCCGAGGGAACCCTTCGGTCGGCCCCGGGGAGCGCGCAGGAAGTGTGACGTGTCGATGCGCAAGGCGGCTATCCGACGGCCGATGTGAGCCTGGTTGCCGCCCACGGGGTTGATTCCCAATCGACGTACGACCTCGGCCACGCTCCTGGAACAGGCGACCAGTCCGCGCAATGTCTCCTCGGTATGACGCACTCGGGCGGGGGTGAAGTGCGACGTGTCTATGCCTGCCTCCGCCATCTTGGCGCGGATGTAGCGCCTGCTGCCCGGCGTCGGGTTGCCGCCGCACCAGCGGACGGCGTCGTCGAAGTTCGTCGTCTCGCGGGCCGCCTCGTCGAGTAGCTCCCGGGTGTACCTGACCGGCATGGGTCCCCTCCGTCCCCCGGCCGCGCGTTCGCAGCCTCCCACTGAGTAACGAAGCGTTTATCGGATGGTCACGTCCGGAATACGGAAGGGCCCGCACCGCCTGCCGGTGCGGGCCCTTCCGGGAACACGGGACCTCAGACGCCGAGGTCCTTGATGATCTTGGCGACATGGCCCGTCGCCTTCACGTTGTACAGCGCCCGCTCGACCTTGCCCTCCTCGTCGACCACGACTGTCGAGCGGATGACACCGGTCACCGTCTTGCCGTACAGCTTCTTCTCGCCGAACGCGCCGTACGCCTCCAGGGTCTCCTTGGACGGGTCCCCGACCAGCGTGACCTTCAGGCTCTCCTTGTCGCGGAACTTCGCCAGCTTCTCCGGCTTGTCCGGCGATACGCCGATGACGTCGTAGCCCGCGCCCGCCAGCAGGTCCAGGTTGTCCGTGAAGTCGCAGGCCTGCTTGGTGCAGCCGGGCGTCAGTGCCGCCGGGTAGAAGTAGACGATCACCTTCCGGCCCTTGTGGTCGGCGAGCGAAACCTCGTTGCCGTCCGCGTCGGGCAGGGTGAAGGCCGGGGCCGTGTCGCCGGGCTGGAGTCGCTCGCTCATGGTTCTCCTCGGGGGACGTGAGGGTGTACGCCGTCGAGCGTAATAGGGGTGCCATGGGGTGCGGGCGCGGCCGAGCTGACAGACTGTCGAGGAAGGACTACCGGACACGACCACGGAGGCAGCGCGGTGTCGGATGCCAGGACCCCTGCGCAGATCGAGGCGGACATCGTCCGCAGGCGCGACCAGCTTGCCGAGACGCTCGACGAGATCGGGGTGCGCATGCACCCGAAGACGGTCATCGGTGACGCGAAGGCCAGGGTCGCCTCGGCTGTGGACCAGACCGCGGGTCGTGCTTTCGTCGCGATGAACCGCACGGTGTCCGACATCAAGGCGCAGTTCGTGACGGAAAAAGGCGCGCCCCGGCTGGAGCGGGTGGTTCCGGTGGCGCTGCTGGCCGTGGGGCTCGTGAGCCTGCTCGCCGTGTCGGCGAGAAGGCGACGGGCGTGACCCTCGGGCGTACGGAATGCTCCCGGGCAGGTAGGTTCAAGGCGTGAGCGACAATACCCACCACGACAAGCTGCCCATCCGGATGCTGCACGACCGCGTGCTGGTGAGGACCGACATCCCGGAGGGCGAGCGGCGTTCCAGCGGCGGCATCGTCATTCCGGCGACAGCGGCGGTCGGCAGGCGTCTGGCCTGGGCCGAGGTGGTAGCCGTCGGGCAGAACGTGCGCACCGTGGAGCCGGGCGACCGGGTGCTGTACGACCCCGAGGACCGCGCCGAGGTCGAGGTGCGGGGCGTGGCGTACGTACTGATGCGGGAGCGCGATCTGCACGCGGTCGCGGCGGACCGTTTCCAGGGTTCCGAGGACTCCACCGGGCTGTATCTGTAGCGCCTGTGCCTTGAGCACCTGCGCCTTGAGAACCTGCGCCTTGAGAACGTGTAAAGGCGCAGGTCAGGACTTTGCTATCGTTGGCTGATCCCGACGAGACGCGTCGTACCGGGTCATGCAAAGACGACGCACCCCGCTGAAGTTCCGCGTCTCGGAGGTGCCGTCATGGCCTGGGTTCTGCTTGTTGTCGCCGGTCTGCTCGAGGTCGGCTGGTCGATCGGGATGAAGTTCACCGACGGGTTCACCCGGCTGTGGCCGAGCGTGTTCACCGGACTCGGGATCGTCGCCAGCATGATGCTGCTCTCCCACGCCGCCAAGACCCTGCCGATAGGTACGGCGTACGGCGTCTGGGTCGGCATCGGCGCGGCCGGTGCGGCGGTCGTCGGCATGATGGCGCTGAACGAGCCCGCGACCGCCGCGCGGCTCTTCTTCGTCTGTCTGCTGCTGGTTGCCGTGGTGGGGCTGAAGGCGACCTCGGGTCACTGACTTGCCGGCTCACCGGGGCCGGGCGGTACGGGTGGGTGTGGGCCAGCTGCCCGCGCTCCCCGTCGGCCGCGCCCCCTTCGGTCTCACCCTCTTCGGTCTCACCGCCGTCGGTTGTTCCGCCGGTGTCCGTGCCCTCGTCGGCCTCACCGTCGTCCGTCGTCTCCCCGTCGGTGGTGCCCCTGTCCGTCTGCCCCTCGTTCTCGCCCTCTGTCTCCCCTGGCGCCTCGTCCGGCGATTCCGGCTCCTCCTCCTGCGACGCCTCGTCCGGCGGCTCCTCCTCCACCGGCTCCTCCTCCACCGGCTCCTCTTCTTCCTCCTCCGCGCCCTCCTGCAGGTCCAGGTCGAACTCCTCGATCTCGGAGCCCTCCAGCGCGGCGCCCGTGAACTGGCCCCAGATCTTCGCCGGCGCCCCGCCGCCGTTGATCCTCGGCAGCCCCAGCGCGCCATACAGCGGCTTCTGCACACCCGTGGCCGGGTCCTGGCCCATCACCGCGACCACCGTCGCCAGTGTCGGGGTGTAGCCCGCGAACCAGGCCGCCTTGTCCTCCTCCGCGGTGCCCGTCTTGCCCGCGGCGGGGCGGCCGGCCGACCGGGCCGCGGTGCCGGTGCCTTCGTCGACCACGCTCTGCAGGATCGAGGTGGTGGTGTCGGCGGCCTCGCGGCTGACGGCCTGCTCGCTGTCCTCCTCGGGCAGCCGGACGTCGAGGCCGTTCTTGGTGACCTTCTCGACGAGGGTGTACGTGCCGTGCCTGCCGTGGTTGGCGAGCGTCGCGTACGCCTCCGCCATGTCGAGGACGCTCGCGGTGGCGGGGCCCAGCGCGATGGAGGGGGAGGCGTTCAGATCCGGGGTGCTCGCGGGGATCCCGAGGTCGATCGCGGTCCGCCTGACCCTGGTGGGGCCGACGTCCATGGCCATCTGCGCGTACACCGCGTTGACGGACTTGTCGGTGGCGGTGCGGACGGTGATCGGGCCGTACGAGATGTAGTCCTCGTTCTCGGGGGCGTACGGATTGCCGCTCCAGCCCTCGACCGTACGCCTGTTGGTGCCGTCGTAGACGGTGTTGGGCGTGATGGTCCGGCCGTCCTGGGTGCTCGACCCGTTCTCGACAGCCGCGGTGAAGACGAACGGTTTGAAAGTGGAGCCGACTTGGTAGTCGCGGCGGGTCGCGTTGTTGACGTACTGCTTGGTGTAGTCGACGCCGCCGTACATGGCGACGACCTTGCCGCCGGCCGGGTCGATGGACGCTCCGCCTACGCGGACGTTGCGGTCCGCCTTGCGGTCTGAGTCCAGCTTGGACATCACCTGGTCGTCGACGGCCTCGGCGAGCGCGTCCTGCTTCTGCCGCTCCAGCGTGGTGGTGATCCGGTAGCCGCCGGTGGCCAGGGTGTTCTCGTCGATGATCTCGTTGTTGGTGAGGTAGTCCTCGACGGCCTGGACGATATAGCCGCGCTGGCCCGACAGCGCGGTCGGGGGCTTCGCCGTCTGCGGCATGGGGAACTTCATGGCCGCTCGGGCGGCGGGGCTGAGCCACTTCTTCTTGACCATGCCGTCGAGCGTGTAGTTCCAGCGGCCGAGCGCGGCCGCCCGGTTCTCCGGGTGCGTGGCGATGTCGTACGCGCTGGGGGCGTTGAGCAGCGAGGCCAGGTACGCGCCCTTCGCGGTGTCGATGTCCTGGACGTCCTCGCCGTAGTAGGCATGGGCGGCGGCCTGGATGCCGTACGCGTTGCGCCCGAAGTAGCTGGTGTTGAGATATCCCTGCAGGATGTCGTTCTTGCTCTCCTCGCGGCCCAGCTTGATCGCGATGAAGAACTCCTTCCACTTCCGCGAGATGGTCTGCTCCTGGCCCAGGTAGTAGTTCTTTACGTACTGCTGAGTGATGGTGGAGCCGGACTGTTTGCCCTTGCCGGTGAGGGTGTTCCAGGCGGCGCGGACCATGGCCTTGGGGTCGACGGCGCGCGCGGAGTAGAAGTCCCGGTTCTCGGCGGCCAGTACGGCCCGCTGCACCGGAAGGGGTACCTGCGCGAGGGTCACGTTCTCCCGGTTGACCTCGCCGTCGCGGGCGATCTGGGTGCCGTCCTCGTAGAGGTAGACATTCGACTGGGCGGTGGCCGTGGCGTTGGCGGGCGGGATGTCGACGAGCTTGTAGCCGGCCAGGAAGCCGCCGATCAGCAGCAGGGCGACGATCAGAAGCGTACCGAGCGCCATCCGCCAGGTGGGGATGGCGCGACGCCAGCCGGTGCGCTTGCGGCGGGGCGCGAAGCCCTTCTTCTCGAGTGCGGCCGGCGGTCCGACGACGGTCGCGTCCCGGGGTTTCCAGCCCTGCTGCTTTGGCTCCTCGCTCATACGCACATACTGCACTTTTCGGTGGGTCAACCCGCGGACCCGGCAGGCGTAAAAGCGCTCGCGGCGGCTCGCCCCGCTGGGCTAGGGTCGTGCGCTTTGGTGCCCGCGTGCGGAGGGGGGAATCGACGTGCGGCTGTACGCGGTCGTCGCCGCCGGTGGGTTCCGGCGCTATGCGACGTACCGGATCGCGACGGCGGCAGGGGTGTTCACCAACACCGTCTTCGGCTTCATCATGGCGTACACCTATACGGCCCTATGGGACGAGCGCCCGCAGCTGGGCGGGTACGACCTCTCCCAGGCGCTCACCTATGTGTGGCTGGGACAGGCGCTGCTGATGACCTGCGCCATGATGGGCGGCGGTTTCGAGGACGAGCTGATGGAGCGGATCCGCACCGGCGACATCGCGATCGACCTCTACCGGCCCGCCGACCTTCAACTGTGGTGGCTTTCGGGCGACTTGGGGCGCGCGGCCTTCCACCTCATGGGCCGCGGCATCGTGCCGATGGCGCTCGGCGCGCTCGCCTTCGACCTTGCGCTGCCGAGCTCGCCGCTGACCTGGCTCGCCTTCCTGGTGTCGGTGGCGCTGGGCGTGGTGGTGAGCTTCGCGGTCCGGTTCCTGGTGGCGCTCTCCGCGTTCTGGCTGATGGACGGGGCCGGGGTGATGCAGATCTGCTGGCTGGCCGGGCTGTTCTTCTCCGGGATGCTGCTGCCGCTGAACCTCTTCCCCGGCACCCTGGGCGAAGTGGCCCGGGCGCTGCCCTGGTCCTCGCTGCTCCAGGTCCCGGCGGACGTCTTCCTCGGCAAGCACACCGGCTGGGGGCTGGTGCAGGCGTACGCCTTCCAGGGCGGCTGGGCGCTGGCGCTGCTGGCCGCCGGGCGGGCCCTGCAGACCGTCGCGACCCGCAGGGTGGTGGTCCAGGGTGGCTGACGCGCTCTCCAATGGACTGCGGGCTTACGGCCTGATCGCCGCGATGTGGATCCGCTCCACGATGGCGTACCGCGCGTCGTTCGTGATGACGGCGCTCGGGAACTTCGCCGCGACCGCCTTCGACTTCGTCGCCATCCTGCTGATGTTCTCGCACGTGGACGCGCTGGGCGGCTACACCCTGGGCGAGATCGCCTTTCTGTACGGCGCGTCGGGCACCGCCTTCGGCCTCGCCGACCTGGTGATGGGCTCGATGAACCGGCTCGGGCGGCGGGTGCGTGACGGCACGCTGGACACGCTGCTGGTGCGTCCGGTGCCGGTGCTCGCCCAGGTGGCGGCGGACCGGTTCGCCCTGCGCCGGCTGGGCCGGATCACCCAGGGGCTGCTGATCTTCGGCTACGGAGTGCTCGTCCTCGACATCGAGTGGACGCCACTGCGGGTGCTGATGGTGCCGATGATGCTGCTCAGCGGGGCGGCGATCTTCTCGGCGCTGTACGTGGCGGGGGCGGCGTTCCAGTTCTGGGCGCAGGACGCCTCCGAGGTGCAGAACTCCTTCACGTACGGCGGGAACACGCTGCTCCAGTACCCGCCGACGCTCTTCGCGAAGGACCTGGTGCGCGGGGTGACCTTCGTGGTGCCGCTGGCCTTCGTCAACTGGCTGCCCGCGCTGTATGTGCTGGGACGGCCCTACCCGCTGGACCTGCCGCCGTGGCTCGCCTTCCTGCCGCCCGTGGTCGCCGCGGTCTGCTGCTGGCTGGCCGCCCTCGCCTGGCGCGTCGGCCTTCGTTCGTACCGGAGCACAGGGAGCTGAGGGTGGATCTCGCCGAGGGGGACTTCATGGACTTCATCGAACTCGACGGCGTCGAGAAGGTCTTCGACGTACGACGGAAAACCGGCCGGCTGCGCCGCGAGAAGCAGCAGGTGCGGGCCGTCGACGGGATCAGCTTCCGGGTGCCGCGCGGCGAGATGGTCGGCTACATCGGCCCGAACGGCGCCGGGAAGTCCACCACCATCAAGATGCTGACGGGCATTCTGACCCCGAGCGGCGGGCGGCTGCGGGTCGCGGGCATCGACCCGTCCCGGGAGCGTACGAGGCTGGCGCAGCGGATCGGCGTGGTCTTCGGGCAGCGTACGACCCTGTGGTGGGATCTGCCGCTGAAGGACTCGTACCGCCTGGTGCACCGGATGTACCGGATCCCCGACAAGCGGTTTCGCGAGAATCTCGATCGCTGTGTCGAACTCCTGGACCTGGCCGAGCTGTTGGACGTGCCGGTGCGCCAGCTCTCGCTCGGGCAGCGGATGCGCGGCGACATCGCGGCGGCGCTGCTGCACGACCCCGAGGTGCTGTATCTGGACGAGCCGACCATCGGCCTCGATGTGATCTCCAAGGCGAGGGTCCGGGACTTCCTGCGGGACCTGAACGCCGAGCGGGCCACGACGGTGCTGCTCACGACGCACGATCTGACCGACATCGAGCAGCTGTGCAAGCGCGTGATGGTGATCGACCACGGGCGGCTGATGTACGACGGGGCGCTCGCCGGGCTCCATGAGGTGGGGGAGAGCGAGCGGACGCTGGTGGTGGACCTGGAGCGCGAGCTGCCGCCGATCGTCCTCGACTCCGCTCGTACGGTGAAGGTCGAGGGCCCCCGCCAGTGGCTGGCCTTCCCGGCCTCCCAGTCGGCGGCGCCGCTGGTGGCCGCGCTGGCCGACACATATCCGCTGGTGGACCTGTCGGTGCGGGAGCCGGACATCGAGGCGGTGATCGCGAAAATGTACGCGGAGAGGTCGGGGCTTTAGCGCAGAGACCGGGGCTGTAAGCGTGGCGCGGGCTTGACTAGGCTGCTGACCATGACGAGCGAACTCCCTGAAATGCGCGCTTCGGACTCCGAGCGCGAAAGGGTGGCCGAGCGGCTGCGCGATGCGGTGGCGGAGGGGCGGCTCGACATGGAGGAGTTCGAGCAGCGTCTCGACGCGGCCTACAGGGCGCGTACGCACGGCGACTTGGAGCCACTGGTCAGCGATCTTCCCGCGGCGGGCACGGTGTTGGCGTCACCGGCGGTCGCCGCCGGATCGGGCAGCTGGGCCGCGCGCGTCGGCGGCCCGGCCACCTCGAAGGGGGCCTTCGCGTTCTGGGGCGGCTTCGTACGCAAGGGCACCTGGACGGTGGCCCGTAGGTTCACCAGCTTCACGATGATGGGCGGCGGCGAACTCGACCTGCGGGAAGCCCGTTTCGAGGACCGGGTGACCGTGATCCGCTGCATCGCGATCATGGGCGGGGTCAATATCGTCGTGCCGCCCGACCTGAACGTCGAGGTCAACGGCATCGGCTTCATGGGCGGCTTCGGCGAACAGGGCGAGGGCAGACCGGACCCGGCGGCGCCGCGCCTGATCGTCTCCGGCTTCGCGCTGATGGGCGGCGTGGGCGTGGAACGCAAGCGCACCCGGGCGGAGAAGCAGCGGCTCAAGGCGGAGCGCGAAGAGGAGAAGCGGGGGCGGCTGGAGAAGGGCGACCGCAAGGAGCTCGACTGAGCGGGGAGTGTGCCGTCGTCCGGGGTGAGTGCCTGCGGGGGTGTGCCGGGCCGCTCCGGGAGTGCCTGCAAGGGTGAGCCCGGGCCCGCTCCGGGAGTGCCGGCTGGGGGCGGCGCGAGCCCGCCGTCACAGCCGCGCCGGGTCCACCGCCTTGGCCATCCGCGCGTAACCGGCGTCGCTCGGGTGGAGATGGTCGCCCGAGTCGTAGCGCGGGCGCAGCCGGTTCGGTGCGTACGGATCGCGCAGTGTCCGGTCGAAATCGACGACCGCGTCGAAGATCCCACCCGCGCGGACGATCGCGTTGACCTGGTCGCGTACGGACTCGACGGCGGGCGTGCAGCGGCGGTGTCCGCCGCAGGGCAGCAGCGTCGCGCCGATGACGCGCAGGCCGCGTTCGTGTGCCCGGTGGGCGAGTTCGGCGAACCCGGTCGTGATCGTGTCGGCGGTGGGGGTACGCGGGGAGTGCAGCAGGTCGTTGATGCCGATTGCGACGATCACGGTCCTGGCCCCGGACCGGGCGAGTACATCGCGGTCGAAGCGGGCGAGGGTGCTGGGGCCGCGGCCTTCGGCGAGCAGGCGGTTGCCGCTGATGCCCTGGTTGAGGACGCCGTAGTGGCTCGCGCCCCGGCGGGCCAGCCGGTCGGCGAGGACGTCCGGCCAGCGGCGGTTGGCGTCGGCGGTGGAGGTGACCCCGTCGGTGATCGAGTCGCCGACGACGACCACCGCGCCGCGTGCGTCCCGGGTCAGCACGTCGACGGCGGTGAGGTGATGCCAGGCGCGGGTCCTGCCGGTGTACGCGTCCCCGCTGACGTCCTGCGTACGGTCGCCGTCCGCGACGTACGACGTCTGGCGCGCGCGTGGGTGGATGGTGACGGGCCCGTCGGCGGCATGCACCGTGACCAGCAGATCACTGTCGTGCGGGATCTCCAGCACGACGGGGTCGCTGACCCACTGGCCGCCGGCCGCGATTGTGACGGCTTCGGCGCCCTGGAACGTCACGCGGCGCAGGGTGGCGGGCACGGCGGCGGGGCCGCGGCCCGCGCGGACGGCGAGCGAGACGTGGGCTATCTCGAGCGGGCGGCGGCCGAGGAGGTTGGAGAGGGTGAGCCGGGCGGCGACGCCGCCGATGCTGGTGTGGACGACATTGCGTATGGAGCGGCCGGTGGTGGTGCGAGCCGTGCCGGTTGTGGTGGCTGCGGCCTCGACGGGGGCGGCGGACCAGGTGCCGACCCAGACGGCGGGCGCGGCGGCGGGCGTACGGACGGCTGTCCGGCCCTGTGCGGCCCCGACTCCGAGGTATATCGCGCCGCAAATGAGGACCACGACGGCGGTGAGGGCAGCGAGGGTCGCGTACCCACGGCGTTTGTGCATGAGCACATCATGCGACATGTCGTGGGAACTCGATGTGCGCCCCGGGAGTACCTGAGGTAGGGACTATTGCGTACGGGACGCGCGCGGATGGGTGGAGCGGATGGAACGTACAGGACCGGAACGTACAGAACGGGAATGGACAGGGCCGGAAGGGGCGGGATCGGAACGGCCGGCGCAGGCAGAGGGCGGCCGCGCCGACGCGAACCCGTCTGCCCAGGACCGGTCTGCCGGCGACGCGGTGCGCGCACGTACGCCCCTCCCCTCCTTCGCGTTCACCGAGGCGGACGCCGACAAGATGCGCGGCGTCCGCAGGATGAAGGCGACGGCGACCGGCGCGCTGCTGTTCGTCGCGCTGATCTTCGTCCTCGCCACCTGGGGCAAGAACGCCGGACTGGGCGGCTGGACCGGCTATGTCGCGGCCGCCGCGGAGGCGGGCATGGTCGGCGCACTGGCCGACTGGTTCGCGGTCACGGCGCTGTTCCGCTACCCCCTGGGCCTGCCCATCCCGCACACCGCGATCATCCCGAACAAGAAGGACCAGCTCGGCGCGACGCTCGGCTCCTTCGTCGGTGAGAACTTCCTCTCCGGCGATGTCGTCCGCGCCAGGCTGCACGCCCTCGGCATCGGCGGCCGCCTCGGCGCCTGGCTTGCCGAGCCCGCCCACGCCGACCGGGTCACCGCCGAGCTGTCCACGGCACTGCGCGGCGCGCTGACGGTGCTGCGCGACTCCGATGTCCAGGCCGTCGTCGGCGAGGCGATCACGCGCCGCGCGGACAGCGCGGAGATCGCCCCCGGAATAGGCAAAACCCTGGACAAGGTCGTCGCCGACGGCGCCCACCACCGCGCGGTCGACCTGATCTGCGCCCGCGCGGCCGACTGGCTGGTGCTCCACGGGGACTCGGTGATGGTCGCGGTCGAGGGCGGGGCGCCGGGCTGGACCCCGCGGTTCGTGGACAAGAAGGTCGGCGAGCGCGTCTACAAGGAGCTGCTGCGCTTCGTCACCGAGATGCGCGACATGCCGGCCCACCCGGCGCGCGGCGCGATCGACCGCTTCCTGACGGACTTCGCGGCGGACCTCCAGTCGGACACGGACACCCGGGCGCGGGTGGAGCGTATGAAGTCGGATCTGTTGTCCCGTTCGGAGGTGCAGGACGTGATCGCCTCGGCCTGGTCCTCCGTACGCACCATGATCATCTCGGCGGCCGAGGACGACCGGAGCGAACTGCGGCTGCGCGCCCGCGCCTCGCTGCTGTCGCTGGGCTCGCGGCTGGCGACGGACAGCCGGCTGCAGGCGAAGGTGGAGGGGTGGCTGGAGGACGCGGCGGTGTACGTGGTGACCACGTACCGCGCCGAGATCACCTCGCTGATCTCGGAGACGGTCGCGAGCTGGGACGCGGAGCACACCTCGCGCAAGATCGAGGCGCACATTGGCCGGGATCTGCAGTTCATCCGTATCAACGGCACGGTGGTCGGCGCGCTGGCCGGCCTGCTGATCTACACGGTGGCACACGCGCTGGGCGCGTGACCGGTCCCTGCGGTACGGTCACGCGCCCAGCCACCTGGGGGAGGTGTCGTTGAATACGTACGGCGAGCCGTACGCGTTCAGCGGAAGAGCTGCCCGCGGACGGCCCCGTCGGGGAACTCGGCGGTGTGGATGTTGGAGTAGTAGTTCTGCGGGTTGGCGCGGACGCGCTTGACCACGTCGGGGTTCTGCCCCGCCAGCTTCCCGGAGACGGCGAAGATCCCGTCCGGCACGGGCCGGTTGAAGAAATCGAAGACGACATCGCCGTTCTTGCCGAACGCGCCCTTGTGGAGGTGGCCCTTGGAGGGGCTCTTGATGTTGACCCAGGCGAAGGAGTAGTCGACGTTCGTACCCTTCGGGTGCAGGAACGTCACGGCGTGCCCGTCCGGGTCGCCCACCTTGGAGGTGTCGTTCTTCGGGACCTCCTGGTCGCCGTTGGACAGCGCCCGCAGCTTCCCGCCCTTGATGATGTCGAGCGGGTTGATGTTCTTGTGGAGCGGCTTGAGCTGCCCTCGTACGGCTCCGCCCGGGAACTCCGCGCTGTGCAGGTTCACATAGAAGCCGGACGGGTTGGTACGGATGCTCTTGGCCAGCTTGGCGTCGGTGATGGCCACCTGACCGGCCGCCGAGTGAACGGTGTCGGGCATCGCGGTCCCGAAGAGCGGGACCTTGACGCCGCCGTTCTTCCCGGCGACGCCCTCGTGGATGTGCCCGAGGCTGGGCACGAAGCCCTTCCACTGGAGGGCGAAGGTGACACGGTCGCCCTTCACCTTGACGAGTGCGACGGCCTTGCCGTCGGGATCGTTGACGGCGGGCCCGCCGGGGACGGCGACCTCGTTGGCGCCCGAGAGCTGGGCGGCGAAGGTGACGGCGTGCCCGCTGGAGGCCTTGGTGAAGGTGGTGGCGGCGTTGCCGCCCGCGGCTGATCCCTGTCCGCTGCTGTGCCCGTCCCCATGACCGCTGTGACTGCCGTGGGCGAGGGCCGGAGTAACACCCGCAACACCAAGCACAATTGCGGCGGCGGTAACAGCAACATAACGCTTCTGCATTGTTTTGATCCTCCCGTTGAGGCCGGCTCCGTACTGGGCCGGTCGCGATGAAGTACGCGGCCCGCAGTCGACTCGTTCAATAGAAAATTTCTTGAATTCACTTGAACCCCGGTTCAGTTGCCGCCGTACCACTCGATGTACCCATCACCCACACCACACCGGGGGAACAATCATGCGCAGCACCCGTAGGACACCTCTGCTCGCCGCACCGCTGGCGCTGCTGACTCTGGCCGCCTGCGGAGGCTCGACCGAGGACTCCAAGGACGGCGGCAAGGACGCCGCGGGGAAGCCGGGGGCGAAGCCCGCGGCGACTGTGTCCGTCAGGGCGGCGGACTCGCCCCTCGGCAAGATCCTCGTCGACGATTCGGGCCGTACGCTGTACGGATTCACCAAGGACAAGCCCGGCGCCAGTAAGTGCGACGCCGACTGCATCGCGGTCTGGCCGGCCCTCACCTCCGCGAAGGACGTGAAGGCGGGCACGGGGACCGACGCCGCCCTGCTGAAGGAGACGAAGCTCGGCGAGGGCGCGGAACAGGCGGTGTACGGGGACTGGCCGCTGTACTACTACGTGGGCGACGCGACGGCGGGGGACGTCAACGGGCAGGGGCTGGACGGGGAGTGGTTCGTGATCGCGGCGGACGGCAAGCTCATCAAGAAGACGGCGTGACTTCCGTGCGCATTGCGGAATTCATCAGTCCTTCATAAAAGCGGGACCTGATCCATCGGATTCAATTCCGTATTTGCTCCTCCTGCTCCCGCTCCTGATCCTGCTCCACGAAACCTGCGGCGGCCGTAACCACTCCACGGCCGCCGCAGTCATGCCCATTTCCGTTACTCGCAGCCGACGTCAGTCGCCCGGGTGCTCAGCTCGCCCGCGCCAGTTGGCGTTCGACGCGGTCGCGCGTGGCCGCCGCCCGCGGGTCGTCGTAGTCGGCAAGGAGCCTCAGCGCCTCCGTCCAGTGCCGAAGGGCCGCCTCCGGCTCCTCGCTGAGCATGGCCGTGCCCAGGCCGTCCAGAGCCACGGCTTCGTGCCAGGCGTCGCCGAGTTCGTGATGGGCGGCGGCGGCCTGACGGTGAAAGTCCGCCGCCTCTGTGTGTCGGTCGAGCCGTCGGTATGTCTCGCCCACCCCGTGCCAGGCCAGCGCCTCCCGGCTTCGGTCTCCGAGGCGTCGGTGAAGGGCGGCGGACCGCTGGTAGGAGGTCAACGCGTCGGCGAACTGGCCACCTGCCTGCTGGGCGTTGCCCAAGGTGATGAGCCAGTAGCCCTCCAGCCGGTGGTTGCGCAGGCTGAGGGCGATGTCCAGCGCGTCGTGAGCCGATCCCATCGCCTTCTCCGCTGCTCCCCGCTCGCACTCGAGGTCGCTCTTGAGGCGCAGGATGTTGCCCTCGCCCCGCTGGTCGTTCAGCGAGCGGTGTGCCGTCAGGGCCTGACGGATGACGGCTGCGGCCTCCGGCAGGCGTCCGGCGCGGTAGTGGGTGGTGGCGAGGTTGGACAGTGTTGTGGCCTCCATATGAGCGGAGTTCTGCTCCTGAAAGATGGCCATGGCCCGCTCGAAGTGGAGCGCGGCGTTATCCAGTTGCCTCCTGCGGAGGTGGACCAGTCCGATCAGGTTGAGCGACTCCGCCTCACCGAGCCGGTCACCCAGCTCGGGCCAGATCCTCGAAGCACCGCGGTGACATTCAAGACTCTCGGTGAGGCGATTGATGCGGGTGTAACCCATGCCGAGGTCGGTGAGCAGCAGGGCCTCCGCGCCCCGGTCACCCATCCGGCGTGCCGCTGCCAGGCCGATGCGGCCCACGGCCGGCCAGTCGGCGACCGGAGCGGAGGGGGGCTGCGTGTTCCACAGGACGGCGGACAACTGCCATGCGAGTCGGTCGTGTCCGGCGTTGGCGATCCGGGCAGCTTGCAGCATGTTGGTGTGCTCACGCTCGGACCAGTCCACGGCGGCGTCATAGTCGGGGAAGAGCAGCGGTTGCACACCTTCCACCGGCAGGGTGAGCGCAAGGTGGGCTTCGGCTGGGTTGATCCAGGTCTGGGCAGCATCGGCGGTGTGCAAGTACCAGTCCAGCACGCGGTGCAGCGCAGCTTCCCGTTCCTTGAGAGGCTCCTCGTGCTGCGCCTGGTCGGTGGCGTAGGCGCGAAGAAGGTCGTGGAACTGGTAGCGGTCCGGTGCGATCTGCTCCACCAGGTGGGCGCCGACGAGGGAGTCCAGCAGTTGCCGGGTCCGGCCGGCGGTCAGCCCGGCAAGGGCGGCGGCGGCATGAAGGCCGAACTCGGGGCCGGGATGGAGGCCGAGCAGACGGAACAAACGGGCGGCCTGGTCGGGTAGAGCGCGGTAGGACCACGCAAACACCGTGCGGACGGCCTCGGCTTCCTCGTCATCTCCCGTGCTGAGGGCATCCCACAAGGAGGATTCGTCCCGCAGGTCGGCGATCAGGTCGTCCAGCCGCATGTGAGGGTGACTGGCGGCGCGTTCGGCAGCGATGCGTAAGGCCAACGGCAGCCGGGCGCACAGCCGGGCCAGCTCAGTGAGTTTTTCCAGGTCGTCCTCCGGCCGGTATCCGGCGGTGACGGCGCGTAGCAGGGCGACGGCCTCCGGCTGGGGCAGCGTGCCCAGCGTCAGCCGACGTGCCCCGTCACGAACGGCAAGGCCGGAAAGACGGCTCCGGCTGGTGACGACGGTCAGACAGCCCGCGCTGCCGGGTAACAACGGACGGACCTGCCCCACCGTGGCCGCGTTGTCCAGAACGACCAGTACCTGACGGTCGGCCAGCAAGGAGCGGTACAGCGCGGCAGCGGCGTCGAGATCCTGCGGTACGGAACGGGTACGGACGCCGAGAGCGGTCAGGAAACGGTGCAGGGTCTCGTGGGCGGTGACCGGCTCCCCCGGGTCGTAGCCACGCAAATTGACGTAGAGCTGCCCGTCCGGAAAGCGGTTCTGTACCTGATGCGCCCAGCGCAGCGCGAGCGATGTCTTTCCTGCACCGGCGGTTCCGGCTATGACGCACACCGAGATGACGAGCGGGTCACCCTCTTCGTCGGCCAGGACAGCGTTGAGCTGGTCCAGTTCGTCGGTGCGGTTGACGAATCCGCGTACGTCGGCCGGTAGTTGGCGTGGAGTGGGGCTTGTGGAGCTGTCCCCATCCGGTGTGCCGTGCTCGTGGAAGTGGACTCCCCCGCTCACGTTTCCGGCCTGTACGACGTCACGAGAGGAGCCCGACAGCTCGTTGTGCGACCTGCCGGGGCGCTCCTGGTCTCCGCTGGGCTCTCTGATGGCCTACTCCGCCTTTGCCTTCGGCGGGGGAAGGTGTGCCACCTGGCGGTCGAAGTAGCTGACCACGTCTTCACCTGCCGCATAGAGCTGCTTGATGTAGCTTTCCCAGCGCCCGATGAGCTTGGTGTCGGTGTAGCGGACCGCGCCGTCCGAGACTCCCGAATCGGTATAGAGGACCTGGTAGAGAGTGCGGCTAGAGATCTTTAATGACTGGGGTTACGGCGGTTGGAGGTCGAGCCCGGTCTTGGCCATGAGGCCCTCGATGAGACCGGGTCGGTACTGCATCCGTTTGAGCCGCGTCTTCACCAGCGCGGTGAGCTGGTCGAGGCTGTGTTTGGTGAGGTTGGCCAGTGACCTCTTCAGGTGCGACCACACGCCCTCGACAGGGTTGAGTTCGGGAGCGTACGGCGGCAGCTGGTAGACGGTGAGCCATAATCGGGCGGCAATCAGCTCCTGCATGGTGCGGCTGACGTGCGTGTTCAAGTTGTCCCACACCAGGACGACGGGGCCGCCGAGCTGCTGGTGTGCGGCATCCAGCAGGCGGGCGTAGTCGGTTTCGGTGAAGCCCTTGCGGCGGCCCTTGGCGGGGCCGCGGTCGAGGTGGATGCGGTAGATCAGCCGGGGCCGGCGGCCGGCTTTGGTACAGATCAGCGCGGCCATCGACACGCGTTTGGTGCCTGCGGCGGTGACCCGCACGACGGGTGTGTGGCCACGGCGGCCCCAGGTGCGGCCTTTGGGCGGCCTCAGGCCCTGGCCTGCCTCGTCCTCGAAGCAGACCCAGGCGCCCAAGTCCGCCGCCCTCTTTTTATGACGGGCCACTGCTCGTCCTTCCAGGCGGCGATCTTCGACTCATCCCGCTCGGTGGCTTTGCGGGCCGGGATCTGCACGCTCCAGCCGATGCGATGCAGTAGCAGGTCGAGCCCGGCCAGGGTGTACTCCACACCGAACCGGCGGCGCACGACCTCGGCGATCCGGGCCAGCGTCCAGCACTGGTCGCTCCAGCCGCACGCGGCCGGACCGGCTTCCAACACCGCCTCCAAAGCACGCAGTTGACCAGCATCGAGCTTGCAGCGGGCGCCGCCGGCGCCCTTGGAGACCAGGGCCTGCCGACCACCCGAAGCCAGGGCCCGACGCCAGCGGTTCGCCGACATCCGAGTCACCCTGAACCGCCGGGCCACCTCTCCGTCACTGGCCCCTGCCTCGATCAAGTCAGCGGCTGCGAACCGGACTTGTTCGCGCCGAGCCCGCTCCTCAGCCGTCAGCCCCCCGCCATCGGGATACCTCATCCCTCCGGCATAGCGCGGCCCACGCCAACCGTCACGACCCCACGTAACCCGCACCGTTAAAGATCTCTAGCGAGAATGACCACTTCCGGCAGCCGGCCGGCGTTCTCCGAAGCTGCGACCATGTCCGCACCGACGACACGGACTCTCTCCCCGCATTCGGCGCGCTGTCGCAGTGAGTGCAATTGCCATTGCAGATAGGGCGTCAGCGGCTCTTCCACCACACGCACACGGTGAAAGAACGAACCACGGCTTTCGTCCTCGCGATAGGACGCGAGCAGGTCATCGCGCCTTTCTTCAAGGAGCCGCAGCGACTCCTCCCAGTCGCCCCGGCGAAGCGCGTCCCGGCTGGCACTTCCCTGCTCCTCGAAGTGCTGCCGTCGCTCGAACTTCCAGGAGTCCCGGTCACGGATCTCCGCATCACGCTGCCGAAAGTCCCGCTTGTAGATCTCTCGGATGAGCCTCTCGCCCTGCTCAGCGGGTAGGGCAGGGGCGCGAAGATCAAACATCTGCAATGTCCGCCTTCGCGGCGCTGAGCATGTTCCCGGGGATGACGACCAGCCGCTCACCCGGGGCAAGAGATACACCCTTCGGCAGGCGAGGGCTGTAGACGTCCGTGAGGTCGCTGCCGATCACAGCAATGTCACCATTGTCGAGTTGCCAGATGTCCGGACACTCGTCTTTGCCGTCTGAATTGCCCAGTTCCTCGGCCGACTTTCCCAGTCGCCTTTCAAATAAGGCGGACGGGTCGGCTTCCCAGGCACGGGCCATGTCTGTCTCCACTCGGTTGGGTTGTGGGTGAAGCTGATACGCAGTGTATGTGCCGTAGTTACCCAGAGCAATGGAGGCTGACTCGTTCGCGCCATCGCCGGGACGGCGAGGGCGAGGTCACCTGGGGTCCGTCTTCAAACGGATCTTGCCCGGAGCAGGAACGACGCCAAGCTGACCGCTGCTTCGTAGGAGGTGGCGGTCTGGCGCGGTGGCCGGCCACCTGGCCTGCCGCGGTTGTGCCGGTGTTGCTGCTGGTCGTTCTTCTCCGGACGTGTTCGCCGAAGGGGGCCGATGTGCCAGGCGCGGCCAGTCAAACCGCCACAGCCCAGGCGACGTTGTGGCCCTGACCCCGAACGGGGTCAGGGCCACAACGTGGTGGAGGCAGCGACGGGTGTGGGCGGGGAGTTGTACGAGCGGGTGTGCTCTTTAGGGCGGATCAGTCACCCGATCGCGAGAGGCGGTGGGAGATCGCCGTGGCTCGGCCGGGCGCGCTCACCCGTTACTGGCAGCACCGGGCTGCGGACGTCGCTCTGGCCGGGCAGTACTGACCGTCGGTCGGGCTTGCTGTTGTCGTGCTTCTTGCAGAAGGTGGCAGTGGAGGGCAGGTAGGTGTCGTCGCCGGCGAAGGTGGCGGTGTAGCAGGTGGCCTTGTCCTGCTTGCCGGGGACCTTGCAGGTGGCTTTGCCTTGGTCGTCGGTGGTGTCGGTGCTCAGCAGGATGGCGTTGGTGAAGGCGATGTCCTTGCCTTCCAGCGGCTCGCCCTCGGCGGTCAGCGTGAGGCCGTCCCCGCCCTCGGGGTGGTCCTTGTCCTTCTCCTTCTTCCTCGCCTTCAGCGTCAGCTTGGTCGGGGTCCGCTCTGTAGTGACGGTCCCGATCGCCACACCCTCGGGGAGGCCGCCGACGGGGATGGGGTCCCCGATGACGGTGTTGGTGGCGGTGTCGATCACTGACACGCTGTTCGCACCGGCGAGGGTGACGTAGACGCGGGTCGCGGCGGCTTTGGCCGCAGGAGACGTTCCATATGTACGACGACACCCTTGTGTCGGTGGAGCTGCTGTCCGCGCAGGTGAACATCACGCAGCCGAGCGAGATCGCCCTGTACCTGAAGGCGTTCGAGGAGCTGCGGACCTTGGCCGTGTACGGGCAGGCGGCACGGGCGCTGATCGTGAAAGCAATCGACGCCCTGAACTGACCCCAGACACGCCTAGGTGAGGCGTCCCTCGCGCCGGGCGTCCACGAATTCCCCCAGGCGGCCGGTCGGAGGTCGAGTTGCGACACGAGACCGGTGCGTCAAGAACACCGGGCCGGGACACGACAAAGGGATCCCCGCCCACGAGTCAGTGATCCGTACCCCGCCCGCCTGGTACCCATGCGAGAGAGGCCTCTGATGCCGCAGAACGAGCTGCGCTTTAACGACCTGCTGGAAGCGGTGCAGCACTCCGCTGTCCACTTGGAAATGAGCGACGTGTACGGAGTCGGCGACGAGGCCGACGACTTCACCCAGTGGCAAGAGACCGGGCGGCGAGACGGCGACCCCGGCTCAGCCTACTGGGCACCCTGGGTCGACCTGATCTCCCGGGCGAAGGGTCGCGGTGTCGCCGTGCGACGGGCGCGCATCGTGTCCGAGCCGGTCACCGACTACATCCGATACGAGCACGCCGGGACTCACGTCAACGTGTATGCCGGAGAGCAGGTGCGTTGGCTGCCGCGCCGGCGGGCAGGCGATCTGCTGCTTCCCGGCTGCGACCTGTGGATCTCCGATGGGGCGCAGGTGCTGTTCAACCACTTCACCGGCCAAGGAGATTGGGCGTCACCGCCCCTCGAACTGCGTACCGAGCCCGGCATCGTCAAGCAGTGCGTGGCTTCCTTTCGAGGCGGTATGGGACCGAGCCATCCCCGCTTCCCCTGCTATACGAGACTTGATCCATTCAGCCAATTGCATGTCACGCCGGTGCATCGAGGTGGGGCCGCAGTCAGCGGCCGATCAGACGAGGCGGTCGCCCCGCAGCGCGTCCAAAAAGCTGGCCCAGGTGTTGGGGCCGAATGCGAGCCGGGGCCCTAGGGGATTCTTGCTGTCCCGTACTGCAGCGCCGTTCACGATCGCTGCCGCCTCGACGCACTCGCTGGTGTTAGCCCCGCTGTACGAGGACTTAAACCAGGCGTGGGCCGGTATCTCAGGGGTGCGGCTCTGCATCACATCTCCTCACGGACACGCTCGATCATGGCTGATGAGGCAGCCATATCCAACGCTTGTGCGCGGAGGTAGTCGAACGCAAGTCGGTATCGATCCAGTTCTTCCTCTTTTTCTATGAAGAGCGAGCCCAGGTGAATGTCGACGTAGACGACATCCAGGCTGGGCTCCGCGCCCCCGAGGATCACGAAGCTGCCCATCGCCGCCGAGTGGGCACCCTTGGAGAAAGGCAGCACCTGGAGCGTGATGTCCGGGGACTCGTTGGCCTGGAGCAGATGGGTGAGCTGCTCCCTCATGACGTCGCGCGAACCGACCACGCGGCGGATCACCGACTCGTCGAGGATGGCCCAGAGGTGCAAGGGCTTGGCCCGGGTGAGGATCTCCTGGCGCTTCATCCGGATGTCAACGAGGCGCTCGATCTCTTTGGGCAGCAACCGCATCTCGGAGGCATGCTGCACGGCCTCCGTGTAGCTGCGGGTCTGCAAGAGCCCGGGTACGTAGAGGCAGTTGAAGTGATCCTCGCGTACGGCCTCGTCTTCGAGGGTGAGCAGGAGGTTCATCGTCTCCGGGATGGAGTCGGCGAACGAGCTCCACCACCCCTGCTGCTTCGCGTCCTTGGCGAGTGCGACAACCGCCTTACGTTCGGCTTCGCTCGCGTCGTACTCACGGCAGAGCGCGTCCACGATGGGCCACTTCACTGGCCCTTCTTGTGTCTCGTACCGGCTGACGGTGGCCTTCGAGACCCCGACGAGACGACCGGCCTCCTCCAAGGTCATGCCCTTCCGGGCGCGCAGCTTGCGCATCGTCACGCCGAGCTGACGGCGCCGGGTTGTAGCCCTCGCGGACATGGCAGAGAGACCTTCCGTTTCGTACTGGCCAGCCCTGTGGCCGCCAGCAAGGCTATGCAGACGTGAAGTTGAGGAACCACCAGGTTCACTCGATCGATTCCAGTGAGAAGTTTCATGGTGAGACTTCTCGATGCCATACTCCACGTGCATCGCTACGCAGCGCAGCCGTACGGACGCGGTGGGCGCAGGGTTGCTGTGGCGCAGAAGGGAGTGGCCATGTGCGGCAACGAAGTCGCTATTACTCGATCTCGGCTTCGCTTTGTTCTGCCCTTCGTGGCGGAACCAGCTGAACTCCACGTACTCAGAACCGCCGTGCGAGAGCAGCTCGCTCACTGGGGATTCCAAGCGCTTGAAGACGAGGTGCAACTTGCGGTCACGGAGCTCGCGGCGAACGTCATCAAGCATGTAGGTGCAGGGGCGGCGGCAACCCTCGTCATGGAGCACAGCGAGGCAAGGCTTCGGGTAGAGCTCCATGACAAGAGCAGTGCGGTGCCGACGTTGAGGGATCCGGACTGCGAAGGCGAATTCGGCCGGGGCCTGCATCTGCTGGAAGCCCTGGCAGCGGAATGGGGCACCGCTGTCACGGCGGCCGGCAAGGGCGTGTGGTGTGAGATCGCGCTCGGCTCTGTTCCGCGCCTTCGCCAACTGCGCCGTGCGGTCGCGGCGCTGGAGCACTACCGGGGTGAGGCCGGCCCTGTGGGAATGCGCCAGGCCCGAAACCTGGTGATCCTCGAGGACGCGGCCACGGACCTCATTGCCGACCTCCTGCACTGGGTCGCCGCTCAAGGCGGCGACCCAGACGAACTCCTGGACCGAGCGCTGATGCACTACGAGGCCGAAGCGGAGGCGGCGTGATGCTGTGCGGTTCCAGTGCTCATCCAGTGCCACGGGTGGCGGCGGCCAGGATGAGGGCGGCATCTTCATGCCGGCCGGCCCGGTGCAATGCTGCTGTGATGTCCAGGACGGCCTGTTTGTCGGCTCGTTCACCAGCATTGACGAGTACGGTCTCCGCGGCCTCCGCCAGGCCTGCAGAACGGCAGGAGGCGACGACATCCAGGACATCGCCCGCGGAGAATGACATTCCAGCCCTCCAGAGCATGAGGTCCGCGTCGCGCTTCCTGCCCTCGGCGAGGTAGCGAGTTACTACCCCGAGTTCCGTCCAGACGACTTCGGCAGCCTCTGCAGGGTGCCGGTCCCCCGCCTGCGGGGGGACCGGCACCCTCATCTGTGCCGCCAGCACTTGATGCTCGAGCCGACGGGCATGCCGACGGAGGCGGAGTTGCCGCCGACCGTGCCGACTCTGGACAGTACGAGAGGCCGGCTCACCGACCTCCCCGGGTGTGGGCGGGTAGCCGACACGGCAACAGAGGCAGTGCTTCTCGAGCGCATCGAGGCGCATCTTCTGCAAGGGATCAAGGGCATACGGCAGTTGGAGGCACAGGGAGGCGGCAGCATCCTTCTCTACGACCTTGTAAAAGTCTCGAAGCAGGTGTTTCTCCGGGATGCGGCCAGCGTTGAGGTGGTTCGAGAGAGTGGTTGCCGCCAGGTGCGCGTCGCGGGCTATCTCGTGCTGGGTACGCGGACTGCACTCCCGGAGTTGACGCATTGCTGCCACCAGCGCCTGGTGGGCGGCGGAGATGCCACTTGGAAGCTCTTTCCACTTCCTGGGATAGGGCGTCACAAACGGGCTCCGTTCCTCTGGAGGGGGAAGCGAGTAAGCCCCAATTCTGCTGCATGGCCTGCACTCTGAGGGAGCGTCGGATGTTTTCCGTTCCCCCTCGAAATCGTGCTGAGGCTGGCGCAACGGGTCGTCACAGTTGAAGAGTGGAGGTTGTTCGTAGCGGCAGCTGGTTGGGGGGCTCACCCAGCTCCAGTACGGGCTTCCGTGTACCTGACGTTAGGGGGAACCTGTGATGGCTCTGCCGTCTTGGACAGATGGACAGTTCGGCACCATGAAGCGCGCCGCGCTGTGGCTGGTGTCGGTGGTGGGGGAGGGCAACGTCTTCACGAAGGAGGACGTCAAGACGGCGTTTCCAGGGATCAGTCAGGCCGATCGCCGGGTGCGTGACTTGCGTGATTACGGATGGCAGATCGACACGCACAGGGAAGACGCCTCACTGGGGCAGCACGAGCAGCGGTTCGTCGCGCAGGGTCAGCCGGTCTGGGAGCCGGGGAAGGCCACTAAGACCAGTACTGCGATCACTGATACCCAGCGGCGGAAGGTGCTGGCCAATGACGGCAACCGCTGCAGGTCTTGCGGGATCGCTCCCGGACAGGTCTACGCCGGCTCGTTTGAATCGGCGCAGATCGACATCGCCCGGCGCCAGGTGAAGCAGCCTGGCGGCAGCAGCAAGTTGGAACTCGTAGCCGAGTGCAATCGCTGTCGTGTCGGCGGCCGTGGACTGGACGCCGACCTTGAGGCCGTACTTGCGGGCATCGCCAAGCTCGGAGGGCTGGAGCGGAAGATGCTCACCGAGTGGGTTGCCGCGGACGAGCGGGAGTTTGGCGCGGTAGAGCGCCTCTGGGCCGACTTCCGCACGTTGCCGGCGGAGGCCAGGGACCAGGTCCGCGGCGACCTTGGATTGCCGCCCGCCTGAGTCGCATCCGCAAGAAACGCTGGGGCTGCCAGCGTCGGCGACCCCACCGCACACACCGCTACGCCGCTGCAATTGGAAGGGAACAAACACCGTGAGCAAGGATCTCGGAGACTTCGGTCGGCCGCCGCTCGCTGTTGAGAACCAGGATCTGGTGGAGCAGCGCCTCCTGGAGGCGGCTGCGGGTACGGGGCTCCAAGAAACCCTGACAGTTGAGTGGCGCACGAATCCGCTGGTAGTACAGGTCATCGACGTGCCGGTCGAGTCGCTCTACTACAACCCTGGTACGCACCGCATCCGTGCTCAGCGCAGCTTTGACCCGGTCCGCGACCGGCTGCTGGATGAGGACCCCTGGAGCGAGGAGAGCCAGGACTACCTGCAGTACCTGCTCCAGGCCGAGCCCTCTGATCCGGCCAAGCGTGACAAGGACTTTGAGGAGCTCAAGACGAGTCTCAAGGACTTCAAGCAGAACGAGGCCGGGTTGATCACGCGCGACGGCGTACTCGTCAACGGCAACACCCGTGCGGCAGCACTGCGCGAGCTTGGTGTCCCGAACATCCGGGTGGGTGTGCTGCCGGAGTCCTGCACTTGGGCGGACGTCAACAAAGTCGAACTCTCCCTCCAGTTGAGGCATGACACCCGCCGCCCGTACTCGTACATCAACCGGCTGCTAACCATCGATGAGCAGGTAGGGGCCGGCCGGTCCCTGCGTGACGTTGCGAGGGATTTCCGCATTCGGAAGGAGACTGCGGAACAGGACCTCTGGGTTTTGGCCTGTCTTCGTGACCTGAGGGAAAGGTCCATCACCGCCGAGGCGGAGCTGCGCCTGCTGGACTTCGAGGACGCCCAGGAGAAGCTCCGCGAAGTGCACCGCGCCTACGGCAAGGAGTCCAAGGCAAACAAGGAGAAGGCCGAGCTGCTCAAGGAAAACCGCCTGGCGGCTATCGTGATGGATTTCTCCAAGACCGACGTGCGCCTCATCGAAGCCGACTTCCGGACGCGGTATCTGGAGCACAGGCTGCCGGAGGAACTCAAAGCCGCTCCCGCTGCCACGGCTCCCGCAGAGCGCAGGATTCCCGGGATCAACCGGCCCGTGAGGGCCGAGGTGCCCCAAGTAGCCGCTGCCCGGGCCTTCACGGACACACTCCTTCGGGCTAAGGCCGTTATTCGCGCAGGCGACAAGGTCCCGGCAGCCGAAGCTGAGAAGGCCGCCGCTGTGTTCACTCAGGCGCACCGGACTGTAGAGGACGCGCTGGAGCCGGCTGGCAAGGATGCCCGGGTGCGCAAGCGCAAGCAGGCGGCACCCGACCGGCTCAACGATGCTTGCAAGGACATTGAGCAGTGCATCACCGACATGGCGCTGGCCCAGGCGTCGCGCAGCCTTGATGAGGAGGCTCTCGATGAGGCGGTGCTCAAGCTGAAGGCCACAATGCGCAAGCTCGCTCTGGCGGCTGCCCAGAGCATCGAAGTGCCCGGTGACGGTGTCGCGTGGCTGCTGGATGCCGTGCGTCAGGAGGAGGCGTGACCGAGACAGAACCGTCCCTGCGGATCGGCTTCGACGTATCGCGGACTAAGGCTGTGCTGCGGGTGGGTGAGCAGTACCGCCGTGAGCTGACCAGGCTGGCTGCCCGCTTTCCCGCGGGTGGCCAGCGCGGCCCCCTTGCTATGGAGCTGACCCTCGATGACTTCCTGGTGGGCATTGACGTCCTCGCTGACTGGCCACACCCGGATTCCGTTGCGTGGGAGGACGAACTAGCTGCGCTGGTCGGGGGAGTTCTTGACGATGCCGACTTGGCCGAGCAGCGGCTCCAGGAACCTGGCGGCGGGACTGCCTGGGACGGTAGCGCGGTGGAAGCGGCGCTGGGATCCGAATGGTGCGCGGATCTCACTGAATTCCAGCGGCGCGACATCACACGGCTGCTGTCATTGCAGCACGGCGCCAACTTCAGCGTCCCTGGCGCTGGGAAGACGCGCGTCGGTCTCGCGGTATACGCGGCTATGCGGGAGCGTAAGGAGGTCCGGCGGCTGCTAGTCGTGAGCCCTAAGTCCGCTTATGAGTCCTGGCTGTTCGAAAGCGGGCAGTGTTTCGAGAGGCCTCCTATCACCACGGTCATGGGGAAGAGCCCCGACCCCAGGGCAGAGATCCTGATCGTGAACTACGAGAGGCTGGACAAGTCTCTTGCCGCGCTTGCCTCTTGGCTTCGGGCCATGCCCTCCATGGTGATCCTCGACGAGGCACACCGCATGAAGCTCGGGGCTCAGGGGATCTACGGAAGTGCCTGCATGGCCCTCGGACCGCTCAGTCGCCGTCGGCTCATCCTGACTGGAACGCCGGCACCGAACGGGGCACGGGACTTGGAGAACCTGCTTTCGTTCGTGTGGCCGGGGCACGGCCGCCGGGTGGTGACTCAGGCCGTCGCAGGAGGCGATCTCGCGCACGCCAGCTCAGTGCTCCGTCCCCTGTTCACCAGGACGACCAAGAACGAGCTGGGACTTCCACCGTTCGAGACCCGCATCAGGCGCCTGAAGATGCCCGATCTGCACCGCGAGGTGTACGACGCCCTCGTAGGGCGTTTTACTGCCCGGGCTGAGGCTTCGCGCGCTGACTTCGATGCCCTCGGCAAGGCGATGCTGCGCCTGCTCATGGCGGCCACGAGCCCGGCGCTGCTCGTTGAGGGAGGAAGCCGCTATGAGCCCCTGACGTACCAGGTGCCGCCGCTCGAAGTCCCCGAGGACGAATCGCTGTATTCGCTGATGCGGAACCTGCCACGGCACGAGCTCTCCCCGAAGTACAAGGAAACGCTGAAGATCGTCTCAGAGAACGCCGCGATGGGCCGCAAGACCCTGGTCTGGACGACCTTCGTACGTAGCATCACCACGATGGAGAACATGTTCGCGGCGTATCAGCCTGCTGTGGTGCACGGCGGTACACCCGACCGCGAGGAGCAGATCCGCCGCTTCCGCGAAGACCCCGGCTGCCAGGTGCTGCTGTCTAACCCGGCGACCCTTGGCGAGGGCATCAGCCTGCACCACGTATGCCATGACGCGGTCTACGTGGACCGTGACTTCATGGCGGGTCGCTTTCTCCAGAGCCTGGACCGAATTCACCGGTTGGGTCTTGCGCCCGGTACGGAGACCCGGGTCACGGTCCTCGCGGTCGAGGGGACCATTGACGATGTGGTGGCAATGCGGCTCGAAGCGAAGCTGGAATTCATGGGACGAATACTGGACGACCCATCCGTCCAGCAGCTGGCTGACCTTGAGGACGAGCCCTCCGTTGCGGCTGGCATGGATATGGCTGATGTTCGCGCGCTGCTGAGGCACGTCGATGCCGTCGCTGCCCAGTGAGGCCACCCGCCGTGCGGCGCTGCGCTGGCTGGCACAGCTCCGCGTGGCGGGTGTTCCCCGGACACAGGTGCTCTTCACCCACCACCCCCGCTATGCGGACCTCACGCCGTCCCAGTACGCCGAGGGCCTTGCCTGGCTGAGGAAGACGGGCATGGTGACAGCGGCCGGTCGTCCAGTCGTGGCAATCAGCGAGACTGAGCTGCGGGGCACGGGGGCGCCCTCTGCCATTCCCCACGTCGTGTGGAGCCGCGCTGCTGAGGAAGCGAGAAGAAAGGTTGGGGCAGTCGGCGAGCAGGCGCTCCTCGGACTGCTCTTCCGGGGCGGGTTATTGCGGGTCAGACATGTGGCAGCACTCTCGGACGCGTACGGATACGACATCGAGGCGGCCCTGTCCGGCTCAGAATTCGCGCATCTGGAGGTCAAGTCCACGACCGACCCGACCCGGCTGCTGGTCCATCTCACGCGTCACGAGTACGAGGTTATGCTGACGGATGCCGAGTGGAGCATGGCTGCCGTCCTCGTTGGCGCTGACGGCAGCGCATTGAACGTGGCCACCGTCAGCCGACGGTGGCTTCACGCGGCTGTCCCGGAAGACCGGACCAGGAACGGCAGCTGGGAATCTGCGCGTCTTGCCGTTCCGGCTCAGGCCATCACGCCGGGACTCTCAACGGAGGCTGGCTGGAAGCTCCTGCCGGATAGTTCGCTTCCGAGCCACCCGGTGTGGGGGATGCAGACCTCTGGGGTACTGGTCTGAGTCAGTGCGCTGGCAACGCTGCGGCCAACGGCCTCTGCAACCGGCGGTGGGAACGCGTTTCCCACCTGCCGATAAGCCGAAGTCTTGCGGCCGGTGAATGCCCAGTCTGGAGGGAAGCCCTGAAGCAGCGCTATCTGGGCCACGGTGAGCCTTACCGGCAGCAGTGCTCCGGGCAGGGGCGGAGCGTCGGCGACGCTGGATCCGTTGACGCCGAGTTGGGCCCAGGCCTGCCGGGCGCGGGAAGGGCCAAGGTCGGGACCGCCGTGCTTTCGGGAGCCACCGCAGAGAGTGGGCGCGATGCGCCTCGCGGAGTCCGCCCACTCGCGGGCCTGTTCCCAGCCTCGCGAAGCCATGGACTCGAAGAGGACGCTGCCCACTGAAGGCGCGGTATCTGGGCAGGACGTCGGCTCTGGCCACTTGAAGCCAGTGAATGAGGCCGGCCGCATGGCAACGAGGACCGAGCGTGGCCGGAGTTGAGGCACCCCGAAGTCGCAGGCGCGCAGCAGGCGCCAGCTGGTGGCGTAGCCGAGATCCTCTAACTGGCGCAGAATAGCCGTGCGGTAGCCGTCGAATTTCTTCTGCAGGATCCCTTTGACGTTTTCGATCAGGACGGCATGCGGTAGCAGCCCGGCGGCGAGCGCCAAGATGACGGGAAACAGGTCTCGCTCGTCGTCCGCGCCGAGCTGCCTGCCTGCGAGGGAGAACGGCGGGCAGGGAACACCCGCAGCGAGTAGGGCGACGCTCCGGTCAGCATGGCTGAGATCGGGCACAGGGAGATCCCGGGCGTCCGCATGCAGGACATTCCAATGGGGACGGTTCATGCGCAGGGTGGTCGCGGCGTCCGCATCCACTTCGACGAGTGCGGTGTGCTCGAAACCGGCACGCTCCAGCCCGAGTGCCTGCCCTCCGGCGCCGGCACAGATTTCGATACATGTGAGCGCTGGATTCGGTGTCTTCGGCTGTTTCTGCATCGTGCTCCCTCCTGATGTGTCGTGCTGTGGTCGATACAATCCGAGAGCTTGCCGCCACTTGCCGCGGCAAGTGGCGGCAACGTAGAGTCGTCCCGCGAACGAGGTACAGACTCGGGCGAGTGTTTGATAAGGGGAGCTATGTCTGACCAGGGGCTGGACTGGCGTAATACGGGACTCGGGGCCAGGGTTCGGGTTGCTCTGTGGCTGCGTGACGAAGTCGGGGAAGGCGGTGTCTTTTCGAAGCAGAAGCTGCGCGCTGCCATTCAGGGTGCTGAGCAGGTGGACCGGCGGATGCGGGACCTTCGGCCGGCCGGATGGGACATCAGGACCTATCGGGACAAACCGAGTCTGCAGCCTGACCAGCTCTACCTGGAGAAGATCGGGCTCCCAGTCTGGGAGAAGGATCACCGCGCTGCCGGGCTTCGCCAGGTAAGCGCCAAGACCCGCCGCTTCGTCTACGAGCGGGACGGCCACATGTGCAGGCGGTGTGGCGTGGCGGCTGCGGAGGCATACCCGGACGAGCCTGGTTCGCACGCCCGGCTCACGCTCGGGCATGTCAATCCGCACAGGTCGGGAAGTGGTGCCACTTCCGAAGACTTGATCACCGAGTGCGCCCGTTGCAATGAGACAGTGCGCCACCTCACGGGTGTTCAGATGGGCAAGGGGCAGGTATGGGACCGGGTGAAGGAGCTCCCTGTTCGGCACAAGAGGGATCTGCTGGCCTGGATGACCGCCGATGTCCGGCCGTTGAGCCCAGCCGAGCAGGCTTGGGGCATGTACCGGCAGCTCCCGGCCGCTGTAAGGGATCAGCTCAAACGGGATCTGCGGAAACTGCTGGAGGGCTGACACGGATCTGGTGTGATGTGGCGCGCACCATGAGGTCTGTCAGCGCTAGATGCGACACTTGCGTGTCTGTAATCAGCCGCACCAGGAGGAGTCGATGGGTCCCAGCGATCACACGCTGACCTCGATCGAGATTTGCGCGGGGGCCGGGGGGCAGGCCATCGGCCTTCACCAGGCAGGGTTCAAGCACCTTGCGCTTGTTGAAGTTGACAAACATGCTGCGAGGACTCTGCAGTACAACATTGATGAACGGGACGGGTGGGAGTGGGAGCGGAAGTATTGTGACGTAATCACCGGCGATGTTAATTTCTTCAAGCCCATTCCCTCTGAGGAAAGCAAGGGGAGTGAGATCGAAGGGATTCCTTATCTTGGGCTGGAGAAGGCACTTGAGTTCTTGGAGAAGCCGCTAGAGGCTGGTGATCTCGATCTGCTGGCTGGTGGAGTTCCGTGCCCTCCCTTCTCGCATGCTGGTAAGCAGCTGGGTAAGGATGACGACCGTGACCTTTTTCCCAGGATGCTGGAACTTGTGCAGGAACTCCAGCCTAGAGCAGTGATGATCGAAAATGTCCGAGGAATCAAAGACGCAAAATTTGATGACTACCGTGAGTATGTTGAGGCGCGTCTGCAAGGTGGGAAAGCCAAGAGGCCGGAGGATGGCGTAGAGGAAGTCTTTGCCGGGGCTGGTTACAGGGTCTGCAACTGGGATGTTCTCGAAGCTAGCGATTTCGGGGTCCCTCAGCTCCGCCCGCGGGCGATCCTTGTAGCCATCCGCAAGGATGTGCTGGGGGATCTTGAGCTGGAATGGCCCAAGGGTACCGGGAACCCTCCGAGCGTCTTCAAAGAGCTCAAAGAGACGATGGAGGAGCGGTATAAGCCATTCCTGATGATGGGTGGCGAATTGGCGCAGAAGGCACAGCGTAGCTGGGAGCGGTGGCGTACGAAGGCTTCGAGGGCGGCTCTTGGGAAGAATGACGGAATCGCTCCCACCTTGGTGGGCGGGTCCAAGAAGCATGGCGGAGCGGACCTCGGACCGAGTCGGGCCAAGGCCGCCTGGCTGGACCTGGGCGTTTCTGGCATGGGGGTTGCCAATGACCGTGAAGCGTGCCTAAAGAAAGAAAGCTACGAGCGCGATCTATTCGGAAAAAATGGCCCCATGCTGACGGTTCAGCAGGCGGCAATTATTCAAGGGTTTCCGAAGGAATGGGAATTCGATGGAGGGAAGACGGCGCAGTACCGCCAGGTAGGGAACGCGTTCCCGCCTCCCGTTGCTAGGGCGGTGGGCGATGCGGTCGCTAAGGTTCTGCGGGCCGCGCGCGAACGTGATGGGCAGGGCCACAGTGTGTCCGGCGATTCTCTACCCGAGCAGAAGTCGGCGCCGCTTCCTGACCATGTCAATGATCGTCAGGGCGCAGGCGTCTGAACTCTGGTGCTCCCAGAAGCGAAGGACTAGCCAGCCGGCCTGGACGAGGCGTTGATCAGTATCGCGGTCACGGGCCATGTTCCGGGCCACCTTGTCTGACCAGTACCCAGGGTTCGTCTTCGGTGGGACGTAATGCTCTGGGCAGCCGTGCCAGTAGCAGCCATCAATAAAGACGGCGACCTTTGCCGGGCGGAAGACCATGTCCGCCGTTCGGCGAAGGTCGGGCAGCGGTTTCGCGGCGACTCGATAGCGAAGCCCTTGCGCGTGCACAAGCTGGCGGATGAGCCGTTCCGGCTTGGTATCCCGACTGCGGATCGCCTGCATGTTGCGGCGCCGCTCGGCTGACGACGCCCAGGAACCTGGCGGGGGTGACCATGACTCGTGCACCCGTTTACTCTGCCCGCTTGTTGGTGGGGTTGGGAAGTCGAGGGCCTTCCTCGGGGAGATCAGAGGGCGACGCCAGAACCCAATGCCGCCCGTCCAACGTGACCTGCGGCTGATCGGAATGGTGAGGCTGAGCTTCGACCACCCGGAAGCTGATTAGCTCGCCGCTGCGAGGAACCGTGAGCCCGAGCGACCTCACTACATTTGTGTGCTCCGTGTAATGTCCGGCAATGAGAACTCCACACCGCCGAAGTACCGTTCGTGCCCTTCCTTCACCTTCCCGAACTCGTGCCATGCAGTCACTTTGTTGGGCCAGGGTGCTGACAACGGAGCGCTTTGCTATCTTCTCCTGATAATGCCAGAAGAATCTGTTAACTCGATGCTGGCCAGACGCGCCTTTGGGGAAGATGTCCTCCTTGGCTGCATCGGAAAGGTTTAGCAACACATTCTCGGGCAGACGGCCATCATGGATAAGCCAGTCGATGTGCTTCTTCCCGGCAGCAGAAACCTTGCGTTTCTTGTCTTTATTCTTCCCGTTTCTTAGGTGCTCGGAATCTGTTCGCAGCAGGCCAATGGAAAACCTCGAGGAAAAGTCGTCAGCTTTTACGAGCAGGCAGATATGGCCGACTGCCTCGCTCGGGATTTCCCAATCGCTGTAAATGGTAAATTTGCAATCGACGTCATGGCTGGCGATGCTGTAGTCTAGTTTATTGCCGTATGGAAATTCGAATGCGCCTCTAAGGACGTTCTCGACCTTGGTTCCCAGGTAAGATTTCTCGGTCTTTGAAAGATCTTTGATGCTAAAGTGTCCTGTCCGCTGACCGTCGAGGACTTCATCGATGGCATCACGCAGCGATTCGCCGACGACCATTTCGAGGTTCTTTCTGCCGCGAAACCACTTCGCTACATCCTCCACGGCCTCGTCTGAAGCCGTCTCATTCACGTCCTGCTGAGTCATGTATTTCGGCTCGCTTGCTGCTTGGTCGGGGGCGGCTGGATATGGCTGTAACGCGTGAATTTTCGCTTATGGTGGAAGACCCCTGTCAGCTGAGTAACTCGCGGGCCGCGGCGGGATGAGCGTGAAGTTGCTGATTGCCTGTGGTGGTCAACCCTCCTGCCGCGGCCGCTTCGGCGCAGGGCTCACGGCTGGTAGGGCCCCCCGTGGCAATCCCTGTACGCCACCCCCGACCCGCACCAGCAAGCCGCCCCCTTCGCCGGCGGCCACGCCACCGCCCGGCCCCTTGCCGCCAGCGTCGTCGCGTACTGCGGGAGCAGGTCCGCGTTCGCCGGGGATGACTGTTCCGAGGCCGCGAACGCCTCGTACGACGGGACCGTCCCCGTCACGATGCCCAGATTCCCCGTGCCCGCGGAGGACAGGTCCCGCAGCGACGCCTCGAGGTCCGTCAGGTGGGCCGTGTGCGTCGGGTATTCCGATTCCAACTCCGGGTAGCCCGCGAGGAGTTCGTTCAGTTCGGACTCCGGCCAGTGGAGCACCGCCACCGGGAACGGGCGGGACAGCGCCGAGCGGTACGAGCCCAGTTCGGAGCGGAGGCGGGCGATTTCGGCCTGGAGTTCTGCCGGGTTGTCGGAGCCGAGGGACCACAGGCGTTTCGGGTCGTGGAGTTCGTCCAGGGAGATGTTCGACGCGTGGCCCCGGTCGGCCAGGGCGTCCCACTCGTCGTGGGGCAGGCCCAGCAGGCGGCGGACGCGGTGGCGGCCAGTGAGGAGGGACTGGATGTTGTACGCGACGGGCTCGTCGTTGCCTGCGGGGAGGAGCAGGGTGATCGCTGTCGTAAAGCAGTCGTGGGACGCCTCGAGCTCGTCGTGGGACTCCAGCGTCTCGGCGATGATCTCCCACGGCGCGGCGTCCGCCGGGGCCGCCGTGCGGATGCCGTTGATCAGGGCGCGAGCCTCTGCCTCGTGGCCGTACTCCCAGAGATTCGCCGCCTGGAGGGCCTTGATCAGCAGGGGATGCTCGGGGTTGGCCGCGAGCATGCGGTCGTAGAGAGTCGAGGCGCGTTCGCGGTCGCCTGCCAGCTCCAGATGGGCCACGGCTTGGAGGAGCAGCGGCTCATGGTCCGCGGGGTACTGCTCCGCGGTACGCAGCAGGCGCTCGGCTTCGGTGATGTGATCGGCAGGCGTGTCGGGGCGCATGGTGGACACCGTACTGCTGTACGGGGGTTCGGCGGGATGAGCCGATTCACGGGTCTGGTGACTTGGGGGATCAGCACCTATCGTGCCGCCGTGCGAGAGCGGGAGCGGATACCGGTCGTGGTGCAGGGGCGCAGCTCGCGGCGGCGGGCCACGCTCGCCCATGGGCTCTGGGCCGGGGCCGAAGTCACCGTCACCCTCGGGGTCGTCGTACTCCTCCTCGTCGTGCATCAGCTGTGGTGGACCAACCGGCAGGCCCGGGAGGGCGCCGAGCACAAGGTCCAGGCCCTGGAGCGGGAGTGGGAGGACCCCGCCCGCGATACGGGCGATACGGGGGAGGACGTTCCGCAGGGCACGGGAGACGCCGTCGACGAGACCGCGGCAGGCGAAGCCGCCGAGCCCCCCGTCCGTGATCAACCCGCCTCGCGGAGAACCGCGCCCCGCTGGGACCAGGCCTACGCCGTCCTCCGCATACCCCGCCTCGGCGTCGTCGCTCCCGTCGCGCAGGGCATTGGTAAAAGGGGCGTCCTTGATAAGGGGTATATCGGTCATTATCCGCAGACCGCGCAGCCCGGTGAGGCCGGGAACTTCGCCGTCGCCGGGCATCGCAATACGCACGGCGAGCCCTTCCGGTACATCAACCGGCTGCGCGGCGGCGACGAGATCAAGGTCGAGACGCGCGACGGGGTCTATGTGTATGTGGTCGACCAGGGGGTGTCGCAGACCTCGCCCCGGGACACCGGAGTGATCGCGCGCGTGCCGCGCAGCATCGTGAAGCCGGGCGCCGGGTACAGCGAGCCCGGGTACTACCTCACACTCACCACCTGCACGCCCGAGTACAGCTCCAAGTACCGGCTTGTCGTATGGGGGACGTTGAAGTCGATGAGCCCGCGCTAGGCTGAGGTTCGACACAGCGAGGAAAGCAGCGAAGGAAAGCGAGGGGGGACCATGGTCGGTCGTATGACGCGGCTGCTCCGGCCCGCCGCGTTGCTGCTGCTTCTCCTCGAGGTCCTGCTCATCGACGGCGGCAGCCTCACCGCCGCGGTCGCGCTCGCCGCGACCGCCACCGCTGCCGCCGGTTCCGCGCTCGTCGTCTGCGCCGTGATCAGCGCGCGCTGCGCACCCGCCGTGCCGCGCACCCGGGTTCGCACCGCCATCCGCGACCGTGAGCAGCGCACCGCCTTCCTGCCGCAGCGCGATCCCGATGCGAAGGGCCGGACCAGGCCCCGAGCGCCGGGTCGTGCCCTTCCGACGGCCGCGTAGGGGCACCCACTCGCACCACACACCCCTCGCGGGTCGTCATGCCGCCATGTCCTCATCCCGGCACGACGAGACCCTCGGAGGGCTCATCCATGTCCGTTTTCGCCAGCTTGGTCGCGCACCTCGCCGACCTGCTCCAGCCGCTGTTCCACGCATCCGCCACCGCCGCCGCGATCGTCGTCTTCACCGCGCTCGTACGGCTGGCCGTCCATCCCCTGTCGCGGGCGGCAGCCCGCGGCCAGAAGGCCAAGGCGAGGCTCTCGCCGCAGATTGCCGAGCTGCGCAAGAAGCACGCCAAGAACCCGGACCGTATGCAGCAGGCGCTCATGGAGCTGCACGCGAAGGAGAAGGTCTCGCCCTTCTCCGGCTGCCTGCCGAGCCTGCTTCAGGTGCCCGCGTTCTTCCTGATGTACCACCTGTTCTCGAGCGGACAGATCGGCGGCGAGTCGAACGGCCTGCTCACACACACCCTCTTCGCCGCGCCGCTCGGGGACAGGTGGACCGACGCGCTCGCGCACGGCGGGGTTTTCGGGGGCGCGGGGCTGGTGTACGCCGCGCTGTTCGTGATCGTCGCGGCCGTGGCGACGTACAACTACCGGTGTACGAAGCAGCAGATGGCGGGCGCGACCATGGACCAGCAGGTCCCCGGTATGGGGGCGATGACGAAGGTCATGCCCTTGCTCTCCTTCGCGACCCTCCTCACCGTGGCATGGGTGCCGCTCGCCGCCGCGCTCTATGTCGTCACCAGCACCACTTGGACGGCGGTCGAGCGGGCGTTCCTGTACCGGGACATGCCGGTCGCGGGTGCGCTTGCTACCGCGGCGTAAAGGTCCAGGTTGTGAACGGGGTCTTGCAGGGTTGTCCGATGTCTTGGAGGATCAGCCAACCCTCAGATCCCTCGATGGCCGCTACCCGTCGCCCGGGCTCACAATCTCGACCAGGGGAGACAGACCATGAAGCTGCTACGTGTCGGTACACCGGGCGCCGAGCGACCCGCCCTGCTGGACCAGGACGGGACGACCCTGCGCGACCTGTCGGGCCTTGTCACGGACATCGACGGGGAGCTGCTCGCCGACGCGTCCGCCCTCGCCCGGATACGGGCCGCGGCGGACGCGGGCGAGCTGCCCGTGCTGGACGCCGATGGTCTCCGTACGGGAGCGCCGGTCGCCCGGATCGGCAAGGTCGTGTGCATCGGGCTGAACTACCACGATCACGCGGCGGAGACGGGTGCCAAGGCCCCGGCCGAGCCGGTCGTCTTCTTCAAGGCCGCCGACACGGTGGTCGGGCCGAACGACACCGTGCTGGTGCCGCGCCGCAGCCGCAAGACCGACTGGGAGGTCGAGCTCGCGGTCGTGATCGGGCGTACGGCCCGCTATGTGGAGGACGACGAGGACCCGCTGTCGTACGTCGCCGGGTACGCGGTCGCGCACGACGTCTCGGAGCGTGAGTTCCAGATCGAGCGCGGCGGCACCTGGGACAAGGGCAAGAACTGCGAGACGTTCAACCCGCTGGGCCCGTGGCTGGTGACGGCGGACGAGGTCCCGGACCCGCAGGCGCTGAGCCTGAAGCTGTGGGTCAACGGCGAGCTGAAGCAGAACGGTACGACCGCGGACCAGATCTTCTCGGTGGCGGAGGTCGTGCGGTACGTCAGCCAGTTCATGACGCTGTACCCCGGGGACGTCATCAACACCGGGACGCCGGCCGGGGTGGCGCTGGGGCAGCCGGAGCCGAAGCCGTTCCTGCGGGCCGGGGATGTCGTGGAGCTGGAGATCGAGGGTCTGGGCCGCCAGCGCCAGGAGCTCAAGGACGCGTAGGCAAGGACGCGTGGGCAAGGACGCGTAGGCATAACCCGCGGCTGCGGGCGGGGGAGTCCGCAGCCGCGGGTCGGGGAAGGGCCGCGGAGGTACGGGGGATGTCCCCGCGGCCCTGGTCTGTGGGTGTTGAGCGAGCCGAAGCTCGCCCGCCGCCGTCACGTCGCGATGAACCGCTCCAACGCCTCGACCACCATCGCGTGGTCCTCCGCCTGGGGCAGGCCCGAGACCGTGACGGTACCGACGACGCCCACGCCGGCGACCGAGATCGGGAACGATCCGCCGTGGGCCGCGTACAGATCCGGGTCCAGGCGCGAGGACTCCTCGAACGTCGTGCCCTTCGCGCGGTGGCGGGCGCCGACCAGGAACGAACTCTCGCCGTACCGCTCGACGACCCGGCGCTTGCGGTCGATCCACGCGTCGTTGTCCGCGCTCGACCCCGGCAGCGCGCAGTGGAAGAGCTGCTGCGCCCCGCGGCGGATGTCGATGGCGACCGGCGCCTGTCGCAGATAGCCCATCTCGACCAGCATGCTGCCGAGCGCCCAGGCGTCGTCGTTCGTGAACCGCCGCACCGTCAGCCTGCGTTCCTGGGCGACCAACTCGTCGACGGTGAGCGGCGCGGGCGTGGGTGCGGGCCCGGGCGTCGCGGGCTTGGGCGCGGTCATGCGGAGACCTCCACCGTGACGCCCTCGCGGGCGGAGCGGCGCGCGGCTTCCAGGACGTCCAGCGCTGCCGCCGCTTCGTGGGCGGTGACCGGCGGGGGCGTACCGTCGCGCAGGGCCGTGGCGATTCCCGAGTAGTACGCCGGGTAGTCGCCGGGGACCGTCTCGACCGGGCTGCCTTCCCCTCGGGCTTCGCCCTGGGGAGACCCCATGCCGGTCTGCGGGGACTCGCCCGCGCCGATCCGGCCCCACAGCGACTTGGGCTCGACGCCCCAGCTCTTGCCCGGCGTCGGGCGCTTGCCGTCGCGCAGGTCGGCCTCCTGCGGGTCCAGCCCGTACTTCACATATCCGGCCGTCGAGCCCAGCACCCGCAAGCGCGGGCCGAGCTGCGCGGTCGTGGCACTCACGTACAGGTGCGAGCGCACTCCGTTCGCGTGCGTGAGCGCGATGAAGGTGTCGTCGTCGGTCTGGGCGCCCGGGCGGCGTACGTCCGCCTCGGCGTAGACCCGCACGACCGGGCCGAACAGGGTCAGCGCCTGGTCGACGACATGGCTGCCCAGGTCGTACAGCAGACCACCGATCTCGTCCGGGTCGCCGGACTCGCGCCAGCCGCCCTTGAGCTGCGGACGCCACCGCTCGAAGCGGGACTCGAAGCGCTGTACGTCACCGAGCTCGCCGTCCGAGATCAGCTGCTGGAGAGTGAGGAAGTCGTTGTCCCAGCGGCGGTTCTGGAAGACCGAGAGCAGCAGACCGCGCTCCTCGGCGAGGGCGGCGAGCTCGCGCGCCTCGGCGGGGGTGCCGGCGATCGGCTTGTCCACGACGACCGGGAGGCCGGCCTTGAGCGCGGCGGTGGCGAGCGGGACGTGCGTCTTGTTGGGGGAGGCGAGGACGATGAGGTCGAGCTCGCCCGCGCGCTTCCACAGCTCGTCGGGCGAGGCCGCGAAGCGCATGTCGTCGCCGAACTCGGCGCGGGCCTGCTCCCGCCGCTCCGGGTTCGAGGTGACGATCGTGTCGAGGGCGAGGCCCTCGGTGGCGGCGATCAGCGGGGCATGGAAGACGGAGCCCGCCAGGCCGTAGCCGACGAGTCCGACGCGGAGAGGGCTGCGGGTGTCGGTGCCAGTCATGGTTCCACTTAAACAACGGTGTTGCCAAAGTGCAAGCGCAGGGGACAATGGGTCCGTGAACAGGACCGTCAATGGAGCGAATCTGCCTGTGCTGCGCAGCCACAACGCGGCACTGGTGCTCGATCTGCTGCGTACGGCCGGGGAGGGCGGCATCAGCCGGATCGAACTGGCCGAGCGCACCGGGCTCACTCCGCAGGCGGTCAGCAAGATCACCGCGCGCCTGCGTGAGGGTGGCCTGGTGGTGGACGCGGGCCGCCGCGCGTCGACCGGAGGCAAGCCGCGCACGCTGCTGCGCCTGGTCCCGTCGGCGGGGCACGCGATGGGCCTGCACCTGGACCGCGACGAGCTGACGACGGTCCTGCTGGACCTGTCGGGAACGCTGGTCGCGGCGCGTACGGTGCCGCTGGACCTGGGGGCGGGGGCGGAGGCGGTCCTGGAGGCTGCGGCGGCGGAGATCGAGGCGGTCCTGGCGACGACGGCGACGGCGGAGGCCGAGGCGGTCCCGTCGGCCGGGCGCGTGCTCGGTGTCGGGGTTGCCATGCCCGGGCCGCTCGACCACTGGGCCGGCGTGCCCCGTCGCGTCACCGGGTTTCCCGAGTGGGACGGGTTCCCGCTCCGGGACGCTCTCGGTGCGCGGCTCGGATTGCCCGTCGTGCTCGACAAGGACACCAACGCCGCTGCCCTCGGACTCGCCCTGCGTGGGCCCGGGGACTCGTTCGCGTATCTCCATCTCGGTACGGGGCTGGGCGCGGGCCTCGTACTCGGCGGGGCGCTCTACCGGGGCGCGCGCACCGGGGCGGGGGAGTTCGGACATCAGGTCATCCAGCTCGACGGACCCGAGTGCGGCTGCGGCAGGAGTGGCTGTATCGAGGCGCTCTGCCTCGCCGCCGTCGGGCGTGGCGACATCGACCGGGCCGCGGGTGTTCTCGGGATCGGCGCCGCGAACCTCGTCGAGCTGCTCGACATCGACCGGGTGCTGCTCGGCGGCCGGGCCGTGACCGCGGCGGCCGAGCCGTTCGTACGGGGAGTCGGCGAGCGCGTCCGCGTCCCCGTGGCCCTCGCCGAAGGCGGCGCACACGTCGTCGCGGAGGGCGCCGCGCAGCTGGTGCTCGCGCCCCTGTTCGGCCGCGCAGAGGCGTCACCTGCCGGACCGAAAATACGCTGATAGGGCGGAGTTGCGCGGCTGTTCGGCCCTAAGGAGAGCCGGAGCCGTGTCCCCACGCGCGCGCGGGGGGAAGGTTTTGGGGCACGGCCGGGCGATCCCCCAGCCGTAGGCGATCAGCAAAGGCCCCTCATGCGACTGCGCTATGCCCTCACCGTCGGCGTCACCGCAGCCGCCATCGCGCCCGCGGCGCTCACCGCCGCGACCGCGACAGCGGCGACGCCGGCGACGGCAGTGACGGCAGCCGCTCCCGTGGCCGCGCGCCCCGTGGCCGCGCGCCCCGCGGCCGACACGGCGCTCACCAGCTCGACGGCGACGGCCGCGATGACTGGGACGGCGGCGATCACTGGGACGGCCGCGCTCACCGGGACGGCGGCGGCTTTCATGACCGGGGGCCTGGCCGCGCGCCCCGGCGCCGACGCCATCGCCGCGCCCGCGGCCACACCGCCGGCCCCGCCCACGGACAAGCCCGGTGAGTCGCCCGCCGCCACCGCCCTCCCCACCCAGCAGGAGAACCGCCCCGCCGACCGGCAGCCCACCTGCGGAAAGGCAGCCGACCCCGACTTCCCCATCGACACCCGCGTCCACGGCGGCGCGTCCGTCCACCGCCCCGGCGGCGGCTTCGAGCCCTGGTCCGTCGACCTCGCGAACACCACCGGCGAGGCCTGCCAGAACATCCACCCCGTGATCATCTTCACCGGACGCGACCCCGGTCTCACCCCGGCCCGGATCACGCTGGAGTTCTACGACGACGAGGCCGCCCTCTGGCGCCCCGTCGTCCTCGAGACGACCGCCGAGGGCGAGGTCGTCGGCGTACTCGACGGCGAGGGCCGTTTCCCCGGCTTCGCCGTCCCGGCCCGCAAGTCGGTCACCGCCAAGGTCCGGTTCCGGCTCGCCACCGATGCCCCGCCCAACGAGGTCACGGTCAACGCCGCGGTCGTCCAGCGGCAGGGCGACGACGGCGACTGGGTCGGGGAGTCCGGCGACTACCGATTCGCCGTCCTCGGCGGCGACGGCTCCGGCATCGACGCCGGCGTCACCCGGGACGAGCTCGCAGCCACCGGCCCCGGCACCGGCTCCCTGCTCCTGCTCGGCGCCGCCTTCGGCGCGGTCCTGCTGGGCACCGGGGCCCTGGTGCTCGCGTCCCGGTGGCGGCGCAAGGGTCAACGCTGATCGTTCACGTACATCTGCGAACATCCCCTGGTGCAACGGGGGCTGAGGGCCGCCCGCGGGCGGTTCTGCTGGGGGTCCGGGGGTTATCCCCCGGGAGATGCAGGACGGTGCACCTGGGCAACCGGAACTGAGGGCGGACTCGAACTTCGCGACGCGTCTGGTCAGTTCAGGTCCATGCCGAACCCGTCCGGTCATCGACGGGGTCAAGGTCAGCCCAGCCTGACTAGGCTGGGGACGCCGGAGACCCACAGGGCCGTGCCTCCGGCGTCCACAGCACACTGCGTATGGCAGGAGTCCGTCTGATGGCAGAGCGCAAGCCGATCGAATCCTGGCTCACCGACATGGATGGTGTCCTGATCCACGAGGGCGTGCCGATCCCGGGCGCCGATGCTTTCATCAAGAGGCTGCGGGAGACCGGGAAGCCGTTCTTGGTGCTGACCAACAACTCCATCTACACGGCGCGCGACCTGCACGCACGGCTGGCCCGGATGGGCCTGGACGTGCCCGTGGAGAACATCTGGACCTCGGCGCTGGCCACCGCGCAGTTCCTGGACGACCAGCGTCCCGGCGGCACGGCGTACGTCATCGGTGAGGCGGGTCTGACCACCGCCCTGCACGACATCGGCTATGTCCTGACCGACCACGACCCCGACTATGTGGTGCTCGGCGAGACCCGTACGTACAGCTTCGAGGCGCTCACCAAGGCGATCCGGCTGATCAACGCCGGGGCCCGGTTCATCTGCACCAACCCGGACGAGACCGGCCCCTCCGCCGAGGGCCCGCTGCCCGCCACCGGCGCGGTCGCGGCGCTGATCACCAAGGCGACCGGCAAGGACCCGTACTTCGCGGGCAAGCCGAACCCGCTGATGATGCGGACCGGGCTGAACGCCATCGGCGCGCACTCCGAGACCAGCGCGATGATCGGCGACCGGATGGACACCGACGTGCTGGCCGGACTGGAAGCGGGTATGGAGACCTTCCTGGTGCTCACCGGGCTCACCACCCCCGCGGCCGTCGACCGGTATCCCTTCCGGCCTTCCAAGGTCGTCGACTCGATCGCGGATCTCGTCGACCGCATCTGAGCACGTCAGAGGGCTCAATCGGACTACTGAGCCGCTCCTGCGGATGCGAAAACGGCCCGGACGCGTGAATCTTTCCGTATCAGGAGGTTCACGATGCGTTCAGGTTTGGTTACTTTCCGTGCCGCAGGAGTGGCTGCCGTGCTCGTCCTGGCGCCGGCCGCCGCGGCCGCGTACGCCGCCGATTCCGTGAAGGTCACGGTCGTCCCGTCCAAGGTCGCCCCCGGCGGCGAGGTGGAGGTCCTCGTCTCCGGTTGCCAGGGCATGACCGGAGCTGCCAGGTCCCAGGGGTTCGTCGCGTACGCCGCGCTCGCAAGCCGCAATGGTGCGGGCACCCAGCTGTTCGGCGAGACGACCGTGAAATCCTCCGTGGAGCCCGGCACGTACGACATCGGCGTCACCTGCGACGGTCGTGAGCACCCGGTATCGGCCCGCGTCCAGGTCGTCTACAACCAGCCGACAGAGCAGCCGAACGAGCCGGCCAAGCGGGCGGACCATCAGACGGAGCGGCCGCACGAGCCGACGAAGCGGGCGGACGAGCCGACCAAGCGGGCGGACGAGTCGACCAAGCGGCGGGACGAGCCGACCAAGCGTGCAGAGGAGTCGACCAAGCGGCGGGACGAGTCGACCAAGCGGCCGGAAGAGTCGACCAAGCGGGGGGACGAGTCGACCAAGCGGCCGGAAGAGTCGACCAAGCGGGGGGACCATCCGACGGAGCAGTCGTACGAGCCCACGGAGGAGTCGGACGAGGAGGACTCGTACGAGGAGGAGTCGTACGAGCCGACCGACGACTCGACGCCCTTCGCCCCGGTTCGCGCGGGCGGCGGCGGCACCGCCCTCGCGGCCGAAGGCCCGCCGGACCCGGCCGAGGCCGGCCCCGGCATCCCGCACACCGTGATCGGCCTGGTGCTCGCGGGCGCGGCAGCGGTCGCCGTGGCTTTCCGCAGCTCACGGCGGCGCCGATCGGATTCGGACTGACATGTCCTCCGCCGATCGCCCGGCCGGGAACGGCCGGCTGCTCACCGGAGTGGCCTGGGCGGTACTCCTGCTCGGGCTCTGGCTCTGGGGCCGTGAGATGACCGGCGGCCTCGGCGGAAGCTCCGCGCCCACCACCGGCGACGTTGCCGCGGTCGGCCGGCCGCTGGGCGTGCCGCTGCCACCCGCCCACGACCCGCTGGCCCCGGCCAGGCCGGACCAGGTGGCCATTCCGTCGATAGGGATCAGCGCCCCGGTCGTCCCGCGCGGCCTGGACGTCACAGGCGCCGTGGATCCGCCGCCGTACGCCATGCCGCACACGGTCGGCTGGTACGACAGCGGTACGCAGCCGGGCGCGGCGGGCACGGCGCTGCTCGTCGGCCATGTCGACACCGAGACGAAACCGGCCGTCTTCTACGGTCTGAGCTCGGCCCGGCCGGGCGAGAAAGTCCGGGTCACCAGGGCCGACGGCTCGGTCGCGGAGTTCACCATCGACGACGTCCAGGTGGTCGACCAGGACCGGTTCGACGCGCAGAAGGTCTACGGCCCGCGCAAGGACGGGCGCGCGGAGCTGCGGCTGATCACCTGCGGCGGCACCTTCGACCGCGAGACCCGCGCGTACACCGCCAACGTGGTCGTCTCTGCCTACCTGACCGGGGTCACCAAGGGTTAGGGGAGTCCTCCGCCGCCGGACGGGCGCTGTCTGCAACCTGGCTCGGCCGACGACATACTCCCCCCGGAGCCGTCGGCCGAGCCGGGTCCTCAACCGCGGGTGCTCGGGCTGCGGGAGAAGCCCGGCGCCGGCGCGGGAGGTGCGGGAAGGTCCGGTTGCGGTCCCGCCAGCGGCCGGGGCGGTTTGCCGGACACTCTAGGGCCGCGAACGGGCCCGGCCTAGAGGCTGAATGACGCCATGTCGCGAAGTCTTCGCCTCCCCCGTGCGCCCCGTGCGCCCCGTGCCCCCGTTCCCGTCCTCTCCCGTCCGCCGCGTTGTCACAGCCTGTCCACGGTGCTCCGGCGGGGCTCGTGACCCTCCGCCGGGGTGTGCCACGATGGATTCGACCTGACTTGTCCGGCCGCAAGGGGGAGTGGATGTACGGTAGTTGGTCCGGCCGACGTGCCAGGGCGGGGGCGGTCGCGGCGGGGGCGGTGCTGTTGCTCGCCGGCTGTTCCTCCGACGACGGCAACGACAGGAGACCGGCGGTGAGCCAGCAGCCCAAGGGGAACGATCCGTACTGGGTCAACCCCGACGGCAACGCCGCCAAGCAGGTCGCCGCCTACCGCAAGGACGGCGACGACAAGAACGCCGAGCTGATCAAGAAGATCGCCGATCAGCCGGTCGGCGAGTGGATCGGCCCGGACAACCCCGGGGCCGAGGCCAAGGGCTACACCGAGGCGGCCGCCAAAGCCGACCGGGACGCGCTGCTGGTGCTCTACAACATCCCGCACCGCGACTGCGGACAGTTCTCCAAGGGCGGCGCGGCCGACGGCAACGCCTACCGCGCTTGGGTCGACCAGGTCGCGACGGGCATCGGCGACCGGCGGGCCACGGTGATCCTGGAGCCGGACGCGGTCCTGCATCTGGTGGACTCCTGTACGCCGCAGGAGTTCCACGAGGAGCGGTTCGACCTGCTCAAGGGCGCTGTGGAGCGGCTGAAGCAGCAGCCGAACACCAAGGTGTACCTGGACGCGGGCAACGCCGGCTGGTCCCAGCCCGACGCGCTCTTCGACCCGCTCCAGCGGGCGGGCATCGACAAGGCGGACGGCTTCGCCGTCAATGTCTCCAACTTCTATCCGACCGCAGCGAGCAAGGAGTTCGGCCAGAAGCTCTCCGCGAAGGTCGGCGGCAAGCACTTCGTCATCGACACAAGCCGCAACGGCAACGGCGCGTACACCGGCGGCGATCCTAAGGAGAACTGGTGCAATCCGCCGGGCCGCGCGCTCGGCGAGGCGCCGACCACCGACACGGGCGACCCGCGGGTCGACGCGTATCTGTGGGTGAAGCGCCCGGGGGAGTCGGACGGGGACTGCAGGGGTGGGCCCAAGGCGGGGGAGTGGTGGCCGGAGTATGCGCTCGGCCTGGCCCGCGCGACGAACTAGGCGGCGCGGGCCCCTTCCCGTAACCGGGGCTCCGCCCCGGACCCCGCGCCTCAAACGCCGGCGAGGCTGATTTCGGGGCTCCGCCCGGGGCCGAAGGCCGTACGGGGGTCTGGGGCGGAGCCCCAGTTATGGGACCTCGACCCACACGCCCTCGGACGGCGTCCCCTTCTCGTCCGTCACAAAGAGCATGTACCACCCGGACGGCACCAGCGCCCGGTTCCTGGGCACGGTGACCCGGATGCCGTCCGCCGTCCTCTTCATGCCGAGCGCGATGGAGCGCTGATCGACATCGGTGACATGCGTGACAGCGCTCGGCCGCATCAGCTTGGCCGACTTCACCGGGCCGCCCGTCTTCACCTTGAACTCGCCGCTCTCTCCGCGCTCGATCGACTTCGGGCCGCCGCTCACCTCGGGCCTCGAGCCCCGGTAGCGATACGGCGGGGTGTAGATCTCGATGCGCTGCTCGAAGACGCCCGGCTTGGTGTTGGCCTTGTCCGCGAACAGCGAGTCCGAACCGAAGATCATGACGCGGCCGTCCGGGAGCAGCACCGAGCCCGAGTGGTAGTTGCGCCCCACCTGGGGGTCGGCAACCCGCTTGTACGTACCGGACTTCGGGTCGTACGTACGCGCCTGGAGGACATTGGAGCCGCCGCGCCCCCGGTAGTCCGACGAGCCCCCGGTGACCAGGACGGAGTCGTCCGGCAGCAGCGAAGCGCTCGGATAGCGGGTGCCCTTCTCCAGCGAAGCGCCGTCTGTGAAGCGGGCGTTGTTCTCCCTGAGGTCCACCAGACGGGACTTCTCGCTGGACTTCTCGGACTCGCCGACCCCGCCGCCGCCGATGACCATGAACCGCTGGTCCTGGGCGGGCGGCAGCATGACCGTCGCGGAGGTCTCCATCCTGTCGGGGTCGCTCAGGCCGGGGATCTTGTCGAACTCGTTCGTTGCCAGGTCCCAGACGCCCGGCTCACGGCCCACGTCGGCCGGTCCGTATCCGGCGTTGGAGCCGGAGTAGAAGAGCTTGCCGTTGTCCATCAGGAAGATCGCCGGGTAGGTGGGGAACTTCCTGATGATCCCGGTGTACTTCCAGGTCCTGGTCTTCGGGTCGTAGATCTCGTCCTTGCCGGGGACGATCTGCCCGATCTCGTCGAGACCGGAGAGCGAGAGGACCTTGCCGTCCTTCAGGGTGGTCAGCGTGGGGTACCAGCGGGCCTCGTTCATCGGGTCGACGGTGATGTACTTCTCCGCCACCGGGTCGAACTCGTAGGCCTCCTTGATGCCCTGGAAGTCCTTCTTGTCGAGCGCGAGCTTCTGCGCGATGCCGTAGACATTGCGGGCGTCGGAGCCCCTCAGGCCCTGCACCCGGTAGTTGTCCTCGGTGCCGGTCTCGTAGTCCTTGCCCGACGCCTCGGCCTCGACATAGATCCGGCCGAGCCCCGCCTCGGTCCGCAGGAACCTGCCGGTGTTCTTGTCGAAGATCTTCTTCGCCTTCTCCACCAGGACGGGGTCCCTGGAGACGAAGGTCTTGCCGTTCTCCTTGCCGGTGAACCTGGTGCCCGCGGGCAGTGTCTTGGGCTTGTCCGGGTCCTCGTTGTGGACGATCATCAGTCCGCCGGCCTTGGTCACATCGCCCTTGAGCTTCTCGTACCGCTTTGTGCCGCCCGCGACCAGCAGCTTCCCGTCGGGCAGCTGGGTGTGCCCGGCGCAGAACATGTCCTTGGGTGTGGGGATCTTCTTGAACTCATCGGTCTCCGGGTCCCACAGCACCGACTCGAACTTCTTCGCGTCGAAGTTCTTCTGGTTGTTGCCCGAGCCGGCGATCAGCAGCACTTTGCCGGTGTGCAGCAGGGCCGCGTGGATGGTGTTGATGCGGTACTCGGAGGGGACGTCAAGATGGTCCCAATGGCCGTTCTCGGCCTTGTAGTCCGGCTGGTTGATCTTGAAGTCGTGGTACTGCTCCGAGCCGAACCGCCACAGCGCGGGCCCGTTGAACGCGGCCAGCGTCACCACAACCGCCGCACCTGTCGCCATGCGGCGGGCGCGGCCGCGGCTTGGAGGGTAGTAGTTCACTTCTCACGTCCCCCAATGGCGATCTGCATGGTCTGATCGGCAGCGGCGGTCTGTTCGGCAGCGGCGCCCTGCCGCTGCTGCGGCACATGGGCCTGAGGGTGCCCGGCCGGCGGCTGCCCGCCGTCCTCCCGCTTGCCGCGCTTCTTCTTCTCCGCGCGGATGCCGTGCCGCCAGGCGACGATGGGCGCCGCCGTGATCAGCAGCGCCAGCGTGGCCCAGATGATCATCGCCGGATGGTCGTGCCCGAAGTAGAAGGAGGAGCCGAGCGATCCGCCGAAGACGAGGATGAAGAAGAGATGGATCCGGAAGGTGCCGAAGAGCGTGTCCGGACTGGACGAGTCGCCCTTGGGGGTCACGACGAACGAGCTCTTGCGGCGCAGTACGGCGTCCATCAGCGAGCGTGCGTAGACCGGCGCGGAGAGCGCGGACATCATCATGCCCGCGAGTCCACCGGAGCCCTCGGGCTCGTGCGGCGAGACATTGTGGCGGCGGTTCCAGATGTAGAGGCCGATCTGGAGGGCCGAGGCATTGCCGTACAGCATCATCCAGATCACCGGGTCGATCTGCACACCCGAGGCGCCCACGCCCAGGAACAGCGCACAACTCAGCGCCGCCAGAATCCAGTTGAGGGCGGACATCGGGTAGAAGATGATCATCATCGTGTAGTTGAAGAGCTTGCCCGCGGGCAGCGAGTAGAAGCCCTTCCAGTACTGCTTGAGGATCGTCTCGTACGTACCGCGGGACCAGCGCAGCTGCTGGGTGAAGAAGTCCGTCCAGGCGGTCGGGCCCTCGCCGACGGCGAGCACGTCCGGGGTGTAGACCGAGCGCCATCTGTTGCCGGACTCGGGGTTGCGGGCGCGGTGCATCTCGAACCCCGTGGCCATGTCCTCGGTGATCGAGTCGTACAGGCCGCCGATCTGCTTGATCGCCTTGATCCGTACGGCGTTGGAGGTGCCGACGAACATGGGCGCGCCGTAGCGGTTGCCCGCGCGCTGGATCAGGGCGTGGAAGAGGAACTGCTGCGACTCGGCGGCCTTGGTGACGAACGTGTCGTAATTGCCGTACACCTGCGGCCCGATGACGAAGCCGACGTCCGGGTCGCGGAAGTAACCGAGCATCCGCTCCAGATAGTTGGGCAGCGGGACATGATCGGTGTCGACGGAGGCGAAGAAGTCGTAGTCGTCGCCGTGCGCCTGGAGCCAGGCGTTGTAGTTGCCGTGCTTGGTCCTGGCCCGGTGCGCGCCCTTGGCCTGGTTCCAGTGCGGGACGCCCTTGCGGGAGAAGTGGTGGACGCCGAGGCGTGCGCAGACCGCCTTGACGTCGGGGTCGTCGCCCTCGTCGAGCAGCCAGACGTGCATCAGCCCGCGGTGGCGGAGCCTGACGGCCGCCTCCAGGGTCTTGGTCACCATCTCCAGGGGCTCCTTGCCCGGTACGAAGGAGGTGAGGAAGGCGACCCTGGTGCCGGGCTCGGGCACCACCGGGACGGGGTCACGCGCGACCAGCGTCGCGTGCGCGTTGGACAGGACGTTCATCGTGCGGAAGAGCTCGATCAGGCCGATCGAGACGAGCATGACGATGTCGAGGACGAGCAGCGTGTCGTTCTTGAGGTTCGGATCGCGCTCGGTCCAGTGCTGAGGCTGCATCAGCCAGGCGAACAGGCCCAGTGACACCAGCGGCGCCGCGCAGAGCAGCAGAGCGGCCTGAATGCGGTGCGGCTCCTGCGAGAGCAGCGAGCGGTACTGCACGGTGTACGGCTTCGCCGGGTCGGGCTTGGTGAGGGGTCCGGCGAGCCGGCTGTAGTGCTCGTAGTCGTACCGGGACAGCGCCTTCTTGGGGCGCAGCCGGTGGCCGCCGGTGCGCAGATGCGCGGGTATCCGGAGCTGAACCGTTCGGGAAGGGTCGTTGGGCTGCCGGGCGCCGCGTGGTGTCGACGTCATGAGTCATCCCCCCGCACGCATGCTGGCTGCGTGTTATGTGGTCGGTCGGTCCGTCCCGAGCGCGGTCCCCCTGGACCCGCGGCCCTGGACGCATCAGTGGCGGGCCACCATCCCTACAGACACAAAGCAGTCACCTGCCGGTTGCAGCGATTCCCGTTGCGTCCAAAACACCCCCAACTACGCTTAACGGATGCCCTATTGGTGGCATTGGCCCCCAACAGGTTCTCCGACCCCCGCTGTGACCGCAAGGGTGGAAAAGGGGGCGTAATCGGTCAAACAAGCGATTTACGCGACTCTTGCCGAAGGGGTGTACGGGAGTGCGGGGGTGGGCGGAAATGGCCGCGGGAACGACCGAGGCCCCCTCACCTGTGATGAGGGGGCCTCGACTCTGCGTGCGCCGCCAGGGACTCGAACCCCGGACCCGCTGATTAAGAGTCAGCTGCTCTAACCAACTGAGCTAGCGGCGCCTGCTGACCTGGAGAACTTTACCGGACGGGGAGAAGTGCTCCTGACCATTATCTGATCGTTCCGGCCTGTCGGATCCTCTTTTACTACCTTCATACCGTCAAAATATGCCGAGAAGGGACAGTTTGGACATTACTGCGGAGGGTTTACGTATGACCGTGCCGGTATTCGAGGAGTTCGAGCCCGCTGCCGACTGCGACTGCGCCGGGTGCGCCCAGCAGCGACGGGCTCTTGCCGCCGGAGGCCACCCGACGGCGCACGGCTGCCGCCGTGCGCTCGTCCTGTTCACCGCGGCGGGCGTGGTGCTCGGCGGCGGGGGAACGAGCGCGGCGGCCGCGGCCGACTTCCCGGCGGGGCACGCGCGCCCGCACGCCATTGCCGACGCGGCCCCCGCCGCGCCGAAGGCCGCATCGACGGCCGCACCGAAGGCCGCGCACACTGCCGCTTCCGGGGCCGGGGCCGCACCCGCGCGCACTGCCGCCGACCCGGAGCCCGCCACCGAGCAGGGCGGCTCCGGGCCGCTGCACGGCGGGACGCTTGGCGGTCCCGCGGGCACGCAGGGCACCGCGCCCGCCAAGCTGCGCAAGATGACCCGGGCCCAGATCATCAACCGCGCCAAGCGATGGCTGACCGCCAAGGTCCCGTACAGCATGGAGAAGTACTGGTCCGACGGGTACCGCCAGGACTGCTCGGGCTATGTCTCGATGGTCTGGAATCTGGCCGGCAACGAGTGGACCGGCAGCCTCGCGTCATTCGCCCACAGGATCACGCGCGAGCAGCTGCAGCCCGGTGACATCCTGCTCTTCCACAACCCGGACAATCCGACCAGGGGTTCGCACGTCACGATCTTCGGCGGTTGGACCGACTACACGCACACCTACTACATCGCGTACGAACAGACGAAGCCGCACACCCGCAGGCAGTCCACGCCCATGGGGTACTGGACCAACGCCGACCGGTATGTGCCCTACCGCTACAAGGGCCTCGCCGCGACTTCTTCCGACACCGACACCGACACCGACACGGACACCGCGACCGCCACCAGCACCGCGACCGCGACCGCCACCGCGACCGCCACCGCCACCGCCACCGCGAGCGGGGCCGCCGCCGTGAGCGGGGCGACGTCCGCCGACGCCTATCCGGGCCTGACCGCCTTCGGCCCCGGGGCGAGCAACACCTACATCACCCAGCTCGCCGAGATGCTCGCCGGGCGCGGCGGCAAGCACTTCTACCCCAACGGGCCCGGGACGCAGTGGGGCGAGTCGGACCGGATGGCCACCCAGGCTTTCCAGCTCGCCCAGGGCTGGGCGGGCAGGGACGCGGACGGCCTGCCGGGACCTGAGACCTGGCGGCGGCTGGCGAGCAAGCAGGGCAGGAACATCCCGGCCGTGGGCGCGGGCGGCCCCGGCGCCACGAGGACGGCGGCGCCGAAGTACCCGGGGCGAGAGTTCTTCAGGCCCGGCCAGTCCAACGCGTACGTCACCCAGCTCGGCCGGCAGCTGGTGAAGCGCGGCTTCGGCAAGTACTACACATCGAGCCCCGAACCGCGGTGGAGCGAGGAGGACCGGCGCAATGTCGAGGCCTTCCAGCGGGCCCAGGGCTGGCGCGGCGGCGCGGCCAATGGCATTCCCGGGCCCGAGACCTGGCGACGGCTCTTCACCTGAGCCCCAGGGGGCGCTGTCATCGACAGCGGCTCCGCCACGGGGCGGACCCCCGCCGAAAAGCAGGTCGGCGGGTCTGAACAGACCACTCTTGCGAGGTGAATCGCAGTGAACCCAACTACGTCGGAACCGGAGGGCGGCGCGCCGCCCGACAGCCCGCGGCGCACCCCGGTCATCGCCCAGGAGGTGACGACCGAGATCCCGGTGCACCTCCTCTTCCGTGACGACGACACCCAGCAGATCGACCTGCGCTCCGCCATGGTGGCGCGGCGGCAGGGAACCGGCGAGCAGCCGAAGGTCAAGGTCGGCAGACCCGCGCCGCCGCCCCCCGTCCCGCAGCGGTCCGCGCCGCCGGTCGACCCCGACCTGGCCGAGCGGGCAGCGCCCGCGCTGCCCGGCTGGACCGGGGCGGTCGCCGGGGCGTGCTCGCTCGCCGGGATCGGCGCGCTGCTGTGGGGTTCCGGGGCGCTGCCCGGCCGGGTGACCAGGCTGCTCGGGCTGACCTCGTACCCGTACCACGGCATCGGGTTCGGCGTGTGGTGCCTGCTCGCGCTCGGCGTGCTGCTGGCGCTCTTCGCCCTCGGCGGGCTCGGGCGCGCACAGGTCGGATACGCCTGGGTGCTCACCCTCTTCGGCGACTACGGCGGGACTGTGCGGCGTACGGGACTGGTGTGGATGAGCCCGCTGGTGCTGCGCCGCCGGGTCGATGTACGGCTGCGGCACTGGCGCAGCAATCCGATGCCCGCGGTCGACGCGAACGGCACCGCGCTGCGCGTCGTCGTGCTCGTGGTGTGGCGGGTCGAGGACACCGCGCTGGCGGCGCTCGGCGTCGAGGACCACGAGCGCTATCTGACCGAGCAGGTCGAGTCGGCGGTGGCGCGGGTGCTCTCGCAGCTGCCGGTCGACGTGCTTCACGAGGACGCTCCCTCTGCCTCCGCCGAAGGGACCCCCACGCTGCGCAACGCCGAGGCGGTCGGCGACGCGCTGACCCGGATGCTGTCGGCGGAGTGCGTGCCGGCGGGGATCGAGGTCTTCTCGGCGCAGCCGACGGGGATCGAGTACGCGCCGGAGGTGGCGGCCGCGATGCAGCGCCGGCGGATCGCGGCGATCGACGCCAAGCACCGGGACAGCGTGCTCACTTCGGTGGTGGACGCGGTGGACGACACGGTGAACAGGCTGACCGCGCGCGGGCTCGTCGAGCTCGACGCCTATGAGCGCAACGCTCTGGTCAAGGACCTCACCGTCGCCTTCTACAACGGGCGCTCCGGGGCAGGGGAGGGTTAGCGATTGGTCTGGACATGATGAACGCACGTCAATACATTGGGACTTGGTCTAGACCGGAACAAGCACTCTCGTACAACACGCACGCGTGCGGCACGGCTCACAGAACACCCCCACGTTCTCCTGGAGCGAAGCATGCGCAAGAAGATAAGTGCGGCCGTGCTCGGCCTCGTCGTGGCGGGCACCACCGTGCTCGCCAGCGGCAGCGCCAGCAGCCACGGCTACACCGAGTCCCCCATCAGCCGCCAGAAGCTCTGTGCCAACGGTACGGTCACCAACTGCGGCCCCATCCAATGGGAACCGCAGAGCGTCGAGGGCCCCAAGGGGTTCCCGGGCGCGGGTCCCGCAGACGGAAGGATCTGCGCGGGCGGCCTCGGCCAGTTCGCGCAGCTCGACGATCCGCGCGGCGGGGCATGGCCCACCACCAAGGTCTCGTCCGGCCAGAACTACACGTTCCGCTGGCGGTTCACCGCCAGGCACCGGACGACCGACTTCAAGTACTTCATCACCAAGAGCGGGTGGAACTCCAACCAGCCGCTGACCAGGGCGGCGCTCGAGTCGCAGCCGTTCCTGACCGTCCCCTACGGCGGCAACCAGCCGCCGGAAACCCTCTCTCACTCCGGTAATCTCCCGCAGCGCTCGGGGAGGCATCTGATCCTGGCGGTGTGGACCGTGCACGACACGGGGAACGCCTTCTACGCCTGCTCGGACGTTCAGTTCTGACAGCTAGTCAGTTACCGTGCGGCTCCCGCGCGGCGGCTTTGGCCGGGGCCGCCGTGGCGGGCATCGACCCGCCCCGGCGCGGGACCGAGCCGGCCCGCGACATCCTGCACACCGACTGGCGGGTGCCCCCGGGCGCGGCCCAGGTGTAGGGCTGGGCATACCCCCCGTCCGCCCGCAGGGACCGTGGTCGTGGGCGCGCGTCGGCGCCTACCGTTGGCGCATGACCGCCGCCCACAGCCCCTGGCAGGCCCTGACCAGGGGCGACTTTCTGCGCAGTGCCTGGCCCTGGCGTTCGGGCACGTATCTGGTGACCAGCGCGCTCACCGGCGTTCCGGCTCTTCTCGCGCTCGTCGTGCTTGTGGCGTTCTCGCTCGTCCTCGTCGGGCTGCCGCTGCTGATCCTCGCGGGCGTCGCCCTCGCCGTCGTCGAGCGGCGCAGGCTGCGGATCGTCGACGCCGGGCCCGCGCCCAGCCCGCACCGCACCCCCGCCGAACCCGGTCTCAGCGCCTGGCTGCGGCTGCGGCTCAGTGAGCAGGCGACCTGGCGGGAGCTCGCGTACGGGCTCCTGCACGCGCTCGTCCTGTGGCCGCTCGACCTGGTCGCCGTCCTCGTCGCCATCGGGCTGCCCGCCGCGATGGCCGCCGCGCCCGTGCAGCTGGCGCTCGACGGGGAGGAGGCGCGGGTCGCCAAGGCCTTCCTTGTCACGTCGTACCCGCAGGCGTTCGCGGCGGCCGCGGCCGGGCTCGTACTCCTCGCCGTACTCCTCCATCCGCTCGCCGCGCTGGCCGGAGCACGGGCCCAGCTCACCCGGCTGCTGCTCGCGCCCCGCGAGGGCGAGCTGTGCGACCGGCTGAGCGAGGTGACCCGGTCCAGGGCCCGGCTGGTCGCTGCATTCGAGGCCGAACGGCGGCGTATCGAAAGGGACTTGCACGACGGCGCGCAGCAGCGGCTCGTCGCCCTGACGATGACTCTCGGGCTCGCCCGCCTCGACGCGCCCGCCGGGCCGCTCGCCGACCGCATCGCGGCCGCGCACGACGAGGCCGGTCAGGTCCTCACCGAGCTGCGCCGGCTCATCCACGGCATCCATCCGCAGGTGCTCGCCGACTACGGGCTCGGCCCCGCGCTCGCCGACGCCGCCGACCGCTCGGCCCTGCCTGTGGACGCCGACGTCGAGCTGCCGCGGCTCGACCAGTCCGTCGAGACCGCGGCGTACTTCGCGGTCTGCGAGGCACTCGCCAACGCTGCCAAGCACAGCGGCGCGGACCGGGCGCGGCTCACCGCCCGCCGGCTGCGCGGGGTTCTGGAGATCGAAGTGCGGGACGACGGCCGGGGCGGCGCGACCGCGGCGAAGGGCAGCGGGCTTGTCGGCCTCGCCGACCGTATCGCCGTCCTCGATGGCACACTGACGATCACCAGCCCGCCGGGCGGGCCGACCGTGCTGCGTGTGGAGATCCCGTGCGAACCGAGAGAGAGCGAACCGACCGCCCCCTGCGAGTAGTTCTGGCCGAGGACAGCGTCCTCCTGCGCGAGGGCCTGATCGGCCTGCTGGCCCGGTTCGGCCACGAGACCGTCGCGGCGGTCGGCGACGCGGACGCACTGCGGGACGCGGTCACGGAGCACGACCCGGACATCGTGGTCACCGACGTCCGCATGCCGCCCGGCTTCCAGGACGAGGGCCTGCGCGCCGCCCTCGCCCTGCGCGCCGAGCGCCCGGCGCTGCCCCTGCTGGTGCTCAGCCAGTACGTCCAGCGCTCGTACGCCGCCGAACTGCTCGACGCGGGCGACGGCACCGGCGTCGGCTACCTCCTCAAGGACCGGGTCGGCCAGATCGAGGAGTTCCTGGACGCGATCGCCCGGGTCGCCGCGGGCGGCACGGTCGTCGACCCCGAAGTCGTACGGCAGCTGCTGCGCCGCCGCCGCGACCCGCTCGCCGCGCTCACCCCGCGCGAGCGAGAGGTCCTCGCCCTGGTGGCGGAGGGCCGGTCGAACGCGGCGATCGCCCGTGCGCTCGTGGTCACCGAGGCGGCCGTCGGCAAACACATCGGCAACATCCTCGGCAAACTCGACCTGCCGCCCGCCGAGGACACCCACCGCAGGGTGCTCGCGGTGCTGGCCTTCCTCCGCGCCTAGGGTGCCTCCGCGCCCAGGGTGCGAGGAGGCGGTCCGGGCGACTGGGCGCACGAAAAAGCCCCTCGCTCTCGCGAGGGGCTTTTCCCGTCTGTGCGCCGCCAGGGACTCGAACCCCGGACCCGCTGATTAAGAGTCAGCTGCTCTAACCAACTGAGCTAGCGGCGCCTGCTGACTCAAAAATACTACCTGGTCCGCAGGGGTGCTCGTGACCCCCGCCGCCGCCCGGCTAGATCGCCAGCGACAGCACCACCGGCGCCGCCTTGCGGTTCAGCGTTTCCGCCGCCGCGCGCAGCCGGTGGGCATGCTCGATCGGGAGCGAGAGCGCCAGGCACCCCACCGCCGAGCCCGCCGTCAGCGGGACCGCGGCGCAGACCGTGCCCACCGCGTACTCCTGGAGGTCCAGGATCGGGACCGTCGGGGGCTGGCTGTCCAGTTTCGAGAAGAGCAGCTTCTCGCTGGTGATCGTCCGCGATGTAAGTCGGGCGATCTTGTGGCGCGAGAGATGATCGCGGCGGCCGTTGACGTCCAGCTGGGTCAGCAGGCATTTGCCGACCGCGCTCGCGTGCGCGGCCGAGCGGAAGTCGACCCACTCGTTGACCTTGGGAGCGCGTGGACCGTCGGCGTACTGCGTGATCTTGACCTCGCCGTCGATGTACCGGCTGATGTAGACCGCAGCCCCGACCGAGTCCCGCAGCTCGGTGAGCGTCTCCTGGATCTTCGCCTCCAGCGCCTGCTGGCGGGTGACCCCTGAGCCGAGGAGTATCAGGGAGTCGCCGATCGCATAGGCGCCGTCCGTGACCTGCTCCACATACCCCTCGCGGCGGAGCATCGCCAGCATGGGGGCCAGGTGGCCGGTCGGCAGACCTGTCTCGCGTGCGATCTGGACGTCGGTGACACCGCCACCGTGCTTCGAGACCGTCTCCAGGACGCGCAAGACGTATTGCACCGAGTGGAACGGCGCGGTCGGCTCGGGCTTCAGCGCCACGGTTTCCCCCTAGCAGGTTGTGACCGCAAGCTTTCGTACCACGATAGCGGCCAAGAGCCGTTTCGGGGGCGGCTGTTGGCGAGTTTCATGCTGTGCCCCAGCCTCATGGGCTGGGGCTCAGCACCCTGGCATATGCCAATGTCACACCTATTTATCGGAGTGAATGGTCAGAGCACCGCGCCGAGAAACTCGCGGGTACGATCATGCTCCGGCTCCGAGAAGATTTTTTCCGGCGATCCGGACTCGATGACCTTTCCGGCGTCGAACATCAGCACCTCGTCCGAGATGTCCCGGGCGAAATTCATCTCGTGCGTCACGCACAGCATGGTGATGTCGGTGGAGCGGGCGATGTCCCGCAGCACGTCCAGCACACCCGCGACCAGCTCAGGGTCGAGCGCCGATGTGACCTCGTCGAGGAGCAGCACCTGCGGCCGCATCGCCAGCGCCCGCGCGATCGCCACCCGCTGCTGCTGGCCGCCCGACAGCTGGTTCGGCTTCGCGTCGCAGCGGTCGCCGAGGCCCACCAGGTCGAGCAGCTCCTTCGCGCGCTCCTCCGCCTCGTCCTTGGACATGCCGAGCACCCGCACCGGCGCCTCGGTGATGTTCCGCAGGGCGGTCATGTTCGGGAACAGGTTGAACTGCTGGAAGACCATGCCGATTTGTTTGCGCGCCTCGCGGCGCTCCTTCTCGGCGGCTGGAAACAGCCGGTTCCCGTTCACCTGGATCGTGCCCTCTTCGGGCGATTCCAGAGTCATGAGCAGCCGCAGGATCGTGGTCTTGCCGGAGCCGGACGGGCCGATCAGCGTCACATGCTTTCCGGGCTGTACCGAGAAACAGAGGTTGTCCAGCACGGTGTTGTCGCCGAAGCGCTTCGTCACATTCTCGAAGCGGATCAGTTCCTTGGACATGTCGGGAGAGGTGTCGGGGCGGGTGTCAGCGGACAAGGCGGCGCTCCAGGGTTCGTACGAGAAGAGAAGCCGGGTAGGCGATGAGAATGAAGGCGATGCCGATCACGGTCAGCGGCTCGGTGTACTGGAACGTCGACGCGCTCTCCAGCCGCGACTGCTGCAGCATCTCCAGTACGCCGATCGCGGCGAGAAGCGGTGTGTCCTTCAGCATCGCGATGACGTAGTTGCCCAGCGCCGGCGTGATGCGCCGGATCGCCTGCGGCAGGATCACCGCGAACCAGGTGCGGTGGGCGGGCAGGCTCAGCGCCGTCGCCGCCTCCCACTGACCGGCCGGCACGGCGTCGATGCCGGCCCGGTAGACCTGTGCGGTGTACGTCGAGTAGTGCACCCCGATCGCGATCGTGCCGGTGGTCAGCGCAGAGAACTGCACGCCCCACTCCGGCAGTACGAAGAAGAGGAAGAAGAGCTGCACCAGCAGCGGCGTGGTGCGGATGAACTCCGTGACGAGGTTCACCGGCCACCGTATGAAACGGGTCGGCGCCCTGAATCCGATCGCCCAGACCAGGCCGAGCGTGAAGGAGATCAGCGAGCCGAGCACCAGGATCTGCAGCGTGATGAGCACGCCGTCCCAGAAGCGCGGCATGAAGTCCGCGACCGCGGACCAGTCCCAGTTCACTTCGCGCCACCTCCGGAGACCGCGACGCCGATATTGCTCTTGGTCTTCTTCTCGAGAGCTTTCATGGAGCGTGTGATGCCGAACGCGAGCACGAAGTAGATGACCAGGCTGATGGTGTAGATCTGCGCGCTCTCCTGCGTCGCGAGCCGCACCAGGTACGCCGCGAAGGAGACGTCGCCCACGCCCAGCAGCGACACCAGCGCCGTGCCCTTGAGCAGCTCGACCAGCAGATTGCAGAACGGCGGGAGCATCTCCGGTACCGCCTGCGGCAGCAGGATCAGCCGCATCCGCTGCCACGGTGTGAAGCTGAGCGCGACCCCCGCTTCACGCTGGGCCGGAGCCACCGAGTTCAGCGCACCGCGCACGATCTCCGCGCCGTACGCACCGTAGGACAGGCCCAGTGCCAGCACTGCCGCCCACATCGGGACCAGCTGCCAGCCCAGCAGCGGCGGCAGCACGAAGAACAGCCAGAACATCAGGATCAGCGCGGACGTGCCGCGGAAGATCTCGGTGTAGAAGCCCGCCAGGAAGCGGACGAAGCGCGAGCGGTGGGTGCGGGCCATGCCGACCGCGAAGGCGACGACGCCGGCCAGCGCCGCGCTGTACACCAGCAGTTGGACGGTGATCCAGATGCCCGGGAGCACCCAGTTCTGCCAGAGTCCGGCTGTCATCGGCACAGCTCCTTGGCAGTGAGCGTGGTCATCTCGTTCTTGGTGAAGCCGAACGGCCGCAGTATGCGGAAGAGTTCGCCGCTCTTCTTCATCTTGTGGATCTCGACGTTGAAGGCGTCGCGCAGCTCGGTGTCGGTGGGGCGGAAGGCGAAGCCGCCGCCGTCGATCTTCTTCTCGCCGTCGACGACGGCCGCGAACGGCTCGGTCGCCTCCGCCTTCCGGCTCTTCTTGACCACCTCGCGGGTGGTCAGCGCGGTGCCCGCGAAGAGGTCGACCCGGCCCGACTCGACCGCGTTCAGCCCCGCCACCTGGTCCTGGAGGATAACGATGTCCTTCTCCGGGAAGCCGGCGGCGACGGCGTATTCGATCTCCGCATAGCCGGTGCCGGTGGCGAACTTCGCCTTCGCCTTCACCACGTCCTCGTAGGTGTGCAGATTCTTGGGATTGCCCTTGCGTACGATGAAAGCATCGAGCATCTGGTACTCGGGGTCGGCGAAGATGACCTGCTCGCAGCGCTCCTTGTTGATGTACATCCCGGCCGAGACGACATCGAACTGCTCGGAGTTCAGCCCGGGTATGAGAGAGGCGAAGTCGGTGGCGACCGGCTGGACGTTGTCGATGCCCAGCCGCTTGAAGATCACCCGGGCCAGCTCTGGAGCCTCACCGGTGAACTCGCCCTGGTCGTCTACATAGCCGTAGGGCACCTCGCCCGCGATGCCCAGGCGCACCGTGCGCTGGGACTTGAGCCGGGCCAGGGCATCACCCGACGGCACCCGGCTGCAGCCGGCCGCGCCCGCGGCGCCGAGCGCGCCGGCGGCAGCGGTGCCAAGCAGCACTGTGCGTCTGCGAATCGATCCTGTCAGTGGTGTTCGAGCCATGGCCGCGCGGCTACCCGCGTCCACGCGGGGTATGCGTACGAAATGGCCGACCGATACATGACCGTTGCCCTTGAGAAGCGCGGTGTGCGGTGCACCGCGAAACTCCTCACCGAGAAGGCCCCGCTGACCTGCGCGGCCGTGTGGGACGCGCTGCCGCTCTCCGGGGACGTCTACCACGCGAAGTATGCCCGTAATGAGATCTATGCACTTTTTCCGGCGTTCGCGGAGCAGGAACCGCCGCTGGAGAACCCGACGGTGACCCCCATTCCGGGTGATCTATGCTATTTCACCTTCTCGGACGTGCAGTTGGGCACGGCGTCGTACGGGTACGGCGAGCAGGCCGCCCATCACGGCCGGACCACTGTCGTCGACCTCGCCCTCTTCTACGAGCGCAACAACCTGCTGCTCAACGGCGACACCGGCTGGGTACCCGGCATCGTCTGGGGCACCGTGGTCGACGGCCTCGACCGGATGGCCGAGGCCTGCCAGGACCTGTGGCGGGCGGGCGCGCTGGGGGAGTCGCTGTCGTTCCGCCGAGCGTAGGAGCTGGGGCTCCGCCCCAGACCCCGCGCCTCAAACGCCGGCGGGGCTTATTTTGCGAAGCCCCGGCTTACCGGGTCGCGAGCGTAGGCGGGGGGATCGCCGCCGCGCCCGACTCGTAGAGCGCGTGCGCGGCCCGCAGTACCAGCGCGTCCGCGTGGCGCGCGCCGATCAGCTGGACGCCGACCGGCAGCCCGTCCTCGTCCACCCCGCACGGCACCGTCGCGGCGGGCTGCTGGGTCAAGTTGAAGGGGTATGTGAACGGCGTCCACCCCGTCCAGCGGCGGTGCCCCGAGTGTGCCGGGGCCTCCACCCCCGCCTCGAACGCGGTGATCGGCAGGGTCGGGGTGACCAGCAGGTCGTACGACGTGTGGAAGCGGCCCATCCGCCGGCCGAGATCCATCCGGACGTCGACAGCCGCCAGATACTCCAGCGCACTGTGCCGCGCCCCGGCCTCGGCGATCTCCCGCAGCCCCGGGTCCAGTGCCTCGCGCTGCCGGGGCCCGAGATGCTGCAGCACCCGGGCCGCGCCGCTGAACCACAGGGTGTGGAAGGCCTCCACCGGGTCGGCGATGTCGGGGTCGCACTCCTCGATGTACGCACCGAGGCCCGCCAGCGCCGCTACCGCCCGCCGTACCGCGGACGCGACGGCCGGGCGCACCGCCACCTGTCCGCCGAAGGACGGCGAATAGGCGATCCGCAGCCTCTTCACCCCGTCCGCGAGGGTGCCGCGGACGCCGTCCGCGGGGCCCAGGTGCGACCAGTCCCGCCAGTCCTCGCCGCTGATCACATCGAGTATCAGCGCGGCGTCCGCGGCGTCCTTCGTCATCGGGCCCGCGTGCGAGAGCGTCCCGAACGGGCTCGACGGATACAGCGGCACGCGTCCGTACGTCGGCTTCATCCCGAAGATCCCGCAGAAGGACGCGGGGATGCGGACCGAGCCGCCGCCGTCCGTGCCGATCGACAGCGGACCCGCGCCGAGCGCCACCGCCACCGCGCTGCCGCCGCTGGAGCCGCCCGCCGTGCGAGTGATGTCGTACGGATTGCCCGTCACCCCGTGCCGCGGTGAGTCGGTGACGCCCTTCCAGCCGAACTCGGGGGTCGTCGTCTTGCCGAGGAAGACCGCGCCGTGCGCGCGCAGCCGCCCCACTGACGGCGCGTCCTCGTCCCAACTCCCTTCCGCGGAAACGGACATGGAGCCGCGCAGGGTCGGGCCGCCGCGCTGCAGCAGCAGGTCCTTCACGGTGACCGGCACCCCGTCGAGCAGCCCCTGCGGCTCTCCTCTGCGCCACCGCCCGGCGGACGCCTCGGCCTCGGTCAGTGCCTGCTCGGCATCCACCCGGACGAAGGCGTTCACCAGGGGCTGCACCACTTCGATCCTCTCCAGCGCGGCGCGGGTCGCGTCGACGGGGGAGAAGTCGCCCTTCTCGTAGCCGGTGAGCAGTTGGCGTGCGGTGAGGTCAGTCAGCTCAGACATCATGCATGGGGACGTACCCACGTTTCTTGTCGACAACGTGCGGGAACGGCTTTCCGGCCTCCCACAGTTCGTACAACTCCACGAACTGTTCGCCGAGCCGGTCGCGCCAGCCGACCGTGTCGCCGCTCATGTGCGGGGAGACGATCAGCCCGGGCACGTCCCACAGCGGGCTGTCGGGCGCGAGCGGCTCGGAGCTGAAGACATCGAGGGCCGCGCCCGCGATCCACCTTTTGTTGAGCGCGGCAACGAGATCGTCCTCGACGACCAGCGGGCCGCGCCCCACATTGATGAACCGGGCCGAGGGCTGCATCAGACCGAAGCGCCGCGCGTCGAACATCCCGCGCGTCGCATCGGTGAGCGGCGCGGCGCACACCACCCAGTCGGCGCGCGCGAGCAGCGGATCGAGGTCCTGAGCGCCATGGATCCCGGGCCGCTCGGTGCGGCCCACGACCGCCACGGTGACGCCGAGGGCCTCCAGCGTGCCGGCCACGGTCCGGCCGATCGGGCCCGCGCCCACCACCGCCGCCCGGGTGCCCGCCACCCGCAGGCCCTCGCGGTGGCGCCAGCGCCGCTGCCGCTGGAGCTCCAGGGTGCCGGGCAGGTCCTTCGCCATGGCAAGGACCAGACCGGCGACGTACTCGGCGATCGGCTCCTCGAAGACCCCCCGGGCATTGGTGACCACCGTGTCGGAAGCGATCAGCTCGGGGCAGAGCAGCCGGTCGACCCCCGCGCTCGGGGTGTGCACCCAGCGCGGGCGCGGCCCCTCGCCCGGCCAGGCGGCACGTACCGCCTCGGAGAGGAAGTCCCACACCAGCAGGACGTCTGCGTACGGGAGTCGGGCGGCGAGCGTCTGCTCGTCGGCGTACTGGACGTGGACCCGTCCGGTCAGCCGCCCGAGACGGGGCGGCGGGTCTGCTGCCAGCACGAGAAGAGTGGGTTCGGACATCAAGCGGAAGCCGTTTCGTAACGTCTGACATGTACGGATTGACCACGCTCGCACCCGAACCTACCGTCGTCAACAACACGTATTAGGGGGCCTGCGATGGATGTCTCCTTCCTCGGTGGACCACAGCCCCAGCGCGGTGTCGGGGTGGTCGCTCCGTTCGATTTCGCGCTGGACCGTGAGCTGTGGCGCTGGGTCCCCGACGATGTATCGCTGCGCCTGACCCGTACGCCCTATGTGCCCGTCGAGGTCTCCCTCGACCTCGCCCGTCTGGTGAGCGAGCACGAGACGCTGCGCGAGGCGGTCCAGGCGCTGACCGTGTCCGAGCCCGAGGTGGTCGCGTACGCCTGCACGTCGGGCAGTTTCGTCGGCGGTCTCGCCGGTGAGCGGGCCATGTGCGAGGCGATGAGATCGGCGGGGGAAGTCGACTCGCTGACCACCTCCGGCGCCCTGCTGGAAGCACTCGAGGAGCTGGGCGCCGGCCGTATCGCCCTGGTCACGCCCTATACGGAGTCGGTGACCCAGGCACTGGAGGTGTATCTGGGAGAAGCTGGGGTAACGGTCACGGGCCGCGCCTTTCTGGGACTGACCCGGCACATCTGGAAGGTGTCGTACCGGTCGGTGGTGGACATGGCGCGGCAGGCGGTGGTGGGCGCGGCCGACGCGCTCTTCATCAGCTGCACCAACCTGCCGACGTACGACGCGATCCCGCAGCTGGAGGCCGAACTGAGGATGCCGGTGCTCTCCGCGAACCAGGTGACGATGTGGGCCGCGCTGCGCCGGATCGGGGTGCACGCGGTCGGTCCGTACCAGGCGCTCCTGCTGGACCCCGAGCCGACAGCTGAGCAGACGACCGCGCCGGCGACCGAGCCCGAAGAACAGGAAGGCTGGACATGACGACAGTCGGACTTCTCTACCCCGGGCACTCCGCCGAGGACGACTACCCCCGGTTCGAGGTGCTGCTCGACAGCGACATCAGACTGCCCGTCGTCCACACTGACATCGGCGAGGACGCCCACCGCGTCGACGCGCTGCTGCGGATGGGCTCGGCGGAGCGGCTCGCCGCGGGTGTGGAGGAGCTCCGGCTGGAGGGCGCGGAGTCGGTGGTGTGGGCGTGCACCAGCGGAAGCTTCGTCTACGGCTGGGAGGGCGCGCGCGAGCAGATCCGCTCGCTGGCGCTGGCCGCGGGGCTGCCGGCGTCGAGCACGTCGTTCGCCTTCGCGCATGCGGTACGGGCGCTGGGCGCAGTGCGCGTCGCGGTCGCCGCGACCTACCCGCAGGACGTCACGGCCCTCTTCACCGCCTTCCTCAAGGCGTCCGGGGCCGAGGTGGTCTCCGACCGGGCGAGCGGGATCGTCACCGCGGCCGAGGTCGGCACCTGGGGCCGGGACGAGGTGCTGGAACTGGCCAGGGCGGGCGACCACCCCGACGCGGAGGTGGTGCTGCTGCCGGACACGGCCCTGCACACCGCGGCGTACCTCCCCGACCTGGAGGACCTGCTCGGTAAGCCGGTCCTCACGGCGAACCAGGTGACGGTGTGGGAGGGGCTGCGGCTGGCGGGGCGCAAGGCGTGGGTGTTCGGGCCGAAGCTCGGCACGCTGTTCGCGAAGCCGGAATGAATCCCGACTGAAGTGACCGGGCGGGAATAAAGCGGAGAGGCCCTCCTGTTAGCTCGTGCTGTACGTACTTCATGCGCAGGAGGGCTGCACCGGTGGACGACGCGATTCAGGGTGACGCGATTCGAGGCACGGCGAACGGAACGGCCCCAGTGCCCCTGTCTGTACTGGACCTGGTGACGGTCGGCGTCGGTCGCACCGCTACCGACGCCCTGCGTACCAGCGTGGACATCGCGCGGCTGGCCGAGAGCCGTGGCTTCAACCGCCACTGGGTCGCCGAGCACCACTCGATGCCGGGCGTCGCCTCCTCGTCCCCGGCCGTGATCCTCGCCCACCTCGCCGCCCACACCGAGCGCATCCGCCTCGGCTCGGGCGGCGTGATGCTCCCGAACCACGCGCCGCTTGTCATCGCCGAGCAGTTCGGCACGCTGGAGGCGCTCGCGCCGGGCCGCGTCGACCTGGGCCTCGGGCGGGCGCCCGGCACCGACGGCCCGACCGCCGCGGCCCTGCGGCGGGCCGATGGGCTGAACGAGGGCGCCGACGACTTTCCGCAGCAACTCGCCGAGCTGACCCGCTTCCTGGACGACGACTTCCCGGACGGGCATCCGTACTCCCGCATACACGCGGTGCCAGGACCGGTCCAGGGCCCCTCCGCCCGCCCGCCGATCTGGCTGCTCGGCTCCTCCGGCTTCAGCGCCCGGCTGGCCGGAGTGCTCGGACTGCCCTTCGCCTTCGCCCACCACTTCTCGGCGCACAACACCATCCCGGCGCTCGACCTGTACCGCGAGTCCTTCCGGCCGTCCGCGGTGCTGGACGCCCCGTACGCGCTGATCGGTGTCTCGGCCCTTGCCTCGGACGACGAGAAGGAGGCCCGCCGCCAGGTCCTGACCGGCGCCCTGTCCATGGTCCGGCTGCGCACCGGCCGTCCCGGGCTGATCCCCACGCCCGATGAGGCGGCGGCGTACGAATTCAGCCCCATGGAGCGGGAGTTCGTGGACAGCTGGTTGACGAACGTCGTCCACGGCACTGCGGACGAGGTGCGGACGGGACTTGACGACCTCCAGAAGCGCACCGGCGCGGACGAGTTGATGATCACGGCGAATGCGCACGGCGGGGATGCGCGGCTGCGCTCCTACGAACTGATCGCGGACGCCTACGACTTGCCGGGGGCCGAGTAAAACCTGGGTTTCGCGGGCGGAGTGGTTCACTGCTGAACTGTCCGTCCCCGGGCCCTTAATAGGGCCTTAAACCGCTCGTCACCGTTGGTGGCGAGCGGTTCTGCGTGCGGGGTGTGGGTGTCTGACAAGCGATTTCTCGCCAAAATTGGTCTAGTCCTCGATTTGGTTCAGACCATTGACGCGGCGGTGGCCTGATCGCTATCTCTTCTCCAACTCGCGTTCCCATTCCTGTCCCAGGTCCCGTTCCGTACATCCCCCCGGAGGCTGTCCCGTGCGCTCCCGCAGACCCTTGCTCGCGGCCCTGACGACCGCGGCCCTTGCCGCAGGCGTCCTGGCCGGTTTGGTAGGCCCAGGCACCGCCGACGAGGCGGCCGGCGACGACGTCACGACCGCCGCCGCGTCCACCGGCGGGGTGAAGATCGCGTACTACGACCAGTGGAGCGTGTACGGCAACGCCTTCTACCCCAAGCATCTGGACACCCGGGGCATCGCGGCCAAGCTCGACGTCCTCAACTACTCGTTCGGCAACATCCACCCGACCGAACTGACCTGTTTCGAGGCGAACAAGGCCGCGGGCGACGACGCCAATCCCAACGCCGGTGACGGCGCGGGCGATTCGTACGCCGACTACCAGAAGTCCTTCGCGGCGGCGGACAGCGTCGACGGCGTCGCCGACACCTGGAACCAGCCGATCGTGGGGGTCTTCAACCAGTTCAGGGAGCTGAAGGCCAAGCACCCCAAGCTGAAGATCAATATTTCGCTGGGCGGCTGGACGTACTCCAAGTACTTCCACGACGCGGCCAAGACGGACGCGAGCCGCAAGAAGCTGGTCGCCTCCTGCGTCAAGCAGTACATCGCGGGCGACCTGCCGGTCGAGGGCGGCTACGGCGGCCCCGGCACCGCCGCCGGGATCTTCGACGGCATCGACATCGACTGGGAGTACCCGGGCTCGGAGGGCGGCCACCTCGGCAATCACTACGGACCCGAGGACAAGGCCAACTTCACTCTCCTGCTTGCGGAGTTCCGCAAGCAGCTGGACGAGTACGGCGCGGCGCACGGCGGCAAGAAGTACCTGCTGACGTCGGCGCTCCCGGCCGGCCAGGACAAGATCAAGCACATCGAGACGGACAAGATCGGCGCGTACCTCGACTACGCGAACATCATGACGTACGACATGCACGGCGCCTGGGACGCGGACGGCCCGACGTACCACCAGTCGCCGTTGTACTCGCCGGCCTCCGACCCGACGGACCCCATCGCGCCCGGCACACAGAAGTACTCGATCGACAACGCCATCGACTCCTGGCTCGACGGGAACGCGGCGTACGGCATCGCGGGCGGCTTCCCGGCGAACAAACTGACGCTGGGGTACGAGTTCTACTACCGCGGCTGGAAGGGCGTCCCGGCCGGCGCGAAGAACGGCCTCGCGCAGTCCGCGACCGGCGCATCGGGCGCACGACCGGTGAGTCAGCAGGCGGGCATCGCGCACTACAAGGAGCTCGGCGGGGTCGTCGACAACGCGGCGACGACGTTCTGGGACGACGAGGCCAAGGCGGCGTACTTCTACAAGGACGGGGAGTTCTTCACCGGCCTCGACAAGCGCGCGATCCAGGCGCGGGCGGACTATGGGCACAGCCGGGGCCTGGCGGGCGCGATGATGTACTCGCTGCTCGGCCTGGACGCGAACGCGACGCTGTTCAACGACATCGTGACGGCGGTCGGCGGCTCCCCGAACCCGGACCCGTCGGACCCGACCCCGTCCCCGTCGGACCCGACCCCGTCGCCCTCCAGCCCGACCCCGACTCCGTCCCCCTCCGACCCGCCGGCGGGCTGCACGGCCGCGGCCTGGTCCAGCACCCCGGCGTACACCGGCGGCGCGCAGGTCTCCCACAAGGGCCACCTCTGGAAGGCGAAGTGGTGGACCCAGGGCGAAGAGCCGGGCACGACGGGCGAATGGGGCGTCTGGCAGGACTTGGGCGCCTGCTGAGCCGCTGACCCCCGACCCCCCACAGGCCGCCGCCCCCGCCCGGAACGTCCTTCCGGCCGGGGGCGGTCGGCTCCCACCCGGTCGCCCGGATCCGGCGTCGGACCGGGCGTCAGACCTGGCGTCAGACGGACAACGCTCCGACGCCGATCAGCTCGGCGATCTGCTCCGGCGCCACCGCCCGCGAGTAGAGCCAGCCCTGGCCCGTGTCACAGCCGATCCGCCGCAGCCGCGACGCCTGACCAGCCGTTTCGACGCATTCCGCCGTAACCGTCAGGCCCAGCCGGTGCGCCAGTTGCACCATCGCCTCGACGATCGTCTCGTCCGCCGGGTTCGGATGCGCCTCGTCCTGGAAGCCGCGGACAAACGATCCGTCGAGCTTCAGTACGGATACCGGCAGCCGGCTCAGATACGCGAGGTTCGAGTACCCCGTCCCGAAGTCGTCGATCGCGATCTGCACGCCCATGTCGCTGAGCGCATGCAACGCCTGGAGCGGGCGGCCCGCCGAGCCCATCACCGCCGATTCCGTCAGCTCCAGTTGCAGCAGATGCGGCGCGAGTCCCGTCTCCGCCAGGATCCCCGCCACGTCCGCCACCAGGTCGGAGTCCCAGACCTGGCGTACGGCGACATTGACGCTGACGAACAGCGGCGGCGCGTCCGGGTGGTCCTTCTGCCACTGGCGGGCCTGGAGGCACGCTGTACGCAGCACCCACCGCCCGAGCTGGACGATCGAGCCGTCCTCCTCCGCGATGCCGATGAACCGATTCGGCGCGAGCGTGCCGAACTGCGGGTGGTTCCAGCGCACCAGCGCCTCCACGCCCCGCGTCACCCCGTCCGCCATCCCCACCAGCGGCTGGTACTCCAGCGTGAACTCCCCGCGCTCCACGGCCGGGCGGAGCGTCGAGGACAGCGCCTGACGGGTCATCCGGTGTGCGTTGCGCTCGGGGTCGAACAGCGTCCAGCGGGCCTTGCCGTCCGCCTTCGCCCAGTACAGCGTCGTGTCCGCGGCCTGCATCAGCCCGGTGGCATTCGTCCCGGACACCGTCCGTTCCACCACCCCGATCGACGCCGAGACCGAAACACGCTGCCCGGCCAGGTCGAACGGCTGCTGCAGCGCGGCCAGTACGGACTTGGCGAGATCGGCGAGCTGCTCCGTACCGGTGGATTCCTCGACCAGGATCGCGAACTCGTCGCCGCCGAGCCGCGCCACCAGGTGCCCGCCGCTGCACGTGTATCCGTAGCTGTCCGCGCACTCGGTGAGCCGCGAGGCGACCGCGGCCAGCAGCCGGTCGCCGAGCCGGTGCCCGAGGGTGTCGTTGACCGCCTTGAAGCCGTCGAGGTCGAGATAGCAGAGGCCGATCCGGCCGGTCGAGCCGTGGTCGTACGCCGATGACTCGAGCGCCGCCGACAATCGCTCGAAGAACAGTGTGCGGTTGGGCAGTCGGGTCACCGGGTCGTGCATCTGGAGATGGCGCAGCCGGGCGTGCAGCTCGCGCCGGTCGCTGATGTCCGCGATGGAGAGCAGCACATTGCGGCTGTCGGGCACCGGCGCGACGGTCACCTCCGCCCACAGCGTGCGCCCGTCGGGGTGCTTGAGGCGGCGCGCACAGCGGAACCGGGACCGGCGGCCGCGCAGCACTTCGCGGTACGCGTGCCAGGTGCGGCGGTCCGATGCGAGGTCGACGAGGTCCGCCGCGAACTGTTCCTGCAGGGTCTCGGGTTCGGTGCCCAGCAGCGCGGCGAGGGCCGCGTTGGCGGTGACGACGACGCCCTCGTGGTCGACGACCGCCATCGCGAGGTGCGCGGCGTTGAACGCGGCCCGGTAGTCGCGCAGTTCGGCGGTGGTCCGGCCGAAGCGGTTACGCTCTGTGATCGACAGCCCGGTTTTGCTGGGGTCGGCGGCGACTCCCGCGGGCCCTGTTCCTTCGGAGGTTCCGCTCACCGCTCGCTCCCGCAGTGCAGTCGTGTCGTACAGGGTCGTACCGATGTGATCAGCAAGAAATCCGGCAAGAAGCCCGGCGGCAAGGGGAAGAAGCCGGGAAAGTCTGCCGATCATAGAGGCTGGCCCATGGGCCGTTCCAGCTACGCCGCTGCGAGACGGCTCATTCACGGCCTTCGGTCGATCGTTTCTGCACAGGTCTGAGTCGGGGTCGATCCGTGCTGACCGAATGTGACGTTCCGTGAGCCATCGGAGTGTCGTCGGGTCTCGGGTCGGTGTCGAGCCGGTGTCGGGTCGGTCACCCGGGTGGGGCAGCGGAACAGGGCGTACTGCCAAAAACCGTCACAAGGTGGTTGAGGTGTCGCCCATTCCGCAGCCGGAGGTCCACGTGGAGGGTCAGCAGTCGTCCGAGGGAACACCCGAGGGAGTGGAACCCGTGCGCCTGCGGAGCGCCGCTGCTGCCCTCACTTCCCTCGTGGCGCTCGCCGCCACTTCGCTCGTGGCCGGCCCCGCGGTGGCCAAGACGGCGGGTGGGCCCTGCGCGCTGACCCGCACGGCCGCGCACCACTCCCTGGGCGTGGACACGTGGAACACCGACTATCCGCGCCCGGCCCGGCAACTGGACGCGGTGATGATCTTCCTGTCGTTCCCGGACTCCGTCCCGCTGAACGCGCCGCGCGAGCTCGCGGCCGACCACTTCCCGGCCACCAGCACATTCTTCGCGCGTGCCTCGTACGGGAAGTTCGTGCTGCGCCCGCACTCGCAGCGCGAGTGGGTGGCGATGCCGAAGGCCTCGACGGCGTACGGGATAAGCCGTGACTGGGAGCCCGGGCAGCGCGCCGGGTATCTGCGCGACGCGATCAACGCGGCCGACCCGACCGTCGACTTCTCCCGCTACGACATCGTCTATCTGGTCGCCGACCCGGACGCGCCCGGCGTCGACTCCGACGCGACGAAGGTCGTGAACTTCGACGAGCCCCTGCACGCCGACGGCACCGACGTCGACCGGGTCGTCACCGTCTTCGAGCGCCACCCGCCGGACCGCAATGTGCTGGCCCACGAGACCGGGCATGTCTTCGACCTGCCTGACCTCTACCACCGGCCGACGGACGGCAAGGGCGACTGGGACACGTACGTCGGGGACTGGGATGTGATGGGCAGCCAGTTCGGTCTTGCCCCGGATCTCTTCGGCTGGCACAAGTGGAAGCTGGGCTGGCTGGACAAGCGGGCCGTGCGGTGTGTGACCAAGGCCGAGTGGATCACTCTGGAGCCGATCTCGGCCGCGCCGGCCCCGGGCGGGAGCCTTGGCACGCGGCTCGCGGTCGTCCGGACCGGCGTGGACACGGCGCTCGCGATCGAGGTGCGCGGATCGACGGGCAACGACGAGTCGACCTGCAGGGAGGGGGTGCTGCTGTACCGCGTGCAGGCCGAGACGGCTTCGGGTGGCGGCCCGGCGGAGGTCGTCGACACCCACCCGGACAGCTCGGCGTGCTGGGACACGTCGGTGTACCCGCCGCTGGCGGATGCGCCGCTGGGGGTCGGCGAGACGTTCACGATGCCGGGGGTGCCGGGGGGACGGACGAGGGTGGAGGTGGCGGACCGTACGCGGTCGGGCGCGTGGACAGTCAAGATCACCACGACGTAGCGGTGCGTCCGGGGGGCTGCGGTGCGGGGGTGGGGCGCGGGGTCCGGTCGTCCGGGTCCCGGCGTCCGGGCGTACGAAAAAGCCCCTCGCTCTCGCGAGGGGCTTTCTCCGTCTGTGCGCCGCCAGGGACTCGAACCCCGGACCCGCTGATTAAGAGTCAGCTGCTCTAACCAACTGAGCTAGCGGCGCCTGCTGACGTCGTAGACCTTAGCATCCTGATCGGCGCCAGGAAAAATCGATATACGGACGCTGGGAGCCGAGGCCGCGCGGACCGCCCGCACGCACGCCCAGAGCACCACCTCGGGCCCCGGCAGCCACGGGTGCCGGGTGTCGGGGGCCACCAGCCAGCGCGGGCCGCCCGTCGCGGCGTGGCCCTTGGCCAGCGGCGGAACGGTGACTGCGTCGCCGGTGCCGTGGCAGAGCACCGGCGGTACGGAGTCGCCGCACTCCTCCCAGCCGAGCAGGGACGGCAGGCGGTGCGCGGTGCCGGGGGCGGCGAAGAGCAGCATCCGGCCGCGGTGCATGGCGACGGGGCCGGATCCCGGCCCCTCCTCCCAGAGCCGGTCGAGCATGCGGCGGCCGAAGATCGTGGGCACGTTCACGACGTCGAAAACGGAGCCGCAGGGGAGTACGGCGGGGGCGTACGGGTGGGTCTCCCAGAGGGCCAGCATCGAGCGCGGATGGCCGACGGCTGAGACGAGCCAGCTCGCGCCGGGCGATGTGACCTGGGCAACCTGGTGCCTGCCCTCCTCCCGCAGGAGGGCCAAGGTGTGGGTCCGGCGCTCGTCGTCACCGGAGCCGGGGGCCGGCAGAGAGTCGTCTTGCAGCCATGCACTCATGGAACAAGACCTACCCGGAGTGACCGTTCCGTTTCTGAGAGTTGGCGGAAACGGAGACAGGGCCGGTCGGGGAGGCGTATCTTGCGCCCCGGCATATGCCATGCGCGATGTTGAGGCGAGGCGGGGGGCTAGGGCGTGGTGTTGCGGAGCAGGCCGCGGCCGAACTCGATCATCTTCTTCGCGTAGTCCTCGGTCCACTCCGCCCGCTCGGCGATGTCCGCGGGGGTCAGCCGGTCGAACCGGCGCGGGTCGGCGAGCTGGGCGGCGGCGAGCGCCTGGTACTCCACGGCGCGGTCGGTGGCCGCGCGGAACGCCAGGGCCAGTTCGGTCGACCGCGCCAGCAGCTCCCGCGGGTCCTCTATCGACTCCAGGTCGAAGAAGTGCTCGGGGTCGGCGGCAGCCTCCGACGGCTCGAAGAGCAGCGGGGCCGGTCGCAGCTTCCGCTCGCTCCGCTCGGGTTCCGCCATGTGGTTCTCCTCCTCGCCCAGGTGCGAGCCCCTTTCCGGGCCGCCCTCCGTTGACCTTGTGTCCATCGCATACCCATCGCCGCCTTCCATTGTCGCGGCGAATGCAAGTGTGCCTACGGCTGCCAGCTCACCCGGTGTTCCGCCAGGTGTGCCAGGACCGCGTGGTTGGCCTCCCAGCCATCCGGAAACTTGACCGTGACGCCCAGCTGGACCGGCTCCGTCGACGGGTGCTCGTCCAGCAGATCGGTGACGCCCGCGCGGCACACCACGATGCACGCGTGCCGGTGGCGGGAGGCCAGCACGCACAGCCTGCCCGTCTCCAGATGGAACGCGGTCGCGTCCGGGCGGCCCGAGAGCGGGTGGAGGACGACCGTGACGTCGAACTCACGGCCCTGGAGGCGGTTCGCCGTGTCCACGGTGACGTCCGCGACGCCCAGCTCGGCGAGCGCCGCCCGCACCGCAGCCGCCTGGTCGCGGTGGGCCGTGCCGACGGCGATCCGGTCGGCGGTGACCGGGACGGGTTCCGTGGACCGCTCGCTGGTCGCCGCGCCCCCGCGGTCCAGCAGCCGGCGTACGACCAGGGCCACCGCCCGTACCGCCTCGGGGTCGGTACGGGGCGTGTGGCGGGCGGGCAGCTCCAGCAGGCCCCAGCCCGACTCGGCCGCCTCGTCGAGCACCCGGTCGGGGCCCGAGCCGTCCGACGGCACCCCGAAGGCGAGCCGCCGGTCGCCGGGGCCGGTACCGCTGCGGAAGGGGGTGTACGGGTAGAACGCGTCGGAGACGAGCGGCGCGGCGGAGGCCGGGAGCCGCCAGGAGACGGGCAGCCGGTGCTGCGGCAGCTCAGGATTGTGGGCCAGCAGGGTGGAGACGGCGCTCGCGGAGGGGTCGTACGACAGCCCGGCCCACTGGTCAGCGCCGACGATCGAGAACGGGTCCAGCTGACCGGGGTCGCCCACGAACAGCGCGCGCTCGAAGAGCCCGGCGACGGCGAGCAGCGCGTCGGAGCGCATCTGGTAGGCCTCGTCGACGATGGCGTGCCGCCAGGGCTCGACGCCTTGGACATGCGCCCACTTCGCGGCGGTCGAAATGACGATCTCCAGCCCGGCGAGGTCACCGGCCTTGGCGGACTTGCGGACGTTGTCCAGCTCGTCGAGGGCCTTGTCGTACGGATCGGGCTCATTGCTGTGCAGTCGCCCGACCGCCAGCGCGGGCTCCTTCTCGGCGAGCCGGACGACGAGGTCGTCGACCTGGGCGTTGGTCTGCGCGATGACCATCAACGGCCGCCCGGCGGCGGCCAGTTCCCGCGCGGCGTGCACCACGAGCGTGGACTTCCCGGCCCCGGGCGGCGAGTCCACGACGACACCGCGGTGGGAGCCGTGCAGCGTGTCGTCGAGGATCGCGTCCGTGGCCCGGGCAGCCTCGACGGACGGCTCGAAGCCTGGCCGGGTCACAGCACGTCCTCCGGGGTCACAGGGTCCGGGCTCTGGGCCGACGTGCCCGGGGGCCCGCCGTGGGTCCACGGGGTTTCCTCCGGGGGCGGAAGCTTGGGGCCGCCCCGATGGTCGTGTTCGAACAGGGTCCACGCGATCCGGTCGCCCTTCCCCGGGACCGAGCCCTCCGCCGGGTCCTTGGCGCGGCCCATGCGGTCCGTCAGCCGCAGCACCAGCGTCCCCTCCGCGTCGTACCGTACGAACTCCGCCGTCTGCGGCTTGCCCGCCAGCGAGCGGTACACCTTCGCCCGCTCGGCGAGCTGCGGGCGGTCGTCCGTGCGGACTGTGAGCAGCGGACGCGGGCTCGGGCGCTTCGAGTCCGACCAGGCCATCACGACCTCCGTCACCTCGCTCAGGAACGCCTCGCCCGCCAGCCTGCGCCCCGCAAGCACCAGCGGGTCGTCCAGCGCCTCCTGGGCCTCCAGCTGCGCCTGGGCCGTCTCGCGGGAGGCGAGCTTCTGCGCGGCCGTCACCGCGTCGTCGCGGCGCGGCTGCGGCGGCTCGCCCGCCCGTACGCGATCGCGGTGCGCGGTGAACGACCAGCGGTCCCGAGTCCAGCGGTCCGCCGCCCTGGAGCCCTCCGGCAGCTCACGCAACAGCTCCAGGCTGCGCCACACCGCGTGCCACGTGGGCAGCAGCTGGGTCAGCACGAGCCGGCGGATCTCCCGCTCGGCGACACTCAGTTCACCCAGCCTCGCATCCGCCGCCGCGCCGTCCTCCGCCGCGCCCAGCGCCTGCCGCGCCCGGTCGTAGCGCTCCACGGCCGGAGCCAGCAGCCTGTTGTCGAAGGCCGGGTCGGTGGCCGGCCCGGCCGGCGGGCAGAGCAGCTGCCCGTCCCGGCCCCGCGCCAGCTCGGCCCGCAGCGCGGCATCCGCGCCGGACTCACCCTCCGGTGGATCGATCCAGGCGAGCAGCGCCCCCAGATGCTGGTCCTCCAGCGAGGACTGACCGGTCGCCCAGTGCCGGTTCAGCAGATCGGTCGCGGCGAGGAGCAGCGAGGAGCCGGGCACCCGGGCCCGTTCGCCGTAGTGCGTGAGCCAGCGGCCGAGCAGCGGCACCCGCGGCGGCGCGGGGTAGGGCGCGTCGGGGTCCTCCTCCGCCGTACGCCGAAACCGCATCGACCGGCCGAGCAGCCGTACGAAGTCGATGCCGGCCCGCCCCGGCACGATCAACTGCGGGGCGTCCGCGCACAGTTCGGCCTCCACCTTGACCCTCTTGCCGGTCTCCGCATCCGTCTCTCCCCCAGCCTTCGGCCGGGAGGTGCCCCCACGCTCGACGAGCTCGATGTCGTCGGCGTACGCATCCAGATGCGGCAGCACCGCGTCGGCCAGCTCCGCGAGGAACGTGAAGCGCAGATCGCGGTCGCGTGGCTGCGCCACGACCAGCAGCCGGGGCTCCTGCGGATCGGTGCCGACCAGCGCGCCCAGCGGCGCCCCCGCCTCACCCGCCGTGGTGAGCGGCACGAAGACCAGCGGCCGATCGGACAGATGCCGGTGCCGCACGGTCGCCAACGGCCGCGCCCGCCCGGACTCCACGGCCTCCAGCCGGGCAAGCGTGGAGATCAGCGACATCCGGCCGCCTCCAGTGCCTCGGCCCGCAGCGCCGCCGCCCTGCGCAGGGCGGCGACCGCCGGATCGTCCGGATCGCCCGCGGCCCCCCGCGCCGCCGCCAGGACGTCGCCGATCGTCGTCAGCCCGCCCAGCTCGCCGCGCACCCCACGGCCCAGCGCTTCGACCGCGCCCGAATCGCGGGCCCGGTCACGGCAGTGGAAGGCCAGCTCGCACGCGGCCAGGCACTCGGGGGCGTACGCCGCGGACACCGACTCGACCGCCGCCGTCAGCTCCTCAGCCGGCCGCTCCAGGTCGAAGGTCGTGCCCTCGGGCAGCGCCGCGGCGATGTCCTCGATCCGGGTCAGCCGGGCCAGCTGGCGGCGGGTGACCGACAACTGCTTACGGACGTCGACGACGGACCCGGTCGGCAGATTGGAGAAGTCCTTGGGGCAGACCAGCAGCACCGAGTGCGCCACCTCCGCGCCCTCCGTCAGCGCGGCGACCCTCTCCAGCGCCAGCACATACACCGCGGCCTGGCGCGCGGCCGCGCCCACCTTCGCCGCGTCCGCCGACGCGTCGATCATCGGGAAGGACTTGATCTCGACGACCGTCCACCGCCCGTCCGGGTGGACGACCACCGCGTCCGGCTCCAGATAGGCGGGGGAGCCCGCGACCTCCAGCGCCAGCAGGGGATGGTCGAGCAGCGTCCACACCCCGTCCTGGGCACCGGCCGCGGTCGCCTCACGCAGCGCCAGCGCCGTACGCGCGGCCCGGCCCTCGGGACCGGCCGCCGACAGATCGGGCACCCGGACCTCGGCCGGGGCGTCCACGCCCAGCAGCCGCATCAGTTCCGTACCGCCGTCGGCCTTGACCCTGGCCTCGAAGGCATTGCCGCGCATGAACGCGAACTGCGACTGCCCGAACGCCGCAGGGGACCCCAGCGCGGAGGCGAGCGCCGCCTTGTCCACCCCGGCGCCGTCCAGCAGAGCGCGCCGCTTGCAGCCGGGATTCGCGGCGAGGGCGGCCAGCGCGCGGGCGTCGAGCGGATGCGGCTGGGCGGCGGGGCCGCGCAGCTCAGCGAGCCGCTGCCGGAGTGCTGTCGTCGGCGCCTGCGGAGGTGGTCCGCTGTCCAGGGATTCGCTCACCCGCGGAAGTCTCGCATCCGGCACTGACAATCGGGGACTTCGAGCCGGAAGGAGCGGACAGGACACGTGTGCGCACCCGGTCGGCGAGGCGCATCGCGGGCCGCGTCAGCAGTGCGCCGACGCCCATCACGGCGGCGCCGGCGACCGCGTCCAGGAAGTAGTGGTTCGCCGTGCCCATCACCACGATGGTGGTGAGAAGCGGGTAGGCGACGCCGAGGACCTTCATCAGCGGCGTGCGTCCGTGCCGCCACAGCATCACGCCGCACCACAGCGCCCAGCCGACGTGCAGACTCGGCATCGCCGCGTACTGATTGGTCATCGCGCCCAGGCCGCGCGGCGCGCTCGCCTCGCCGCCCCACCAGCCGTACGAGCTGTACTGCGCCATCGTGTCGACGAACCCCTGACCGGCGTCGAGCAGCCGCGGCGGGCAGGTCGGCAGCAGGGTGAAGCCGACGAGGCCGAGCAGCGTGGAGAGCATCAGCCAGGTGCGGGCGGCGTGGTAGCGGGCGGGGCGGCGGCGGAAGAGCCAGACGAGGATGGCCGGAGTGACCAGATAGTGCAGCGAGGCATACGCGAAGTCGGCGGGTATGCCGAGGGCGGGGGTCTGGCTGAAGAGGCGGTTGAGCGGGTGCTCGGCGTTGAGGAGGAGGGCCTTCTCGGCCCGGAGTATCGCCATGCCGTGGTCGACCGCGGTCGACACATCGCCGCGGGCGAGCAGCCGGCCCGCCGAGTAGGCGGCGTAGACCACTGCGATCAGCGTCAGTTCGGTCCACCAGCGGGGCCGATGGCGGGGCGCGGTGTACGGCATCCGAACGTTTCTCCAGTTTGTGTTCAGGCGGCCATCGGCCACCGTTCGACCGTACGGTGTACAGGGCGACGCTCCGTCGGCGGGTCCCGGCCTGTAGAGGGACGCTGAGATCGACTTGGAGGTTGCCCCGCGTTCAGGTGCGCGATGATGGAAAGCCACCCGATGTGAACCTCAGGGAGACCCCGCATGGCACCGCGCATCCTGCTCGCCCGGCACGGCCAGACGGAATGGTCACTGCTCGGCAAGCACACCGGCAGGACGGACATCCCCCTGCTCGAAGAGGGCAGGCGCGGGGCGAAACTGCTGGGAGAGCGGCTGCACCGGGCGCCGTGGTCGGGCCTGGAGGGCGTCGAGGTCCGTACGAGCCCGCTGGTGCGGGCGGCGGAGACGTGCGCGCTGGCGGGGTTCGGTGACCGGGCGACCGGATGGGACGCCCTGATGGAGTGGGACTACGGGGCGTACGAGGGCCTGGCCCCGGCGGACATCCATGCGGACCGCCCGGACTGGTTCATCTGGCGCGACGGCGTCCCGGACGGCGAGACCCTGTCGGAGCTCGGCGCGCGGGCGGACGAGGTCGTGGAGTGGGCGCGCTCGGCGGACCGCGACGTGCTGGTCTTCGCGCACGGCCACATCCTGCGGGTGCTGGGGGCGCGGTGGCTGGGCATGGACCCGTCGTTCGCGGCGCGGATCAAGCTGGACCCGACGAGTCTGTCGGTGCTCGGGTGGGCGTACGGTGCACCGGCGGTGGAGCGCTGGAACGACACGGGCCATCTGGAGGGGTGAGTTTCCCGCCGGGGGGGCGCCCGCATCACGCCCTTCGCAGCGACTCCCCGTGCCGCTCCAGGAACGAACCCACACCCCCCGTCCTCCGCTTCGGCAGCAGCACCCTCGCCGTGTCCGACAGCATCGACTGGATGCGTGACGACTGGACCTCCGCCAGCAGGTCCAGCACCTGGTGGCCCGCCTCCGCCGCCTCGTCCGGGGCTCCGGCGCGAGCCAGGTCCGCCGCCAGTTGGGCCCGGTACAGGGCCAGGTTGCGGGTGAAGCGGCTGTCCTGGAGCGTCGCCGCCCGGAGGGCGTGGCGGGCGGCCCGGGGCCAGTCGCGGAGGGCCGACCAGCACTGCGCCTGCAGCGCTTCCAGTTCCGGTTCGCCGAAGAAGGACATCCACTCCGGATCCGCCTCCGCCGGGCCCCGGTCGAAGTACGCGTACGCCCGCCCCAGGGACTTCTCGCAGCCCGTACGGTCCCCGAGCCCCGCCCAGCCGCCGGCCTCCCGAAGCGAGAGCAGGGACAGCAGTCGCGGCGAGGCCAGGTGCCGTGCCGCCCGCTGGCCCGCCTGGGCCGCGCGGACCGCCTCCCGGTGGCGGCCCCCGTCCCGCGCCAGGAAGGACGTGTTGCAGAACGCGTGCGCCTCCAGCGCCGGATCGCCCGCCACCCGAGCCGTCGCCAGCGCCTCCGCGTAGTGCGAGCGCGCATCGTCGAACCGGCCCGAGTCGTGCGCCAGCCAGCCCACCGAGATGGCGAGTTCGCCCGCCCCCGCGTGCAGCCGGTCCGCCGTCGAGGGGCGCGCGGCCGTGCCCGCGTCGAGCAGTGCGTACGCCGCCCGCAGCGGCTGCGCGGCCCGCTTGTAGAGCCCGTCCGCGCCGTGCCTGTCGTCGAGCAGTCGGATCCGGCGTACCGCGTGCTCGACGGCGTTCACCTCCGCCTCGCCGACGCGTCGCTGTGCGGGCACAAGGCCGGGACCGGGACCGAGCCCGAGAGACGCGGCCGCCACGGTGGCGGAGCCGCTCGTCATGAATGCGCGACGCAGCACGTCGCTCTCCTCGTCGATGTCGCTGTCACTGTTGCCGTCAAAAAGGTCGAGGGGGCTGAGGGAAGGTTCGGGCGGCCGCCCCCGGCCGCCGCCCCGCACCTGTTCCCGCGCCGCGAACCCCAGGTCCGCCAGCGTCAGACCGGGGAACATGTGCAGGAACACCCGCTCGTACGCATAGTTGGGACAGCGGATCTCGCCTGCCTCGACACGCCCGATATAGCGGGCGTCGCACGAGACCTGCTCGCCGATCTCTCGAGCCGCCTTGCGCACACTCGCCGCGAACTCCCCCGGCGAGCGCTGCCCCCGCAGCCGGCGGAAGGCGAAGTTGGGAACCGCCCGGTTGGGAACTGCCCGTGATGCCTGTGACGATGACGCCATGGCCGAGCCCTCTCTTGGTGCAGCCGTGTTCCGGCGGAGCAAGAACGTACCTGCTGTGATGGACCGCACACACAGGGTTTAGCTACAAAAGGGATATCTCTCCCTTGATCTGCCATGAACTGCCATCCTTTGCGGCGGCGAGCCGCCGTAGCCCTTGACGCGAACGGGCGTTGAACCATCCGGAGGCGCGGTACGTGTCTCCACTCGAGCGAGGAGGGGATCCCCTTGTTGGAGATCGGCATGGAGACCAGCGCCAACGGCGGCTCACGCACGACTGCGACGACTGCTCGCCACAGGCCGACCCCGGACAGCAGCGCACCGCCCGGCGACGACGCGGAGCCCTGCGATCTGGTGACCGTCCCCGCCAGGCAGGGGCTCGAGGCCGTCGACATCCTGCGCCGCGGCGCCGTACCGGCCGTCGGCCCGGTGCTCCACGACGGCACCTGCGACACCCTCGGCTTCCTGGTGCCGCCCGGCACCGCGGACGGCTGGGACATGCCGGGCAGCGCCTGTACGCAGACGTCGGGACGCGGGCTGCGGATCCCTGCCGAACCTCCGGTCACCGGCACCGGCACCGGTGCCGACACTGGCGCCGACTGGTTACTGCCGCCGGACGGCGCCGGCCCGGTCACCGACCCGGTGGTGCTGCGCGAGGCGCTCGGCGAGGCGGCCCGCCTCATCGAGGCCGCCGACAACTGTTGCTGAGCCCCGGTCGCTGAGCCCCCCATCCGTACTGCGCCGATAATGGGCTGGTGGCAAAGAGCAAGCGGCGCAGCCGTACGGGCGGGGCAGGCAGCCCCGAACCCGTCGTCGAGCAGGTCGACGGCGGGCTCGCCGAGCTGATACCCGACCGCGAGCGGCCGCGCGGCTGGACGCTGCTCCTCGACGGCGCCCCGCAGTCCCATGTCGACCTCGACGACCCGGTTCATCTCTCCTTCGAGTACCAGCGCCGCCTCGGCCATGTCGCCGATCTCGCCGCCCCGCCCGGCCGCCCCCTCCAGGTCGTGCATCTCGGTGGCGGGGCCTTCACTCTCGCCCGCTACATCGCGGCGACCCGCCCCCGATCCACCCAGCAGATCATCGAGTTGGACGCCTTGCTGGTCCAACTGGTCCGCAAACAGCTCCCGTTGGACCCCGGCGCACGTATACGCGTCCGGTCGGCCGACGCCCGCGCCGGGCTCGGCAAGGTCCCGGACGACTGGGCGGACCTGGTGATCGCCGACGTCTTCAGCGGAGCCCGCACCCCCGCGCATCTGACCAGTACGGAATTCCTCGCCGAGGTCCGCAGGGTCCTGAAGCCGGGCGGGCACTACGCCGCCAACCTCGCCGACGGGCCGCCGCTCGCCCATCTGCGCGCCCAGGTCGCCACCGCCGCCGCCGTCTTCCCCGAGCTCGCGCTCGCCGCCGACCCGACGGTGCTGCGCGGCCGCCGCTTCGGCAATGCGGTGCTGCTCGCGTCCGACGTTCCGCTGCCCGTCGCCGAGCTGACCCGCCGCGTCGCGAGCGACCCGCACCCCGGCCGGGTCGAACACGGCAGGGCGCTCACCGACTTCACGGGCGGCGCGGCCGCGGTCACCGACGCGAGCGCGAAGCCTTCCCCCGTACCGCCGCCGGCGACGTTCCGTTAGCGCGGTGACCGGGACCCGGCGCTTGAGGACGGAACAGACAACCTAGCGGTCGTCGAACTCGACCATCGGCGGGTGGCCGTTCCAGGTGCAGAAGACCGAGACCTCGCGGCCGTCCTTGGTGAAAGTCACCCGGATCCACGTCGGTTGCTTCCAGACCTGCATCTGCCAGGCGGCGTCCGGCGTCGCAGAGACCAGCTCCGCCGACGACTCGCCGATGTCGAAGACGACCCGGCCGCCGTCGACCGTGTAGCCCTTCACATTCCCGGGCGGCGTCGCCGAGGCCGGCGGCGGCGACGGCTTGGTCTTGCTCGGCTTTCCGGCCGACGGAGTGGCCGACGGCTTGCGGGTCTTGTCCGCACTGCCCGGCTTGGACGGCGTCGGACTCGGCGACCGCTGCGTTGACGATGCCTGCGGCTTCGCGCCCTGCGTGGTGGCGCCGTCCGCGGTGATGGGCAGCGCGCGCGGCCGGTCGTAGGCGGTCCCGGACATGACCGTGTGGACGCCCCACCAGGACAGCGTGACCGCTGCGCCGGTGGACAGCGACCACGCCATGGCATGTACGAGTCCTCGATGCATCGGGGCCATACTGCACCACGCTCCCCACAACTGTCCCTAGAGGGACCGGCGTCCTCCGGATGGCGTACGGTGCCGCCCATGGCAAGTGTGCTCGTGGTCGAGGACGACCAGTTCGTGCGCTCCGCCCTCATACGGCACTTGACCGAGGCCTCCCACACCGTACGGAGCGTCGGCACGGCCCTCGAGGCGCTGCGCGAGGTGGCCCATTTCCGCTTCGACTTGGTCATCCTGGATCTCGGCCTGCCCGATCTGGACGGGTCCGAGGCGCTGAAGATGCTGCGCGGAATCACCGACGTACCAGTGATCATCGCGACCGCGCGGGACGACGAGGCGGAGATCGTCCGCCTGCTGAACGACGGCGCCGACGACTACCTCATCAAGCCCTTCTCGGTGGAGCACCTGTCCGCGCGGATGGCGGCCGTCCTGCGCCGCTCGCGCGCCGCCGGGGATGCCCCGCCCTCGGGTGTCATCCAGGTCGGCGGGCTCTCCATCGACCCGCTGCGCCGCCAGGCCGAGCTGGACGGGGCGGCACTCGACCTGACCCGCCGGGAGTTCGACCTGCTGGCGTTCCTGGCCGGGCGGCCCGGCGTCGTCGTACCGCGCAAGGAGCTGCTCGCCGAGGTCTGGCAGCTGAGTTACGGCGACGACCAGACCATCGACGTCCATCTGTCCTGGCTGCGACGGAAATTGGGCGAAACGGCCGCCCGGCCCCGCTATCTGCACACCCTCCGCGGCGTCGGCGTGAAGCTGGAGCCGCCGAACGGACGCATGCCATGAATGGACACATGTCATGAGATGGGCGCTGGTCAAGGTCTCGCTGGCGGTCACCGCCATGGTTGTGGTCGCCTTCGCGATACCCCTCGGGCTCGTCATCAAGGAGATGGCCAGGGACCGGGCCTTCTCCAACGCCGAGCGGCAGGCCGCCGCCATCGGCCCCACGCTCTCCATCACCGCCGACCGCGATCCGCTGGAGCGGGCGGTGATGTCCACCCAGGCCGGATCGGCCGGGCGGATGGCCGTGCACATCCCGGCCTCCGGCGAGCCGGGCAGCCAGCCGGTGAACATCGGCACCCGCCGGGCGACCCAGAAGGACCTGGCGACCACGCAGCGGCTCGGCCGCGCCTCCATCACCGAGGTGACCGGCGGCTCCGCGCTCCTTCAGCCCACCGCGATCAGCACCGGACAGATCGCCGTCGTCGAGGTGTTCGTACCGGAGGGCGAGGTCTCCAACGGCGTGGACACCGCCTGGCTGGTGCTCGCCGGTGTCGGCATCGCGCTGATCGTCGGCTCGGTCGCGGTCGCCGACCGGCTCGGCATCCGCATGGTGCAGCCCGCCCAGCGCCTCGCGGGCGCGGCGCACGACCTGGGCGAGGGCAAGCTCGGGGCGCGCGTCCCCGAGGAGGGGCCGACCGAACTGCGTTCCGCCGCGATCGCCTTCAACTCCATGGCCGACCAGGTGGTCCAGCTCCTCGCCAATGAGCGCGAGCTGGCCGCCGACCTCTCGCACCGGCTGCGTACGCCGCTCACCGTGCTGCGCCTCAACGCCGCCTCCCTCGGCGACGGACCCGCCGCCGACCAGACCAGGGCCGCGGTCGAGCAGCTGGAGTGCGAGGTCGACACGATCATCCGCACGGCGCGCGAGGCCAAGCCGCAGACCGCGTCGCCCGGCCCGGGCGCGGGTTGCGACGCCTCCGAGGTTGTCCGGGAGCGGATGGACTTCTGGTCGGCGCTGGCGGAGGACGAGGGCCGCAAGGTGCGGGTCGCGGGCGTCGACCGTCCCGTACGCATCCCGGTCGCGCGCCCCGAACTGGCGGCCGCGCTCGACGCGTTGCTCGGCAATGTCTTCCGGCACACCCCGGAGGGCACGGCCTTCTCGGTCGACGTACACAACGGCGGGGACGCGGTCATCGTGCTGGTGTCGGACGCGGGCCCGGGCATCGCAGACCCGGAGGCGGCGATGGCCCGCGGCAACAGCGGGGGCAGGGACGGCTCGACGGGGCTCGGCCTGGACATCGTGCGCAGGGTGGCGGAGTCGACGGGCGGGGACGTACGGATAGGCAGCTCGGTGCTCGGCGGCACGGAGGTACGGATCTGGATCGGGCTCGACCCGCGCGAGGGGCTGCCGGGGGAGCGGAGGCGGGGCCACCGGGGAACGGTCAGACGCCGCAAGGCCGTCCGCCTGATGAAGTGACCGTTTGTCCTCAATTTCCCCCAGACTTCGTCCGGGGGGACCCCACGGGCTTGGTTGCAAGTGGTCTCGACCATTAATCCGTTCCGATGCCCTCCTTAAGGGCGTCCTAAGAAGCTCAACCCCCGCCCCGAACGGGTCATTTGTCCGTTTCCGGGCCGCTAGCGTGCTGCCACACCCCCACCCCCCGTAACGCAGAGGCAGGCACGCAATGGGCAGCAGTACGCACCGGCGCAGGGCGAGCGCGAAGACCAAGGCGGTCGGCGCGGTCGTCGCCGCCGCCGTCATCGGCGGCGCGGCGTTCGCCCTCACGGGCACCGCGCAGGCCGCAGCCGTAGGCGCCGCGTACACCAAGACGAGTTCCTGGACCGGTGGTTACACCGGCCAGTACGTCATCACCAATGCCACCGACAAGGCGCAGTCGGACTGGACGCTCGAGTTCGATCTGCCCGAGGGCACCACGATCGGCTCGCTGTGGAACGGCGAGCACACCGTGAACGGGCAGCACATCACCGTGAAGCCCGCGAGCTGGAACAAGGAGCTCGCCCCCGGCAAGTCGGTGACCGTCGGCTTCGTCACCTCCGCGAGCGGTACGGCGACCGTCGCCGACCCGACCTCCTGTCTCATCAACAAGGTCAAGTGCTCTGTCGACGAGGGCGCGACGCCGCAGCCGAGCGGCCGCCCCACCGAGCAGCCCACACCCACCAAGACCCCGAGCCCGACGGCGAGCGCCACGCCCACGCAGAAGCCGACCCCCACCCCCACCCCGACGCCCACCCCCACCCCCACCGAGACGTCCGGCGGCGGCACGGGCGCCGGCTTCGCGCCGTACATCGACACCTCGCTCTACCCGGCGTACGACCTGCTGGACACCGTCACGAAGACCGGGGTCAAGGAGTTCAACCTCGCCTTCATCACCTCCGGCGGCAGCTGCGCCCCGCTCTGGGGCGGCGTCACCGACCTCGCCAGCGACAAGGTCGCGGCCCAGATAGGCGCGCTGCGCGCCAAGGGCGGCGACGTCCGGGTCTCCTTCGGCGGCGCGGCCGGCCACGAGCTGGCGCTGAACTGCTCCTCCGCCGACGACCTGGCGAAGGCGTACGGCAAGGTCATCGACGAGTACAAGCTCACCAAGGTCGACTTCGACATCGAGGGCGCGGCCCTGCCGGACACCGCCGCCAACTCCCGCCGCTCGCAGGCGATCGCGCAGCTCCAGAAGTCCCACCCGGGCCTCGACGTCTCCTTCACCCTGCCCGTCATGCCCGAGGGGCTGACCCAGCCCGGCGTGGATCTGATCGCCGATGCCAAGAAGAACGGCGTGAAGGTCGACGCGGTCAACATCATGGCGATGGACTACGGACCGGCCTACAGCGGTGACATGGGTCAATACGCCATCCAGGCGGCGACCGCTACCCAGGGCCAGATCAAGGGCGTGCTCGGGCTGTCGGACGCGGCCGCCTGGAAGGCCGTCGCCGTCACCCCGATGATCGGCGTCAACGACGTCGTGACCGAGATCTTCAAGGTCGACGACGCCACGCAGCTGGTCGACTTCGCCAAGTCCAAGGGCCTGGGCTGGCTGGCCATGTGGTCCTCGACCCGCGACAAGCAGTGCGCGGGCGGCGAGAAGCCCGCCGCGGATGCGACGTGCAGCTCGATCCTCCAGGAGCCGCTGGCCTTCACGAAGGCGTTCTCCGCCTACAAGTAGGTCCCACCAAGCCGCCACCCCCCGGCGGCGCGTCCCGGCCGGACTGCCCCCCACCCGGCCGGGACGCGCGTTTTTGTTCACCGGCGGCCGAGTACGGCGACCGCCCGGTCGAAGGCCGAGTCGCGGCCCTGGGCGAACTCCTCGTCCGTGAAGACCGGTTCACGCAGATGCGGCGGGATGCCCGGACCGTCGAAGGTCACTCCCGTACGGGTCAGGAACTCCTCGTTCGGCAGCATGCTGCCCGCCCGCGCGCTCGGCGGCGACGCCCTTGACGCAGCTGACGCCGGTGACCCGTCGATCTCGTACCACCACGATCGGCTCGACGCGTCTTCGGGAACATCCCGCTGTCCGGCCAGTCAGGGGTGGGGAAACCCCCACGGCCATTGAGTGGTGCAAGCCGTCAGTCCGTACTGAAGGGCATGAAGGACACGGTTGCCCCCATCACTCCCATCACTCCCATCACCGCCAAAATCCGCCAAGCGCCGCGCAGGGCCGCGTTCTTCGATGTGAGCGGCACGCTGGTGCGGCAGGCCCTGTGGAACGAGCCCGGCCTCGCCGCGTATCTGCGGCACGCGGTGGCGGGCGATCTGATGGTGCTGGTCTCCAGCTCCCCGCTGCCCGTGGTGGCCCCGCTGGCGGCGCGGCTCGGCGCGGACGAGATGCTGACCTGCATGCGGGGCCACGGCAAGGGGTACGCGGCGCGCACGCTGATGCGGGAGTACGGTTTCGACCCGGCGGACTGCCACGCGTATGCGGACGAGGCGGCCGACCTCGCCCTGCTGACCGAGGTCGGCAACCCGGTGGTCGTGGGCGATGACCCGGTGCTGCTGAGTCACGCCCGACGGGGTACGTGGCCGGTGCTCAGCGAGTGAGGTCGCCGGCCGGCGGCTCGGGGAGTACCCCGGACCGGGCCAGCGCCGCGTACCAGTGCGCGCTCGACTTGGGCGTACGGGCCAGCGTCTCGTAGTCCACGTACACCGCGCCGAAGCGCTTGCCGTAGCCGTAGGACCACTCGAAGTTGTCCATCAGGGACCAGAGGAAGTATCCGCGCACATCCGCACCGTCGGCGATCGCGCGGTGAACGGCGGAGAGATGGCCGTGCAGATAGCGGATGCGGTCGGGATCGTGGACCGAGCCGTCCGCCGCGGGCTTGTCGACGTACGCCGCGCCGTTCTCGGTGATCATCAGCGGCAGGCCCGGGGCCTCGCGGGTGTAGTGCAGCAGCAGGTCGTAAAGACCGGTCGGGTCGATGGACCAGCCCATCTCCGTGCGCTCGCCCGGCGGCTGGTGGAAGGAGACCGAGTCCGCGCCCGGCCAGGGGGAGTGCTCGCTGGCGCCGTGGCCGTCGCTGCGCTCGGGGCGATTGTCAGTGGCAGCCGATACAACTGCAGGTGCGTAGTAATTCAGTCCGAGCGAGTCCAGGGGGTGCTTGATGACGGCCAGATCGTCGCCGTGGACGAACGACCAGTCGGTCAGGGCCGCGGTGTCCGCGAAGAGGTCCTGCGGATATGTGCCCTTGAGCATCGGGTCCGCGAAGACGCGGTTCGCGAGCGCGTCGATACGGCGGCGCGCGTCCAGGTCCGCGGGGCTCTGGCTGCTCGCTCTGACCACGCTCGGGTTGAGGCTGACGGAGAGCTGGGCGCCCGCGGGCAGGGCGGAGCGCAGCGCCTGGGCGGCCAGGCCGTGGCCGAGGTTGAGGTGGTGGGCGGCGCGCAGCGCGGCGACCGGGGCGGTGCGGCCAGGCGCGTGGACTCCGGAGCCGTACCCGAGAAAGGCGCTGCACCAGGGCTCGTTGAGGGTGGTCCACATATCGACGCGGTCGCCGAGCGCGTCCGCGACGATACGGGCGTAGTCGGCGAAGCGGTGCGCGGTGTCCCGCTCGGGCCAGCCGCCCGCCGTCTCCAGCTCCTGGGGCAGATCCCAGTGGTAGAGGGTGAGCACCGGACGGATGCCGTGGGCGAGCAGATCGTCGACAAGGCCACGGTAGAAGTCGAGGCCGCGCCGGCCGGCGGGGCCGCGGCCGGTGGGCTGCACCCGGGACCAGGAGACGGAGAAGCGGTACGCGTTGACGCCGAGGCCCGCCATCAGCGCGACGTCCTCTGCGCGGCGGTGGAAGTGGCCGACCGCCGTGTCCCCGGTGTCACCGCCCTCCACCTTGCCGGGCGTATGGCTGAAGGTGTCCCAGATCGACGGCGTGCGGCCGCCCTCCCGTACCGCGCCCTCGATCTGGTACGCGGCGGTCGCGGTGCCCCACAGGAAGGCCGGCGGAAAGGTCATGGACATCGGTGAGCTCCCAACATGTGCGTAGGGATGTATGCATAGGAACGAATGCATAGGTACGGGAATGTGGGAGGTGTCAGCCCTTGACCGCGCCCTGCATGATGCCGCCGACGATGTGCTTGCCGAAGACGACGAAGGCGATCAGCAGCGGCAGGGTGCCAAGCAGCGCGCCCGCCATGATCACCGACTGGTCGGGGATATAGCCGCGGCCGAGCCCGGTCAGCGCCACCTGCACGGTGGGGTTGCCGTTCTGGGTCAGCGCGATGATCGGCCAGAAGAAGTCGTTCCAGGCCATGACGAAGGTCAGCATTCCGAGCACCGCCATCGCGGGCCGCGCCGCGGGGAAGACGACGTGCCACACCACGCGCCAGCTGCTCGCGCCGTCCACCCGCGCCGCCTCGATCAGCTCGGTGGGCAGCGCCTCGATCAGGTACTGCCGCATGAAGAACACCCCGAAGGCGCTGACCAGGGTGGGCAGGATGACGGACTGCAGCTGGTCGGTCCAGGAGAGCTCGGCGATCAGCATGTACAGCGGTACGACGCTGAGCTGTGGCGGCACCATCATCGTGCCGATCACCAGCAGGAGCAGGAGGTTCTTGAAGCGGAAGCGGAGTTTGGCGAAGGCGAAGCCGGCGAGGGTCGAGAAGAGCACCGTCCCGGCCGCGATCGACCCGGCGACGATCGTGGTGTTGAGCAGGGCGGTGCCCATATTGGCGTCGGTCCAGGCGATCTCGAGATTCTTGAAGAGATTGCTGCCGAACCAGAAGGGCGGGGGAGTCTGCGCGAGCCGGGAGCTGTTGCGGGAGGCGGCGACTGCCGTCCACACCAGTGGAAAGAGGGAACCGACCGTGAACACGATCAGCACGGCATAGGCGATCCGGCCGCCGTGCAGCTGACGTCCGGCGCGGTTGGCGCCTCGGGTGCCTCCGGCACCTCCGGTGCGGCCTGTGTCTCCGGCGCGCTTGGCGCTGAGCAGTGCCGTCATCGTCCTACCCCCTACGCGCTCTTGCTCAGCCGGCGGGCAACCAGCCAGTTCACCGCGCCGATCACCAGCAGGATCAGGAACATCGACCAGGCGATCGCAGAGGCCCGGCCGAGGTGGAGATTCACCCAGCCCTGCTCGTACAGATAGAGCCCGAGCGTCTGGAACTGATGGTCGGCGCCGCCGGTCGCGCCCGCGCTGCCGTTGAACAGCAGGGGCTCGCCGAACAGTTGGGTCGCGCCGATCGTCGAGACCACACAGGTGAACAGGATCGTGTGCCGCAGCGAGGGGACGGTGACATGGATGAACTGCTGCAGGCGCGAGGCCCCGTCGAGCGCGGCCGACTCGTACAGATCGTTCGGGATGGCCTGCATCGCGGCCAGATAAATCAGCGCGTTGTACCCCGTCCACCGCCAGATCACGATCGTGGAGACGGCCAGCTGGGAGGTCCATTCGCCGTTCTGCCAGTCGATGTTGTCGATGCCGACCAGTCCGAGCGCCCAGTTGATCATTCCGTAGTCGCGTCCGAAGAGGAGGACGAAGACAAGGGTCGCGGCGGCCACTGAGGTGGCGTACGGAGTCAGCGCGGCCACCCGGAAGAACATCGAGCCGCGCAGCCGGTAGTTCAGCAGATGCGCGATGCCCAGCGCGATGAGCAGCTGCGGCACGGTGGAGATCAGGCTGATGGTGACGGTGTTCTTCAGAGCGTTCCAGAAGAACTCGTCCTCAAGCAGGCGGGAGAAGTTGCGCAGACCCACCCACTCCATGTCGGTGGGCGCTGTCAGCTCCACCCGGTGCAGCGAGGCCCAGCCGGTGTAGAGCAGCGGAAAGAGCCCGAAGGCCAGGAAGAACACGAAGAACGGCGCCACAAAGGCGTACGGACTCCACTTGACGTCCAGCCGGTAGCGGCGGCTGCGCCGGGCCCGGCGGCGCTCATCGGCCGCGCCGTCGGACCGGTCGCGTGGGGCCGCGCCCTCCTCCTGGGAGGGCGCGGCGGCCGGTGCGTCACTTGCCATACCGGTCACTGGTCCAGCGCGTTGTCGATCGCCTTCACGGCCGCGTCCCACCCCTGCTGGGAGGACCGGCCCTTCTGGTCGACCTGGAGCATGCCGATGTCCGCCAGGTTCTGCGCGATGATCAGGTCCTTCGGCCCGATGATCTGGACCGGCACTCCCTCGGCGGCCTTCGAGAAGATCTGTCCGATGGGCGCGCCGGCGAAGTAGGCGTGCTTGGCGCCGGAGACCTCGGGCAGGGAGTACGCGGCCTTGGCGCTCGGGAAGCTGCCGCGCTCGGCGAAGAGCTTCGCCTGCTGCTCGGGCGCGGTCAGCCAGGCCGCGAGCCTTGCCGCCTCGTCCTTGTTCTTGCCCGCATCGGGGACGGTCAGGAAGGAGCCGCCCCAGTTGCTGGGCTTGGGCGCCGCGGCCACGTCCCACTTGTCCTTGCCCGCGGCCCCGCCCTTGTCCTGGATATAGCCGAGCATCCAGGCCGGGCAGGAGACGGTAGCGAACGTGCCGTTCGCGAAGCCCTGGTCCCAGGCCGGGGTGAACTGCTGGAACTTACCGGTCAGACCCTCCGTCGCGAACTGGGCCGCGATGTCCCAGGCTTCCTTCACGGCCGGGTTGGTCTTGTAGACGATCTTGCCGTCCTTGTCGTAGAAGCGGTTCTCGTTGCTGCCGGTTATCGCCGCCATCACTCCGGACGCGGAGTCCACGAACGCCGTCCCCTTCGGCGCCTTCGCCTTGAACTGCTTGCCCGTGTCGAGGTACTTGTTCCAGTCACCCGCCCACAGCTTGCCGACCGCCTCCCGGTCGGTGGGCAGCCCGGCCTTGGCGAAGAGGTCCTTGCGATAGCAGATGCCCTGCGGACCGATGTCGGTGCCGAGCGCGATCGTCTTGCCGTCCTTGGCGGTGGCCTGCGCCCACTTCCAGGGCAGAAACGCGTCCCTCTGGACCCCCTCGGTCTTGCCCAGGTCGACCAGCTTGCCCGCCTGCGTCGCGGTTATCTCGGCGATGTTGTTGACCTCGACGGCCTGGATGTCGGCGAGACCGCTGCTGCTGCCCAGATGCGTCAGCAGCTGCGGGTAGTAGTTCTCGTTCCGCTCGATCGAGGTCTGCTTGATCTCGATGTTCTTGTTGAGCTTCATGTACTCGTCGTAGAGGCCGGCCTCCTTGAGACCGAAGGCGCCGAAGACCCCTACCGTGAGGGTGGTCTTGCCCTTGCCTCCACCGCCGCCGCTCGACGCACTGCCGGTGGGTTCGTCGCTGTCCGCGGCACAGCCGGCCAGCAGACCGGCGCCGAGCGCGGCGACGACCGCGAGGATTACTGCCCTGCGCATTGCGTCCTCCTTGTGCCCTGACGTGCCGACCCCCCGGCCAACTGGCGTGCAGCGCAGTGCCGTTGATGCTCCGCGGCTCGGGCGGGGAACGTGCGGGTTGTGTATGAGTCAGGTACGGTGGGAGCGCTCCCATATGTGATGTGTTGAAGGGTCGCCGCTCCCTGAGGGGGTGTCAAGGCACCCGGCGCGTTATGTTCTCGGACGGGAAGCCTGGGGAGGCGGACATGGTGTCTCGGACAATCCGTACGCGCAACGGAGGGCGGGGCACGGGCAGACCCACCCTCGAAGAGGTCGCCGCACGCGCCGGTGTCGGACGTGGCACGGTCTCCCGCGTGATCAACGGCTCTCCGCGGGTCAGCGACCGCACCCGCGCCGTCGTCGAGGCCGCCGTCGCCGAACTCGGATACGTACCCAACCGCGCGGCCCGCGCGCTCGCCGCCAACCGCACCGACGCGATCGCCCTCGTCGTCCCGGAGCCCGAGGACCGGTTCTTCGCCGAGCCGTACTTCTCCGACATGGTGCGCGGTGTCGGCGCGGCCCTCGCCGACACCGAGATGCAGCTGCTGCTGACCCTGGCCGGCAGCGACCGCGAGCGCCGCAGGCTCGCGCAGTATCTGGCGGCCCACCGCGTCGACGGCGTCCTGCTGGTCTCCGTGCACGCCGACGACCCGATCCCCGACATGCTGGAGGACCTCTCGATTCCGGCCGTGATCAGCGGCCGCCGGTCGGCCGCCGAGACGCTGGCCGCGGTCGACTCCGACAACTTCGAGGGCGCCCGCAGCGCGGTCGCGCATCTCATGGCCCGCGGCCGCCGTGCGATAGCGACGATCACCGGACGCCTGGATGTGTACGGCGCCCAGTGCCGCCTGGACGGCTACCGCGCGGCTCTCGCGGCGGCGGGCCTGGCTCCCGACGCCCGGCTGACGGCCCCCGCCGACTTCACGGAGGAGGGCGGCCGCCGCGCGATGCGGGAGCTGCTTGAGCGCCGCCCGGAGCTGGACGCGGTCTTCGCCGCCTCCGACGTGATGGCGGCGGGCGCCCGCCAGGTCCTGCGCGAGGCGGGCCGCCGGATCCCGGACGACGTGGCGCTGGTCGGCTTCGACGACTCGGCGGTGGCCCGCCACATGGACCCGGCGCTGACCAGCGTGCGCCAGCCGATCGAGGAGATGGGCCGCACGATGGCCGAGGTGCTGCTTCAGGAAATAGAGGGGCGCACGGGCGAGCGGCCGCAGATCGTGCTCCCGACGGAGCTCGTCGTACGCGAGTCGTCGTAGCAGGTCCACAGGTCCACAGATCCATGGGCCCCGCGGAAAAGAATCAAGGGCCCCGGTCCGAAGACCGGGGCCCTTGATCATTCAGGGTGAGTAACGGGACTCGAACCCGCGACATCCTGGACCACAACCAGGTGCTCTACCATCTGAGCTATACCCACCACGACCGGTCTCTTTCCGGACCGGCCGAGAAAAAGTGTACAGGGTCGGGGAGGGTGCTCGCGCCCGGGTTTACGCCCCCTTCGCGCGGCGGCTACTGCGCAGGCAGGACGTGCTTCGCCGCGATCGCCTTCGCGGTCTCCGAGTCGGGTCCGGGCTGCGGCACGAAGACCGCCTCGCGGTAGTAGCGCAGCTCCGCGATGGATTCACGGATGTCCGCCAGCGCCCGGTGGTTGCCGTTCTTCTCCGGACTGTTGAAGTACGCCCTCGGGTACCAGCGGCGGGCCAGTTCCTTGACCGAGGAGACATCGACGATCCGGTAGTGGAGGTAGTCCTCCAGCGTCGGCATGTCGCGCAGCAGGAAGCCGCGGTCGGTGCCGACCGAGTTTCCGCACAGCGGGGCCCTGCCGGGCTCCTTCACGTGCTGGCGTACGTACGCCAGGACCTGCTCCTCGGCGGCGGCGAGCGTGGTGCCGCCCGCCAGCTCGTCGAGGAGGCCCGAGGCGGTGTGCATCTGCCGCACCACCTCGGGCATCGTCTCCAGCGCCGCGTCCGGCGGGCGGATCACGATGTCCACCCCTTCGCCGAGCACGTTCAGTTCCGAGTCGGTGACCAGTGCGGCCACCTCGATGAGTGCGTCGTCCGTCAACGAGAGCCCGGTCATCTCGCAGTCGATCCACACCATGCGATCGTTCATGCGTCCTACCTTAGGCCGACCGGCGATCGGGGGACGCCGGTCGGCCTAAGGCGCACTGCGCTGGCCGGGCAGGCTCGGACGGCTGTGACCTGTCGCGTACGCCTCGGAAGGAGGTTTTCCCAGCTCCGGCGGAGCGGCCGAGGTGGCCGCGGGTCCCGAGGCTCCCGCCGCCGCGGCGGCCCGTCTGGCCTGGGCGGTGGCCTGTGCCGGGACGACCGCCTCCACCACCGCGGGCGGGGCGGAGTCGTTCTGCGGGCGGCGGACCCGGTAGGCGGCCCGGTACGCGGCCGGGGACGAGCCGAGCTGACGCCGGAAGTGGCCACGCAGCGCCACCGGCGAGCGGAAGCCGCAACGGCCCGCGACCTCGTCGACCGAGTAGTCGGAGGTCTCGAGCAGCCGCTGGGCCTGCAGCACCCGCTGGGTGATCAGCCACTGCAGCGGCGCGCTGCCGGTCAGCGAACGGAATCGCCGGTCGAAGGTGCGCCGGCTCATGTACGCCCGGGCCGCCAGGGTCTCCACATCGAACTGTTCGTGGAGATGCTCCAGCGCCCACGAGACGACCTCGGCCAGCGGGTCCGACCCGATTTCCTCTGGTAAAGACCTGTCCAGATAGCGCTCCTGCCCGCCACTGCGGCGCGGTGGCACGACCAGCCTGCGGGCCAGTGCCCCGGCGGCCTCGGTGCCGTGGTCGGTGCGCACGATGTGCAGGCAGAGATCGATTCCGGCCGCTGTCCCCGCGGAGGTGAGCACATCGCCGTCGTCGACGAACAGCTCGCGCGGATCGACATGGACGGACGGATACCGCTTGGCCAGCGTCGGTGCGTACATCCAGTGGGTGGTGGCCGGGCGGCCGTCCAGCAGACCGGCCGCTGCGAGCACGAACGCGCCGGTGCACAGTCCGACGATCCGGGCCCCCTCCTCATGCGCCCGGCGCAGCGCGTCGAGCGCCTCGGGCGGTGGCGGTGAGGTGATCGACCGCCAGGCCGGTACGACGACGGTGCCCGCTCTGCCGATGGCCTCCAGGCCGTACGGCGCGGTCAGTTCGAGCCCGCCGGTGGTCCGCAGCGGGCCTTCCTCGCCACCGCAGACGAGCAGGCGATAGCGGGGAACTCCGGCGTCCTGACGGTCAATTCCGAACACCGAGAGCGGGATGGAACTTTCAAAGATGGGGCCGCCGCTGAACAGCAGCACCGCGACGACCTCCCGGCGCCGGCGCCCGGAGAGCTTCCGTGCTGCCTCCGGTGCGGCGGAGTCCTGACTCATGACGCTAAGCCCCCCTCAGTGTTCGCGTCTCCCCGTTCGTTTCGGGCCTTTCGCTCCTGCACGTTTCCCCTCGGTTTCGCACGAGTCCCGAGCCTTCGATACTCAAGATCGAATCTACTGTGTCCCGTGGCGCCGACGTGACAAGTTCGGCATGCCCCGCTATGTCGACAAGGCAACTTGGCGCGAAGCATTCGATCACGAAGCGTTCCACTCGGCGGCTCCGCAGGGAAGTGCGCCTCGCACGCATGGCCCGTCCGCGTAGGGTGCGAGCGCCATGAATGGTCCTTTCTTCCCTGGTGGCAAGGGGGTTGGCAGGCCATTTCACCAAGGGAAGGCCAGTGGCGCGAAGTTGGCTGAAAACATACGGGTGCGGGTGTGCGAATGCGTCAGTCGCCGGGCGCACTTCCCGCGCCGCGCCGAGAGCCCCGGTGCGCCCCGGAAGCGGTCCGCGTGCGCCGGCCGCGGGGCTGCGGCGACTCGGCGGCCGGGGCACGGGGCGCACTGCGTTCGGACTGGCGCAACAGCACCCGGCAGGCGGCCGTCACGGCGGCGAGGCCCAGGGCAGCGGCGGCCGCCCCGCCAACGGACGTCCCGTACACGACCAGCACGACAGGGACGACCACACAGCTGAAGGCCGCCCAGCGCACCACGTCGCTCGCCGAATCGGACGAGGGGCGCGGGGCGGCCTCAACGCGCTGTCCGTGCTGCGGGGCCGGGGAGGGGTCGGGGGCCGGGGCGGACGGGCGTGCGGGCACAAAGGCTCCCTGGAGGCGGCGGGGTGACCGAGGTGCAACGAGGAGCGGAGCCTTCCGGTCACTGGCGCGGACATCAACGGCCGGATCAACGGCCGGATCAACGGCCGGATCAACGGCCGGATCAACGGCCGGATCAGCAACCGGATCAACGGCCGGATCGGTGGACGGCCGACGGATGGCCGACGGCCGGTCGACGGCCGGCCCAGTGGACGGCCGGCGCAGACTGCTGTAGACGCCAAGCGGCATTGCCATCCGGGGCAGGCTCGGGCATGCTCCCTGGAACGCCGCGTACGGGCAGCAGCTCTGGGCAGGAGAGGAGTGTCGCCGTACCCTTGGGGTATGGGCCAGGGAAGATGATTCCCGGACACAGCTCCGCCGCGATGCCAACCGACGCACCCTCCCTGAGACGATCCCTCACAAGAGGACCTTCTTCGCCGAGACACCGATGGCCGGTCACGAAATTCCCGAACCCGCGGACCGCAAGCAGGTAGCCGACCCCCTGTCGGACCTGCAAGCGGCGGAAGAAACATGTCATTCCTGCGATCCAGCCTTCCGGCACGGAGTCGTGGTCGGCTTCGACGGCTCGACCTCCAGTGAGCGGGCGCTCGCGTACGCCATCGGCATGGCCAGAAGGTCGGGTTCCGGCCTGATCATCGTCCACGTCGCCAACCGGCTGCCGACCACCGTCTGGGCGGGCTGCGAGCCCCCGGTCTTCGTGGACGTCCCCGATCACCGCACCGAGGTGCTCGGCCTGGAGCTGGCCTGCGCGGACTACCTCACCGAGGTGCCCTGGATCCTGGTCGAGCGCGGCGGCGACATCTGCCACGAGCTGGAGGAGGTCGGCCGGGAGTATTCGGCCGACGCGATCGTGGTCGGCTCGACGCACGGCATCGTCGGACGCATCTTCGGCTCGGTGGCCGGGCGGCTCGCCCGGCGCGCGCAGCGCCCGGTCGTAGTGATCCCGTAGCGCGATCCCGTAGCACGATCCAGTGACGCACCGTGACGTACAGTAACGCGCGGTGGTCTGCTCGTCATTGATCGTCGTAACTCGGCGTACGCCTTGTCGTGTCCATTCCGTAATCCCGGCGTCAGCCCAGGTGAGGCAGCGTCAACTCCCTTCCTCGGCATGGAAATCTACCCGTCCGTACAGGTGGATTGTGCGCTTGTGAAGGGTACATAGCGGTCGCTGGGATGCAGCACAACTGCACAGGACACGAAGGGAGCCCGCCGTGGACAACGAAGTCTCTGCGGGAAGCGCTACTCCATCGACACAGACTCTCGGCCACCTCGCACTCGGACTGACCCTGCTGGCGTTCGGCGTGGGCAACACAGGCGTGATCGACAATGTGGCGGCGGCAGACGCGGCCGGTCTTGCGACCTGGGTCGGCGGCGTCGCACTGTTCATCGTCGGGCTGCTCGAATTCCGCGCGGGCAACGCCGGTACGGGCACGGCGTTCTCGGGCCTCGGCGCCTTCTGGTTCACCTGGGGGACCGGGGTCGGCGCCGAAGTCACCGGTGAGGCGGCAGGCCTCTTCATGTTGCTCTGGGCGCTGCTCGCGCTGACCCTGACGGCCGCGTCCGCGGGCAGCGGACTGTTCGGACAGGGCGTGTACGGGCTGCTGTTCGTCTCGCTGCTGCTGCTCGGCATAGCGTCGTTCGCCGAGAACGACGGTCTCGCCAAGGCGGGCGGCTGGATCGGCGCGGTCGCGGGTCTCGCCGCCTGGTACGGCGCGACGGCCGCACTCGCCAAGTGGCCGACCTTCTCCGGACGTGCTGCCGGCCGTGGAGTGACGGCCACCGGCTGAGGCAGCCACAAGCCGGCGTGCTGGGCTGCGCCGGCTGACGAAAGGGCGGTCCCCCCGCGCGTAAAGGTGGCAACGCACGGGGGGACCGCCCTTGTCTGTATCGGCTGTACGGCCCTGTAGGGGCTGTACGGGGCCGTACAGGGCCGAACTACTCGACCGTGACGGACTTCGCCAGGTTGCGCGGCTTGTCGATGTCCCGGCCCATGGCCAGCGCCGTGTGGTACGCGAAGAGCTGGAGCGGGATGCCCATCAGAATCGGGTCCAGCTCGTTCTCGTTCTTCGGCACGACGATCGTGTGGTCGGCCTTCTCCTGCTCGCGGTGCGCCACCGCGAGGATCTTGCCGCTGCGGGCCTTGATCTCCTCCAGGGCCGCGCGGTTCTTCTCCAGCAGCTCGTCGTCCGGGACGATCGCTACCGTCGGCAGCGCCGGCTCGATCAGGGCCAGCGGGCCGTGCTTGAGCTCGGACGCCGGGTAGGCCTCGGCGTGGATGTAGGAGATCTCCTTGAGCTTCAGCGAGGCCTCGAGCGCCACCGGGTAGCCGCGCACCCGGCCGATGAACATCATCGACTTGGCGCCCGCGTACTCCTCGGCCAGCTTCTTGATCTCGGCCTCGTTCTCGAGGATCTCGGTGATCTGCCCGGGCAGCTTGCGCAGGCCCTCGATGATCCGCTTGCCGTCGGAGACCGACAGGTCGCGGATCCGGCCCAGGTGCAGCGCGAGCAGCGCGAAGGCGACCACCGTGTTGGTGAAGCACTTGGTGGAGACGACGCAGACCTCGGGGCCTGCGTGCACGTACACGCCGCCGTCGGCCTCGCGGGCGATCGCGGAACCCACCACGTTGACCACGCCGAGGACGCGGGCGCCCTTGCGCTTGAGCTCCTGGACGGCGGCGAGTACGTCGTACGTCTCACCCGACTGGGAGACCGCGATGTAGAGGGTGTCGGGGTCCACGACCGGGTTGCGGTAGCGGAACTCGGAGGCCGGCTCGGCGTCCGCGGGGATGCGGGCCAGGCCCTCGATCAGCGAGGCGCCGATCATGCCCGCGTGGTACGAGGTGCCGCAGCCGAGGATCTTCACACGGCGGATGCCGCGGGCCTCGCGGGCGTCCAGGTTCAGACCGCCCAGGTGCACCGTGGAGAACTTCTCGTCGATGCGGCCGCGCAGGACGCGGTCCACCGCGTCGGGCTGCTCCGAGACCTCCTTGTGCATGTACGTGTCGTGGCCGCCCATATCGTAGGAGGCGGCCTCCCACTCGACGGTCTCGGGGGTGGCGGTGGTGCGCGTGCCCGAGGTCGTGTAGGTGCGGAAGTCGTCGGCCTTCAGCGTGGCCATCTCGCCGTCGTCGAGGGTGACGACCTGGCGGGTGTGGGAGATCAGTGCGGCGACGTCGGAGGCGACAAACATCTCCTTCTCGCCGATGCCGAGGACGACCGGGGAGCCGTTGCGGGCCACGACGATGCGGTCGCTGAAGTCGGCGTGCATGACGGCGATGCCGTAGGTGCCCTCGACGACCTTGAGCGCCTCGCGGACCTTCTCCTCGAGCTTCTCGGCCTGGGAGCGGGCGATCAGGTGGGTGAGCACCTCGGTGTCGGTCTCGGAGGCGAAGACGACGCCGTCCGCTTCCAGCTTCGCGCGCAGCTCGGCGGCGTTGTCGACGATGCCGTTGTGGACGACCGCGACCTTGTTCTCGGGGTCGAGGTGCGGGTGCGAGTTGATGTCGCTCGGGGCGCCGTGGGTGGCCCAGCGGGTGTGGGCGATGCCGGTGGTGCCGGCGAAGCGCTTGGGGATCCGGGCCTCCAGGTCACGGACCCGGCCCTTGGCCTTGACCATCTTCAGTCCGGCGGCCTTGGGGCTCGTGATCACGATGCCCGCGGAGTCGTAACCCCGGTACTCCAGCCGCTGCAGGCCTTCGAGCAGCAGCGGTGCCACATCACGCTTGCCGATGTATCCGACAATTCCACACATAGAGTTCTTACCCCTCCATAGATCAGGTGTGTGCTCGTCCCCCTGGGCTGTCTGGCCGCCCGGCCGATCGGGCCGGTCGGCCGGTCAGCCGTATACGATGCGGCGCAGCTGGCGGAGCGAGAGCTCCGGCGGCGCCACCGCGCGGTGCGGCAGTTCGGCCGCGATCCGCTCGAAGATCTCCGTGTTCGCCAGGCCACCGGACTGCAGCTCGCGGTGGCGGCGGCGGACGAATTCGTCGGTCTTCTCGTCGAAGTACGCCAGCACGTCGAGCACCACCCGGCCCGCCTCACCGCGCTGGAGCGCGGTGCTGCGCACCAGATGGTCGATGAGGTCGTCGTGTGACGAGGGGCGGCGGTCGAGCACCCGTAGATATTGCGGGGTCACCTGCCGCATTTGCAAGAATCCTGCCCGATTGCGGGCAGGAAGAGCTCACATTCGCTTCAATACGGCCTGTTTCGCGGTGGTGAACTCCTCGGGCGTCAGTATTCCGGCCTGATGCAGCTCGCCCAGCTCGCGCAGTCGGCGCAGCAGCGCGTCATGATCGCTGCCGCCGGGCGCGGGGACGGCGTCGGCAGGCTCGGCCTGGGCGGGACGGGCGACGGGGGAGGGGGCGTACGGATGGGGCATACGGGCCACCACGGCGGCCCCGACCAGCGCCATCAGCGGGTCCTTGCGGAAGCCCCACAGCTCCACGGCGTGCGGGTCGTACTTGGGCGGGGCTTTCGTCGGGGCCTTGGACACGGCGAAGCGGAGGTAGCCGTTCTCCAGCCCGGCCGACGGCAGCCACTCCACCGACTCCACGTCCTGAACCGTAAGGGTGCGCGCGCCGCCGGATGACTTGGACTCCTCGGTCTTCCAGTTCCACTCCAGCCGGATCCGCTCCCCGTCGAAGGTGGCGGTGCCGTCGCCCGCGCCCACGGTGATCGGCAGGGCGGGGCCGGGCAGCAGATAGCTGTCGACCGGGCCTGTCTCCACCTGTTCCAGCAGCAGCGCGTTGCGCACCTCGTCGACGAAGTACTCGGCGACGCCGGTGCGGTCGTTGTCCACAGTCAGCCGGTAGGGGTCGGAGCTGTCCTCCAGCTTGCCGCCGGTGATCTGCAGGAGCGGGTCGGCGCCGTTGCGCAGGCGCAGCCGCAGCCGTCCGGACTTCTTGCCCGGCTCGAAGGAGATTCCGGCGAGCGCCCCCAGCGGTACGGCGATCTCGCCGAGGGTCTTGCGCAGCAGGCTCACGCTCTTGTCGCTGCCGGGCACGATGCGCACCGTGTCCCCGTCGAAGGTCCAGGTGCCGTCCTTCTGGATGATTTCCGCCATGCCGGGATTCTCGCACCGGGGATGGCGTACGTGGGCTCGCCCAGGGGGAGTTGGTGAGGGGCCGGCCCAGGGGCGTGGTCTACACCTTGACCGGAGTTGGGGCGCGCGGTACGCATGATGACTGCCGTTCGGTTGCTCAGCACCACAGTTGCGATGCCCGTCGAAGGGACCCAGCCTGTGAGACAGCCCAGAACGTTCCCCCGTCTTTTCGGCTCGCTGCTGCTCGTCGCGGCAGCGGGCATCGCCGGCATCGGCGCCGGCCCGGCCCCCGCTCCGGCCGCCCCCGAGGTCCGGCCGCTCGGCCAGATCGTCCCCGCACCCGCTTCCGTACGCCCGGGCGGGTCCGCGTACACCCTCACGCCATGGACCCGGATCGGGGTCGACGGCGACTCCCGCGAGGCCCGCCGGATCGGCACGTATCTCGCCCAACTGCTGCGGCCGTCGACCGGCTACGCCCTGCCCGTCACCGACGACCGCGGCCCCGGCGGTATCCGGCTGCGGCTGAGCGCCGGGGACCGCTCCCTGGGCGAAGAGGGCTACCGGCTGGAGTCCACGCGCGGCGCGCTCACCCTCACCGCCCGCAAGCCCGCCGGGCTCTTCCACGCCGTGCAAACGCTGCGCCAGCTGCTGCCCGCCTCGGTGGAGAAGGACACCCGGCAGCGCGGCCCGTGGAAGGTCGCGGGCGGCACGATCACCGACAGCCCGCGCTACGGCTACCGGGGCGCGATGCTCGACGTCTCTCGGCACTTCTTCACCGTCGACCAAGTCAAGCTCTATATCGACCAGTTGGCGCTCTACAAGATCAACAAGCTGCATCTGCATCTCTCCGACGACCAGGGCTGGCGGATCGCCATCGACTCCTGGCCGCGGCTGGCGGCGTACGGCGGCTCGACCCAGGTCGGCGGCGGCCCCGGCGGCCACTACACCAAGGCCCAGTACAAGGAGATCCTCGGCTACGCGGCCTCGCGCTATCTGGAGGTCGTCCCCGAGATCGACATGCCGGGGCACACCAACGCCGCCCTCGCCTCGTACGCCGAGCTGAACTGCTCCGGCATCGCACCTCCCCTCTACACCGGGACGGACGTCGGCTTCAGCTCGCTGTGCGTGCCGAAGGCTTTGACGTACGACTTCGTGGACGACGTCATCCGCGAGCTGGCCGCGCTCACCCCCGGCAAGTACCTTCACATCGGTGGCGACGAGGCGCACTCCACCAGCCACGCGGACTATGTGGCGTTCATGGACAAGGTGCAGCCGATCGTCGCCAAGTACGGGAAGACGGTGGTCGGTTGGCACCAGCTGACCGGCGCGACCCCGGCGAAGGGGGCGCTCGCGCAGTACTGGGGTCTGGACAGCACCAGCGCCGCGGAGAAGGCACAGGTCGCGAAGGCCGCGCAGAACGGCACCGGGTTGATTCTGTCGCCCGCGGACCGGATCTACCTCGACATGAAGTACAACAAGGACACCCCGCTGGGGCTGGCCTGGGCCGGGTATGTGGAGGTACGGCGGTCCTACGACTGGGACCCGGCGGCGTATCTGCCGGGCGCGCCGGCGTCGGCGGTGGCGGGGGTCGAGGCGCCGCTGTGGTCGGAGACGATCTCGACGAGCGACCACATCGAGTTCATGGCGTTCCCGCGGGTGGTGGGGGTGGCGGAGCTGGGCTGGTCGCCTGCGTCGACGCATGACTGGGAGGCGTACAGGGTGCGGCTGGGGGCGCAGGGGCCGAGGATGGCGGCGCTCGGGATCGACTTCTACCGCAGCCCGCAGGTGCCCTGGCCTTCGGGCTGAGGCGTCCGGGCGCACCGCCCTGGGCTCCGCCCCGGACTCCGCTCCTCAAAGGCCGGAGGGGCTGGAAAATCCAGCCTGTCCGGCGATTGAGGACAACGCCCGAAGGGCGTACCGGGGTCCGGGGCGAAGCCCCAGTTACGGGAAGGGGCGGGTAGGGGAAAAGGCCCCGCCCAAGAGACGGGCGCGCCGGTGAGGGACCGTATTCACCGGCGCGCCCGCCCGCTCAGTGGGCGAACCGCGCGCTCGGGTTCTCCAGCGCGCCGACCCGGTTCAGGCACGACAGCGCGAACTCGTCCGCGAACATGTCGTACTCCTCGTCCAGCCGCTCCTCCGTGACCAGCGTGGCCGCGAGGAGGCGGAAGAAGCAGTCGAGGACGTCCGTGAAGACGGAGAGCAGATCGCCCGCAGGACCGTGCCGTCCTCGCCGATGACCAGGATGACTCTGACCCTCGCCCCCCTCGGGGCGCGACTGTTGTGGCCCTGTTCACATGGCAGTGGCCTTTTCGGCCTCGGTGGCGTCGTCGGCCTCGTCCACCGCGCCGGTCTCGGCCTCCTCGCGGAGGCCGTCCTCGCTCACCCCGCGCTTCCAGTAGCCGACGAATGTGACACGGCGGCGGTCGAGTTCGCGCTCGCGCACCAGATGGCGGCGGAGCGCCTTCACGCTGCCCGACTCGCCCGCGATCCAGGCGTACCCGGTGCCCTCGGGCAACTCGGCAGCGCTGACCGCCGCCAGGGCGGACGGCGCGCCCTCCTCCCGTACCAGCCAGGTGATCCGGGCATCCGCCGCGGTCCGGAGGTCCTGGCGGTCCTCGGTGTGCTGCACCTCCAGCCAGACCCGGGCCTTCATCCCGGCCGGCAGCCACTCAAGGATCGCGGCGGCGGCCGGCAGGGCCGTCTCGTCGGCCCAGATCAGCACCCAGTCGGTGCCCTCGGGCGGCCGGCAGCGTACGGCGGTGTTGTCGGCGACGGCCGGGCCGAGCACCATCACGCGGTGCCCGGGTGCGGCCTGGCCCGCCCAGCGGCAGGCGGGACCGCCGTCCTCGTGCAGTGCGAAGTCGATGTCCACCTCGCCTGGCTCGCCCGGCAGTTGGCGCTGCTCGCGCACGGTGTACGAGCGCATCACGGCCCGTACGTCGTCGGGCAGCGCTCGCCAGGCGGCGAAGATCGCGCTGCCGTCACCGGCGTCGACGGGCACGACCGGTGCCTCCTGGCCCGGGTGCGGCAGGAACAGCGACAGGGACTGGTCGCGGCCCCCGGCGGTGAAGTGCTTGAGGTCCTCGCCCCCGAAGGTGACGCGGACCATGGACGGACCGAGCCGCCTGGTCCGTACAACCTCCAGGTCGAAGAAGCGGAACGGGGCGATCTCGGCCGTCGTCGTCATGGTCAGGCAACCTTCTTCGCGGTCTCGATGGCCTTGGCCAGGTCCTCGAGGACCGGCGCGCACTTGTCGTAGGAGTAGATCGGCTCGGTGACGCGCGGGATGACCTGTCCGGCCTTGACGGCGGGCAGCTTGCCCCAGGTCGGCTTCTTGGTCAGCGAGTCGGGCTGGAGGGTCCCGGTGCGGTTGTCCAGGATGATGATGTCGGCGCCGTACTTGCCGGCGTTCTCCCAGCTGAGCTCCTCTAAGAAGCCCTGCGCGTTCGGCTTCGGCTCCACGAACTTCACGCCCAGCTCCTGGAAGTACAGGGTGTCGGCGGACGTCTTCGGGACGGAGACGTAGAAGAGTTCCTGGCTGCCGGAGCCGATCAGGACCTTGATGTTCGGCTTGGCCTTGGCGGCCGCGCGCAGCCGGGCCGCGGCCTTCTCGAAGCGGGCCTTGGCGTCGGCGGCCTTCTTGCCCTTGACGTCGCCGCCGAGGGACTCGGCGAGCTCGGCGTGGCGCTCCAGGGCCTTGGCCATCGTGGTCTCGGCCGCCCACAGCAGAACGCTGGGGGCCAGCTTCATGATCTTGTCCTTGGACTGCGGCGGGACGTACCACGGGTCGTTCTTGGCCCACATATTGGTGATCAGCAGCTCGGGGGCGAGAGCCGCGTACTGCTCGATGTTGAACTCGCCGTAGACATTGCCGACAATCTTGACCTTGCTGATGTCGAGGTCGCCGGCCTGGACGTCGGGCTTGCCGTCCTTGGTCTTGGTCGGGCCGAAGACGCCCTTGACCTCGACGCCGTAGTCATGGAGAGCGGCGGCGGTGCCGGTGAAGGCGACGATGTTCTTCGGCACGGACTTCAGCTCGACCGTCCTACCGCGGTCGTCCTGGAACTTCCAGGGACCGGACTTCTCGGCGCCCTTGCCCGCGCCGCCCTTGTCGTCGCTCTTGCTGCAGGCGGCCAGTGCGACGCCGAGCCCGAGGGCGCTGCCCGCGGTGAGCAGGCCGCGACGGGTGAGATGGGAAGCTCGGGCGTTGGGCATGATGGTGTCCGCTTTCGTACGTGCCGGGTCGGCCACTGGGCAGTTCGAGGGTAGGTTAGCCTAACCTCACCTCTTGCTCAGGGGGTGCTTCCCCCGGCCGTGCGGACGGCGGGGCCCGTGTGTCAGGCGGGCAGGCCCAACTCCCGTGCGATGAGCATCCGTTGCACCTCGCTCGTGCCCTCGCCGATTTCCAGGATCTTGGAGTCGCGCCACATCCTGGCCACCGGGTACTCGTTCATAAAGCCGTAGCCGCCGTGGATCTGGGTGGCCTCGCGGGCGTTGTCCACCGCGATCGTCGAGGAGTACAGCTTGGCCAGCGCCGCCTCCTTCTTGAACGGCTCGCCCCGCACCAGCCGGGACGCCGCGTCGCGCCAGCCGACCCGGGCCATGTGGGCACGCATCTCCATGTCGGCGATCTTGAACTGGATGGCCTGGTTGGCGCCGATCGGCCGCCCGAAGGCGTGCCGCTCCCGCGCGTACTTCACGGACTCGTCCACACAGCCCTGAGCGAGGCCCGTGGCGAGCGCGGAGATGGCGATCCGGCCTTCGTCGAGGATGCGCAGGAACTGGGCGTAGCCGCGGCCCTCTTCGCCGAGCAGATTGGCGAGCGGCACCCGGACGTCGTCGAAGGACAGCTCCCGCGTGTCCGAGGCGTTCCACCCGACCTTGGAGTACGGGGCCGCGACCGTGAAGCCCGGGGTGCCGGACGGAACGATGATCGAGGAGATCCGCGGCTTCCCCCCGTCGGTGCGGCCGGTGACCGCGGTGACCGTCACCAGGCCCGTGATGTCCGTACCGGAATTGGTGATGAAGCACTTGGAGCCGTTGATGACCCACTCGTCGCCGTCCCGCACGGCCGTGGTGCGGGTGCCTCCGGCGTCCGAGCCCGCGCCCGGCTCGGTCAGGCCGAACGCGCCGAGGATCTCGCCGGAGCACAGGCGGGGGAGCCACTGCCGCTTCTGCTCCTCGGTACCGAACAGGTGCAGGGGCATCGCGCCGAGCGAGACGCCCGCCTCGAGGGTGATCGCGACGGACGAGTCGACGCGGGCCAGCTCCTCCAGGGCGATGCCGAGGGCGAGATAGTCGCCGCCCATGCCGCCGTACTCCTCGGGGAAGGGCAGTCCGAACAGGCCCATGCGGCCCATCTCGCGGACGATTTCGTACGGGAACTCATGACGCTCGTAGAAGTCGCCGATCTTGGGCGCCACGACGTCGTGCGCGAACGCCTCGACGGTACGGCGGAGTTCCTCGTGTTCGGCGGAGAGCCGGTGGTCGAGCGACATTGCTACGACTCCTTGTGGGAGAGGGCACGAACGGTGCGGGAGGGGCTCGGTCGCCCCAGTTGTCCGGCCAGCCAGACGCTGGTGGCGGTGAGCCGGCCGAGGTCGACCCCGGTTTCGATGCCGAGGCCGTTGAGCATCCACACGAGGTCCTCGGTGGCGAGATTTCCGGTCGCGCTCTTCGCGTACGGGCAGCCGCCGAGGCCGCCCGCGGAGGCGTCCACGGTGGTCACACCGTGCTGCAGCGCGGCGAGGGTGTTGGAGAGGGCCTGCCCGTACGTGTCGTGGAAGTGCACGCCGATCGCGGAGGTGGGCACGCCCTCCTCGTTGAGCTCGGCAAGCAGGCTCTGCACATGGCCGGGAGTGGCCACGCCGATGGTGTCGCCCAGGCTCAGCTCGTCGCAGCCGAGGTCCATGAGCCGCTTGGCGACCTGGACGACCTGGTGGACGGGGACAGGCCCCTCCCACGGGTCGCCGAAGCACATCGAGAGATAGCCGCGCACATGGATCCTGTCGGCGCGGGCCTTGGCGAAGACCGGCTCGAACATGGCGAGCGACTCGTCGATCGTGCGGTTGAGGTTGCGCTTCGCGAAGGTCTCGGTCGCGCTTCCGAACACGGCGATACGGCGCGCGCCGAGTGCCATGGCGCGGTCAAGTCCGCGGGCGTTCGGCACGAGGACGGGCAGGCCGACGCCTCTGATGTCGCCGAGCAGGGGGAACAGCTGCTCGGCGTCGGCCAGTTGGGGCACCCAGTCGGGGTGCACAAAGCTGGTCGCCTCGACGGTGGTCAGTCCGGCGTCGGCCAGCCGGTGGATGAACTCAGCCTTGATCTCGGTCGGTACGACCGCCTTCTCATTCTGCAAACCATCGCGCGGGCCCACTTCGTGGATGCGCACCCGGGGCGGCAGGTCCTGCGACGGAAACTCCATCGGCAGTCGGCCGGTCATCGCTCGTCCTCCTCGTACGGGGTGACCACGGCCAGCACCTGGTCCATGGCGACGGTGGAGCCCGCGGTCACATCGAGCTCGGTGACGGTGCCGGCGTGCGGGGCGGAGATGACGTGCTCCATTTTCATCGCCTCGACGACCAGCAGACTCTGGCCGGCGGCGACTTCGTCCCCGACGGCGACCTTGACGACCGTGACCGTCCCGGGCATGGGCGCGGCCAGCGTGTCGGCCCCGGCGTGCGCGGCGCCGGTGAGGGAGGCGGCGACGGGGTCGTGGGCCTGGACGTGCCAGGAGTCACCGTTCCGGCCGAGCCAGTCGCCGGCCCGCCAGAAGGTGTGGACCACGCCGTCGAGGGTGACCGAGACCCGGTCGGCCTCGACACGGTGGCTGCTGCGGTCCCGTACCTCATAGGCCACCGGGTCGAGTCCCGGCACACGGAACCAGTGGGTTACCGGGGCAGGCCGGCCGCCCATGCGCCAGCCGCTCGGCACGGAGAAGGGGTCGGTCCAGCCCGCGCTCCGCTGCGGAGTCAGCTCGGCGAGCCGGACCGCGGCCGCGGCTTCGTAGACCCCGTCCGGGATCCCGGACGGCACGAGTCCGTCCGCCTCGCGCTCCACCAGGCCCGTGTCCAGGTCGCCCGAGACGACGGACGGGTGGGTCAGCAGGCGGCGCAGGAAGCCCGCGTTCGTCGGGACGCCGAGGGTGACCGTGTCGGCGAGGGCCGCGCGCAGGCGGCGCAGGGCCGTCGCGCGGTCCGGGCCGTGGGCGATGACCTTCGACAGCATCGGGTCGTACAGGCTGCCGACCTCCGTGCCCTCGCTGAGGCCGGAGTCGGTGCGCACTCCGTCGCCCTGCGGTTCGCGCAGGGCGAGCACCGTGCCGCCCGAGGGCAGGAAGCCGCGGGCAGGGTCCTCCGCGCAGATACGGGCCTCGATCGCATGGCCGGTGAGTGTGATGTCCCGCTGGGCGAAGGGCAGTTGCTCGCCCGCCGCGACCCGCAGCTGCCACTCCACCAGGTCCAGGCCGGTGATCAGTTCCGTCACCGGGTGCTCGACCTGGAGGCGGGTGTTCATCTCCATGAAGAAGTACGAGGCGGGGTCATTGCCCGGGACGATGAACTCCACCGTGCCCGCGCCCCGGTAGCCGCACGAACGCGCCGCCTGCACGGCCGCCTCGCCCATCGCGGCGCGGGTTTCCGGGTCGAGCAGGACGCTCGGCGCCTCCTCGATGATCTTCTGGTGGCGGCGCTGGAGCGAGCACTCGCGCTCGCCGAGGTGGACCACATTGCCGTGGCCGTCCGCCAGGACCTGGATCTCGATGTGCCGGGGGCGGTCGATCCACCGCTCCACAAGGAGGGTGTCGTCGCCGAACGAGGCACGCGCCTCTCTGCGGGCCGCCGCGATCTCCTCCAGGAGCACCGACTCGACCCGGGTCAGGCGCATGCCCTTGCCGCCGCCGCCCGCCGAGGGCTTCAGCAGCACCGGCATGCCGATCTCCCGGGCAGCGGCGGCCAGTTGGTCGTCCGTCAGTCCGGAGCCGGACGAGCCAGGCACCACCGGGACGCCCGCCGCCTGCACGGTCTCCTTCGCGCGGATCTTGTCGCCCATCAGCGAGATCGCCGAGGCGGGCGGCCCGATGAAGACCAGGCCCGCGTCGGCACAGGCCTGCGCGAAGCCCGCGTTCTCCGCGAGGAAGCCGTAGCCGGGGTGGACGGCCTCGGCGCCGGTACGGGCCGCGGCCTCCAGCAGGCGCTCGACGCAGAGGTAGCTCTCGGCCGCGGGTGCGGGGCCGATACGGACCGCGGTGTCCGCCTCCCGTACATGCCTCGCGTCCGCGTCCGCGTCGCTGAAGACGGCGACCGAGCGGACGCCCAAGGCGCGCAGCGTACGAATGACCCGGACCGCGATCTCGCCCCGGTTGGCGACAAGAACTGTGCTGAACATCGTCATGGTCCGTCTCACATCCGGAAGACGCCGAAGGCGGGGTCGGTCAGCGGGGCATTGGCGCAGGCCGTGAGCGCGAGGCCCAGCACCTGCCGGGTCTCCAGGGGGTCGATCACGCCGTCGTCCCACAGCCTGGCCGTCGCGTAATAAGCATTGCCCTGTTGCTCGTACTGCGCTCGGATCGGCTCCTTGAAGGCCTCTTCCTCGGCGGCCGGCCACTGCTCGCCGCGGCCCTCCAGCTGGTCCCGCTTCACCGTGGCCAGCACCGACGCCGCCTGCTCGCCGCCCATCACGGAGATCTTGGCGTTGGGCCACATCCACAGGAAGCGCGGGGAGTACGCCCGGCCGCACATCGAGTAGTTCCCCGCGCCGTACGAGCCGCCGACGACGACCGTCAGCTTCGGCACGCGTGTGCAGGCCACCGCCGTGACCATCTTCGCGCCGTGCTTGGCGATGCCGCCCGCCTCGTAGTCCCGGCCGACCATGAAGCCCGAGATGTTCTGCAGGAAGAGCAGGGGGATACCGCGCTGGTCGCACAGCTCGATGAAGTGCGCGCCCTTCTGGGCGGACTCGGAGAACAGGATGCCGTTGTTGGCGACGATGCCGACCGGGTGGCCGTGGATCCGGGCGAAGCCGGTGATCAGTGTCGTGCCGAACTCCGACTTGAACTCCGCGAACCGGGAGCCGTCCACGATCCGGGCGATCACTTCGCGTACGTCGTAGGGGGTACGGGAGTCCACCGGCACCGCGCCGTACAGCCCGGCGGGGTCCACCTTCGGCTCCTCGGCCGGCTGGACCGACCAGGGGAGCGGGCGGCGCTCGGGGAGCGTCGCCACGATGTTCCGTACGATCCGCAGCGCGTGGGCGTCGTCCTCGGCGAGATGGTCGGTGACGCCGGAGATCCGGGAGTGGACCTCGCCGCCGCCCAGCTCCTCCGCCGTGACGACCTCGCCGGTCGCGGCCTTCACCAGGGGCGGGCCGCCGAGGAAGATCGTGCCCTGATTGCGCACGATGACGGCCTCGTCGCTCATCGCCGGGACGTATGCCCCGCCGGCCGTGCAGGAGCCGAGGACCGCCGCGATCTGCGGGATGCCGGCGCCGGACATCCGGGCCTGGTTGTAGAAGATCCGCCCGAAGTGCTCGCGGTCGGGGAAGACCTCGTCCTGCATGGGGAGGAAGGCGCCGCCGGAGTCGACGAGATACACGCAGGGCAGGCGGTTCTCCAGCGCCACCTCCTGGGCGCGCAGGTGCTTCTTGACCGTCATCGGGTAGTACGTGCCGCCCTTGACGGTGGCGTCATTGGCGACGACGACCACCTCGCGGCCGCTGACCCGGCCGATCCCGGCGATCACTCCGGCGGCCGGGGCCTCGCCGTCGTACATCCCCTCCGCGGCGAGCGGGGCGAGCTCCAGGAAGGGCGAGCCCGGGTCGAGGAGGGTGTCCACGCGGTCGCGCGGCAGCAGCTTCCCGCGGGCGGTGTGGCGGGCCCGGGCCTTTTCGCCGCCGCCGAGGCGGGCCGCGGCCAGCTTGACGCGCAGGGCGTCGGCCAGCTCCTGGTGCGCCGCCTCGTTGGCCTGCCAGGCCGGTGAGGCGGGGTCCGCCGCGCTCGCCAGCACGGGTGCCTGCTCCATCGTCGTGCGCCCCCTTGCCGTACGCCTTCGTACGAGAAAAAGTTAATGAGCGTTAACGTGTTTCCTTCAGGTTAACGACCGCTAACAGCGTTGTCTAGAATCAATGTCATGACCACCAGGACCGATGCCCCGACGCGCCGCGAACAGATCCTCAAGGCGGCCGCGCGCCTGTTCGCCGAGCGCGGCTTCCACGGCGTCGGCGTCGACGAGATAGGGGCGGCCGTCGGCATCAGCGGACCCGGCCTGTACCGCCACTTCCCCGGCAAGGACGCGATGCTCGCGGAGCTGCTGGTGGGCATCAGCGAACGCCTGCTGAGCGGCGGCCGGCTCCGCGTCGAGGAGGCGCCGGCCGACCCCGAGTTGCTGCTCGCCTCGCTCATCGACGGGCACATCGACTTCGCGCTCGACGACCGTCCGCTGATCACGCTCCACGACCGCGAGCTGGACCGGCTGCGCGACACCGACCGCAAGCTGGTGCGGCAGTTGCAGCGGCAGTACGTCGAGCTGTGGGTCACGGCGGTCCGTGAACTCCACCCGGACGTAGCGGAGTCGGAGGCCAGAGCGGCGGTCCACGCGGTGTTCGGCCTGCTCAACTCCACGCCGCACCTGGGCTCGTACGGCGGCGGCCTGCCGGGCCGCGCGGCGACGGAGACACTGCTGCGGCGCTTGGCACACGGGGCGTTCGCGTCACTGGCGGGCTGAGGACCTGGGGTTCTGCCCAGTCGCCCGCCGCTGTCGTCCAACGTTCGGGACGCAGGGCGCCGCGGGCGTTGCGGACGGCACAATGGGCTCATGCCGATACCCAGCCGTGCCGCCCTTGTCGACCACCTCGTCCGCACACGTATCGCCGGCGACGTCGCCACCCCACGCGACAACAATCTCTCCCACTACCGCAAGCTCGCCAACGGCGACCGTCACTTCTGGCTCGGCCTGGAGCTCGGCGACCGGTGGACCGATGAGCAGGATGTGCTCGCCGTGATGGCCGAGCGGTGCGGTGTCAACGACGATCCCCAGCACCGGGCCGGGCAGGACACCATCGACCCCGAGCTGACCGTCGATGCCCTGGACCGGCTGGCCGCCCGGCTGCGCAAGGCCGCCGCCGGGCAGGAGCGGGTGCTGTTCGCGACCGGGCATCCCGGCGGGCTGCTGGATGTCCACAGACAGACCGCCGACGCGCTGCGGGCCGCCGGGTGCGAGATCGTACGGATTCCGGGCGGGCTCACCGCCGACGAGGGCATGGTGTTCCAGTTCGCGGACATCGCGATGCTGGAGCGCGGCGCGACCCTGTGGCACACGCACTCCCCGGCGCCCATGGCCGCGATCCTGGACGCGCTCGAGCGGGAGGGCCGCCCGCAGCCCGATCTGGTGGTGGCGGACCACGGCTGGGCCGGGTGCGCGGGACAGCGGGGTCTGGACTCCGCCGGGTACGCGGACTGCAACGACCCCGCGCTCTTCATCGGGGAGGCGGAGGGAACCCTCCAGGTGGTGGTGCCCCTGGACGACCACGTCACCGATCCCCGCTTCTACGACCCGATGGCCGAGTACCTGCTGGACGCGGCGGGGCTGACGTCCCAGGGCTGACGCCCGACGGCTGACGGCGGAGCGGCGCACACGCCCGCCGCCTGACCGTCCTCAGGCGCGGGGTACGCGAACGACGCCCTCCTGGATGACGGTGATCGCCAGCCGCCCGTCCTGCGTGTAGATCCGCGCCTGGCCCAGACCCCGGCCGCCGGACGCCGACGGTGACTCCTGGTCGTAGAGCAGCCACTCGTCCGCCCTGAAGGGGCGGTGGAACCACATCGCGTGGTCGAGCGACGCGCCCACCACATCGCCGACCGCCCAGCCCCCGCGGCCGTGCGCGAGCAGCACCGAGTCGAGCAGCGTCATGTCGGAGACGTACGTGGCGAGGCAGACGTGCAGCAGCGGGTCGTCGGCGAGCTTGCCGTTCGCCCGGAACCAGACCTGCGAGCGCGGCTCGCGCGCCTCGCCGACCGTTCCGTACGGCGGGGCGTCGACGTACCGGAGATCGACCGCCGCCCGTGCCTCCAGGAAACGGTCGACCACGCCCGGATCGACGAAGCGGTCCGCGTAGCGCGGCAGCATCTCGGCCGCCGTCGGCAGCGTCTCCGGGTCCGGCGCGGTCGGCATCTCCGCCTGGTGCTCCAGCCCCTCCTCGTACGTCTGGAACGACGCCGAGAGATGGAAGATCGGCTGCCCGTGCTGCACGGCCACCACCCGGCGTGTGGTGAAGGAGCGGCCGTCGCGGATCCGGTCGACCGTGTAGACGATCGGCGCGCCCGGGTCGCCCATGCGCAGGAAGTACGAGTGCAGGGAGTGGGCCGTGCGGCCGTCGGGCACGGTGCGGCCCGCGGCGACGAGAGCCTGGGCCGCGACCTGCCCGCCGAAGACGCGCGGGACCACCGCGGACCGGGACCGGCCGCGGAAGATGTTCTGCTCGATCTGCTCCAGGTCGAGCAGATCGAGCAGGTCGTCGAGCGCTTGGTTCACGGACGGAACCTACAGGCCCATCGACTTGGCGATGATGGACTTCATGACCTCGCTGGTGCCGCCGTAGATGCGGTTGACGCGGTTGTCGGCGTACAGGCGGGCGATCGGGTACTCGTTCATGTAGCCGTAACCGCCGTGCAGCTGGAGGCACTTGTCGATGACGCGGTGCGCCACCTCGGTGCAGAACAGCTTCGCGGACGCGGCCTCCGCGGCGGACAGCTCGCCCGCGTCCAGGGCCTCCAGGGTACGGTCGGCCACGGCCTCGGCGGCGTCCACCTCGGCCTGGCAGGCGGCCAGTTCGAACTTGGTGTTCTGGAAGGAGGCGACCGGCTTGCCGAAGACCGTGCGGTCCTGCACGTACTGCTGGGCGAACCGGACGGCGGCCTTGGCCTGCGCGTACGCGCCGAACGCGATGCCCCAGCGCTCGGAGGGCAGGTTCTGGCCGAGGTAGTAGAAGCCCTTGTTCTCCTCGCCGAGCAGGTCCTCGACCGGTACCTTCACGTCGACGAAGGCCAGCTCGGCGGTGTCGGAGGTGCGCAGGCCGAGCTTGTCCAGCTTGCGGCCGACCGAGTAGCCCTCCGACTTGGTGTCCACCGCGAACAGCGAGATGCCGAAGCGGCGGTCGTCCTCACGCGGGGCGGAGGTGCGGGCGCACACGATCACGCGGTCGGCGTGCACACCACCGGTGATGAAGGTCTTGGCGCCGTTGAGGACGTAGTGCGTGCCGTCCTCCGAGAGCTTGGCCGTGGTCTTCATGCCCGCGACGTCGGAGCCGGTGCCCGGCTCGGTCATCGCCAGGGCCCACATCGCCTCGCCGGTGACGAACTTCTCGAGGTAGCGCTTCTTCTGCTCGTCGGTGGCGAGCAGCTTGATGTACGGCAGGGCGAGCAGCACATGGACGCCGGAGCCGCCGAAGTTGACGCCCGCGCGGGAGGTCTCCTCGTAGAGCACGGCCTCGAACTTGTGCGTGTCCAGGCCCGCGCCGCCGAATTCCTCGGGGACGTTGATGCCGAAGACGCCCAGCTCACCGAGCTTGTAGTAGAAGTCGCGGGGCGCCTGGCCGGCCGCGAACCACTCGTCGTAGACGGGGACGACCTCGGCCTCGATGAAGGCGCGGATGGTCTCGCGGAACGCCTCGTGGTCCTCGTTGAAAACGGTACGGCGCACGGGGACGCCCCCCTTCCCTTTGCGGCTGAACCGCCACCGCTCCCGGCAGAGGTGGTTCAGCGCCATCGTGGTTGCTCAATTGATGGTGCAACTAAGCGCTTGCTCAGACAAAGTTACCCGGCGGTCACCGGGGCTGTCCAGGGTGGGGGACGGTCGTACGCGTCACAGCGAGCGCAGCGCGAACCAGAGCTCCATGCGTACGTCCGCGTCGTCCAGGTCCTCGTCGAGCAGGGTCGCGCAGCGGGCGATGCGCTGGCGGACGGTGTTGCGGTGGATTTCCATCGCCGCGGCGGTGCGGTCCCAACTGCCGTGCAGCGAAAGCCAGTTGCGCAGGGTGTCGAGCAGAGCTGGAGAGTCCGCGAGCGGGGCGAGACGCAGCCGGGCGTGGGCGGCCGCCTCCTCGGGGGCCAGCAGCGCCGCGAGCGAGGTGCCGCGGTGCCTGACCAGGTCAGTGTGGGTGGCGGCGGCCCGGTGCACGGCCCTGGCGGCCTGGGTGTCGGCGGCGGCGAGCTCTTCTGGGAGGACGGGGGCGCTCACGCCGAGCACCCAGCCGGGCTGCGGGGTGACCTCGCGGTCGGCCGGCAGCAGGATCCGTACGGTCCCGTCGTCGGCCGGGTCGACGAGCGCGCTGCCGAGCGCGGCGCCGAGCGCGGACGCGGCGAAGGGGGTGCCGCTCCCGCCGCGTGCGTGGACGACGGTCCACCGCTCGGCCCCCAGCAGCGCCGCGGCCTCTGCGGCCCCCGCCCCGAGCAGCAGCCGTACGAGCGCGGCGCTGCGCCCGCTGCTGTCGGCGCCCTGGTGGGGCGCGGTGAGCAGCGAGAGGAGGACGACGGCGACTCCGGCGACGGTGTGGTCGCCGGCCTCGCGCACGGGGGTGGCGAGCCCGAGGACGAGCCCCTGGTGCCCGCCGAGGGCATAGGCGGCGAGCTGCGCGCCGGGAATGGCGTCACTGGCGGACGCGGGCACGGGCCCTGCCTGCCCCGCGTCGTCCCTCGGCGTTCCCGGCAGCGGTTTCACCACCCGCGCCAGCCGCCTCAGCGCCGCCTCCGCGTCCGGGCTCGGCGCGCGGCCCGACGACGAGAGTTCCGTTCCGTCCGGGGCCAGCAGCGACGCCTGGCCGCCCAGGCGGGACGCCAGCTGGTGCAGGACCGCGGGGACCGGGTCCGGGCGGGCCGCCGCCGCGGCGAGGCCCTGCTGGGCCTGGGTCACCCGGCGCAGTTCCCGGTGGCGCGCCTCCGCCATCAGGCGCCACACCGCACGCGCCACCGCCGTGAAAGTCGTCTTCGGCGGCACTTCGAGCAGCGGCAGCCCATGCCGGTCGCACGCCTCGATCAGCGCCTGAGGCACCGTGTCGTACACCGGCGCCACTCCGAAGCCCAGCGCCGCCGCCCCCGCCTGCACGATGCGCGAGACGTACATGTCGGGGTCCTTGAGCAGTACCCCCGCACTCAGCAGCAGCTCGCCGCCGAGCAGATACGGATAGGGGTCCGCCATCTCGGACGTGTGCACCATGTGCACCGCCGCGCCCGCCTCCACCGGCCCGGCGATCTGCCGCAGACCGAGTTCCTCGCGGGCGAGCAGCGCGGCGAGAGGGATCGGTGGGGTCGGTGGGGCTGCTGTGATCTCCGGCATGGACAGTCCATCCATAGGCGGCGTCAAGAATGGATGAAACGTACACTTCAGCGATGCTTTCCGGCCACCTACCGTCGTCGCACAAGACCTGAGGACCCGGGGGACGAGACGAAAGGAAGCCGATGGCTGTCGACTATGCAGTAATCGTCGTTTACCTGGCCGGCATGCTCGGCATGGGCTGGTGGGGCATGCGCCGCGCCAAGTCCAAGAGCGAGTTCCTGGTGGCGGGCCGCCGGCTCGGCCCCTGGATGTACTCCGGCACCATGGCCGCCATCGTTCTCGGCGGCGCCTCCACCATCGGCGGCGTGGGCCTCGGCTACAAGTACGGCCTCTCCGGCGCCTGGATGGTCTTCGCCATCGGCCTCGGGCTGCTCGCGCTGAGCATCTTCTTCTCCGCGCGCATCGCCCGCCTCAAGGTCTACACCGTCTCCGAGATGCTCGACCTGCGCTACGGCGGCAAGGCCGGCATCATCACCGGCGTCGTGATGTGGGCGTACACCCTGATGCTCGCGGTCACCTCGACCATCGCGTACGCCACGATCTTCGACGTCCTCTTCGACATGAACCGCACCGTCGCGATCATCCTCGGCGGCTCGATCGTCGTCGCGTACTCCGCGCTCGGCGGCATGTGGTCGATCACCCTCACCGACATGGTGCAGTTCGTCGTCAAGACCGTCGGCGTACTGCTGCTCCTGCTGCCCATCGCGGTCGTCAAGGCGGGCGGCTTCGCCCAGATGAAGGCCCAGCTGCCGAACGAGTACTTCGCGCCGCTCGGCATCGGCGGCGAGACGATCTTCACGTACGTCCTGATCTACACCTTCGGCATGCTGATCGGTCAGGACATCTGGCAGCGCGTCTTCACCGCCCGCACCGACAAGGTCGCCCGCTGGGGCGGCACCGTCGCCGGCACCTACTGTCTCGTCTACGCCCTGGCCGGCGCGGTCATCGGCACCGCGGCCAAGGTGCTCTACCCGAAGCTGGGCAACGCGGACGACGCCTTCGCCACCATCGTCAAGGACGAACTCCCCATGGGCGTACGCGGCCTGGTGCTCGCCGCCGCGCTCGCCGCGGTGATGTCCACCTCCTCCGGCGCGCTCATCGCCTGCGCCACCGTCGCCAACAACGACATCTGGTCGCGGTTGCGCGGCGTGGTCTCGGCGCGTGGCGACGATCCGCACGACGAGGTCAAGGGCAACCGCGCCTTCATCCTCATCATGGGCGTCGCCGTCATCTGCATCGCCATCGCTCTGAACAACGTCATCGAGGCGCTGACCGTCGCGTACAACCTCCTCGTCGCCGGTCTGCTGGTGCCCATCCTCGGCGGTCTGCTGTGGAAGCGCGGCACGGTCTACGGAGCGCTCGCCGGAGTCGTCGTCGGCGGCGGGGCCGTGATTGCCTTGATGGCGAAGTACTCGATCCTCGCGACCGAGCCCATTTACTACGGCCTGCTGGCCTCGTTCGCCGCGTACGTGATCGTCAGCCTGTGCACCCAGCCGACGGACGAGGCGATCCTGGCGAACTGGCGCGAGCGGCTGGCCGGCCGCCCGGGCGCCGAGGCTGAGGCCCCGGCCGAGCCCGCCGCTGTCCCCAGCTAGCGCCCACAGCTAGAGTCAAACCGCAACGAAGCGTAGGAAAGAAGGCAATTCACATGAGCAGCACCGAGCAACCGCGCGGCCCGATCGACTCGTCCCGTATCCCGCGGTACGCCGGACCCGCCACGTTCGCCCGGCTGCCCCGGCTCGACGAGGTCGGCCGCGCCGATGTCGCCGTGGTCGGTGTTCCCTTCGACTCCGGGGTCTCCTACCGGCCCGGCGCGCGCTTCGGCGGTAACGCGATCCGCGAGGCGTCGAGGCTCCTGCGCCCGTACAACCCGGCGCAGGACGCCTCGCCCTTCGCTCTCGCGCAGGTCGCGGACGCGGGTGACATCTCCGCGAACCCGTTCAACATCAACGAGGCCGTCGAGACGATCGAGGCCGCGGCCGACGACCTGCTGGGCACCGGCGCGCGGCTGATGACGCTCGGCGGCGACCACACCATCGCGCTGCCGCTGCTGCGCTCGGTCGCCAAGAAGCACGGCCCGGTCGCCCTGCTCCACTTCGACGCGCACCTGGACACCTGGGACACGTACTTCGGCGCGGAGTACACCCACGGCACGCCGTTCCGCCGGGCCGTCGAGGAGGGCATCCTCGATACCGAGGCGCTCTCGCACGTCGGTATCCGCGGTCCCCTGTACGGCAAGCAGGACCTGACCGACGACGAGAAGATGGGCTTCGGCATCGTCACCTCCTCCGACGTCTACCGCCGGGGCGCCGACGAGGTCGCCGACCAGTTGCGTCAGCGCATCGGTGACCGCCCGCTCTACATCTCCATCGACATCGACTGCCTCGACCCGGCCCACGCCCCGGGCACCGGCACGCCCGAGGCGGGGGGCATGACCTCCCGCGAGCTGCTGGAGATCCTGCGCGGTCTGGCCTCCTGCAACCTCGTGTCGGCGGATGTCGTCGAGGTCGCGCCCGCGTACGACCATGCCGAGATCACCTCGGTCGCGGCGTCCCACACGGCGTACGAGCTGACCACGATCATGTCCCGCCAGATCGCGGAGACCCGATGACCCACGATCACGACCTGGTCCTGCGGCCGACCGAGGCGCAGACCGCGGCCGCGCTGAACCCGCCGCCCGGCCGCAACGGGGGTGACCTCGTGGTCGAGACGCTCCAGGGCCTGGGCGCGACGACGGTCTTCGGCCTGCCCGGCCAGCACGCGCTGGGCATGTTCGACGCGCTGCGCCGCTCCTCGCTCTCGTACGTCGGACTGCGCGTCGAGAACAACGCGGGCTTCGCCGCCGACGCGTACGGCCGTCTGACGGGTGAAGTGGCCCCGCTGCTGCTCTCTACCGGCCCGGGTGCGCTGATGTCGCTGGCCGCGCTCCAGGAGTCGGCGGCGGCTTCGGCGCCCGTGCTGGCGATCGGCAGTCAGGTGCCGACGGCCGGTCTTGGCGGCGGCCGCCACGGCTATCTTCACGAACTGCGCGACCAGCAGGCGTCGTTCCGCGACATCGTGAAGTCCGTGCACATCGTGCGTACGGCTTCGCAGATCCCCTCGGCGATCGCGGCGGCGTGGAAGTCGGCGCTGACGGCTCCGCACGGCCCGGTGTGGGTGGAGATCCCCCAGGACGTTCTTCTGGCGAAGACGACGCTGCCGGTCGTCACGGCGATGGACGCGACCCCGGACGAGGTCGTGCCGCGCCCCGAACTGACCGCGGTGGCAGCCGACTTGCTGTCTCGCGCCTCCCGCCCGGCGATCATCGCGGGCGGCGGAGTCGTACGCTCCGACGCGTCCGGCAAGCTCCTCGCGCTCGCGGAGAAGCTGGACGCCCCGGTCGTCACGACCTTCGGCGGCAAGGGCGCGTTCCCCTGGGAGCACCCGCTGTCACTCCAGTCCTGGCTGGAGGACCGCCACACCACGGACTTCCTCGAGTCGGCGGACGTCCTGCTCGTGGTCGGCTCCGGCCTGGGCGAACTCTCCTCGAACTACCACACGTTCGCGCCGCGCGGCCGGGTCATCCAGATCGAGGCGGACGCGGGCAAGCTGGAGTCCAATCACCCGGGCCTCGGCATCCACGCGGACGCGCGCCTGGCGCTGTCCGCGCTGCTGGAGACGGTGGAGGAGCGCGAGGACCGGGCGGCGGCGGAGCGTGTCCGTACGGTCCTGACGCAGGTCCGCGAACGAATCGCGTCCCAGGACCTCCCCCTGGAACAGCAGGTGCTGGCGTCCGTACGCGAGGCCCTGCCGGACAGCTCGCCCAGCTTCTGGGACATGACGATCCTGGCCTACTGGGCCTGGTCCGCCTTCGACGCCCGCCACCCGAACACGATGCACTCGGCCCAGGGCGCGGGCGGCCTCGGCTACGGCTACCCGGCGGCGCTGGGCGCCGCGGCCGCCGACCGCAGCCGTCCTGTCCTGGCGGTCTCCGGCGACGGCGGCGCGATGTACTCGATCGCGGAACTGGCCACGGCGCGCCAGTACGACCTCCCGGTCACCTGGCTGATCGTGGACGACGGCGGCTACGGCATCCTGCGCGAGTACATGAAGGACGCCTTCGGCGAGCCGACGGCGACGGAACTGTCCCGCCCGGACTTTGTGGCGCTGGCGGAGTCCTTCGGAGTGCCTGCGGTCCGTACGACCCCGGAGTCCCTGACGGAAGACCTGGGCAAGGCGCTCACGGAGCCGGGCCCGTCGGTGGTCGTGCTCCCCGCTGTCCTGCGGATGTTCGCCCCGACGCACGCCTGAGCCGTCCCTCTGATCCCTGGCCCCGCTGCCCCATCCCCCGAGGCAGCGGGGCCAGGCCATGTCTGAACGGCCGGGGAACGTGGACAGTTACGAGGACCTGGGGGACGCGGCTTGAGCGAACTCGTGCCCGAGGGCGCGATCGAGTGGCCCTACCCGCCCAAGCACGAGACGGTTCTTGTCAGGCAGAGTGGGGTTTCAACAGTGCTTCGAGCGAGGCCCCGGCGATGCAGCACCGAAATCCGGTGTCGTCGTCGAGCATGGTCGACGAGGCGTCATTGAACGATGAGGGCCTTGATCAGAACCCTGGTGCCCATGGTACCGGGGTCATCGTCGTGCCCACGCTCGACGAGCCCCTGATGGTTGGAGTCAAGCCAGCACACAGGGAAGGGACTTGAGACAGATGCAGGACCCGGAAGACGCGGGTTTCGAGAGCCAGCCGTTCGACCCTGACGACGTGGTGTGGGTGCGTGGGGTGGACTATGTGGCGGGCTGGCGGGCTGGCGGGCTGGCGGGACGCCGCGGATGCTGGCGCGGAGTTGGCGGGTGCCCTGACGGCGGCTGGCTTCGATACGGTGGGGCTCAAGTGGCAGGCAGGCGTGACCGCGAGGCTGCGGTCACGTGCCGCGGCGCTGCCCGTGGACGGCCTTCATGAGGTCCTCGATGGCGGACTGGGTGTCGCGGTCACGCGCGTCGTCGATCGCTTCGAGAGCGGCGGCCGCGGCCTCACGAATGTGGTGGGGCAGCCCGTCGGCGGCCGTGAGTTGGTAGGCGGCCTTACGGCGCGCCGTGCGCTCGGCTGGGTCTACTGCGTCGGGGCCGGACAGCGGGAAGACGGATGCCCTGTACGCGGATATCCCCAGCACCATCATGTCCGCGATTCCATCGGCGTACCCGAGTGCGGCGGCCTTCCCCTGTCCTTCCCGAATGGTTGCGATCATTCGACGGCGGGACAGGACCGTGGCCAGGGCGCCGCCGCCTCCCAGGGAAAGGGCGCAGGTGACGGCGAGGAACGGCCCGTCCCAGACGAAGCCGGTGAGTGCTCCGAGGCCCGCGACCGCGATGGTCCATCCGGCCGCTGTCCGGGAGCTCATTTGCTCCGGTGTGGTGTCCATGGTGGGAGTGTCCCAGCCGGTACAGACAGCACCGGTGCGGGGTGGACCGCCGGCCTCAAATCTCGGGCCCATGGCCTCCCACCTCGATATCTCGCTGCCTTTCGTGCCCGGCCCTCGTGCCGCGGCGGCCGCCGGGGCCGGGCAGCCCCGGGGCGAAGAGCGCCTGTTCAGTCGATGGCGGCGGTGGCTTCGATCTCGACCAGGTGCTCGGGTACGTCCAGTGCCGCAACGCCCAGCAGCGAGGCAGGGGGTGTCGCGGTGACACCCAGCTTCGCGGCCGCCCGACCGAGCCCCTCCATGAGCAGGGGCATCTTGTCGGGGGTCCAGTCGACGACGTAGACGGTCAGTTTCGCCACGTCGTCGAAGGACCCGCCGACCCCGGCCAGGGCGGTGCCGACGTTGAGGTAGCACTGCTCGACCTGAGCGGCGAGGTCGCCTTCGCCGACCGTGACCCCGTCGACGTTCCAGGCGACCTGGCCGGCGATGAAGACCAGCTTCGACCCGGTCGCGATCGACACCTGCCGGTAGGCGTCGATTTCCGGCAATCCGTTGGGGTTTACCAGGGTGATGGCCATGCTGCCTGCCTCCTTGTCATGAGAGCGCGTGGGCTCGCTTCCACCCAGCCACGACGCATCTGCTCTCTTGTGGTTACTCAGGAACCGTAGGAGAGTGGCCGCTGACATGGAAGAACGCACTTTTCAGTGACTGGGGAACCTTATGGTGACCAAGCAGTTCACGGGCTCGCCCGACGAAGCGGACCTGAGGCGCGCGGACTCTCTGGCGCGGGAGATCTTCTCGGACGTCGCCAACAAGTGGGCGCTCCTGATCATCGAGGCTCTGGGGGAGCGCACCCTGCGCTTCGGCGAGCTGCGGAACGAGATCGAGGGCATCAGCCACAAGATGCTCACCCAGAACCTGCGCATGCTGGAGCGCAACGGCCTGGTCGAGCGGACGGTGCACCCCGTCGTGCCGCCGCGGGTCGAGTACACCCTCACCGAGCCGGGCCATGCCCTGCGGGTGACGATCGACGGACTGTGCGACTGGACCCACCAGTACCTCGGTCACATCGAGGCCTCTCGCCGCCGCTTCGACGCCTGACGGGTTGATCAGCGGCGGACACCGCACCGGCCTCTGGGCCGTGTCGTTTGGATCATCGCCTCCACCGGCTGCGGCACCGCCGCGTGGTCGACAGAAGCAACCCGTCCGGGTGTGCGGCGGTCTTACCGAGCGTCGTGCTCAGAGGATCAGCCTCTGTCGACTCGTACTGGTAAACCGACTGGAGAGGGCGCACTCCATGGTGCTGGATCCCAACTTCTGCCTGGACGTTCCGGAGGGTTTCGACGACTCGGACGCTGAGACCGGGGTGCATCCCATCGCCAGGAAGCTGTTCCCCGCCACAACTGCCGCGGAAGCCTTCAGGAAAGCCCATGAGTGGGTGCGGGAACAAAGAGTCCGCCTGTCAGACGTGTCGTGGGATTTCTTCCACGACGAGGACGAGCCCTACATGCTGAGCATCTATTTCACGTTCGAGCTGGATCCCGAAGACGCCTGATCCACCTCGCAGCCGACGTGCCTGCAGGAGCGTCCGCGGTGGCGGCCGGCCGCAGCGCCCCTCCCTCGGCGCGCCCGCCAAGCAGCCCCAGCCCAATCCCCTCCTCGACAACATCGAGGCCCTGGCCGTCACTTCGCACGGCCCCGGCGGCCGGCTCCGGCTCCTGCTCGCCGGCGACGACAACCAGAACGCCTCCCAGATCACCAGGCTGTACCGGCTGACGGTTCGGCTCCCGTACAACCACTGACGCCGTACAACTTTTCGGCCACTCGTGAGTCATGTGGAGCGGGTGCGCTGAAAAAGCGCACGCCCTTCAGCACAAGGGGACGGAAAGCCTCCATGACTCACCACCGAATAACGGGCCGCAGGACGGGCCGCGTATCCCGGCGCGCCCGTGCCGCCGCCGCGGCCCTCGCCGCGGGTGTGCTCGTGCCGCTGGCCGCGGGCGCGACGCCCGCGGCCGCGGCGACGCCGACGGTCAGCTGCACCTCCGGCAAGTCGGGACTCGCCGCCAAGCTGACCCAGGACATCACCGCCTCGCTCGCGGGCCGCGCCTCCACCACCGCCGTCGCCGTGCGCGACAACACCACGAACACCACCTGCGGGCTGCGGATCGGCGACCGTTACGACTCCGCCAGCGTCGTCAAGGTCACCGTCCTGACGACGCTCCTGTGGGACGCGCAGAAGACCGGTCGTCAGCTGACCGACCGCGAGAAGCAGCTTGCCTCCGACATGATCACCAAGTCGGACAACGCCGCCACCAGCGCGCTGTGGAAGCAGCTCGGCGTCACCAAGATCCAGGGCTTCCTCAACGTCGCCAAGATGTCCCGCACCATCCCCGGCTCGGGCGGCTACTGGGGCCTCACCCAGATCAGCGCCGGCGACCAGATGCTGCTGCTGAATCTGCTGGCCCTGAAGAACACCGTTCTCACCGACGCCTCGCGCGGCTACACCCTCGGCCTGATGTACAAGGTTGTGCCCTCGCAGCGCTGGGGCGTCTCGGCCGGCGCCCCGAGCACCGCCCGCATCCAGATCAAGAACGGCTGGCTCTCGCGGGCCACGCACGGCTGGCGCGTACACAGCATCGGCGCCTTCACCAGCGGCGGTCACAGCTACACGATCTCCGTGCTGACGCACGACAACAGCTCCATGCAGTACGGCGTCGACACCATCCAGAGGGTCGCCCGCGCGGTCCACAAGGACCTGGCCCCCGCGGCCACCGCGACGGCCGAGGTCTTCGCGCCGCCCGCCGTCCCGCAGGAGGCCCTGCCGGGCACCCCGGAGACGGCCCCGAGGGATGCGGTCCCCGCCACCCGCTGATCCACCGAATTGTTGCGGCGGGATGAAATCCGCTGCTCGCCGCGTTGGTGCCTTCCGGTAGACCAGATCAAAACGGGAGGCACCACGTGGCGTCGGCAGAGCAGTCGGCAGATCAGGGGTGGGCGCGGCGGCTGTCCGGATATGCCTGGAGGTACCGGCGCAACGTCATACTCGCGCTCGGCTCCTCGCTGGTCGGCATGGCCGTCATGGCGCTCGTCCCCCTGATCATCAAGGTCGTCATCGACGACGTCATCGCCGACCGGACGAGCTCTCTCGCCCTCTGGACCGGCCTGCTGATCGCCGCCGCCCTCGTCGTCTACGTCCTCACCTACATCCGCCGCTACTACGGCGGCCGCCTCGCGCTCGACGTCCAGCACGACCTCCGTACCGAGATGTACGGGACCATCACCCGCCTCGACGGACGCCGCCAGGACGAACTGTCCACCGGACAGGTCGTCGGCCGCGCCACCAGCGACCTTCAGCTCATCCAGGGCCTGCTCTTCATGCTCCCGATGACGATCGGGAACATCCTGCTCTTCCTCATCTCCCTGGTGATCATGGCGTGGCTGTCGCTGCCGCTCACCCTGATCGCGATCGCCGTCGCCCCCGCCCTCTGGTTCATCGCCAAGCACAGCCGCACCCGGCTGCACCCCGCCACCTGGTACGCGCAGAGCCAGGCCGCCGCCGTCGCGGGCGTCGTCGACGGCGCCGTCTCCGGCGTACGCGTCGTCAAGGGCTTCGGGCAGGAGGACCAGGAGACCGGCAAGCTGCGCGAGGTGAGCCGGAAGCTCTTCGCGGGGCGGCTGCGCACCATCAAGCTCAATGCGAAGTACACCCCCGCCCTCCAGGCCGTCCCCGCGCTCGGACAGGTCGCGATGCTGGCGCTCGGCGGCTGGCTCGCCACCCGCGGCCAGATCACGCTGGGCACGTTCGTCGCCTTCTCCAGCTATCTCGCGCAGCTCGTCGGCCCGGTCCGGATGCTCGCCGTGGTGCTGACCGTCGGACAGCAGGCGCGGGCCGGCGTGGAACGCGTACTGGAGCTGATCGACACCGAGCCGACCATGAAGGACGGCACGAAGGAGCTCCCGGCAAACGCCCCCGCCACCGTCGAGTTCGACGACGTGACCTTCGGCTACGACGAGGAGCGCCCCGTCCTCGACGGCTTCTCACTGGAGATCAGGCCCGGCGAGACCGTCGCCGTCGTCGGCTCCTCCGGCAGCGGCAAGTCCACCGTCTCGCTGCTGCTGCCCCGCTTCTACGACGTGACGCACGGCGCGCTCCTGGTCGGCGGTCACGATGTGCGCGAGCTGACCCTCGACTCGCTGCGCGCGGCCATCGGGCTCGTGCCGGAGGACAGCTTCCTCTTCTCCGACACGGTGCGCGCGAACATCGCCTACGGAAAGCCGGACGCCACCCAGGAAGAGATCGAGACCGCGGCGCGCGCCGCGCAGGCCGACCGCTTCATCGCCGAGCTGCCCGGCGGCTACGACACCAAGGTCGGCGAGCACGGCCTCACCCTCTCCGGCGGCCAGCGCCAGCGCATCGCGCTCGCCCGCGCGATCCTCACCGACCCCCGGCTGCTCCTCCTCGACGACGCCACATCGGCCGTCGACGCACGCGTCGAGCACGAGATCCACGAGGCGCTCAGATCGGTCATGGCCGGGCGTACGACCCTGCTGATCGCCCACCGCCGCTCCACCCTCGGCCTCGCCGACCGCATCGCCGTGCTGGACGGCGGACGGCTCGCCGACATCGGCACGCACGAGGAGCTGACGCGCCGCTCGGCCCTGTACCGGCGGCTGCTGACCGACCCCGACGAGCTCGGCGGCGTATCGCCGGGGCACACACCGCTGCCGGCCGCGGAACCGGAAGAGGACCACTCCGTACGGGACGAGCTGGACGCCGAGTTCGACGCCGAGCGCGGCCTCACGCCCAGGCTGTGGGAGCGCGAGGAAAACGTCGAGTCATCGTCCCCCGTAGCCTCCGGCACGGGAGGTACCCCCATCCCCGGCGCGACGCCCGAACTGCTCGCCCAGGTCGAGGCGCTGCCCCCGGCCGACGGCACCCCCGCCGTCGACGAGGCCCGCGCCGTGCTCCCCGAGCACGAGTACGGGCTGCGCCGCCTGCTGCGCGGCTTCGGCCTGCCGCTGCTGGTCAGCCTGCTGCTGGTGGCCGTCGACGCCGGCATGGGCCTGCTGCTTCCCATACTGATCAGGCACGGCATCGACGAGGGCGTCAGCCGGATGGCGCTCGGCGCGGTGTGGGCGGCTTCCGCGCTCGCGCTGGTGACCGTCGTCGTGCAGTGGGCCGCGCAGATCGGCGAGACCCGGATGACGGGCCGCACCGGCGAGCGGATCCTCTACTCCCTGCGCCTGAAGATCTTCGCGCAGCTCCAGCGGCTCGGACTCGACTACTACGAGCGCGAGTTGACCGGCCGGATCATGACGCGGATGACGACGGACGTGGACGCCCTGTCCACGTTCCTGCAGACCGGCCTGGTCACCGCGTTCGTCTCGGTGGTGACCTTCTTCGGCATCATGGTCGCCCTGCTCGTCATCGACGTACAGCTGGCGCTGGTGGTCTTCGCGACCCTGCCGGTACTGATCTTCGGCACCCACTTCTTCCGCAAGCAGAGCGTGAAGGCGTACGAACTGGCCCGTGAGCGCATCAGCGTCGTCAACGGCGACCTCCAGGAGTCCGTGTCCGGACTGCGGATCGTCCAGGCGTTCCGGCGCGAGCGCGACGGCGCGGACCGGTTCGCCGCCCGCAGCGACAGCTACCGCCAGGCGCGGGTCCGTGGCCAGTGGCTGATCTCGGTCTACTTCCCCTTCGTCCAGCTGCTGTCCTCGGTGGCCGCGGCGGCCGTGATGATCGTCGGCGCCGGCCGGATCGAAGCGGGCACCCTGACCGCCGGCGCGCTCGTCGCGTATCTGCTGTACATCGATCTGTTCTTCGCGCCGGTGCAGCAGCTGTCCCAGGTCTTCGACGGCTACCAGCAGGCGACGGTGTCGCTCAGGCGCATCCAGGAACTGCTCCAGGAGCCGACGTCGACCGCCGCCGCGAAGGAGCCCGTCGATGTGCTGTCGCTGCACGGCGAGATCGCCTTCGAGGACGTGAACTTCGCCTACGGCGACGAGGAAGACGCCCTCACCGGCATCGATCTGCGCATCCCGGCCGGTCAGACGGTCGCATTCGTCGGCGAGACCGGTGCGGGCAAGTCGACGCTGGTCAAGCTGGTCGCGCGGTTCTACGACCCGACGAGCGGCCGGGTCACCGCCGACGGCGCCGATCTGCGCGAGCTGGATCTGACGGCGTACCGGCACCGGCTCGGCGTCGTCCCGCAGGAGGCGTACCTCTTCGCGGGCACGGTCCGGGACGCCATCGCCTACGGCCGCCCCGGCGCGAGCGACGCCGAGGTGGAGGCCGCAGCCCGGGCCGTCGGCGCGCACGACATGATCGCGACCCTCGACGGCGGCTACCTCCACGAGGTCTCCGAGCGCGGCCGCAACCTCTCAGCGGGCCAGCGCCAGTTGATCGCCCTGGCCCGCGCCGAGCTCGTCGACCCGGACATCCTGTTGCTCGACGAGGCGACCGCGGCCCTCGACCTGGCCACCGAGGCCCAGGTCAACCAGGCCACGGACCGCCTCACCGGCCGCCGCACCACGCTGGTCGTCGCCCACCGCCTGACGACGGCGGCGCGCGCGGACAGGGTGATCGTGATGGACGGCGGCCGGGTCGCGGAGGACGGCACCCACGAGGAACTGCTTGCGCTGGGCGGCACGTACGCGACACTGTGGCGGACCTTCATAGGGGAGGACGAGCCCGCCACCGTGTGAGGGTCGCGATGTTGTGGCGGACCTTCATGTGGGGAGGACGAGCCCGCGCCGGTGTGACCCGGCTCGCCTGCCTGAACCTCACGGACGGCGCCTCGCGCACCGGACAGTTGGCCGACTGCCGCGACACGCCTTCCGCGCCCGCCAGCAGGAGCCGAATGCCTGATAAACCAGGATCAATCTGACGGCGGCTCGGATCCGGTGAAGGGCAGGCACGTGAACACCCCCAAGATCGATGACGCTTCGGCGCCGCCAACCATGTCCTCCGCCGTGGGCTGGCGACAGCGCTCCCACGACCTCGCCACCCCCCGCCCGGCCCCCGTCCCTCCCTCCTCCGAACCCGTCCGCTCGCGCGCCGACGCCGTCGCGCGAGCAGTCGTACAGTCCGCGGTGCTGCTGCTGACCGTGCTTCTGCTGCTGCTGATCCAGCGACTGCCGTGGAACGGCGACCTCGGCCTCCACGCCGCGACGATCGAGCGGCTGCGCGCCGATCTGCTCCACCCGGGCAGCCCGCAGGTCGATGCCGACACCGACAGTCCGTACTACTCACCGTGGACCGTGCTGCTCGCCCTGGTGGCCAAGGCGACCGGAGAGAACGCCTTCACGGTGCTGCGGATCGCGGCCCTGATCACGCTCCCTCTGCTGCTCACCGGTATCCGGCAGTTCACCCGGACGCTCAGCACACGCCGGCTCGCGCCGGCGCTGGCCGTGCTCTGCCTGCTGCTGCTCTGGGGGCCGCCGCTGCTCGCGTGGAGCGGTTTCCTGGAGCTCGGCTCGCTCGCGCTCGTCATCTCGTACCCGAGCACCTTTGTCGTCGCGCTCTCCTTCCACTTCTGGGCGCTGCTCACCAAGGCCCTGCGCACGGCGGCGTCTTGGAAGGCCTTCCTCGGGCTCGGCCTGATGTGGGCTGTGATCATGCTCAGCCACCAGTTCTCGGGGGTCGTCGCGACCTTGGGGGCTCTGGCCGTGCTGCTCTCCGCACGGCCGTGGCCGGCCAAGGAGACCTGGCTGCGGCTGGGATGGGGCATCGTGCTCGGCGTCGCTGTGATCGCCGTGTGGCCGTACTACTCGTTCTTCTCGCTGTTCGCCTTCGACGGGCTGGAGGAGATCCACCACTCGCTGTACAGCGATATGCCGGCACGCTTCGGCCTCGCCCTCATCGGGGTCGTCGCCCTGCTGTTCCGGTGGCGGCGGGACAAGCGCGACCCGCTGGTGATCCTCTTCGCGCTGGGCACGCTGTTGGTCGCGGCCGGCGGCCTCACCGGGCACTGGTCGTGGGGCAGGGCACTGCCCGCGGCGATCATCCCCGCGCAGTTGGCCATCGCCCTCGCGATCGCGGAAGCCGGGAGCAGGTTCGCCCGCAATGCCCTCGCGGCGGTCACAGGCGCCGCGTTGCTGTTCGGGGCATGGACCCAGTCCACCGCCCTCGGTTATGTCTTCATCGGTGAAGCACTGCCCAAGGCCGTACAGGAGAAGTCCTGGCCGTCCTGGCAGGGCCGCGAGTGGGTGGCTCGGGCGGTGAAGCGCGGCGACACCGTCATGACGACGTACCGCACCAGTCTGGTGCTTCCGGCGTACGGCATCTACACCGTCGCCCCCGGCTTCGACGACATCTTCCTGCCGGACCAGAAGGAGCGGCACGCCGCCGTTGAGCGCTTCTTCGCGCGCGACACGTCACGCGAGGACCAGCTCGACATCCTGCACCGCTACAACGCGAAGTGGCTCCTGCGGTGGGACGTCGAGGGCGGTCCGCCCTCGAAGGACCCGGCGCTGCGTCTGGTCGACATCGGGCCCGACGGCCAGATGCTGTACAAGGTGGTGGGCTGACCGGGCGCTGATATTGCCTGTGAGGAGCCCTCCACCGTGTGACGGATTCGTGAGCGTCGCAACCGTTCGGCCCCCGCCTGCGTCGTACGCATGTACGGAGCTGTGACAAGGGGGCGCGAGAGTGTTCGGTGGGGCGGGGAACAAACAACTAGGTCGACGACTCGGGCGGCGGATGCTCGCGCAGGGCCTCGCCGTGCTCATGGCTGTGGCCGCCCTCACCCTGGCAGGCCCGGGCACACAGCGCGCCGACGCTGTCGTCTCCGTCTGCAGCGGGCGGCCGCTGAAGACCGTCAAGTTCGCCACCGGTGAGCTGCGCGTCTACAAGAAGCGGCAGTACGCCTGCGCCGTCACTGTCTCCAACACGCCTGGCACCCGGCGCGCCATGTCCGTCTCCCTCCAGGCGCGCGGCGGCCACCCCGCCGGGGACAAAGGCACCTTCACCCGTCACGCCGGCCCCGTCACCGTCCACGCCCTCAACCGTTGCGTACGGGCCACCGGCGCCGTCTCCGGCGTCGCGCGCTCGACCGGCTGGATCCTCTGCTGACCGAGCTCCGCGCCCACTTGACGAAGACCCGTGCCAACTGGGGCTGGCGGGCCGGGCATTGCCCCCGCTAGGTTCACCGCGACCGCTGGTGAATCAAGGGGAGGGTGAATGCGCAAGGCGCTCAGATGGCTGTTGTCGCTCGTGGTGCTCATTGGCACCGTGAGCGCGGCCGGCGCGACGGCCGGTGCGGCTACCGCCGCAGAGCCGACGACCGGCACGGACATCAAGGACCGGATCCTCGCGATACCGGGGATCAGTCTCATCGAGGAGAAGCCGTACCCGGGTTACCGCTTCTTCGTTCTCAACTACACGCAGCCGGTCGACCACCGGCACCCGGGCAAGGGCTCCTTCAAGCAGCGGATCACCCTGCTGCACAAGGACACCAACCGCCCCACCGTCTTCTTCACCTCCGGCTACAACGTGAGCACCACGCCGCGCCGCAGTGAGCCGACGGCGATCATCGACGGCAACCAGGTCTCCCTGGAGTATCGGTTCTTCACCCCGTCTCGGCCCGATCCCGCCAACTGGTCCAAGCTGGACATATGGCAGGCAGCCAGCGATCAGCACCGCGTTTTCACGGCGCTGAAGAAGATCTACGCCAAGAAGTGGCTCTCCACCGGCGGCTCCAAGGGCGGCATGACCGCCACCTACTTCGAGCGCTTCTACCCCCGGGACATGGACGGCGTCGTCGCGTACGTCGCCCCCAACGACGTGGTGAACAAGGAGGACTCGGCGTACGACCGGTTCCTCGAGAAGGTCGGCACCAAGGAGTGCCGGGACAAGCTGAACGCGGTCCAGCGCGAGGCTCTCGTGCGCCGCGCGCCGCTGGAGGCCAAGTACCAGGAGGCCGCGACCACCGAGGGCTACACCTTCAAGACCATCGGCAGCCTCGACAAGGCGTACGAGGCCGTGGTCCTCGACTACACCTGGGCGTTCTGGCAGTACAGCCTGCTCGCCGACTGCGAGTCGATCCCGGCCGCCGCGACCGCCACCGACCAGGAGATCTACGACTCCATCGACGCGATCTCCGGCTTCTCCTTCTACACGGACCAGGGCCTGGGCACGTACACGCCGTACTACTACCAGGCAGGCACCGAGCTCGGCTCGCCCGACATCAAGCAGCCGCACCTGGACGGGCTGAGCCGGTACGGGTACCAGCCGCCGCGGAACTTCGTGCCGCGTGACATCCCCATGCGCTTCAAGCCGTGGGTGATGAACGACGTCGACAAGTGGGTCCGGCACAACGCCCACCAGATGATGTTCGTCTACGGCGAGAACGACCCGTGGGGCGCCGAGCCGTTCCGGGTCGGCAAGGGCAGCCGCGACAGCTATGTGTACGTCGCGCCCGGCGGAAACCACTCGTCCAACGTCGCCGGCCTGGTGCCGGACCAGAAGGCGAAGGCCACCGCCGCGATCCTGAAGTGGGCGGGCGTCGCCACGGCCGCCGTCCAGCAGGACGCCGAGAAGGCGAAGCCGCTGACGAAGTACGACGCGAAGCTCGACAAGCGGGACATCGAGCGGGAGCCGGCCCTGCGGCCGTAACCCATCGCACGGAAGTGAGTGGGCTGTGCCCGCCGTTGAGTGATCCTCATACACGGCGGGCGCAGCCCACCGGCTTGTCACCGCCCAGCCGCACATAGAGCGCCGTCGACGGCGGGCACTGCGCCCTGCTCCGCACCGCCGACGCCACCTCGAACTCCGGTGCCCGCGCGCCCGATCCGTCGCAGGCCGTCTCCTTCACCTGCCGCTTGCTCGCGCTGTACACGCAGTCGCCGACGACGGTGTGCGGGCCGCCGCCCTCGCCCGGGTCGCCCGGATGCGGAGGCTCCAGATTGCGCATACAGGCGTATCCACGGCCCACCTCCCCGTCGCCGTCCTCGTCGGCCGCCGGACGGCTCTCGGAGATGTGCAGCACGAAGTCGGTGGCCGCGGGGCAGGCGGGGCCGCTCGCGGGCCGCCCCTCGTCTGCGCCTCCGCTTCCGCCCTCGTCTCCGCCCCCGTTTCCGCCCTCGTACCGGCCTTCGTGGCGGGCGATCACCCGGGCCGCCGCCTTCTCGCCGGCGCAGGGCACTTCCTGGACGTTGCGGCCGCGTGAGCCGCAGTCGCCGGCGCCGAGGAAGACCAGGCCGTACCCGGAGGGCATGGCGGTGGGGCTCACGGCGCTGCCGCCTGCCGCTGTGGCGCGTCCCGTCGCCTGCTGGCAGCCGGCGGAGAGCGCCGAGGCCAGCGTGACTGCCAGTACCAGAACCAGGGCGCTCACCGCCCCCGCGGACCGCCGCTGTGTGCCCATCCGGACCCCCCGAGCCCCGGCCCCCCGGCCGGTTTGGTCCAGCGTGGCCCGCCGAGGCGGGCACACGCCAGACGCGCGGAGTGTTTCGGGACAATTGGGGGGAGTGCGCCGGTGGCGCGGGACGGGTCGGTTACGTCAGTCGAACGACAGACCGTGGCCGATGGGATACAGCACCTGGGCCGGATCGTCCGCCCGCTGCACGGGGACGGGCAGCCGTCCCTCGGGCTCGGCACGGCCCGCGATCACCCGTGCCGCGGCGCGCAGTTCGACATCGGTCCAGGAGTATGCGGCGAGCGCCGCCCGTACGCCGTCGAGCCGTGCGATGTCGTACGGATTGCGGATGGCGAGCGCGACGACGGGCACCCCCGTCGCGGTGAGCCGTGCCACCAGGGTGCGCTGAGGGCTGGTCGCCGAGACGTTGTACGTGCCGACGATCACCGCGTCCTTGCCGCCCGCCGCCGCCACCGCTTCCTCGATCTTCGCCGCGGTGGGGGTGATGCCGGTGGACAGCGCGGTCGCGGCGAAGCCCAGTTCGGTGAAGGCCTTCGCCAGTACGGCGGTCGGCGGTCCGGTCGTCCCGGTCGGCGAGGCCGGGTCGGCGCCGACCACCAGGAGCTGCGGCTGCGCGCGCCGGCTCAGCGGCAGCAGCCCGCCCTCGTTGACCAGCAACGTCGTCGTCCGCTCCGCGATCCGGTCGGCGGCGGCGAGATGCGCGCCGACGCCGACGGTGCGATCGAGACGCCGGTGGGAGACGAACGGGTCGCGGAACAGGCCCAGTCGCTCCTTGAGGCAGAGGATGCGCAGGATCGATTCGTCGATGCGTGCCACGCTGATCTCGCCGCTCTTGACGGCGCTGAGCACGCCGTTCCAGGCGACGGCCAGGTCCGGCGGGTTGAGCAGCTGGTCCACGCCCGCCTTCAGCGCGAGCACCGGCACCCGGTGGTCTCCGTACTTGTCGCGCACGCCCTGCATATTGAGCGCGTCGGTGACGACCACCCCGTTGTAGCCGAGTTCCTCGCGCAGGATGCCGGTGAGGATGGGGCGCGACAGCGTGGCCGGGTCATTGCTCGGGTCCAGGGCCGGGAACTGGATGTGCGCCGTCATGATCGAGTCGATGCCGGCGGCGATCGCGGCCCGGAACGGCGGGGCGTCGATCTCCTCCCACTGCTGACGGGTGTGCGTAATGACGGGGATGCCGGTGTGACTGTCCACGGTGGTGTCGCCGTGCCCCGGGAAGTGCTTGGAGGTCGCCGCGATGCCCGCGCCCTGGTAACCCTTGACCTGCGCGGCGACCAGGCGGGCGACCGCCTCCGGGTCGGCGCCGAAGGACCGTACGCCGATGACCGGGTTGGCGGGATTGACGTTGACGTCGGCGACCGGGGCGTAGTTCTGCAGGATGCCCATCGCGGCCAGTTCGGCCCCGGCGATCTGCGCGGCGCTGCGGGCGTCGGGCCGTGACCCGCCCGCCCCCAGCGCCATCGCGCCCGGCACGAGCGTGGCGGGCTTGCCGACCCGGGTGACGATGCCGTGCTCCTGATCGGTGGAGATCAGGAGCGGCACAGGGGTGGACTGGGCGAGACCGGCGCGCTGGATGCCGTTGGACAGATCGGCGATCTGGTGCGGATCGCGGGTGTTGTGCGCCCAGGAGAAGTAGATGATCCCGCCGACGTGGTATGCGGCGACCAGCTCGGCGGCCGTGCGGACGCCCATCTCCTTGAGGTTGAGATCGATGTCGGCCTGGTCGGGGGCGGTGGCGGAGTGCCCGTACACCCGCATCACGAAGAGCTGGCCGACCTTCTCCTCCAGGCTCATCCGGGAGATCAGCCGTTTGAGACGGTCGCGGTGGGAGGGGTGGGCGAGGGCGGGGGATGCGGTGGCTACGACGCCGGCCGCGACGGCGGTCGCGGCGGTCGCGGTGAGGAGGGTGCGTCTGGAGAGGCTCCGGTCGTGCATGGGTGCTCCTTCCGGCCTTGCTCGACAAGGGAGTTGAAGGAAACTTCCAAGGATTCACGGATAGCCGGAAAGTTACTGCCAGGTCAAGGGTGTGGCAACAGAAAGCACGCGCGGCACGCGAAAGGTCACCCGGACGCGGTGGCGGGTGACGGTGCCGGGCACGGTGGCGGCCCGGACGCAGTGGCGGTCCCGGGCGTGGGCGGCCCGGACGCGGTGGCGGTCTCGGGCGTGGGCGGCCCGGACGCGGACCCGCACCCCCGCATCCGCCCCGCGGCTTACGCGCCCGGCCAGCGGCGTTGGAGCGATTCCACCGTCGCCGTGATCGCGGGGCGGCGCGCCGCGCCCGTGCGCCACAGCGCGTACAGCCGTCGCTTCGGCACCGGATCCAGGGCGAGAGCCACCACCCCGGCAGGCAGCGGGCCGCGGCCGAGCCGCGGGATCAAGGCGATGCCGAGCCCGGCCGCGACCAGTGCGAGCTGGGTGTGGTACTCCTCGGCCTGGTGGGCGAGATCGGGCTCGCAGCCCGCCGCGCGCAGCGTACGGACCAGCCAGTCGTGGCAGACCGTGCCCGGCGGCTGGCAGATCCACCGCTGCCCCGCCAGATCCTCGCGGCGCACGGACACACGCGACGCCAGCGGATGCCCCTCCGGCACCAGGAGATCGCACAGGTCGTCGCCGATGACGGCCTGTTCCACGCCCTCGGGAGCGGGCAGCGGCGCGATGTCCCAGTCGTGCGCCAGAGCCAGGTCGATCATCCCGCGGGCCACCAGGTCGATGGAGAGATGCGGGTCGACCTCCGTCATCCGGGCGTCGAGCCCCGGATGCCTGCGGCCGAGTTCGGCGAGCACGCCGGGCAGCAGTCCGCGGGCCGCCGAGGCGAATGCGCCGATGGTGAGCCGGCCGGTCGGCTGCCCCCTGCGCTCCTCCAGGGTGGTCTCGGCGCGCTCGACGATGGCGAGCAACTCCTGTGCGGTGGCGGCAAGATGACGCGCCTCTTCGGTGAGCGCGACGCCCCGTCCCCGCCGTTCGAGCAGGGTCGTACGCGTCTCCCGTTCCAGCTTGGTGATCTGCTGTGACACAGCGGACGGGGTGTACCCGAGGGCGATGGCAGCGGCGGCCACGGAACCGTGGACGGAGACCGCGTGCAGTGCGCGCAGTCGCCCCAGATCGAGCATGGCCGACCTCCATTTCTGCGGGCATTCGTAAGCAACGCTCAATTCCACCATGAAGAAATCCGCGCTGGTGCTACATGGTCGGGGCCGGTGATCCTCTGTGCATGCGTCCCGTACACATCGCACTCGCCGTCCTGGTCGCCGCGGTCTGGGGAGTGAACTTCGTCGTCATCGAGCTCGGGCTCGGCCACTTCCCGCCGCTGCTCTTCTCCGCCCTGCGCTTCTTGGTGGCCGCGCTGCCCGCGGTCTTCTTCGTGGGCCGCCCAAAAGTCGCCTGGAAGTGGGTGATCGGCGTCGGACTGGCGCTGGGTGTCGCGAAGTTCGGGCTGTTGTTCATCGGCATGGACCGCGGGATGCCGGCCGGGCTGTCCTCGCTCGTCGTGCAGATCCAGGCGGTATTCACGGCACTGTTCGCCGCTGTAGTCCTCAGCGAACGGCCGGGGAGGGTACGGGTCCTGGGCATGGCGGTCGCCCTGTGCGGCATCGCCCTCGCCGCGGTCGACGAAGGGACCTCGGGCCCCGTCCTCGCCTTCCTGCTCGTCATCGCGGCCGCGGCCTGCTGGGGCGTGTCCAATGTGCTGACCCGCAAGGCGTCCCCGCCGGACGCACTGAACTTCATGATCTGGGTCTCGACCGTCCCCGTACTGCCGCTGCTCGCGCTTTCCCTGCTCTTCGAAGGCCCGCAGGCCGATCTGGAAGCGCTGCGCGCCCTGGACTGGAGCGGCGCCGGCGCGATCGTCTATGTCGCCTGGGGCGCGACGGTCTTCGGCTTCGGCGCCTGGGGCTTCCTGCTGCGCCGCTACCCCGCCTCCGCCGTCGCCCCCTTCTCACTGCTCGTGCCGGTCTTCGGCATGTCGTCGGCGGCGCTGCTGCTGGACGAGTCGGTGAGCCCGCTGCGCTGGGGCGCGGCAGTGCTGCTGGTCGGCGGGGTGGCGCTCACCTCACTGTCGCGAGCAGGCGCTCCAGGTGCTCCCGTGCCGGAACCAGCAGCCCCGGCAGGTCAGCTGCCTCCGGATGCCAGCGCTTCTCGTACTCCCAGCACAGCCACGTCTCCTCGGTGAGTGTCGCCAGGCACTCGGCCAGCGGCAGTACGCCCGCGCCGAGCGGCAGTGGCGCGAGGTCGTCGCGCGATGCGACGTCCTTGACCTGGACATAGCCGAGGAAGGGAGCGAGCGCCGCATGTGCCGCCGCCGGTTCCTCGTGGTCGAGCCACGGGTGCACCACGTCCCAGATCGCGCCCGCGTGCTTGTGGCCGACGGGGCCCAGGATGCGGGAGATATCGGCGCCGGTACGGTGCGAGTCGTGGGTCTCCAGCAGGATCCGTACGCCGAGTCCGGCCGCTGTCTCGGCGGCGGCTCCGAGCCGGCGGGCGGCCGTGGCCTCCGCCTCGGCCCGGTCCTGGTCGCCCCCGCCGGGGAAGACGCGTACATTCGGCGCGCCCAAGTCCTTCGCCAGCCGCAGGAGTTCGTCGAGTTCCTCGTACACCGGTGCGTCGTCACCGGGAGCCGCGACGCCGGTGTACCCGCACACGGTGAGAATCTCCACGCCCGCCCGTTCGAACTCCGCCGCCACAGCGGACCGTTCCCGCGTTCCGATCCCCGGATGCACCGGCTCCTCGGGGTCGGCGCGCAGCTCGACCCCCTGATAGCCGGTGTCCACGGCGAGCGCGACCACATCCGCGACGGGCATGCCCGGCACACCGAGCGTCGAGAAGGCGAACCTCATTTGACCGTTCCTTCCTGCAGGGGCAGCCGCCAGTCCTGGCCGACCAGATCCGCTCCGTACGAGCGGTGCGGCTTCTCGGCGACGAGGGTGAACCCGGCCCGCTGATAGATCCGGCGGGCCCCGGTCAGTACGTCATTGGTCCACAGCACCAGTTCTCGGTACCCCACATCGCGCGCGAAATCCACGACAGTGCTCACGAGTCGGTCGCCGAGTCCGTGACCGCGCGCCTCCGGTTCGACGAGCAGGAGCCGCAGCCGCGCGGTCGCCGGGGCGTCGTCCCGTACGCACATCACCGACCCGACCGGCCGCCCGTCCAGCTCGGCGATCCACACCCGCTCCAGATGGGGGTCGTGGTCCTGTGCGAAGTCCGCGACGATCCGGGCGACGAGCCCTTCGAAGTCGGCGTTCCAGCCGTACTCGGCGGCGTACAGCGCACCGTGCCGCTGCACGACCCACCCCAGATCGCCGGGCCCGGGCTCACGCACCACCGGTCCTTCGCGGTGCGCAGTCCGGGACCGGGAGAGGATCTCGCGCACGGTCCGCATCGCCTCGACCAGCCGCGGCCGCTCGTCCGTCGCCACCCTGTCCAGCAGCGCCCCGACGGCCTCCCGCGACCGCTCGTCCAGCAGTGCGGCGGCCTCGCGCCCGCGGGGAGTGAGGGTGATCCGCTGCCGCCGCGGATCCACCTCGGACGGCGCCCGCCCGACCAGCCCGTCCCGCTCGAACTTGGCGAGCAGCCTGCTCAGGTACCCGGCGTCGAGGGAGAGTTCGGCGCGCAGGTCGGCGGCGTCGGTACGGGGGCTGTGGGCGAGTTCGTACAGGACGCGCGACTCGGTGAGGGTGTACGGGGTGTAGAGGTGCTTGCTGTAGTCGAGCGCGCCGATGAGGTTGGTGTAGAAGCGGTTGAACGCGCGGATTTCATGGATCGGCATGAGCTACTCCGGGCTGGTCACTCCGGGCTGCTTACTCGGGCTCTACCCTTGACTGAGTCAACGGTATTCCGGGGTTCGGGCCCCGGCAAGGGCTGCGGTGCTGCCCGCCCGGCCCCACCGCGAGACGAACCCAGTAGGCCGTCCGGGCTGCCCGACGGTCAGAAGGATCGCCGTTCCTCGTCCGATTCAGTCTTCACGACATCTCCTCATACGTCGGCTATGAGCGCTACGGTTCTCTTCGTCGCACCACGTGCGTACTACGTCACAGATCGACATGTTGTGGCTGCTTGGGCCTGCCCTGAGGCGGCCGCACGTCTGGGGGACTGCATGCTCGAAATGGCCAAGGGCTCCAATGCCGGCCTGACAGCCCTGAGCGATGACACCGGATCGGTGATCGTGAGTCTGCGCTGGAGCAGCGCGACGGGCGATGGGGACGCGGATGTGTCCGTACTGCTGTTGGACGACAACGGCAAGGTGCGCAGCGACGCCGACTTCTTCTTCTACAACAACCCCGCGGCAGCCGACGGCAGCGTGCAGCTTCTGGGCAAGACACCGACGGACAGTGGCAGCGAAGACCGCATCAGCCTCGACCTGACCGCAGTGCCCCCGAATGTTGAACGCATTGTTGTGGCGGCCAGTCAGTACGGCGGTTCCTGCTTCGGTGAACTGGACGACCTGCGGGTGACGCTCGCCGATCGCAGCGGCGAGACGCTGCTCGGATTCTCCATCGCCGACGCCGGTCTCGAGAGCGCATTCATCTTCGGTGAGCTCTACCGGAGGGGCGAGGAGTGGAAGTTCCGGGCAATCGGCCAAGGCTACGAGACCGGTCTGGCGGGTCTGGCCACGGACTTCGGTATCGATATCGATGACGAGAGTCATGACGATGCCGTAGAGGAAGCCGCGGTGGAGCAGGCACCGAAGGCCGATGAGCCGCGGCCACCGGCCGTCCTGCCACCGGCGGCGATCCCCGATCAGGCAGTACGCGAGGCGCAGCCGGTCGGGGTGGAGCCGACGGCAAAGCGCGCCCGCGGCCCTCGCACAGCCAAGAAGAAGGTCACGCTCCCCAAGGTGGCGAAGAAGTCCCTCGCCGAGAACGAGTCGTGGAGGCAGGCACGGCTCTTCCCCGCACCGTCGCTCAAGAGTGACAAGGAGCGCGAGCTACGGGCCACTTCAGTACTGCTCTCGGTGATGGCCGAAGTGCCAGAGTTGGGGCGTCGGCTCACCGCCGCGTTCGGCGCACCGGCCGGCCGTATGCAGACCTTCACCGAGGTCACGCTGCCGCACGGAGACACCCCTAAGCGCCCGGACGGTGTGATCCGTGTGGAGCGCGCGGGCAAGCTGTGGACCGCTTTGGTCGAGACGAAGACCAATGGAAACCCGCTCAAGCCGGATCAGGTTCAGAACTACATGGACATAGCCGCCCGCCGCGGCTACGAGGCCGTCATCACGCTCTCCAACGACGTTGCCCTGGAAGGCAGTCCCCTGGTGGACGTCAAGACCGACGGGCGGCGCAGGAACAAGGTCGCCCTGTGGCACCTGTCCTGGGCCGAAGTGGCCCACCAAGCACAGATGCTGATCCGTCACGAAGGTGTCGGCAATGCCGCCCACGCTTGGCTCCTGCAGGAATTGCTGCAATATCTCCAGCACGAGAACTCCGGCTGCCACGGTTTTCAGAACATGGGACCGGCCTGGGTGCCGGTACGGAACGGCATCGACACGGAAACTCTCTGCCAGGGCGACCGGCATGCCGTGGAGGTCGTCGAGAGCTGGGAACGGCTCATCCGCCAGGTCTGCCTGCGCCTGGGCGGCGAACTCGGCCAGAAAGCCCTGCCGGTACAGCGCGCCAAGCGTGGCACCGATCCGCACTCCCGGCGCGCCGTACTCGCCGACCGCCTGTGCGACGAAGGCCGCCTGACCGCTGAGCTGCGCATCGACGGTACGCCAGGCGTTCTCGGGATCACCGCCGATCTGCGGACCGCCAGACTTCGCACATCCATCGAAATCCAGGCCCCGGACGGGAGTTACCCCCTCACCTCGGCCAAGCGCCTGATCCGACTGCTGGCAGAAGCACCGGCGGATCTCCACGTCGAGACCATCGTCGAGGGCGGCCATGGCCCGCGCGGCACCCTGGAACGGCTACGGCCCGAACCGGCCGACATGCTGCCCAAGGATGGCGCCCGAATGACCGGTTTCCGGCTGTCGTTGTTCAAGGGCATGGGTGCCACTCGCGGCAGCGCCGAATCCGGATTCATCCGCAGCGTCGATGAGTCCGTGGACCGGTTCTACGCAAGCGTGGTCGCTCAGCTGGGCCCGTTCGAACGTCGCCCGGCAAGCCGATCGCAAGCCACGGAACCAGCTGCCGTCGGCTGACCCCGAGTTGCGGAACTGCTACCGGAGCGAGACCTCCGCGGCGTGCCGAGTGGCGACTGGCACTGGCGTGCCGAGGAGTTGGCTGGAAGTCGGCGCAGGCTGGCCTGCGCACCAGTTCCGGCACCGATGATGATCCGTTGAGATGAAATACTCCCTCTCCGGCAAGGAGCCGGATCCAGCTGCTCTGCGGAGAGGAGAAGCGATGCCGGGAGCCTGGCGGAACGCTGGGGCTGCTGCCCACGACGCCACGGCATCGGCAAGTCCGTCTGGGCGGAACTGAAGATGGGGTGATCCTGGCTCGCGCCCGTAGCCGCCCCTGCCGGAAATCGCCCCGCCTCAACCCTTCCGCGGCGGCGCCGTCGACGCCCGTGCCATCAGCTCCGCGGCGATCGTCGCGATCCCCCCGGGCGGCGGGGCCTCGTTGCCCATCGCCAGGCGGCCCGCCCGTGCGCCCGCCTCGTACAGCGGAAGCCGGACCGTCGTCAGCGCCGGGACCGCGTCCACCGAGAAGGGGAGGTCGTCGAAGCCCGCCACCGAGATGTCCTCGGGGATGCGCAGCCCCTGGTCGCGCAGTGCCGCGCACGCGCCCAGCGCGACCGTGTCGTTCGCGGCCACGATCGCCGTCAAGTCCGGGTCACGGCGCAGGAGTTCGAGCGTCGCATCGTAGCCGGAGCGGCGCGCGTATGGGCCGTGCACCGTCACGTGTGACTGGTCCTCGTCGATCCCCGCCGCGGCCAGCGCCGCCCGGTGGCCCTCCAGCCGGTGCCGGGTCGTCGTGCGCTCCGGCGGGCCCGCGACGTAACCGATCCGGCAGTGTCCGAGCGCCAGCAGATGCTCGGTGAGCCGCCGCCCGCCGCCCCGGTTGTCGAAGGCGAGCGCGGCGACGATCGCCTCGCTGCCCGGCAGCGGGGGCCGGCCGCACAGCACCACCCGCGTCCCCGCGTCCGCGAGCCTCGCCAGCTTGGCGGCCATCGCGGCGATATGGTCCGGGTCCTCCAGCGCACCGCCGGTCAGGACGACGGCCGCGGCCCGCTGCCGCTGGAGCAGGGTGAGATAGGTGAGTTCGCGCTCCGGCGAGCCGCCGGTGTTGCAGACGACGGCCAGCTTCTCGCCGCCCGCCCGCCCTGAGCCCTCCTGCCCGCCGATCTCCATCTGCGCCGCCCCGGCCATGATCCCGAAGAAAGGGTCGGCGATGTCGTTGACGAGGATGCCGACCAGGTCGGAGGTGGCCGCGGCGAGTGAGCTCGCGGGCCCGTTCAGTACGTAGTCGAGCTCGTCGACCGCCCTCAGCACCCGATCCCGCGTCGACGCCGCGACCGGGTAGTTGCCGTTGAGCACACGGGAGACGGTGGCCGGGGACACCCGGGCGCGCGCCGCCACATCCGCCAGGGTGACTGTCATCGCTTTCCTCCACGGGAGATGGAACAGGGCCCTTGTCCGGGCCACTGTCGGCAGGCTAGCGTCATACCGCCTAGAAAGCGCTTGCTACCGCCGTATCGAGGGAACACGGCCGTGATGAGGGAACAAGAAGCATCGAGGGCACATGGAGGCACCTTCGTGACACGCAGGACTGTGCGGATCGCCATGAACGGCGTCACGGGTCGGATGGGGTACCGCCAGCACCTGGTGCGCTCCCTCCTCGCGATCCGCGAACAGGGCGGCCTCGACCTCGGGTGCGGCGAGGTCCTGTGGCCCGAGCCCGTCCTCGTCGGCCGCCGTGAGCACGCGCTGCGCGAGATCGCGGAGCGGCACGGCCTCGCGCACATCTCCACCGACCTCGACGCCGTGCTCGCCGACGACAGCATCGACATCTACTTCGACGCGCAGGTCACCTCCGCCCGCGTCGACGCGATCAGGCAAGCCATCGCCGCCGGCAAGCACGTCTACACCGAGAAGCCGACCGCGACCGACCTCGCCGAAGCGCTGGAGCTCGCCCGCCTCGCCGAGTCCGCCGGCATCAAGCACGGAGTCGTCCAGGACAAGATCTTCCTGCCGGGCCTGCTGAAGCTGAAGCGCCTCGTCGTCGGCGGCTTCTTCGGCCAGATCCTGTCCGTGCGCGGGGAGTTCGGCTACTGGGTCTTCGAGGGCCACTGGCAGGAGGCACAGCGCCCGAGCTGGAACTACCGCGCCGAGGACGGCGGCGGCATCGTCGTCGACATGTTCCCGCACTGGGAGTACGTACTGCACGAGCTGTTCGGCCGGGTCATGTCCGTCACCGCGCAGGCCGCCACGCACATCCCGCAGCGCTGGGACGAGCGGGGCAAGCCGTACGCCGCGACCGCCGACGACGCCGCGTACGGCATCTTCCAGCTGGAGGGCGGCGCCGTCGCCCAGATCAACTCCTCCTGGGCGGTACGGGTAATGCGCGACGAACTCGTGGAGTTCCAGGTCGACGGCACCCACGGCTCGGCGGTCGCGGGCCTGCGCCGCTGCCGCGCCCAGCACCGCTCCGCCACCCCCAAGCCGGTGTGGAACCCGGATCTGCCCGCCACCGAGCCCTTCCGTGACCAGTGGCAGGAGGTGCCGGACAACGGGGAGTTCGAGAACGGCTTCAAGACGCAGTGGGAGCTGTTCCTGCGCCATGTCGCGCTCGGCGAGCCGTACCACTGGGACCTGCTGGCGGGCGCGCGCGGCGTGCAGCTCGCCGAGCTGGGGCTGAGGTCCTCGGCCGAGGGCCGGCGCCTAGAGGTGCCGGAGCTGTCGCTGTGACGATCAGGCTCCCGCACGGGGTGTACGAACCCCGCACCGAACCGGCCGTGTTCGCCGGCGGGGCCGCACTCGCCTCTCGTACGGTCTTCTCCGCGGCGCATGTCGTTGCCGACCCGTACGCCGACGCGAGCCCCGACTCGCCCGCCGTCGTCGACTGGGACGCCACGCTCGCCTTCCGCCGCCATCTGTGGTCGCACGGCCTCGGCGTCGCGGAGGCGATGGACACGGCGCAGCGCGGGATGGGTCTGGACTGGGCGGGCGCGGCAGAGCTGATCCGGCGCTCGGCGGCGGAGGCGAAGGCCGTGGGCGGCCGGATCGCGTGCGGGGTGGGCACGGACCAACTCGGTTCCGGCGGCGGTTCGCTGACGCAAGTGCGCGCGGCGTACGAGGAACAACTGGCGCTCGTCGAGGACAGCGGCGCGCAGGCGATCCTGATGGCGTCGCGCGCACTGGTCTCGGCGGCCCGGACGTCCGACGACTACCTCTCCGTCTACTCCCACCTCCTGCGGCAGGCGAGCGAACCGGTGATTCTGCACTGGCTGGGCCCGATGTTCGACCCGGCGCTGGAGGGTTACTGGGGTTCGTCCGATCTCGACGCGGCCACGTCGGTCCTGCTCGACGTCGTCGCCGCCCACCCCGACAAGGTCGACGGCATCAAGATCTCGCTGCTTGACGCGCAGCGCGAGGTCGACCTTCGCCGTCGCCTCCCTCAGGGAGTCCGCTGCTACACCGGCGACGACTTCAACTACCCGGAACTGATCGCGGGCGACGAGCGGGGCTTCAGCCACGCGCTGCTCGGGATCTTCGACCCGCTCGGCCCGCTGGCCGCTGAGGCGGTGCGGATCCTCGACACCGGCGATGTCGCCGGGTTCCGCAAACTCCTCGACCCGACGGTCGAGCTGTCCCGCCATCTGTTCGAGGCGCCGACCCGCTTCTACAAGACGGGCGTGGTGCTGCTCGCCTGGCTGGCAGGGCACCAGTCGCACTTCACGATGGTGGGCGGCCTGCAGTCGGCCCGCTCGCTGCCGCACATGTGCCGGGCGTACGAACTGGCCGACGGCCTCGGCCTGTTCCCCGACCCGGGGCTGGCCGAGACGCGTATGAAGTCCTTGCTGACGATGTACGGAGTCGCCCAGTGACCGATTCAGCCGACCTGACCCGCTTCAGCATCAACCAGATGACGGTGAAGCAGCTCACCCTCCACGAACTCACCGAGGCATGCGTACGCATGGGCGTCTCGGGGGTGGGCCTGTGGCGCGAACCGGTCCGGGCGTACGGAGTCGAGGCGGCGGCGAAGCTCGTACGCGACGCCGGGCTGGCGGTCACCAGCCTGTGCCGGGGCGGCTTCTTCACCGCGATCGACCCGGGGGAGCGGGCCCGCGCGCTGGCCGACAACCGCACGGCGATCGACGAAGCGGCGGCGCTCGGCACGGACACCCTGGTCCTGGTCTCTGGCGGCCTCCCTGCGGGCAGCCGCGACCTGCCGGGCGCGCGGGAGCGCATCGCGGACGCGCTGTCGGTACTGGCTCCCTACGCGGGAGAACGGGGCGTGCGGCTGGCGATCGAGCCGCTCCACCCGATGTACGCGGCGGACCGGTGCGTGGTGTCGACGCTGACGCAGGCGCTCGACCTCGCCGAACGCTTCCCGGCGGCGGAGGTCGGCGTGGTGGTGGACACGTACCACATCTGGTGGGACGAGGCGGCGCCGGCCGCGGTGGCGAGGGCGGGCGCGGCGGGCCGTATTCACGCGTTCCAACTGGCGGACTGGACGACGCCGTTGCCGGCGGGGGTGCTGAACGGGCGGGGCCAGCTCGGGGACGGTGCGATCGACATGCGCGAGTGGAGGAAACGGGTGGAGGCGGCGGGGTACGGGGGCGCGATCGAGGTGGAGCTGTTCAACGAGGGGCTGTGGGCGCGGGACGGGGAGGAGGTCCTGGGGGAGGTGCTGACGCGGTACGAGGAGTTCGCGGCGTAGCCGTTTTGTTGTGGCCTCTTGTTGTGGTCTCAGGAGGGCGCGTGGATTCCGCAAAAACAACTGTCCGCTGTCGTGCAACCCTTTCCGCGTGACGAGGGTCGTACCTGTCATCAAGGCTCCCGGGGAGGGATCTGGGGGGATCTGGGGAGCCCTTGACGGAGGGGAACAGGAGGGGCCCGGTCGTCGGACCGGGCCCCCTCGACCGTTCCGGGCCACCCGCAGGCCACAGGCCTCCCCGACGCACGGCCCAGCGGACAGCCCGGCGCAGAGTTGTCCCCAGGCCACCCGCACTGTCGGACCCCGGCGGTAGCGTCGGATCATGTCCAATCTCGCAGTGGTCGAAGGGGTCCTCGAACGGATCACATACGCCAACGAGGAGACCGGCTACACCGTCGCCCGCGTCGACACCGGCCGCGGCGGAGCCGATCTCCTCACAGTGGTCGGCTCGCTGCTCGGCGCGCAGCCGGGCGAGTCCCTGCGTATGGAGGGCCGCTGGGGCTCCCACGCCCAGTACGGCAAGCAGTTCACGGTGGAGAACTACACCACGGTCCTGCCTGCCACGATCCAGGGCATACGCCGCTATCTCGGCTCGGGCCTGATCAAGGGCATCGGCCCCAGAATCGCCGAGCGCATCGTCGAGCACTTCGGGACCGACACCCTCGACATCATCGAGCAGCAGCCGAAGAAGCTCATCGAGGTCCCCGGACTCGGCCCGAAGCGGACGAAGTTGATCGGCGTCGCCTGGGAGGAGCAGAAGGCCATCAAGGAGGTCATGATCTTCCTCCAGGGCGTCGGCGTCTCGACCTCCATCGCGGTGCGCATCTACAAGAAGTACGGCGACGCCTCGATCTCGGTCGTGAAGAACCAGCCGTACCGCCTGGCCGCCGACGTCTGGGGCATCGGCTTCCTCACAGCCGACAGGATCGCCCAGGCCGTCGGCATACCGCACGACAGTCCGGAGCGGGTCAAGGCGGGCCTGCAGTACGCCCTGTCGCAGTCCAGCGACCAGGGGCACTGCTTCCTGCCCGAGGAGCGGCTGATCGCGGACGCGGTGAAGCTGCTCCAGGTCGACACCGGCCTTGTCATCGAGTGCCTCGCCGAACTCGCCGGCGAGGAGGAGGGCGTCGTACGGGAACAGGTCCCGGCCCCGGACGGAGGAGACCCCCTGACCGCCGTCTATCTGGTGCCCTTCCACCGCGCCGAAATCTCGCTCGCCGCCCAGCTGAACAGACTGCTGCGGACCGAGCAGGACCGGATGCCGGCCTTCCAGGACGTCGTGTGGGACAAGGAGCTGGCGTGGCTGGCGGAGCGTACGGGCGCGGAGTTGGCGCCCGAGCAGGAGCAGGCGGTCAAGCTGGCCCTCACCCGCAAGGTCGCCGTGCTGACCGGCGGCCCCGGCTGCGGCAAGTCGTTCACGGTCCGCTCCATCGTGGAGCTGGCCCGCGCCAAGAAGGCGAAGGTCGTGCTCGCTGCCCCCACCGGGCGCGCGGCCAAGCGGCTCGCCGAGCTCACCGGCGCGGAGGCGTCCACCGTGCACCGGCTGCTGGAGCTGAGGCCCGGCGGCGACGCGGCGTACGACCGGGACAGACCGCTGGAGGCGGACCTCGTGGTGGTCGACGAGGCGTCCATGCTCGATCTGCTGCTGGCCAACAAGCTGGTCAAGGCGGTCGCCCCCGGAGCGCATCTGCTGCTGGTGGGGGACGTGGACCAGCTGCCGAGCGTCGGCGCCGGCGAGGTGCTGCGCGATCTGCTCGCGGACGGCGGCCCGGTGCCGAATGTCCGGCTGACCCGCATCTTCCGGCAGGCGCAGCAGTCCGGCGTCGTCACCAACGCCCACCGCATCAACTCCGGCGTACAGCCCATCACTTCCGGGCTCTCCGACTTCTTTCTCTTCGTGGAGGAGGAGACGGAGGACGCGGGAAAGCTCACGGTGGACGTGGCGGCCCGCCGGATTCCCGCCAAGTTCGGCTTGGACCCGCGGCGCGATGTGCAGGTGCTGGCGCCCATGCACCGCGGCCCGGCCGGCGCAGGCACCCTCAACGGCCTGCTGCAGCAGGCGATTACGCCCGCTCGGCCCGACCTCCCCGAGAAGCGATTCGGCGGCCGGGTCTTCCGCGTCGGCGACAAGGTCACCCAGATTCGCAACAATTACGAGAAAGGCAAGAACGGCGTCTTCAACGGCACGGTCGGCGTGGTCACCTCGCTCCAGCTGGACGATCAGCGGCTGACGGTGCTGACGGACGAGGACGAGGAGGTTCCGTATGACTTCGACGAGCTCGACGAGCTGGCACACGCGTACGCCGTCACCATCCACCGCTCGCAGGGCAGCGAATACCCCGCAGTGGTGATCCCGGTCACCACCGGGGCCTGGATGATGCTCCAGCGGAACCTCCTCTACACGGCGGTGACCCGGGCCAAGAAGCTCGTCGTGCTGGTCGGCTCCCGTAAGGCGATAGGACAGGCAGTGCGCACTGTTTCCGCGGGTAGACGCTTCACCGCGGTGGACCACCGGCTGGCCGGCGGCTGACACTGAGGGCTCCGCCGCCCGGGGGAAGCCCCCCGGCCCCGCAGGGTGGGAAACGCCACCCCGGCTTCCGGAACCTGGGCGAACGGGGCAAGATGAGCAGGTTGGCGGCACTGAGTGCCGCCGATAGGCCCAATGGTCGACCCCGAGTGCACTCTCCTCAGCCAAATGGGGGATGGTAGAGACAGTCAGGGCACCTCGAAGAAGAGGCACTACGTCGGTGAGGGATGACGTGAGCGACAACTCTGTAGTACTGCGGTACGCGGACGGTGAATACACCTACCCGGTGGTCGACAGCACCGTCGGTGACAAGGGCTTCGACATCGGGAAGCTCCGAGCCCAGACCGGTCTGGTGACCCTGGACAGTGGATACGGCAATACCGCCGCCTATAAATCCGCGGTCACCTACCTCGACGGCGAGAAGGGCATCCTGCGCTACCGCGGCTACCCCATCGAACAGCTGGCCGAACGCTCCACCTTCCTCGAGGTGGCGTACCTGCTGATCAACGGCGAGCTTCCGACGGTCGACGAGCTTTCCAGCTTCCGGGGTGAGATCACCCAGCACACGCTGCTGCACGAGGACGTCAAGCGGTTCTACGGCGGATTCCCGCGCGACGCGCACCCGATGGCGATGCTGTCCTCCGTGGTCAGCGCACTGTCGACGTTCTACCAGGACAGCCATAACCCGTTCGACGAGAAGCAGCGCCACCTCTCCACGGTCCGGCTGCTTGCCAAGCTGCCGACGATCGCGGCGTATGCGTACAAGAAGTCGATCGGCCACCCCTTCGTCTACCCGCGCAACGACCTCGGGTACGTGGAGAACTTCCTGCGGATGACTTTCTCGGTCCCCGCCCAGGAGTACGACCTGGACCCGGTCGTGGTCGCCGCGCTCGACAAGCTGCTGATCCTGCATGCGGACCACGAGCAGAACTGCTCGACCTCCACCGTGCGTCTGGTCGGCTCCTCGCAGGCGAACATGTTCGCCTCGATCTCCGCCGGTATCAGCGCCCTGTGGGGCCCGCTGCACGGTGGCGCCAACCAGTCGGTCCTGGAGATGCTCGAGGGCATCCAGGCCAACGGCGGCGACGTCGACTCCTTCATCCGCAAGGTGAAGAACAAGGAGGACGGCGTCCGTCTGATGGGCTTCGGCCACCGCGTCTACAAGAGCTTCGACCCGCGGGCGAAGATCATCAAGGCTGCGGCGCACGATGTCCTCTCGGCGCTCGGCAAGTCCGACGAGCTGCTCGACATCGCGCTGAAGCTGGAGGAGCACGCGCTCTCCGACGACTACTTCGTCTCGCGAAACCTCTACCCGAACGTGGACTTCTACACGGGCCTGATCTACCGGGCCATGGGCTTCCCGACCGAGATGTTCACCGTGCTCTTCGCGATCGGCCGACTGCCCGGCTGGATTGCCCAGTGGCACGAGATGATCAAGGAGCCGGGTTCCCGCATCGGCCGTCCGCGCCAGATCTACACCGGCGAGGTCTTGCGCGACTTCGTCCCGGTCGAGGCCCGCTGACACCAGGACTCCGGCACATGGGGCGCGTCCGCGCCTCGTAACCGGTCCTGTCGCAGGTACAGACAGCGGAAAGCGCCCCGCTGCCGATCCCCCCACGGGTCGGCGGGCGGGGCGCTTCCCATATCCCCGGAGCGGATTCCCCCCACGGGATCCGGCCGGGCGTCTGCTGGCTGCAGAAGCTCCTCACGCGGTCTGCCGGGGTACGTACGCACGGGAGGGCCGCTCAAAGCTCCCCGGGCACGTGCCCCGGCCAACGCTTGCCTGGGACGTCCCCCAAGACATCCCATGAACGTCCCCCAAGACGTTCTCGGCATCGCCAATTTAGACTCGCGAGGAGCCTGAATGGTTACCCCTAAATATCTGTGATCTAGGTCTCTTTGTGAAGGTCTTGTGCCCCACTTGTAGTCACCTGAAGGAGCGCAGACGCAGGCTGTTGGCTACCACAAATACGGACGAAAAGGCCATGGCGAAACCGGCGATCATGGGGTTGAGCAGGCCTGATGCCGCAAGGGGCAGTGCGGCGACGTTGTAGCCGAAAGCCCAGAAAATATTGCCCTTGATTGACGTCAGTGTCCGACGGGCGAGACGGATCGCGTCGGCCGCAGCCCTCAGGTCCCCCCGTACGAGCGTCAGGTCACCGGCCTCTATGGCCGCGTCCGTGCCAGTGCCCATCGCCAGGCCCAGGTCGGCGGTGGCCAGAGCGGCCGCGTCATTGACCCCGTCACCCACCATGGCGACGCTGCGGCCCTGCGCCTGGAGACGCCTGACCACATCCACCTTCTCCTCGGGCATGACCTCGGCATACACCTCGTCAATGCCGACCTCGGCAGCGACCGCATCGGCGACCGCCCTGCTGTCGCCGGTCAGCAGCACCGGGGTGAGACCGAGGCCGCGCAGCAGTGTCACCGCCTCGGCGCTGGTGTCCTTGACCGCGTCGGCGACGGTGAGCACACCGAGCGCCTTGCCGTCCCGGGCGGCGAAGACGGCGGTACGTCCCTCCGCCGCGGCGGCCTTCAGCTCGGGGGGCAGCTCCACCCCGGCGTTCTCGAGCAGCTGCGCGCGCCCGACCAGCACCTGGTGTCCGTCGACGACGCCTCGTACGCCGAGGCCCGGGACGTTCTCGAAAGCCGTCGGCACGGGCAGGGTGCCGACGCGCTCCTCGGCTCCCGCTGCGACAGCGCGGGCGATGGGATGCTCCGACGCGTGCTCCAATGCGCCCGCGAAGCGCAGCAGTGCATCCTCATCGGCGGTTTCGGAGACGTACACGCCCTGAAGGCTCATCCGGCCCGTGGTGACCGTGCCCGTCTTGTCCAGGACGACGGTGTCGACCCGGCGGGTCGACTCGAGCACCTCGGGGCCCTTGATGAGGATGCCGAGCTGGGCGCCGCGGCCGGTGCCGACCATGAGGGCGGTCGGCGTCGCCAGGCCGAGGGCGCAGGGGCAGGCGATGATCAGTACGGCGACGGCGGCGGTGAAGGCCGCGGTCGCGTCCGAGGTGGTCAGCAGCCAGCCGGCCAGGGTGCCGAGGGCGATCACCAGGACGACGGGTACGAAGACGGCCGAGATCCGGTCGGCGAGGCGCTGCACGTCGGCCTTGCCGTTCTGGGCGTCCTCGACCAGCCGGGCGGTCCGGGCGAGTTGGGTGTCCGCGCCGACCCGGGTGGCCTCGACGACGAGACGGCCGGCGGTGTTGACGCAGCCGCCGGTGACCGGGTCGCCCGCGGCCACATCCAGCGGCACCGACTCGCCGGTCAGCATCGAGGCATCGACGGCGGAGGCGCCATCGACGACCGTGCCGTCGGTGGCGATCTTCTCTCCGGGGCGTACGACGAACCGGTCGCCGACCGCGAGCCGGCCGACTGGAATCCGTACCTCCGTACCGTCGCGCAGCACGGCGACGTCCTTGGCGCCCAGCTCCATCAGGGCGCGCAGGGCCGCGCCCGCCTTCCGCTTGGAGCGGGCCTCCAGATAGCGGCCGAGGAGGAGGAAGGCAGTGACGCCCGCGGCGACTTCGAGATAGATCGTCGAGGAGGCGTCGGTGCGCGAGACGGTGAGGTCGAAGCCGTGCCGCATGCCGGGCATGCCGGCGTGGCCGAGGAACAGCGCCCAGAGCGACCAGCCGAAGGCGGCGAGCGTGCCGACGGAGATGAGGGTGTCCATGGTGGCCGCGCCGTGCCGGAGATTGGTCCAGGCGGCCCGGTGGAAGGGGAGCGCGCCCCAGACGACGACGGGGGCGGCGAGGGTGAAGGAGAGCCACTGCCAGTTGTCGAACTGGAGGGCGGGGATCATCGCCATGAGGACGACGGGTATCGCGAGCAGGGCTGAGACGGTGAGGCGCTGACGGAGGGCGGCGGACTCCGGGGCGACGTGTGCCGCGGGGGCCGCGGGAGCCGCGTCGGAGGTCGCGCCGGGAGCGGGGTCCGGCAGCTCCGGCGCAGGCGGCGGGGGCCGCTCGGCCGTGTAGCCGGTCTTGACGACGGTGGCGATGAGGTCGGCGATCTCAAGCCCGTGCGGGTAGGAGACCTTCGCCTTCTCGGTCGCGTAGTTGACCGTGGCGCTGACGCCGTCCATGCGGTTGAGCTTCTTCTCGACGCGGGCGGCGCAGGAGGCGCAGGTCATCCCGCCGATGGTGAGCTCGACCTGGGAGGTTTCCACGTTCAGGACTCCATCTCCACAACTGGCGTGGCGGGGCCGTGCATGACCAGCATCGGACTGTGGTCGGGCACGGCCCTGCGGGAGGGCTTTGCAGAAGCGGGCGCGGTGCCCGGTGCTGGGCGAGCGGTGCCCGGTGCTGGGTGCGCGGTGCCCGGTGCTGGGCGTCCGGTGCCCGGTCTCAGGCTTGGCCGACGAGTTCGTATCCGGCCTCGTCCACGGCCTCGCGCACGGCCGTCTCGTCGAGCGGGCCGTCGGAGACCACCGTCACCTGGCCGCTTGCGGCGACCGCCTTCACGGAAGTGACGCCCGGCAGCTCGGAGAGCTCGCCGGCGACCGCGCCCTCGCAGTGGCCGCAGGTCATACCGGTGACCTGGTAGACCGTGGTGACGCCACCGATCCGGACGTCGGCCGCGCCGTCGTGACAGGAGCCGGCGGACGAGCAGCAGGAGCCGGTCGCCTGGGCGGTCTCGGTCTTCGTCTCGGCGGTCATGGCGTTCTCCTCTTCGAGGGTGCAACACGTACTGGGTACACGTACGAGGTCATGGTGTCGGAGAGACGGGGGAATGCCGTAGCTCTGCGACGCTCACCAGACTATACCCCTAGGGGGTATTAATGCGACCCTGGCGACGCGTCTCGCCGCTCCGTCGTGGCGAGCACGGCTTCGCCGACGATCGGGTTCAGATACCCGAACATGACCTTCTTGACCTCCGTGATGTACGCCTGCCGCTCCTCGCCCTCGTGGGTGAGGACCAGATCCAGGCCGGCCTTGAAGATGGCGAAGATCGTGGCGGCGGTGCGGGAGAGCTCGGCGGGCCGGGCGTCGGGGAGGTAGCCCGCGATGATCTCCTCGATCCGGGTGAGCAGCCCCGCGTGCAGGGCGTTGAACTCCTGGGTGATCTGGCCGGGGATGTCGGGGCCGTGCATCAGGACGGCGAAGGCCGGGTTCTCGTGGTTGAACGCGAAGAGTGGATCGAGGACCGCGTCGAGCAGCTCGTCGAGCGGGAGGTTGAGGTTGGCGGCGGTCAGGGCCGCGCCGTGGGACTCGCGCCACTGATCGAGGAGCCGGCCGCCGAGCTCGACGGCGATGGCCTCTTTGTTCGGGAAGAACTGGTAGAGCGTGCCCGGGGAGACGCCGGCCTCGCGGGCGATGGCGTTGGTGCTGGCGGCGGTGTAGCCGCTGCTGCAGAAGACGTTCGCGGCGGCTTCGAGGAGCTGGGCGATACGGCGCTCGCCGCGGGCCTGACGGCGGCGCGGCTTGGCGGCCCTGGAGGCTGTCCCGGGGGCTTTGGCGGCCCCGGAGGTGCTGCTGCTCCCGGAGGTGCTGCCGGTCCCGGGGGTCCTGCCGGTCCCGGGGGTCCTGCTGGTCCCTGTGGTCGAGGCCGGTCCGGAAGTTCCCTCGGCCGCGGCGGCCGCACCGGTGGCAGTCGTCGCGGCGGGCTCCGGCGTCGTGGGCTGCGGCACGTGAAATCCCCAGCTTTCCTGGTGCGGTTGACAAACGCGAGTGGGCGCTCGCATTCTTGGTTAATGCGAGCGATAGCTCGTGTTTGCCAGTCTATGGCAATGGTCGACTCATGCTGCCTGCCGGGAAGCCTGCGCATGGGCCACGGTGAAGGGGACACCGCACCATGTCTGAAGTCAACAGCCCGCCGCCGGTCGGGGGATGGACCCGCTTCGTCACCGCGCGGCCGCGGCTCTCCCTGCTGACCGCCCTGGTGCTCACCGCACTCGCCGTGTTCGCCGGCAGCGGGGTCGCCGAGCGCATGGGCAGCGGCGGCTGGGAGGACCCGGCTGCCGAGTCGACGTATGCGACGGCCGCGCTGGAGCGGGAGTTCCCCGCATCGCAGCCGAATCTGCTGCTGCTCGTGGACAGCGGGCGGGCGAGCGTGGACACCCCGGCGGTCGCAGCCGAGGGGCGGCGGCTGGCGGAGCGCCTCGCCGCAGAGAAGGATGTCACGGGTGTCGGTTCGTACTGGCAGACCGGCTCACCCGCGCTGCGCGCCGAGGACGGCCGGCAGGCGCTGATAGCGGCCCGGATCGAGGGCGACGAGAAGGCCAGGGCCGAGGTGCTGGAGCGGATCGCGCCCGACTTCAGGGGTGCGCACGGCCCGGTGGAGGTCTCGATCGGCGGCCCCGTCGCCGTGCAGCACGAGATGACGACGATCATCCAGGAGGACCTGCTGCGGGCCGAGCTGATCGCCCTGCCGGTGACGCTGGTGCTGCTGGTGATGGTCTTCGGCAGCGCGATCGCGGCACTGCTCCCGCTGGGCGTCGGCATTGTCGCCATCCTGGGGACGAATGCCGTGCTGCGCGGCATCACCGAGTTCGCCGATGTCTCGGTGTTCGCGCAGAACCTCACCACGGCGCTGGGCCTCGGACTCGCCATCGACTACGCCCTGTTCATCGTGCGCAGATTCCGGGAGGAGCTGGCGGCGGGGGCCGAGGTGCGGGAGGCGGTCGGTATCACCCTGCGCACCGCGGGCCGCACGGTTCTCTTCTCCGCTCTGACCGTGGCCGTGTCGCTGGCGGCGATGCTGGTCTTCCCCCAGTACTTCCTGCGCTCCTTCGCCTACGCCGGGATCGCGGTTGTGCTGCTTGCCGCGGCCGCCGCGCTGATCCTGCTGCCGGCCGCCCTGATGCTCCTGGGCCACCGGGTCAATGCGCTGGATCTGCGCCGCCTCTTCCGGCGTGGCCGGGGCAAGGGCGGCGCATCGTCCGAAGAGGCGGGTGCGGACAGGGAAGCGGCCGGCGCCGGGTGGGCCAGGGTCGCGGCCCTGGTGATGCGCCGGGCTCCGCTCTTCGCCTTCGCCACCGTCTCCGGTCTGGTGCTGCTCGGACTGCCCTTCCTGGGCGTCAAGTTCGGCACCCCTGACGATCGCCAGCTGCCGTCGACCGCCGAGTCCCATGTGGTCCAGCAGCAGATACGGGACGGCTTCCCCGGCAGCCCGGCCGGCGGCCTCGCGGTGGTCGCCCAGGAGGCGGACTCCGGCGAAGCCGCGACGACGCCCGCCGCGTACGCCGAATACCGCGACCGCATCGCCGCCCTTCCGGGGGTGCTGCGGGTCGACGGTCCCGTTACCTCCGGCGGAACCGCCTACTTCACAGTGCAGCCCAAGGGCGAGGCGGTGGGGGAGGAGGCGCAGCAGCTCGTCCATGAACTGCGCGACGTCCCGGCCCCGTTCGAGACCTCGGTGACGGGCAGGGCCGCGGTGCTGGAGGACTCCAAGGCCGCCATCGCCGACCGGCTGCCGCCGGCGCTCGCCATCATCGCAGTGGCGACCCTGCTGCTGGTCTTCCTGCTCACCGGCAGTGTGCTGATCCCGATCCAGGCGGTCGTGCTCAACGCCCTGAGTCTGACGGCAATGTTCGGCGCGGTCGTCTGGGTCTTCCAGGACGGCAACCTCTCCGGGCTGCTCGCCTTCACCTCCACCGGTGACATAGAGACGACGCTGCCCGTGCTGATGTTCTGCATCGCCTTCGGGCTCTCCATGGACTACGGCGTCTTTCTGCTCTCCCGCATCAAGGAGGAGTACGACCGCACCCACGACCATGAGCACGCGGTGAGATTCGGCCTCCAGCGCACCGGCGGGCTGATCACCGCGGCGGCCGTGATCCTCGCGGTCGTGATGGTGGGCATAGGCACCTCACGGGTGACCAACACGAAGATGCTCGGTCTCGGAATCGCGCTGGCAGTGCTGATGGACGCCATGGTGGTCCGCAGCCTGCTCGTCCCCTCGGTGATGAAGCTGATGGGCGCCTCGACCTGGTGGGCGCCCGGCCCGCTGCGCCGGTTCCATCAGCGATTCGGGCTGAGCGAGGGGGAGATATCGCAGCCCGCGCCACCGCGGCCGGACTCGGAGTTGGACTCCCAACCGGAGCCGGAGCCGGAGTCGAAGCCGAAGCGGGACCCGGGCTCAGAGCCGGACTCGGAGCTGAAGCCGGACCCGGACCCGGACGGGGCGCGGGACAGCGTCAGAGCCTGATACCGCGGCGGACCGCTCACTCCAGGGCTCGCCCCGCGCGGTGCTCAGTCCCTGCGGCTCCTGTTCCCGGGGCGATTGGCCACCCAGATGCGGATCGTGTCCGCGTACCAGTAGGGCTTTCCCGCCTCCACATGGTCGGGCGGCGGGAGAAGGCCGTGCTTGCGATAGGAGCGGACCGTGTCCGGCTGCACCCGGATGTGCGCGGCGATGTCCTTGTAGGACCAGAGTTTTCTGTCCGTCATCTGTGTGGCACCTCCGTGCGTGCGCGGCAGCGGCGGCGCGGGGGGCCGTCGGGGGAGCTGCAGCGCGGACGCTGGCGATCACTGAGCTGTACCCGTTGAACGACTGCGAGGGGAGCGAGGCGAGGGGCTGTTGATCGACTGTGACGGAAGACTCGCAAAACGGGGACATGCGTAATGAGGCGGCAACAACCCGCACGGAAGTGGCGTGTTCGCGTCAGGCGCCACAAGAGCGCAGGAAACCGCGGGTCCGCCGGGCGATCGGGAAGGGCTTGTCCGGCGGGCAGGGGTACATGTCCTGCTCGACGATGGCGAAGAGTTCGACGTCCAGCGCCTGGGCCGCGGCCAGTACGGGCTCCAGCGCGGGTACCCCGGCCGGCGGTTCGCACATCACGCCCCGGCCGACCGCAGGACCGAACGGCACCTCGTCCGCGACGACTTCGGCAAGGATCTCCGGGTCCACCTGCTTGAGATGGAGGTAGCCGATCCGCTCCCCGTAGGTCTCGATCAGCTTGACGCTGTCGCCGCCGCAGTAGGCGTAGTGCCCGGTGTCCAGACACAGGGAGACCAGTTCGGGATCGGTGGCGTCGAGGAACCGGCTGACGTTCTCCTCGCTGTCGATATGGGTGTCCGCGTGCGGATGGACGACGATCTTCAGTCCGTACCGCTCGCGCACCTCGCGGCCCAGCCGTTCGGTCTGGGCGGTGACATCGCGCCACTGCGCGGGGGTGAGGGTGCGGTCCTCCAGCACCTGGCCCGTTTTGTCGTCGCGCCAGAAGGAGGGGATGACGACCAGATGCTCCGCGCCCATGGCCCGGGTCAGCGCTGCGATGTCGGAGACGTGCGCCCAGGTCTTGTCCCAGACGGCCGGCCCGTGGTGCAGCCCGGTGAAGACCGTTCCCGCCGAGACCTTCAGGCCACGCCGGGCGGTCTCCTCGGTGAGGCGTTCGGGGTCGCTCGGGAGATAGCCGTACGGGCCGAGCTCGATCCATTCGTAACCGGCACTCGCGACCTCGTCGAGGAAGCGTTGCCAGGGAACCTGCTGAGGGTCGTCGGGGAACCACACCCCCCAGGAGTCGGGGGCCGAGCCGACCCGGATGCGGTTCAGGGAGGGGACGGATGAGGTCATGCGGACGAGCTTTCCGGCCGCTGTGGAAGGGTGTCAAGCCTTCGTCCGAATGTAAGGACAAAATGTTGACAGGGTTCAGGAAGGAGCACTACACCTGGGGACAGCCGGCGTCGAACCGAAGGGACGCGCATGCCTCAGCCGTACGACGTGATCACGATGGGCCGGATCGGGGTGGACCTGTATCCGCTGCGGACCGGGGTCCCGTTGGCGCAGGTCGACACGTTCGGGAAGTTCCTTGGCGGCTCGGCCACGAATGTCGCGGTCGGGGCGGCCAGGCTCGGCCGGCGGACGGCGGTGATCACCCGCACCGGCCAGGACGCCTTCGGGGACTATCTCCACCAGGCGCTGGGGGAGTTCGGGGTCGACGACCGCTGGGTGACCGCGGTCGCCGCCTATCCGACCCCGGTCACCTTCTGCGAGATCTTCCCGCCGGACGACTTCCCGCTCTACTTCTACCGGCAGCCGAAGGCCCCCGACCTCGAGATCCATGAGCACGAGCTGGACCTCGCGGAAATCCGCGCGGCGCGCGTCTTCTGGATGACCGGGACCGGCCTGTGCGCGGAGCCGAGCCGTACGGCGACGCTGGCCGCGCTCGCCCACCGGGACCGGTCCGGCATCACCGTCTTCGACCTCGACTGGCGGCCGATGTTCTGGGGGGACCCGGCCGAGGCGCGGCCGTACTACGCCGAGGCGCTGGCGCACGCCACCGTCGCCGTCGGCAATCTGGAGGAGTGTGAGATCGCCACCGGCGAGCGCGAGCCGTACGCCGCGGCCCGCGCGCTCCTGGCCGCCGGGGTCGAGCTCGCCGTCGTCAAGCAGGGCCCCAAAGGTGTCCTCGCCGTACACCGGGACGGGACGCAGGCCGAGGTGCCGCCCGTCCCCGTCGAGGTGGTCAACGGGCTTGGTGCCGGGGACGCGTTCGGCGGGGCGCTGTGCCACGGGCTGCTCTCCGGGTGGGAGTTGGAACGCATCATGCGGTACGCCAACGCCGCCGGAGCCATCGTCGCGGCCCGCCTCGCCTGCTCCACCGCGATGCCGTACGCCGCCGAGGTCGACCAGGTCCTGACCGGCGGCCCGGTCCCGCCGCCCCCGACCCCGCCGCCCGCCGCACCGTCCCCGACCCCGCCGCCCGCCGCACCGCCCCCGTCCGCCGCGTCGTCCCCGACCCCGTCGCCCAGCGTGCCGTCCCCGCCGTCCCCGGTCCCGATACCCGCCGCGCCGTACCGGCCCGGCGACACACCCCCGCCCGGAGCCGCTTCGTGAGCCGCGTCGACATCGCCGAGCTCGTCGGGATCCGCACCCGCCATCCCGAGGCCGTCGCCGAGGCCGCCACCCGGCGGCGCAGGCGACCCCGGCTCATCGGCGACAGCGGGCGCCTGATGATCATTGCCGCCGACCACCCCGCCCGCGGCGCCCTCGCCGTCGGGGACCGCCGCTTCGCCATGGCCAACCGGCTCGATCTGCTCGAACGGCTCTGCCTGGCCCTCTCCCGTCCCGGCGTCGACGGCGTCCTCGCCACCGCCGACATCCTCGACGACCTGCTCCTCCTCGGCGCCCTCGATGACAAGGTCGTCATGGGTTCGATGAACCGCGGGGGCCTCGCGGGCGCCGCGTTCGAGCTCGACGACCGGTTCACCGGACACCGCGCCCAGGACCTGGACCGGCTCGGATTCGACGCGGGCAAGCTGCTGCTCCGTATCGACTACCAGGACCCCGCCTCCCTCGACACGCTGCACTCCACCGCCCGCGCCGTCGACGAGATGGCTGCGCGTCAGCTTCCCGTATTCATAGAGCCGTTCATCTGTCACCGGATCGACGGCCTGCTCCGCAACGATCTCAGCGCCGAAGCAGTCACCCGGTCGATCGCCATCGCGTCCGGGCTTGCCGGCACCTCCGCGTACTCCTGGCTGAAGGTCCCCGTAACCGACGACCCCGACGACATGGCGGCCGTGATGGAGACCTCGACCCTGCCCGCGGTCCTTCTCGGAGGCGAGATCGGCGACGACCAGCACGGTGCATACGAGAAATGGCGTGGTGCGCTGCAACTGCCCACCGTGCAGGGACTCGTGGTGGGACGCTCGCTGCTCTATCCGGTCGACGGAGACGTTGCCGGGGCGGTCGATACGGCCGTCGGACTGCTGTAGGGGGTACGGAGAAGTCATGAGCGACCACGACGACCAGAAGCAGTACGTACCGGCGGGAAGCGCGGTGAGCGGTCCCTACGCCCTCCGGGTCGACCCCGAGCAGGCCGGCTGGGGTTACTCCAGCCTCCGTGTACTGGAGCTGGAGCCCGGCGGCTCACACTCCCTCGCCGCCGGGGAAAGTGAGTGGATCGTGCTGCCGCTCACCGGCGGTTGCACGGTGCAGACGCAAGGCGAGATCTTTGAACTGCAGGGCAGAGAAAGCGTGTTCGGCGGAGTGACGGACTTCGCCTACGTACCGCGCGATGCCCATGCACAGATCGCCTCCGGTGCGGGAGGCCGCTTCGCCCTGGCAGGAGCGAAGTGCGAGCGACGACTCCCCGCTCGCTACGGCCCCGCGCCGGAGGTACCGGTCGAGCTCCGCGGCTCGGGCAACTGCTCGCGCCAGGTCAACAATTTCGCGGCCGCGGACACCTTCGCCTGCGACAAGCTGATCGCGGTCGAGGTGCTCACCCCTGGCGGCAACTGGTCCTCGTACCCGCCGCACAAGCACGACGAGCACCGCCCGGGCGTCGAGTCCGAGCTCGAGGAGATCTACTACTTCGAGATCGACCGCGGCGGCATGGGCTACCACCGGGTCTCCCCGTCCCGGCCCGGCGGTACGGACGTCCTCGCCGAAGTCCGCAGCGGCGACGCCGTCCTGATCCCCGACGGCTGGCACGGTCCGTCCATCGCCGCGCCCGGCCGCGACATGTACTACCTGAACGTCATGGCCGGCCCGGGCGACAAGCGCGAGTGGCTGATCTGCGACCACCCGGACCACGGCTGGATCCGCGACACCTGGCCGACGCAGCCCGTCGACCCCCGACTGCCTCTGTACGAAGCCGACGCCAAGGAAGGCCCCCGATGAGCAGTACGCGTCGACTCACCGTCGCCCAGGCCCTCGTCGCCTTCCTGGCCCGCCAGTACACCGAGCGCGACGGTCGCCGGCACCGCCTGATCAACGCCACCTGGGGCATCTTCGGCCACGGCAATGTCGCCGGACTCGGCCAGGCGCTCCTCGAGTCCGGCGCGTCCGCCACGCCTGCCACGTCCAGCACGTCCGCCATGTCCGCCACACCCGCCACCGGCATGCCGTACTTCCAGGGACGCAACGAACAGGCCATGGTGCATGCCGCCGTCGGCTACGCCCGCCAGTCCCGCCGCCTCTCCGCCCATGCCGTCACCACCTCCATCGGCCCCGGCGCGACCAATCTCGTCACCGGCGCCGCGCTCGCCACCATCAACCGGCTGCCCGTCCTGCTGCTGCCCGGGGACGTGTTCGCGACCCGCCCCGCCGACCCGGTCCTCCAGCAGCTCGAACTCCCGTACGCAGGCGATGTGTCGGTCAACGACGCGCTGCGCCCGGTCTCCCGCTACTTCGACCGCGTCACCCGTCCCGAGGCGCTGATCCCGGCCGCCCTTCAGGCCATGCGTGTGCTCGCCGACCCCGCCGCCACCGGCGCGGTCACACTCGCGCTGCCGCAGGACGTGCAGGCCGAGGCGTACGACTGGCCGGAGGAGTTCTTCGCCGAGCGCGTCTGGCAGGTGCGCCGACCCCGGCCCGACCTGGACGCGCTCGACGCCGCGCGCCGTGCGCTGACCGCGGCCCGCCGCCCCCTGATCGTCGTGGGCGGCGGCGTCCACCACAGCGAGGCCGAGGAAGCCCTGCGGTCCTTCGCCGACGCGACCGGTATTCCGGTCGCCTCCACCCAGGCGGGCAAGGGCTCGCTGCCCCACGACCACCCCTGCGACGTCGGCGGCATCGGCCACACCGGCACTGCCACGGCCGACGAACTGGCTCGTACCGCAGATCTGGTGATCGGCGTCGGCACTCGCTGGTCCGACTTCACCACCGCCTCCGCGACCCTCTTCCAGAACCCGGCCGTCCGGTTCCTGAACATCAACATCACCGCCTTCGACGCCCACAAGATGTCCGGACTCTCACTCGTCGCGGATGCCCGCACCGCCCTGGAGGAGCTGGCCGGCGCGCTGGGCACGCGCTTCCACGTGGAGCCCGCGTACGAGACGGAGTACGCCGACGACAAGGAGCGCTGGGAGCACCGCGTCGACGCCGCGTACGAGGCCGAGGACCTGGACACCCGCCCCACCCAGCCCCAGGTGCTCGGCGTACTGGACACGCTGGTCACCGGCGACGACATCGTGATCAACGCCGCGGGCTCGCTCCCGGGCGACCTGCACAAGCTGTGGCGGGCCCGTTCCGCCGACCAGTACCACGTCGAGTACGGCTACTCCTGCATGGGATACGAGATCCCCGCGGCCATCGGCGTGGGGATGGCCGCGCCCGGACGGCCCGTCTGGGCGCTCGTCGGCGACGGTACGTATCTGATGAACCCCACCGAAATCGTCACCGCAGTCCAGGAGAACATCCCGATCAAAGTGGTGATCCTTCAGAACCACGGGTACGCCTCCATCGGAGGCCTCTCCGAGTCGGTGGGTGCGGAGCGCTTCGGCACCGCCTACCGCCACCGGGCCGACGACGGTACGTACACCGGCGCCCCGCTCCCCGTCGACCTGGCCGCCAACGCCGCCTCGCTGGGGATGCGCGTGATCCGCGCCAAGACGGTGCGTGACCTGCGCGAAGCCCTCGCCGAGGCGCGGGCGGCAGACGTTCCCACAGGTGTCTACGTCGAGACCGAAACGGCAGACACTGTGTCGGGCGCGCCTCCCGCGCAGGCGTGGTGGGATGTTCCGGTGGCCGAGACCGCGACCCGGCCGTCGGCGGTCAAGGCCCGGGAGGAGTACGACCGGCAGGTCGCAGCCCGACGCCGCCATCTGTGACGCCGCCATCTGTGAAGGAGCACGAAATGAAGACCGTCAACCACTGGATCGGTGGCAAGACCGTCGAGGGCGCGTCCGGCAACTGGGGCCCGGTCACCGACCCGGCGACCGGCGCCGTCACCACCCAGGTCGCGCTGGCCTCGACCGAGGAGGTCGACGCGGCCGTCACGGCGGCGAAGGAGGCGTACGCCACCTGGGGCACGTCCTCGCTCGCGCAGCGCACCAGCATCCTTTTCCGCTATCGCGCGCTCCTCGACGCGCACCGCGACGAGATCGCCGCGCTGATCACTGCCGAGCACGGCAAGGTCCACTCCGACGCGCTCGGCGAGGTCGCCCGCGGCCTGGAGATCGTGGAGCTGGCCTGCGGCATCACCACCCAGCTCAAGGGTGAACTGTCCACCCAGGTCTCCAACCGGGTCGACGTGTCCGCGATCCGCCAGCCGATCGGCGTCGTCGCGGGCATCACGCCGTTCAACTTCCCGGCGATGGTCCCGATGTGGATGTTCCCGCTGGCCATCGCCTGCGGCAACACCTTCGTACTGAAGCCGAGCGAGAAGGACCCGTCGGCGTCCAACCTCCTCGCGGAGCTGGCCGCCGAGGCAGGCCTGCCCAACGGCGTGCTCAATGTCGTCCACGGCGACAAGGTCGCGGTCGACGCGCTGCTCGCCCACCCGGACGTCGCCGCGGTCTCCTTCGTCGGCTCCACCCCGATCGCCCGCTACATCCACACCACCGCCTCCGCCAACCACAAGCGCGTCCAGGCGCTCGGCGGCGCGAAGAACCACATGCTGGTCCTCCCGGACGCGGACCTGGACGCGGCCGCTGACGCTGCGGTCTCCGCTGCGTACGGCTCCGCGGGTGAGCGCTGCATGGCGATCTCCGCGGTCGTCGCGGTCAGCTCCATCGCCGACGAGCTGGTCCAGAAGATCCGCGAGCGCGCCGAGAAGATCAAGATCGGCCCCGGCAACGACCCGGAGTCCGAGATGGGCCCGCTGATCACCAAGGCCCACCGCGACAAGGTCGCCTCCTATGTCACGGGCGCGGCGGCCCAGGGCGCGGAGGTCGTCCTGGACGGCACCGGCTACACGGTCGACGGCTTCGAGGACGGTCACTGGATCGGCCTGTCGCTCCTGGACCGCGTCTCGACCGACTCGGACGCCTACCGCGACGAGATCTTCGGCCCGGTGCTGTGCGTGCTGCGCGCGGAGACGTACGAGGACGGCGTGGCCCTGATCAACGCGTCCCCGTTCGGCAACGGCACCGCCATCTTCACCCGCGACGGCGGCGCGGCCCGCCGCTTCCAGCTGGAGATCGAGGCCGGCATGGTCGGCGTGAACGTCCCGATCCCGGTCCCGGTGGGCTACCACTCCTTCGGCGGCTGGAAGGACTCGCTCTTCGGCGACCACCACATCTACGGCAACGACGGCGTGCACTTCTACACCCGCGGCAAGGTCGTCACCACCCGCTGGCCGGACCCCTCGGACGCCCCGGTGGGCGTGGACCTGGGCTTCCCCCGCAACCACTGACCGCCAACAGGCACCTGGCCCGTACGGAACGTTCATCCGTACGGGCCGGTCCTGTTTCATGGATGCTCACCCAACTCGCTGAAAAGAGAACGCAGTTCACCCGCGGCGCGCCGAGGCAGGGCCTCGCCGACTGGGAGAGCAGATTTCCTCTAATTCCTATTTATTTGTCATCCAGGTGGCCGACAGCGGGCGGGGCGCGGTTGTCGTTGAGAGGTCTGTGAAAACGCCTATCGCACAGCCCCAATTGCTCAACTCGCATTCCGAGGGATCGCTCCTGCGGCCCATGAACACCAGCGCAGAAGGTGCCGCCGCCCTGGTCCGGCCGTGGAACCCGGAACTGGCGGACTTCATGGCGGCCATGGAGCAGATCGAGGCCGATTACGCCCGTCGCTCCCCGGCGTGACCGCCGCGCGTGCGCTCGCACGCTACAGCTGCGGCCCGCTGCGGGAGCGGCCTCAGCCTCTACCTCCTCCATCGTCCACGGCAGGAACCACATGCATGACAGATATGACCAGTTCGGCACGTACGGTGTTGCCGCTGAGCAATACGGCGAGGCGTACGCCACCCTCCCCGGCCAGTGGGACGGCTACCCTTCCGCGTTCGTGCAGGAACCAATCTCCGCCCCGGACCTAGATGTTCTGCAGGGGCGCTGGGAACCGGACGTCGAACTGACGCAGCTGCTGCAGGAAGCCCCCGAACCCCTGGACCTGCCGAAGCCGGTCATGGAACTGCGGCCCCCGACCATCGGCCCGTCCTGTCACCGCCGGCGCCCGATGCACAAGGTGAAGACGAGAGCGTGGACGCTCACTCGCAACCAGTCCCTCAGCTACGCCATCGCGGCGGTGAGCACGGTCATCATTGCCATGGTGAGCGTCCTCGGGGGCCTGTTCACCCACGACATCCTGCGACAGGTCGCTGTCCCCGGTGGCGCCCACGGCCTGGCGCCCTGGTGGCCGATGCTGGTGTACGGACCGTGGATGGTCGCATCCCTCTCGATCCTGCGCGCCGCGCTGCACCGCCGCAGCGCTCCGCACTCCTGGGCCTTCGCCGTGCTCTTCTGCGGAGTCGCCGTTCTTACGTGCATTGCCGAGGCGCCCAGGACCGTCAGCGGAGCGGCTGTCGCCGGTCTCCCCGCCCTCGCGTCCATGGTCTGCTTCCATCAGCTCGTACGCCACATCACCCTCACCCGACCGGCACACGACCGGGCAGGCGGCTGGTGCAAAGGCGCGCGCCCTTGCATGGGTCATGAGCATTCGGAGTCGCAGTAGGCGAAGCCGGCAAGCAGGATGCTGCCCGAGGAGCGCCCGTACCCGGCTGGGAAGGCGCTCCTCGGGCATTTGCTCGGCCGGAAGAACGGGTCTGCCGGTAGAGCGGGTCTGCCGGAAGAGCGGGTCTGCCGGAAGAGCGGGTCTAGAAAAGCGAGTACAGCAGTTTGTTCGGTGACCCGGTCCGCGGGTCCTGGACCTTGCCGCTCGTCGCGTTGTTCACCAGTGCGTCCCGGACCTGCGCCGGGGTAGCGGTGGCGTGCGTCGACAGATAGAGCGCGGCGACGCCCGCCGTGTGCGGGGTGGCCATCGACGTGCCCGAGATCGTGTTCGTCGCCGTGTCGTTGTCCTTCCACGCCGAGGTGATGTTCACGCCCGGCGCGAACAGATCGAGGCACGTCCCGTAGTTCGAGAACGACGCCCGCCGGTCGGAACTGTCCGTGGCGCCGACCGTGATCGCCTCGGGGACGCGGGCCGGCGAGTAGTTACAGGCGTTCGCCGGCAGGCCGAGGATGATGCCGTTGCCCGCGGCGATCGCGTAGCTGACGCCCGAGGCGATGGACTTCTTCACCGCGTTGTCCAGCGACGTGTTCGCGCTGCCGCCCAGGCTCATGTTCGCCACGGCCGGCTTCTTGGCGTTGGCAGTCACCCAGTCGACGCCGGCGATGACCCCCGCCGTCGTGCCGGAGCCGCTGCAGTCCAGCACCCGTACGGCGATGAGTCTGACGCCCTTGGCGACGCCGTATGTCTTGCCGCCGACCGTGCCCGCGACATGCGTGCCGTGGCCCTGGCAGTCCTGGCCGTTCTGGCCGCCGCCCACCGTGTCCGTGCCGACGCTCGCGCGGCCGCCGAACTCGCTGTGGGACGTGCGGATCCCGGTGTCGATGATGTACGCGTTCACATTCGACGCGGATGTGCTGTATGTGTACGACTTCGACAGCGGAAGATTCCGCTGGTCGACGCGGTCGAGGCCCCAGGTCGCGTTGGCCTGGGTCTCGTTGAGGCGGACCGTGGAGTTCTGCTCGACGTACGCCACACGCGGATCGGCGGCAAGCTCTGCCGCCTTCGCGCGGGACATCGTCGTGGAGAAGCCCTCGAGGACGCTGCGGTAGGTGTGCTTCGGCGTGACGCCCAGATCGGCGGCGTGCGTCGAGCCGTCCTTCAGGACGACAATCCAGCTGTTCTGTATGGCAGTTGCAGTGGGAGCGAGACGGAGATCGCCGATGGTCGCGCTCTGCGCGGTGGGGGAGGCGGCGAACTGGAGACCGGCCGCAAGGGCGACTGCGGGTATCAGCGCCCCATAGCGGCGGGCAGTGCTTCTCATCTCGTGCACCTGACCTTTCGTTGACCGGAGGACGGGCAAGTACGGTCGTGCATGGTGTCAGGAGGTGCATATGCGCTGACCAGGGTCTCGTGACGTGACCTGCAACACAAGAGAGCGGAATGTGTAAGACATGGCGGGACGCCGGATTGTGAACACTCATCAGGTCGAGTGGAAACGTTGCGGAATGTCGCATTCCGGAGGCTATGCCTGAAGGAAGTCCCAGGTGAGCATCGCGAACACGCCGTCGTCCTTCGCCCCCGCCGAGCGGTACGTCGCGAGCGCCGGGTCGTTGTCCGCATCCACGCCGACCCACATGTCGTAGCAGCCCCGCTCCCGCGCCACCTTGAGCAACGCCTCGACCAGCGCCCTTCCGATGCCGCGCCTGCGGTACGCCTCGTCCACCGACAGCTCGTACAGGCACATCTCCGAGCCCTTGTCGGGATGGAGCATCTCGATGCCCGAGACCATCCCGGCCGGTGCCCCTTCCACATACGCGATCAGCATCAGATGCCCGGGGGCGGCCAGGAAGCGCTCGGCCCACTCCGCACGCGCCGGGCCGTCGTACAGGTGCTCGGCCGCGGTGAGCTCGGCCACGGTCGTCGCGCGCCGGATGTCCATACGGATCCCTTTCCTGGCCCCTTCCCTACGGGGGTGCGTACCGCGTCTGGTGTAGGGCGACCGTACTCCGTACTACTTGCGGAGGCTCATGAGTTCCGCCTGGCGGCAGCCGAGACGGCACAGGGGATCCGCTTAGGGTTCAACCATGCAGATCCGACTTCCCCGGCCGCGCGGCCGATGGCTCGCAGGCGTGGCCGCCTTCGCCGTCCTCGCCGGCGCGGGCACCTGGACCGCGGTCGCCGACGACGGTGCACCGGCCGTGCACCGTGAGGACCGGGTGCAGGAAATGCCCGGGGCGAAGATCGACACCTCCTACTTCACGACGGGCGGCACTGAGCGCCGGCCCGCCGTGCTCATCGGGCACGGCTTCGGCGGCAGCAAGGACGATGTCCGCGCCCAGGCCGAGAAGCTGGCCCGCGACGGATACGCCGTGCTGACCTGGTCCGCCCGCGGCCACGGCACGTCCACCGGGCAGATCGGGCTCAACGATCCCGCATTCGAGGTCAAGGACGTCTCCCGGCTGATCGACTGGCTGGCCAAACGGCCCGAGGTGCGGCTGGACGCGGACGGCGATCCGCGCGTCGGCATCACCGGCTCCTCCTACGGCGGGGCGATCTCGCTGCTCGCCGCCGGACACGACAAGCGCGTCGACGCGATCGCCCCCCAGATCACCTACTGGAACCTGGCCGACGCCCTCTTCCCGAACGGCGTCTTCAAGAAGCTCTGGGCCGGAATCTTCTTCTCCACCGGCTCCGCGGCCGGCACGGACGGAGCCGCCCCCGCCGACGCCCCCGCGGGAGACGCCCCGGCCGGTCCCGCGACTGCCGGCGACGCGGCCACAGCCGCCGGAGCGGCCAAGGCCGATGCGGCCGCGGGCCCCGCGAACCCGGGCGGCTGCGGGCGCTTCCAGCCAGCGCTGTGCGGCATGTACGAGCGCGTCGCCGTTGCCGGAAAGCCCGACGCCGCAGCCCGTACGCTCCTCGAAAGCCGCAGTCCCTCCGCCGTCGGCGACCGCATCAAGGTGCCCGCGCTCATCGTGCAGGGCCAGGCCGACTCCCTCTTCCCGCTCTCGCACGCCGACGCCATGGCCAAGCGGATCAGCGCCAATGGCGCACCCGTCTCGGTCGACTGGATCGCCGGCGGGCACGACGGCGGCGACCGGGAGACCGGCCGAGTCGAGGGCCGCATCGGCGACTGGTTCGACCGGTATCTGGGGCAGGACAAGGGCGCGGGCACCGGACCCGCATTCCGCGTCAGCCGCACCGGAGGCGTCGACTCCACCGACGGCGAAGCCCTGCTGCGCGGCGCGACCGGCGACAGCTACCCGGGTCTCGCGAGCGGCGCACAGCCGGTCCCGCTCACCGGCCGCGAGCAGCGCTTCGTCAACCCGGCCGGCGCGGGCCCGCCCGCCATCTCCGCCGTCCCGGGCCTCGGCGGCGGACTCGGCCGGCTCTCCTCTCTCGGTCTCGGCCTCTCGCTCGACTTCCCCGGCCAGTTCGCACGCTTCGACTCCGCGCCGCTGGCTCGGTCGCTGCGGATCACGGGCTCGCCGACCGTCCGGGTCAAGGTCGCCTCCAGCAGCGGCGACGCCGTCCTGTTCGGGAAGGTGTACGACGTCGGGCCCGACGGCCGCCAACAGGTGCTGCCCTCCCAGCTCGTCGCGCCGGTCCGAGTCGAGAACGCCAAGCGGGGCAAGGACGTCACACTGACCCTGCCCGCCGTGGACCACGACGTCGACGCCGGACACCGGCTGCGTCTTGTCCTCTCGGCGACGGACCTCGGCTATGCCTCGCCGGCGGCCCCCGCCACGTACACCGTCTCCCTCCTGGATGCGGGCGCGCTCGCCGTGCCCAGCGCGCCCGCCGTGAAGACCCAGGCCGCGGGACTGCCCTGGTGGACCTGGGCGCTCCCGGCCGCGGGTGCACTGATCGCGGCGGCGCTGCTGCTCACCGCCCGGCGCCGGGCCCTCGCCCCGGCACCCGACCCCGAGCGTGCCGAAGTGCCCCTGGAGATCACCGGCTTGACCAAGCGGTACGCCAAGTCCGCGGACCGGTATGCCGTACGGGAGCTGTCCTTCCGTGTCGAGAAGGGGCAGGTCCTCGGCCTTCTCGGACCCAACGGCGCGGGCAAGACCACCACCCTTCGCATGCTGATGGGGCTCATCCGGCCCGACGAGGGCGAGATCCGCGTCTTCGGCCACGCCATCCGGCCGGGCGCGCCCGTGCTCTCCCGGGTCGGCGCGTTCGTCGAGGGCGCCGGCTTCCTGCCGCATCTGTCGGGCCGCGACAACCTGGAGCTGTACTGGCGGGCCACCGGCCGGCCCGCGAGCGATGCGCACATCGAGGAGGCCCTGGAGATCGCGGGTCTCGGCGACGCCCTCGCCCGCGCCGTACGCACCTACTCGCAGGGCATGCGGCAGCGACTGGCCATCGCCCAGGCCATGCTCGGCATGCCGGATCTGCTGATCCTCGACGAGCCGACGAACGGACTCGACCCGCCCCAGATCCGCGAAATGCGGGACGTGATGATCCGGTACGCGGCCGGGGGCCGGACCGTCATCGTCTCCAGTCACCTCCTCTCCGAGGTCGAGCAGTCCTGCACCCATCTGGTGGTCATGGACCGCGGCCGGCTGGTGCAGGCGGGACCGGTCGCTGAGATCACCGGAGAGAGCGACACGCTGCTCGTCACCACCGCGGAGGAGGTGCCGGAGCCGGTGGTCGAGAAGATCGCCGCGCTGCCGGGGATCGGTTCGGCGGCCCGTACGGACGAAGGACTGCTCGTACGGCTCGACGGGGCCACCGCCACCGGGATGATCGGCGAACTCGTGCGGCTGGACGTGCCGTTGACGGGCGTCGGTCCGCACCGCCGCCTGGAGGATGCCTTCCTCAACCTGATCGGAGGATCCGCATGAGCACGCTGGTCGATTCGGCCCCGGGCTACCGGGCACGGCACACCCTGCCGCTGCGTGTCGAGGCGGTACGGCAGCTGAAGCGCAGGCGGACGCTGGTGATGGCCGGGGTGCTGGCCGCGCTGCCCCTCATTCTGATCGCCGCCTTCGCGATCGGCGGCACCCCGGACGGCGGGGAGAACGGCCGGATCACTCTGATCGACACGGCCACCGCGTCGGGCGCGAACTTCGCCGCCACCTGTCTGTTCGTCTCTGCGGGCTTCCTGCTGGTGGTGCCCGTGGCCCTCTTCCACGGAGACACCGTGGCCTCGGAGGCCAACTGGTCCTCGCTGCGCTATCTGCTGGCAGCCCCCGTCCCGCGCACCCGGCTGCTGTGGTCCAAGCTGGCGGTGGCGCTCGGCTTCAGCGCGGCAGCCATGGTGCTTTTGCCGCTGGTGGCCCTGGCGGCGGGCACCGCGGCATACGGCTGGGGACCGCTGAAGCTGCCCACGGGCGGCTCCCTGGCAGCCGGTGACACGGTGTCGCGGCTGGCGCTGGTCGTGGCGTTCATCTTCTTCTCCCAACTGGTCACCGCAGGGCTTGCGTTCTGGCTGTCCACCAAGACCGACGCCCCGCTGGGCGCGGTCGGTGGAGCGGTCGGACTGACGATCATCGGCAATGTGCTGGATGCGGTCACGGCGCTCGGGTCGTGGCGTGATGTGCTGCCCGCGCACTGGCAGTTCGCATGGATCGACGCGCTGCAGCCGCAGCTGGAGTGGAACGGCATGGTGAAGGGCGCGGCCGTCTCGGTGACATACGCCCTGGTGCTGTTCGCGCTCGCCTTCAGGAACTTCTCCCGCAAGGACATCGTGTCGTAGCCGCCGGCGGAGGCTACTTGCGTAGGGCTCGCTACACCCAGCCCCGACGAGCCGCTTCCGCTCCCGCCCGGAAACGGCTCGTCGTGCCGAGGTCGGTGAGCAGTTCACCGACGCGGCGGCTGTACGTACGCCCGGACATGCCGAGGCGGGTCGCCGCCGTCTCGTCCGTGAGCCCGGCGAGCAGGGTGAGGAGCACCGGCTGCAGATGGGCCGGCACGGCGCCGGGCACGGTGTGCCGGGTCAGATTGTCACCGGTGTCCCACCAGGCGCGGTGCGTGCGCACCAGGGCCTGGACGACGACGGGGTCGCGGATCAACAGCACGCCGTTGAAGTGCAGTTCCAGATCGAGAGGAACGGCAGCGACCGACCGGTCGGCGACAACCATTTTGAACGGGATGGAGTCCGTCACCCGGGTCGCGCCGGGGCAGAGCCACGGCTGCGCAAGATGGGTCAGCCCGTGCCGGGGCGCGATCCGTCTGACCTCCGCGGTCTGTTCGGCGGCCGTACGAACACAGGCGCCGCCGAATTCCAGGAACGGCTCCGGGATGCCGTGACCCAGCGCGCTCGCCGGGTCGTCGAAGCTGAGGAGCTCATGGCGCGCCGAGCGGACCAGCCCTGTCAGGGCCGCTCTCACCTGAGTCACTCCCTGAACCGGCTGCCCCGGCGCTTCGCGCAGGACAGACCGAGAGACCCCCCGACCGAGCACGGAGCCCGGGGCCACCCCCACTGCCATGACAGATCATCCCCCGCCCTTCACACACGCCACACGGCCCGTCCCCTCGGATCCGTATGCCACTCCATGTACAACCACGATTGCACATGGTGACAAGTTGCGGTCCGCGGCTGGCGAGTCATTGCCATTCCTTTCGGTTCCGGGAACGGATCCGCAACGGTTTCGGGCAACTCCCGCCCGTCGTTGCCGCATTGAGATTCATCCGCAACTCCTTCGACTGCTCCCCGGGGCCGTCTCGGACGTCACATTCACAAGTGCTGACGACCCAGGGGAGCCCAGATGAAGCTCAGCGCACGGACGTACAGGGGAGTGCTGGCCGCGGTGCTGGCCGGCGGCATGCTGCTGACCGCCGGCTGCGGCGGTGGCGGCGGCGGCCATGCCGACCGGACCTCCCAGGGCGGCGCCAAGGAGAGGGCGAACGACGGCGCGAGGCCCGATCCCGCGCCGATAGCGCCGGACGGGGGAGGAGGCGCGCCCGCCACGGGAGTGGACGGCGGGGCTGACGGGGCGCGGGAGGGCGACGCGTTCCGGGAGTCCGAACGGGCCCCCGACTATCTGTCGACCTTCGCGCTCGACGTGGACACCGCCTCGTACGGCTATGCCCGCCGCACCCTCGCCGACGGGCGGCGGCCGGAGCCCGGGCAGATCAGGCCCGAGGAGTTCATCAACAGCTTCCGGCAGGACTACCCGCGGCCGAAGGGCGACGGCTTCTCTGTGACGGTCGACGGGGCGCGGCCCGGCAGCGCGGAGGGCGAGATCCGCGGCCAGGGCAATGACGGAGCGGGCGGCGGTGACTGGTCGTTGGTGCGCGTGGGCCTCTCCACCCGCCCCTCCGACCGCAAGGGTGAACGGCCGCCGGCCGCCCTCACGTTCGTCATCGACATCTCCGGCTCCATGGCGGAGCCGGGCCGGCTCGACCTGGTCAAGGAGTCGCTGGGCATCCTCACCGACGAGCTGCGCGACGACGACTCGATCGCGCTGGTCACCTTCAGCGACGAGGCCAGGACGCGGCTCCCGATGACCAGGGTCGACGACAACCGCGACCGTATCCACAAGGTGATCGACAGCCTGGAGCCCACGGACTCCACCAATGTCGAGGCGGGCGTGCGGCAGGGCTACGACGAGGCGGTCGAGGGCCGTCGCCGCGGGGCCACCAACCGCGTCGTCCTCCTCTCCGACGCGCTCGCCAACACCGGCGAGACCGAGGCCGACGCGATCCTCGACCGGATCGACGACGCCCGCCGCACGTACGGCATCACGCTCTTCGGCGTGGGCGTCGGCAGTGAGTACGGCGATGCGCTGATGGAGCGGCTCGCCGACAAGGGCGACGGGCACACCACGTATGTCTCCACCAGCGAGCAGGCCAGGAAGGTGTTCTGCGACCAGCTGCCCACGCATGTCGAACTGCGCGCACGGGACGCCAAGGCGCAGGTGGCCTTCGACCCGAAGACCGTCCAGCAGTTCCGGCTCATCGGATACGAGAACCGCGCGGTCGAGGACGAGGACTTCCGCAACGACACGGTGGACGGCGGCGAGGTCGGCCCGGGCCATACGGTGACGGCGCTGTATGCCGTACGGCTCAGGGAAGGCGCGAGCGGCCACGTCGCGACGGCGACCGTCCGCTGGCTCGACCCGAGGACGCGGGCGCCGCACGAGCAGACGGGCTCGGTCGAGACGGACGCGGTGGACGGCGCGCTGTGGGACGAGGGCTCGAAGCGGCTCCAAGTCACCGCGGTCGCGGCGTACTTCGCTGAATCACTGAGGGGCGGCTCGATGCCCGGGGCACCGGGGCCGGGCGAACTGGCGGGCCGGGCGAGGAAGCTGGCGGGCTCGACGGAGGACGGCGCGGTGCGTGAGCTGGCGGAGGCGATCGCTCAGGCGCAGGGGGTACGGGACTGAGGGGAGGGGGGACGGGCGGCGCGGCGCGGCGCCGCGTCACCCGTCCCCTCGCGTCATGATGTGCGCCATGGCCACCCTTCTCCTCGCCCTCGCCATCATCTTCACGGGGCTGTACGCGGGCTTCATGCTGACCTTCCGGATCTCGGTGATGCCCGCGCTCGCCCGGCTGTCGGACGACCAGTTCCTGCCGGCCATGCGCCGTATCAACGAGGTCGTACCGCGCCCCGTCTTCCTTCTCCTCTTCCTCGGGATCATCGCGTTCCCCGCCGCGGCACTCGCCGTGCCCGTCGACGGGCGCACGGACACCCAGCGATGGCTGATCGTTGCGGGCCTGGTGTGCGCGGTCATCAACCATCTGATCACCATCGTCGGCAACATCCCGCTGAACAACGCCCTCGCCGCGGCGGAGAACACCTCCCCGGCCGCCCCCGACAGCGAGGTCCGCGCGGCCTTCGAGCCCCGTTGGAACCTCCTTCACCTGATCCGCACCCTGTTCACGCTCGCGTCGTTCGCCCTGCTGGTCGGCGCCGCGCTGCAGTGACCGTGAACAGGCCGGGGGAAACCGGACCTGGCTGCTCTGAATCACCCGCAGAGTCGCCCGGCCGACCCGCTGACGTCTTACCGGTCCGTGGGCTTGACCAGGCCGGGCGGTGACCTGGTCAAGCCCCCCGAGAACCCTCGTCCGTCAAGAGCTCTCAGCCGCGCGTCAGGCCGTGTGCAGCGTCAGCCCGTACCGCCAGAGGATCTCGTTCACGGGCTGGATCCAGATTTGGCCGCCGCTGCTGCAGTTGCCCCAGCCGCCGGAGGTCACGCCCTGTGCCTGGTCGCCGCTGATGAACGAGCCCCCGGAGTCACCGGGTTCGGCGCAGACGTTGGTCCTGGTCATCTGATGGACCGCGCCCTGGCTGTAGTTGACGGTCTCGTTCTTGCCCAGCACCGTGCCGCAGTGCCAGTGGGTGGTGGACCCGGAGCGGCAGATCGAGGCGCCCACCGGGGCCTCCGCCGAGCCGCGTACGAGCTGGTCGGGGACGGTGCCCCAGCCCAGCACCACCGGGACGGTCCACCAGCCGTGGCCGATGCCGACGTACGCGTAGTCGTCACCGGGGAAGGACGAGCCCTGGAAGGTGCCCATGCCGGAGCCGTCCCAGCCGCGGACGAAGTCGCCGGGCCTGCCGCAGTGCCCGGCCGTGACGAAGCCGCCGTGGACCGAGAAGCCGATGGAGCAGCGGACGTTGCCCGTGTAGTACGGGTCGCCGCCCACGGTTCCTGCGGCGAACGTGGCCGGCGCCTGGTCCATGGCCGCCTCGACCCGCACCGGCCCGGCCCGGCGGGCGCGGTCGACGAAGGCCCGGACATCGGCGTCGCCGCGGCGGGATGCGACGACGTCGACGACGACCTGGTTGGCCCGCGGGTCGACGTGCCAGCCGCTCACCCCGCGCGGCGCGCCTTGCGCGGACTGCGCCGCCTGCCGGTCGATGTGCTCCTTGGCCGCGTCCAGCTCCTTTGCACTGTGCTGTACGAGCCGGACCGCCGCTCCTGTCTCCCGTACGGCCGTAGCACTGCCGCGAGTGGTGACGGCGACAGTCAGCCTGCCGGTGGTCGCGTCGAACCAGGAGCCGCCGTACGCGGCGCCCGCGGCGCGTTCCGCCTTGCCCTGGAGGGCGGTTGCTGCCCGCTCCTGCGCGAGCCGCTCGCGTGCCTGCGGCTCGGTGAGGCCCAAGTCCCGCTGCATGGCGGTCAGCAGACCGGCCGAGAGCCGGGGCTCGGGGGCCGCGGCGGCGGGGGTGAGCGACGCCCCGCCCCACGCGCCGAGGACGAGCAGCGCGGTCATGCCGATGCGTAATCCGAAGGTGCGTCTCACTGATGTGCGTATCACTGTGGTGAACCCTTCCGTCGTTTCCTGTGGGTTGATGGCGAGTCAGTCTTTCGAGAGCGCTCTCAGAACGCTGCGCGACGCACCCCGTAGAGGCTGCCCGTAGAGGCTGTTAGACCCCCAGCAGGGACGGTGGAGGCTCCATCAGAGGAACCTCCAGAGGTGGTCGGCGGTGCCGTTGTCGTCGAACTGCACCACCTGGGCGCTGTTGGCCGTCGACATCCCCTCCACGCCCAGGGCTTTGCCGCTGTGCTTGTTGAGCACGCGACGGAAGGGAGGCTCCGGGATCCAGGCCCTGCCCTCCGGTGCCGTGGACGGGCGTGGTGGCGTGCGTGAACGGATTGCCGGAGAGGGGTCCTTCGTCACGGGCCAAGGTCGGCGAAGTGCCTGTGGTCAGCCCGTAGTTCCAGGGGCCAGTGGCGTGCACGGCGTACCCGGGGAAGGCGTCGGTGCCTCCGTAGCGGACATAGTCCTCGCCGATGCGCAGCGAGTAGGTCAGTGGGCCGAGGTGGACGCTGACCGCGTCCCGGTTGGCCGCCCAGGTGCGCAGGTTCGTACGCTGCGGCAGCCGCAGCCTGACCACGTCGCCGTCGGCCCATGTGCGGTCGACGCGCACGAAGGCCGGACCGTCCTGCGCCGACAGCGTCTCGCCGTTGACCGTGAGCCCGTGGCCCCGGCGCCAGCCGGGGATCCGCAGATGGAGTGGGAAACGTACCGGCTCCGGCGTCGACCGGGTCAGCGTGACCGTGTCGCCGAAGGGGTGGTCGGTGTCCTCGGTGAAGGTCACCGTGGTGCCGCCGGCTTTGCTGCCGCCCCTCGCGCGGACCCTCGCGCGGACCTTCGTGCCGACCGTCGCACGGACCTCGCTGGCGGCGTACATGGCGGTGGCCCGCCCCCCGTCCGGCGTGCCCAGCCACAGCTCCTCGGTGAAGTACGGCCAGCCCATGCCGTAGTTGTGCGGGCAGCAGCGGTACTGGTCCACGCCCGGCTGGTACGACTGCATGGCGAAGCCGTTCTGGAACTGGCCCTGCGTCTTGGCAACCGTCTGGAGGAAGTGGCGTCGCTTGAGCGGCATGGGGGGCGCTCCTGCCGTTGACCTCGGGGGGACGGGGGCTTGGGCTTGCGCGTATACGCCGATGAGCCGTCTACAACGTTGAAGGGAGGGGCAGTTGGCATGACAGCACAGGCCTCGACCTCTGTCCAGGTGCATGACAAATCTGGGGTGGGCGCGGGCGGTTCTTCCCGCGTCTGCGGAGAAGGGCCGGCCGACGAGCGCGGTTACCGCCGTCTTCACCGCGACAGCGTCCGCGTTCGCCGCCCCCTCACCCGATGGGTGGTCACCCCGGCCGAGAGACCGCCGGCCGAACCGGTAGCCAAGAGGCCGGGGAGGTCATCTCCCGGATTTCCGCCAAGGGCGGACCGACTGACGGTTGGTCGGAGCTTTCCGGACGGCAGCCCTCACATTCTTCGCGTGATGAGAAAGGGAAGCAGCGTGAGGATTTCGCCGACAGCCGTCGGCGCCAGCGGGACGCTGTGCAAGCACGCGGAAGCCATGTCAAGGTGGCGTTTGGCCTCGTCCAGGGTGGCGGAGCGCCCGCCGGCTTCCTCGATGAGTTCGGCGGCGTGGCGGACGGTGACCTCGTCCAGCGCAGACGGAGATTCCAGGAGCGCGGTGAGGCTCCGGGCGGCAGGGCCGTTCGTGGTCAGCGCGGCGAGGACGGGGAAGGTCTTCTTTCTCCGGCGCAGATCACTGTGAACAGGTTTGCCGGTGACTTCGGGGTCTCCCCACACACCGAGCAGGTCGTCGACCGCCTGGAATGCCACGCCGAGGTGCTGCCCTGCCTGGGCGAGGGCGGTGACGGTGGACGACGGAGCTCCGGCGAGTACGGCGCCCAGGGCGGCGGCGCAGCTCAGGAGGGCACCGGTCTTGTGGTCCGCCATGGACCGATATTCGTGCAGCTGCACGGCATGCGGGCCTGTCCAGGGTCGGGCTTCGAAGAGCAGGTCCTCCGCCTGACCGTGTACCAGATTGTTCAATGCCTCGGACAACTTCCGTATCGCAGCGCCACTGTTGGCGTTCTGCGATGTGGCCAGCGTTTCCAGGGCGAGGGCGAACAGCGCGTCTCCTGCGAGAACCGCAGGCCCTGTGCCGTACGCCTTCCATACGGTCTCCCGCTGTCGACGCGTTTCGTCGCCGTCCATGATGTCGTCGTGCAGGAGCGAGAAGGTGTGGATCAGCTCCACGGCCACCGCGCCGGCGACGGCGCTCTCGCCGGGCGCGCCTGCGGCTTCGGCGCAGAGCACGGTGAGGGCCTGGCGCACGCCTTTGCCATGAGCACCGGATCCGGGCTTGCCGCCCACTTCGCACCAGCCCAGGGAGAACGCGGCCATCTCGCGCGGCCAGGGGTGGAGGCGTTCAATGGCTGCGGCCAGGGCCGGCCGCACGAGTTCCCGGCAGCGGCTGAGGATCTGCGGTGCGGTCAGGTGCGGTGCCGTCGGCTGCGGTGCCGCCTGCACGTCGCTGGTTGCCATCGGCAGGGTCATCGCAGACCGCCCCCCTTGCCCATCCCGGAGGGCATGGGCGGTATTCCGAGGTCGGCCCGGGCCTTGTCGGCCATGTCGCGGGCATGGTGCAGACCGATCCGGTCGAGGTCGAAGCGCAACTCGTCCAGATCCGCGGCCGTCTCCGCCTGGTCCCGCCCTAGATGGGCAAGTGTTTTGACCAGCCCCAGCCGGGCCAGTGCCTCGCCACGCGGCTCGCTGATGGCGCGGAACTCCGCCAAGGTCTGTTCGTACGCCTGCTGAGCCTCTTCGTAACGGCGGGCGCGGAAGAGCACGTTGCCGCGCATCTTGTGGTTGTAGGCCAGAGCACTGGTCAAGTGCATCTCCTGGCAGATGAGTTCGGCATCGGAGAGCAGATCCAGGGCGCGATCCGGCTCGTCGTCCCGTGCGGACACGATGTCGGCGATGCCACGCAGTGCCCAGGCCCGGCCCCGCCTGTCGTCTGCCTTCTCGGCTATCTCAGCCGCTTCCTCGAACATCGCGAGTGCGGTGTCGTACGAGCCGGTGTTCCGGTGTATCTGTGCGATGCCCTCCAGCGCCCACACCGTGTGCCGGGCCTCGCCGCGGCGCCGGGCCTCGGCGAGCAACTGCTCGTGAAGGGTGCGGACGGCCTCGTAGTCACCCTGGATCCGGCCGGTCTCCGCCATCCCGGCGAGCGAGTAGCCCCGGGCTACGACGTCACCACCGCGCTCGCCCATTTCGGCGGCGAGCCCGAGCAGGCGGCGGGCCAGAGCCAGGGCGCCCCGCTGACGGGCGAGCGTGCCGCCGCTCCACAGCGCCCATGCCATCGCCCCAAGGTCACCGACCGAGCGCGCGGTGCGGTAACTCGCCTTCCAGGCGCGATCGGCCTCCGCGACGTGACCCAGGCGGCGATGTGCTTCCGCGACGGCAAGCCCGGACCGCGCGACCTCCTGCTGGGAACCCGAGAGCTTGGCCTTCCGCAACTGCTCGGTCCCCTTGGCCAGTACGTCGGCCAAGGAGGAGTTCACCGACATTGATTGGAGGGCGCCTTGATATTCGGCGGCGAAGGCCTTGCTGTACATGGGTGCCTTTCTGCTTTCCGGGCTCTGGCCAGAGGTCATGCGAGTTCGTGAGCGAACAGGTCAGAAGGGGGGTGGTCGTTGCAGAGGACTTGGTGAGGCAGCGACTATACACAGCATCTATACATGCAGTGTATAGATGACTGGTACGGGAGGCGGAAACCCCTGCCGACACCCCCGCTTCGCTGCCTGCGGGGGTCTGAAGGGTGCCTGCAGATACCCGCTCCGACACTTGCCGTTGATCAAGACGTCGATCGTGCTCTTTGCGTTGCTTCTCAATGCGAACGGGAAGGTTCCGCACGACGAATCGCCCGCACCCCGGCTATGAGGAGCCATCGGGCATGTTCGGGACCGAACGCCCGATGGGGGTGCATGCCACTCCTGTCGCGCCGGCTCGACCAAGGCCGGTGGTGACGCTCGCCGTTGGGGCCGGGCTTGTGGGAGGTGTGCTCACTGCCGTCGGGCAGAACCTCCTTGCGGGCAGTGGCGGCTGGTTCATGCTGGTCAACTCGGCCGCGCCCTCGCCTCGGCGGGTTCGAGGTGGAGCCGGGGGCGCTGCCGGGGGTTCGAGGCGCCGCGGCGGCGCGCTATCAAGTTCCCCCTGCGCGCCTACTGCCAAATTCCGGAGACTAGCCCAAAAGTGGACATGTCACCCGCGGCTCGATACGGTCGAATTGCTGGCGCCCCTGCCAGGGGCGCGCCAAGCAGAGCAGCTGGCGCCACGGCAGAATGCAACGGTCGCAATGGCGCCTCACTCTTGCTCGTGGAGCATTCCAGCCTGCTCCACTGCGGCATCGCAATCTCACCCGACCAAGACGAGCGCCGTCTGCGCACACCTCTCACCGGGAAATGGGACAACTATGCGCGCGACACGATATCTCGCACTAGCCCTAAGCCCCATGGTCGCAGCGGCAACCCTGACACTCGCGCCAGCGGTGATGGCGCAGGGAGTGGCTGCCAACCATCCTTCAGTGACCTCGGAGCAGGATGAGGCGCTGACGGCGGGAAGTGCGCAGCTCGCGCTGACAAAGACGCCGACGCCGACGCCCACGAAGACGACGAAGAAGCCGACGTCGACGAAGAAGCCGTCGAAGAAGGCGACGTCGACGAAGAAGCCGTCGAAGAAGGCGACATCGACGAAGAAGCCGTCGAAGAAGGCGACATCGACGAAGAAGCCGTCGAAGAAGCCGACGAAGACGCAGACGACGAAGAAGCCGACATCGACGAAGACGCCGACATCGACGAAGACGCCCACGCCGTACTAGAAGACGTGCGCCGAGCGGATCACCGACCAGGTCCTGAGCCTTACGAAACGCTTCCCAAGGAGTGCGAGGGCCCCGGGCGGGAATGCCGGGAGGTGTAGCTGCGACCTGCCTTGCGCCTACATCACGAAGTGGCTCAACGACGGAGCGCCGCCGACACAGGCTGCGGGACAAGCGGCAGGTCCGGTCCTGCGAGCGGGTTGCCCGGGGGCGTATCTCGGACCTGAAGGCGGTCATCGCGGCGGGTGGCCCTACGCCCGCCCCAGTCAGCGGGGGCGGGCCGCGGCACAGCGTACGCAGGTGCTCGCCGCCGGGCGCACCTCCAGACGTTCCGCCGGGATCGGCTCGCCGCACTCCTCGCACCGCCCGTAGTCGCCTTGCTCCAGCCGTTCCAGCGCCCGATCCAGATCGGCCAGGTGGTCGCGCGCCTGTGCCAGCAACGCGGCGACATGGGCCCGCTCAAAGGCAGTGCTCGACCCCTCCGGGTCGTGCTCGTCGTCGATCGCCACCAGGGCATTCGCCTCGACGATCCCGTCGAAGTCACGGCTCAATGCCGCGATCTGCGCGCTGGTGCCGGCACGTTCGGCCGCCAGCCGCTCGCGGACGGACTCACGCTCGATCGGGGGGAAATCGGCATCCTTGGACGAATCGCTCACCGATATGACAACGTCAGCACTCGGGTTCGCATTCCGCGCACCCCGTGCCTTGGGTGCCGAAAACCCTGTCCATGGCCTGTGACGTGCGGGTTCTCACGAGTGGCCGCGGGTCGCTGAATAGGTGTGTCAGACCGGTCGATCGTGCCGCTGCGACTGCCTGGTGACTTCCACCGAATCGCTCGCCGGGACCTATGGGCGTCGGCTTCGGCACACGCGCCGGAAGGGAATTGAGACTCCAGGCCTGGAACGAGCGGTGCAGCTCCTCGGTCGGCATGATCAACCGGTGCGCCTCGGCCAGGTCAGAGCTGCCGACGGGGCATGGGTCTTCATGCTCTTCCTCACCGAGGACGGCTCCGCGCTCGTGGCATGCACCGGCGTACGGCAGAACGGTGAGGGATCACCGCTTCAGGAGCGAGGTTGGGCCGCGTGCTTGCTGACTGGCGCGCTCCCTGCCCCGGCCGGTGCTGGCCTGAGCAGCCGTCAGACACCCGGATTCCCCGTGGCTTCCCGCCCCTTCTGGCACGCCCGTGGCACGGACTGTTCCTCTCGACGCAAACCACCGGCGGGGCGGTTGCTGAGGTCTGCCGGGCTGGTCGCCTGGGCGCGGTAGCGGTCGTCTTCGGTCATAAGTGGCGGATGCTTTTGCGCGCCGGAGATGGCGGCCGTACGCCCACCTGGACGGACGGCCGCCGAAGCCTGCCGGGACCGGGGTCCTGGAGCCCTAGTTGGCCAGCCAGTCCGTGAGGGTCACGGGACGGTCGGTGAGCACGCGGAGGTTCCCGCCGTCGGCGGCGTCGAGGACATAGACGCCGCTTGTGCCGGTGAAGTCGTCGACGGCGGTGAAGGCGATCCGGTTGCCGTCGGGGGAGAAGACCGGGTTCTGGATGCTGGAGAGGGGCATCGGCCACTGCGGCTCGGTGGCGGAGCCGGTCGCCACGTCCGTGATGCGCAGACCGTGCCCGGTGGAGTGGACGACGCGCTGCCCGTCGGGGGACCAATCGGCGGGTGTCGACAATGCCTGGTGGTCGGTTGTGACGGCGCGGACCTCGCGGGTGGCCAGGTCCAGGATGTAGACGTCGGAGCCGTACTCCCAGCCGTTAGGCGTCTCGTACGAGATGGCCTTCAGGAAGGCGATGCTTCGGCCGTCCGGGGAGAACGTGCCGCGGCTGCCGGAGGTGAGCACCTCAGCACCGGTGCCGTCCGTGGCGATCCACTCCAGGCCGCGTGGGCTGTCGTAGACGATCCGCTTACCGCTCGGGGACCAGTCAGGGTGTCCGACGTACGGCGCGGTGGCGTCTTCGGGCTGGACGCCCTCGGCCAGGACGCGCCGGTCGCTGCCGTCGGCGTCGGCGGTCACCAGGTCGCGGGCATACATGCAGCCCTCGTCCTGCGGTATGCACGTGTCCCGGCGTTGGATGTACGCCACCCGGGAGCCCTTGGGCGAGAGGACCCCGTCCTCCGCGGCCTGGGCGAACGTGGTGGTGACGGAGCCGGTCGCCGGGTCCAGCGCGACGGTGGCGGGCGACCCCGCAGAGTAGTCCGTGGCGGTGATCCGGCCCGCCTCCACTGTTCCCCTCGCGCCGGCGGTCCCCGCCAGTGACAGGCTCGTCGCAACCGCGAGCCCGACTGTCAACGCAGCGTGTGTGAAGCGCACATGCGCTCCTTCCTTGATTCCGTGGACCGGCCGTACCGGTCCCGCTGAAGACAGCGCAAACCGATCAAGAAATGTCACGCGATGTGGACTACCGGCGGGCGGTTGCTGAGTTCTGCTGGGCTGGTCAGTCGTGGCCCTGGGGCAGATGATGATGTCGGCTGCCCAGACCCGAAGGAGCAAAGGAGCATCGGATGGCGATCGAAAGCGTCTCTCCCTACCTGCGGTACGACGACGCAGATGCCGCGCTGGACTGGATGGAGCGGGTCTTGGGCTTTACCGGCGCGGTCCGCTGGCGCGACGACTCGGGGCGGACGTTCGAGGCCGACATCTATGCCGGTCCGGCGAAGATCGGGGTCAGCGGCGGCGGCACGAGCGACGACGGGAAGAACGCCATCCTCATCGTGCACGTCGACGACGTCGAAGCACATTTTGAGCGGGTTCGAGCCGCAGCCGACACCGAGGTAGCTCCGCCGGTGGACCAGCCCTATGGGCCGCGGACCTTCACCATCACTGATCCCTGGGGATACCAGTGGAACTTCTGGCAGGGCGAGGCCACCCCACCCGAGTGATCAGCAAACTATGCGATCGAGCCAGACGCGAGCGGGAGAGGCGTGCCCGGCCTCGGCGGAGCCCTGATGACTGAGTCAAGGCGTGCTGAATACACGAGCGCGGGGTGGGGGTTGAGGAAGCCCTATCCGTGCGCGTGAGCGTGTTCAGGCGATCCAAGTAGTCGCGGCCCGCTGATTCCTTGGCGGAGTCGCGATTGACGATCGCGGCACTTCCTGGCTGACCATGAGGAGCGAAGGCAGCGACTGCCGGTCGCTCTTGCCCACCCATTCTGGGCGGGCAACAGCGTCCCAGTCCCGCTCTCCGCGCACGTACGCCCGCTGCATCTGTGGACAGCTCAAGGATCACCAGAAGCACATCCAGGCCGGAGGAGACCTCCCCGACCTGCTCCAAGGGAACTGAGCCGCCCCGCAGAACTTCGACACGTTTTCGGCAGAGCGAATCGCAGAAACCCGGTACCAGCCGGACGCCGCTGGCCCCACTCCGTGATCACTCGGGGTGGGTCCGCTGCTTACGCCCCGGCTACGCCAGTCTCGCTACACTGCCCTGACCTGCAAAAAAGCCCTCCGCGGGGGAGGGCCGTACACCGGTCGGGAAGAGCGCCCCCGGCAGGACTCGAACCTGCGGCCAAGCGCTTAGAAGAGGCTGGCCCTGAATGGCTCAACCGCCGCCGTGACCTGCGACTTAGCGGGGCACGCTGCGTCCGTCGCCAACGACTTCCCCGTCCATCCACCGGAAGGCAACGTTCCACAGCCTGCATTGGATGCGAGGGACCCGGCCGCAGACGAGGCGCACCATGGTGGGGTTGCCGGCGCTGAACGATTGCAGAGGTTGAGTTCAAGGGCCGTCATCGTCCCTGGACGTGAACCGTGTTGGTACTACGGTGGGTCAGCGTGCTGAGCAACCCGCTGACCTCGCTTCATGCCTGACCCTATGTCTTAAGGACATTGGGCTCCAGCACCCCTCTCCTAGATTTGGTTCGGCGGGCCACAGTCACCTGACGCATGGTCAACCTCCCTTCGCCAACAGTGCAGAAGAGTCCATTGCCCACCCCGTGCTGTCCGGCTGCCGCTACCCTCGATGCGAGAGTCCCGGGCTGTGGAGGGTGACTAGGTGATCGAGGTTGCGGCGGGAAAAATCGCGGGTGCGGCCGTCGGCGCTGGGGTAGCGCCGCTGGCGAAAGGCCTAATTCCCGGCCAAGGTGCGGCAATTACTACCGGACCCTTTCTCTCGCGCATACGTCTAAAACAGCCTCGGAGTGTAGAGTCAGCCGACCTCAAAAAACTTACCCTTCATGTATCTAGTCATATCAAGGACTTTGTAGCGCGTGAATTCTCTGGTCTTTCCGAGGATGAGAAGTCTGCCACCATTCTGCAGACCGTAGCCGCTTTTGAGCGCGTCAGAGTCACCGTTTGGGACTGCGATTGCGATCCAGAGGTATATGGGCAGGAAGTGATTAGGGCATCCGCAACTGAACTTAAGCGGGTCGGGCTTTCTGAGGCTGGGGAGTCCCTCCTCATTTTCCTCGTCCATCAAATTTCTCTGCAAGTAGTGCAATTTATCACCACGTGGCCGAGCTTTGCGTCCAGAGTCGAACTGGAGCAGCTGAAACGACTTCGACAGATCATCTCGACCGTTGAGAAGATCCACAGCAAGATGGGGCCAACTCTGCTCGCGGAAGATCTCGACTTCGAAAGGAGATATGCCGATCTAGTAGTTGAAAGCCTTGATGATCTGGAGATATTTGGGGTCGATCTGAGGGAACGGTCGAATCGCTCCTACAGCCTTTCTGCTGCTTATATCACGTTGAGTATGTCATCGAGCAGTTCGCAATTTTCTGGCTCTGAAGTTGAATGTAGGTCTGGTGCGTTTGACGATGGCCTCGAACCGAATTCTCCGGTGAATGATGACATGCAATCGGCCAACCCGCGCACAGGTATGGGTATGCCGGCAGAGTCCGCAATTGCTCCGCACAAGCGAATCTTGCTGAGGGGGGACGCGGGCTCCGGAAAGACGACATTGCTACAGTGGCTATCGGTTAATTCAGCAAAACGTAGCCTGGGCGGCGATCTTTTTGACTGGAATACGCTTATTCCATTCGTGTTGCCACTGCGGCGCTTTGCCGAGTTTCCGCTTCCTAAGCCAAGCGAATTTTTTCCCGAAGTGGGGACTCATCTCGCGGAGGAGATGCCGCAGAACTGGGTAAACCGCATGCTTACCTCGGGCAGGGCCCTGGTTCTGATCGATGGCGTGGATGAGCTTCCCGAAGAACGACGCGAATATGTACGCCGCTGGTTGCGGCAGCTACTCCGCACGTATCCTCATGCACGTTATTTGGTAACTTCCCGCCCAGCTGCCGCTGAGGCCGATTGGCTTGCGCAAGACGGATTCTCGGTTCTCGATATGCTCCCGATGAATCAGGATGATGTCGCGAACTTCATTCGCCACTGGCATGACGCGGCCAAGGGTAACGAAATAGGCGTGACAGAGATAGAGAGTCTGAACCAAGGGCAAGATGAACTGATTCGTTCAGTGAGAGAGAATAGGCAGCTTCGCCGACTGGCTTCCAACCCGCTACTCTGCGCCCTCCTGTGTACTCTGAATCGGGACAGAAACTCCCAGCTCCCAAAGGATAGGATGGAGCTCTACAGAGCGGCACTGGATATGCTGCTCCTGCGGCGGGACCGAGAGAGGCGAATTAACTATCCTGAACCACCGCAGCTTGGGGATTCCCAAAAGAAGTCCATTCTGGGCAGCTTCGCGCATTGGCTCATGCGGAACGGTCTTAGCGACGCCTCGCAGTCGCAGGCCATCAGGCAGATCGAACTCTCACTCGAGTCGATGGTTTCGGTAGAAAGCTCTCCGCAGAAGGTCTTCGACTATCTATTGATTCGGAGTGGATGCCTAAGGCGTCCAGTCGCGGATCGTGTGGATTTTGTGCACAGAACGTTTCAAGAATATCTGGCAGCTGCCCGAATTATGGAAGTGGACGACCTTCAGAGTCTGGTGGATCACGCGCACCTGGATCAGTGGCATGAAGTCGTCGTCATGGCGGTCGGCCATGCGAGACCTAGGGAGCGGTCGCAAATCCTAAGCCGGCTTCTGGACCGCGGAGATAGGGAACCAGAGCACAAGAACCGCCTGCACTTGCTTGCCGCAGCATGCCTCGAAACGGCTGGCGAGTGTGATCCGAAGGTCTTCAGGCGGGTGCAAGACTGCACGGCAAAATTGATCCCGCCCCGCCGTATGATTGACGCAAAGGAGCTCGCGGCGGCGGGGGAAATAATGATTCCCCTAATTCCTCCAGGGAAACTTTCTGCTCCTGAAGCTGCTGCCACGATTCGAATGGCCACTCTATTGGGTGGAGAGGCGGCTCTCTCGCTGGTATCGAGATTTGCCCGCGATGACAGAATCACGGTGCGTCGAGAGCTTGAGCGTGGTTGGCAATTCTTTGATCATATGGAGTACGCTAAAAACGTTTTGGGGAGAAATCCGGAAGCGTGGCAAAAGATTGGCATCCACCTGCCGAGTTTCCTGCCGTCATTGCAGTTCCTTACTCGCTTGCAGTACCTAACAGTATTTTGCCCGGTGGAAAATATAGACTGGCTGCCAGTATCCGATAGCCTCTCGATTCTGAATATGGCCCGGCCGACTGCTGACTTCTCGTGTGAGACTCTCGCGCGATGCCCGAATCTTACTGGGCTCAGGGCCATAGTTGGGGAACTTCGCGATACCTGGGATGGCCTGAGTTCTCTTAAGTCGCTGGAAGGCTTGACTCTACGGTACCTGTCGAGCGAGCAATGGAGGACAATATCTCTTCCGAAGATTCCGACTTTGCGTGCCTTGAACATTCAAGGCGCACGCCAGGAAGTGGATATATGGTCCCTTGGTGACTCCGTCCCGAATCTTGAGCACGCTACGCTGAGTATAAAGATGCATAACCCAGATTGTCTGGATCGTTTCCTCGGGCTCGAATACTTGGCAATGGCCATTGTGGACTCGCGGCACCTGAAAGCTATCGCGAAACTGCCGAACCTCAAAAGGACCTCTTTCGCCATCAAACATTCGCAGTTGTCAGAGTTGGCGGCACTTGCAGCGTCGACCTCGATTATGGAAATCAATGTTTCTATCATGGGTTTCACGCAACAGCGGCATCAATTCGATCTCCGCCCATTCTTGGGTCGAAGTGATCTTCTATTTATGTTCAGATCGAATGTCTCGTCCCTTTCGTTTATCGGGACAGATGACAGGCGCGTGACTTTTGAAGAATTTGATCGGGGTCGCCATGGTGCGGTTTACAGGGTGTCTATCAAATCAGAATGAAATAAAGTCAAAAATCTGCATCCGTGAGTCCTGATCTAAAACTTGTGTCGGGGAGGCCTATAGCGATCGCGGAAGACTGCGGCCAGTTCCGCGGCGCGCGGAACAGATCACCTCTGACGCACTGGAGCTAGCACTACCGGCTTTGGTCACTGCCAACTGTCACTGCCGGTTCTTCTGTTGTGCCCAGGCTGGCTATCGGTCGGCTCAGGGAACGCTGAACCAGTTCGCGGCGAGCCAAGCGAGGCGCCTTGATTTAGGAAGGCAAACCCTCGCCTGGAAGGAAACCGGGCTTCGCTCGCCCCAATTCGTTGAGGTGGCTGAGATAGTCCTGAGCTGCGGGCTCCCTGCTGTATCGGTCTCGTACGACGGCTGCGAGTTCGCGGCTGGTCATGATGAGAGAGGGCACCGACTGTCGGTCGCCGTGAAGCGCGCGTTCGCCGTGGATGAGTGCCTGTTCGAGGTCGCCCTCGCGCGCCGCGGTGACGCCCAAGGTGACCCTGGCCTCCGCGTTGCGCATGGGGGAGCGCTCCGTGCCGTCGAAGTCCGTACCGGCGCGTAGGACTTCATCGGCGAGGGTGCGGGCGAGCTTGTCCTCGCCGACCAGGCGGTAGCAATCCATCGCGTAGAAGTCGAACTTGGCGGGGTCGACGACGAAGTGGTTGTCGAGGTTCTCCGGGTGGGGGAGGCCTTCGAGGAGGCGTCGGCCCTTGTCGAGGGCGACCTCGACCTGGCGGCGGTCACCGAGGCGAGCCCATGCCTTCGCTTCTTGGGCAGCGAGCTGCACGGCAACGGAGTGGTTGGCGGCCGTCTCCGCGCCAGCCTGGGCAGCGGCGACCACGCCGCGGTAGTCGCCGGTCGTCAGTGCGAACCAAGCCCGCATCTCGTGCGCCCAACCCGCGATCTCTGCATGGTCTGACTCTGTAGCTAAAGAGAGCGCAGCCCGCCGGGTGGACTCTGCCGCGTGGCGGTCGCCGGAGTCGTACTCGACGCAGCCGACCAGGAGAGCGAGCCAGCCAGAGAGGGCGAGCACTTCGCGGTGCTGGGCGAGGGTGAGGCTCTTCGAGTGGAGGTCGACGACGCGGCGGAGCCACTGCCGGCCCTCAATGAGGAGCTGATCGCTCGGCATGAACGGGTACTCGGAGCACAGCCGGTCCGTCGTGATCCGCAGCGCATCGAGGGTGGCGCCGTCGACGTCGGAGCGGTTCAGACGGCTGACAATCTCCAGGGTCTCCATGCCGCTCGCGGCGAGGATCTCGCGGTCGCCGTCGCGCCGGCTGGGGGCGGGGAAGAGCGCGTGCGTGACTGTGCCGAACACTGCCGCGATGATCGGCCGGTAGAACTCGCTGGGTAGGGAGCCGGACTCCCAGCGCTTCCATTGGCGGATCATGCTCTCGTCCGCAGGTAGCTCAGTCGGAGCGTGGGCCCGCAGCGCTCGCACTGCATCACGTTGTGACCAGTCGCGTGCCGCTCGCTCGGCTGTGATGCGCCGTGCCCATGCGGGCCTGTCGTCGCTCATTCGCCCTCCCTCGGGTGCCGTGCTGCGAGTCTGCTCCGTGGGGCGGGGGGACAGACAAGAGGACAGTTCGGGGACAGCTCGGTGTCCCCTTGCCTCAGCCGGTGCCCCCTCTCCTGTCACTTATTTCAGTGTGGCCCTTCCCTGCATGGTGTCCCCAGTTCAAGCACCACCGGAAGCGGCACGCTCTTCGAGCTCCGCCACTCGCTCGGTCAACGCCTGAATCTGGGAGCGGATTTCCTTGATGTCGTCGACAACATCCGGCTTAGCGCCGGCACCGTCGTCCTCGTTCGCAGCGACGAAGTACCCGCGGTTGCCCGCGGAAAAGATGCGCCCCTCAGCCACGAGGACGCGTAGAGCCTTGTTGAGGGTCTCCCCGGCGATACCGAACTCTTCCGCGAGTCGTCGGCTGGGCGGCAGTTTGCCGTCCCGGTACCGGCCGTCGTCGATGCGTCTGCGCAGCTCATCGGCGGCCTGCACGGACTTGGGCCTGGGGTCGTTCGCGGCGAGGCTCATGCCTCCGAGGGTATCGACCTAGGGCGCTCTGCAACGCACTGCCGCAAAGCCTTGTGATCTAGTGCGCACTAGTGCAATCTAGTTCCAGCGCGGTCGTCTCCGGCCAAAGAGAACCCGGCCGCGGCATCGAGTCCTGTCCCGATCAAGCGCAGGAGCACTGATGAAGTCATTCATTGCTGGTCATGTGGCCTTATCGGCCCATGACTTCGCCGAGTTGTCGCTCGGCTTAGACGTTGAGCTGTTCGCAGGCTCACCCGGTGAAACGCGCCCGGAACGGCGCGTTCGGCTGGCGGTCGCTCGGGAAGCTCTCGCCGAACTTGTCGAAGCGGGGGAGTCGGACGAGCTCACGGCGGGCGTTGCCGCGCTGGCGCAGTCGCTGCTGCGCGGCCGTCAGGCGCGGTGTGTGAAGGCGGTGGCCTGATGAGTGGGCTGATCGCCGGTACGCGCAATGGGCATCTGACGGGCCGGACGCCTGGCGCCTGGGAGCTTGGATTCGAGCTGGCTCCGGATCCGGGGCTCGCGGCCGCGCTGTGCAAGGGCATCGAGCCTGAGCTGTTCTTCCCCGAGCGTGGCGACCGGCCTACGGCGGCCCTGGCGCGGGAGATCTGCGCACAGTGCCCGGTGGTGGAAGCCTGCCTGACCGATGCCCTCGCGAGCGAGGGCAGTGCCGGTCACGCCAACCGCTTCGGGATCCGCGGCGGCAAGAGCCCGGAGGAGCGACACGCGATCTACCTGGGCACTCGAAGGCCGGCTCTGGTCGATGACGCGAGCGAGTCGGCCCCGGCCCTACGGCAGATCAAGCCGAAGCGGGAGCCCGCCAAGTGCGGTACTCGAGGCGGCTATCAGCGACACCTGCGACAGAACGAGAAGCCGTGCGACCCGTGCCGGTTCGCCAACACTGAAGCTGACCGTCGTCTGCGCTCCACAGGTTCGACCAAGGGGGCGGCGGCATGACGCGCCACGAGGTGCCGGCACTGGCGAAGCCGGAGAAGGTTCTGCTCGGCGCGGTCGCCGTGACGGCGGCCGCAGTCGGTGTACTGGGACTGGCATCGTCGTTCGAGGCGGTATCGGCGGCAGGCGCGCGCTGGGGCTTCGCCACACCGTGGATGCTGCCGGTCGGCATCGACATCGCTATCCCGGTGTTCACCGCGGCCAACCTGTTGCTGATCCGGGTCAACATGCCCTTGGTGTGGGTGCGGTTCGTTCCGTGGGTGCTGACGCTGGTGACGTGCTGGCTGAACGTCGCGGCCGGGCACTCACTGTCCGCGAAGGTCGCGCACGGCACGATGCCGCTGCTGTGGGTCATGCTCTCCGAGATCGCCGCGCATGTGTATGCGGTCCGGATCGGTGCGGCGACCGGTCGTCGGATGGAGAAGATCCGGCGCTCGCGCTGGCTGCTGGCCTTCCCCTCCACCTTCGCGCTGTGGCGCCGGATGACGCTGTGGGAGATCACCTCGTACACGGACGCGCTGACCCGCGAGCGTGAGCGTCAACTCGCCCGCGCGGACCTGCGCGACCGACACGGCCGACGGTGGCGCTCCGAGACGTCGCGACGCACCCGCGTCTTGCTCAAGCTCGGTGAGCTCGCCCCCGCCGACGCCCCGGCCGAGGAGCTTGCGGCAGAGCCGGTGAGCCTGGAGAAGCCGCAGGCCGAACCGAACAACCCCCCGGCCGCGCCCAAGCCGGTCAAGTCCGAGTCCAAGCCGCGCGTGAAGCACGTCGCGGCGGCCCGCACGGCGGCCGCGCACACCGCGCGCGGCAGCGATCCCGAAGAGCAGGGCGAGGCCCGCGCGTGGGTCTCGGAGCGGCTGCGCGCGGGTCATGAGGTCGCGTGGCGCGAGCTGGCCAAGGAGTCGGGGCGGGGGGAGACCTGGTGCCGCGCGCGGATCCGCGAGGCCAAGGACTTGGTCACTGCCGGAGCAGCGCACGCCGCGCCTGTGGAGCGGCAGGGCCTGCACCTGGTGCCCGTCGGGAGCGAGTGAGCCTCACCGGCACCCGTTGCCGCGTCCGACCTTGCTCGGCATGTGCGTGATCCGCGCCCACCCCGAAGAACAACGCGCCGCTTGACCCGTACAGCTTCCGCTCAGTGGGGCCCGGACGGTCGGCCGTCCAAAGCGCCGTTCGGGCCCCTTCCAACTCCACATGAGGAGCAGACCTACCGTGTCTGAGATTCACGTCAATGGCCAGTCGGGAGAGCCTGAGCGCGAGGGCGCTGAGGTCTTCGACATCACTACCAAGCGCCCCGCCGTCCCGGCACCCGCGCCGCCCGTCGAGGCGGAGCCCGCGCCGCCTGCCCCGCCTGTCGAGGGTGAGGAGTTGGAGGAGGGTGAGGCTCCGCCCGTACGGCCGGTGGACTCGCCCACGCTGCCCTCGCCGGGGGTGACGACGTACAAGCGTCGGCCGATCGTGCCGAGTTGGCTGCGCTCGAAGCCGGGGTTCGTGTCCACGGTTCAGCGGGCGACGGGCAATGCCCTGTACGCCACCGCCTATCACGGCGTTCGCACTCCCTGGTACGCGTTGCAGCTCGGGATGCTCGCGCCGCGCGGCACAGCCCGCCTGGTGCGCGAGACGAGCCAGTGGGTGTGGGATGCCGAAGGAGCCCCGCTGCGCGCGTACGAGGTGCGGCAGGAGAACACGGCCGAATACCTCAAGCTGTCCCGCCAGCGTGACGGACGCGTGCGGCTGCGGGTGCTGATGGCCACGGTCGGGATCGTGTTCGGCGCCGCTGTGGCGCTGACCCTGTACGTGATGGCGCCCGGCTGGCTGGCGGTGTTCGCGTCGGCCGCGGTGCTGGTGGCAGGGTTCCGGGGTGCTCCGCAGGATCAGCCGGTGATCGGCCCGGCGGTGCTCAAGACCGAGCTGCAAAAGCTCACCGGCCCGATCGTGCTCCGCGCTTTGGACAACATCGGCAACGCGAAGCTGTCGGCCGCCATCAAGAAGGGCGGCGACATGAACGGCATGCGGTTCACTAGCGAGATCACCCGCGACGGCCCCGGATACCGCGCCGATGTGGACCTTCCGTGGGGTGTCACCCCGGAAGACATCATGGAAGAGCGCAAGCCGCTCGCGTCCGGCCTGCGCCGCAAGGTGGGCTGCGTGTGGCCCGCACCGGACCCGACCGAGCACGAGGGCAGGCTGATCCTTTGGGTGGGCGATAAGCCCATGAACGAGACCACGAAGCCCGCATGGCCGCTGCTCAAGAGCGGCATCGTGGACCTGTTCAAGCCCGTGGTGTTCGGCAATGACCAGCGCATGAGCGACGTGTCCGTGACGCTCATGTTCGCCTCCGTGGTGGTCGGCTCGATCCCACGGATGGGCAAGACGTTCCTGATGCGGCTGTTCCTGCTCATCGCCGCACTGGACCCGCGCGCTGCGCTGTACGCGTTCGACTTCAAGGGCACCGGCGACTTCGGCTCCTTGCAGCCGGTCTGCCACCGCTACCGGTCCGGGGATGACGACGACGACATCCTCTATGTCCTCGAATCGCTGCGTGAGCTGCGCGAAGAGATGAGGCGGCGGGCGAAGGTCATCCGGTCTCTGCCGACCTCGCGCTGCCCGGAGTCGAAGGTCACCCCGGAGCTGTCCAGTGACAAGAGCCTGGGGCTGCATCCGATCGTGGCGGGGTTCGACGAGTGCCAGATCCCCTTCGAGCACGAGAAGTACGGGGCGGAAATCGAAGACATCTGCACTGACCTGGGCAAGCGCGGCCCGGCGCTCGGGATCGTGACCCTGTTCGGCACGCAGCGCCCGGACGCGAAGTCGCTGCCCACCGGCATCTCTTCGAACGCCATCCTGCGGTTCTGCCTGAAGGTCATGGGCCAGCCCGCCAACGACATGGTGCTGGGCACCTCGATGTACAAGGCCGGATTCCGGGCCACGATGTTCTCCCGCTCCGACAAGGGCATCTGCTGGATGTCCGGCGAGGGCGACGACCCGCGCATCGTCGCTTCCGCGTTCGTGGACGCGGTCGGCTCCGAGCAGGTGGTGGCCCGGGCCCGGGTGATGCGCGAGGAGTACGGCAACGTCACCGGCCACGCTATCGGCCAGCAGCCCGAGAGCGGTGAAGTCGCCTTCGACCTGCTCGCCGACATCCTGCGCGTCGTGCCCGCCGATGAGGACAAGGTGTGGAACGAGAAGGTCGCCGCCCGCCTCGCCACCCTGCGGCCGGATATCTACGGCGGCTGGAAGGCCGAGACCGTCGCGAAGAACCTGCGGCCGCATGGGATCACCGTCCAGGACGTGTGGGGCAGCACGAGTGCCGGCAAGGGCACCACACGGCGCGGCATCGCCCGCGCCGACATCACCAAAGCCGTCACCGAGCGTGACAGTAGGCGGTCCGGGGGCTGACTCGGAGCGGTGCTAGACCTAGCAGCCACCGCTGCTAGGTCTAGCACCCCCGCTAGCACCCCAAACCGGCTCTGATCAGCAACCTCGCACCTAGCACCCCACCTGCACAAACACCGGAAACCCCGCCTGGAAGGCACTCCATGGCCCTTCTCCTCCTCGCTGGAGCCTGCCTACTCGCCATCACTCTGTGTTACGTGAGTCTGTGTGCGGCCAGCCCGTTCGGCAACTGCCGCAAGTGCCGCGGCTTCGGCTACCAGCTCACCACCGACCGCAAGGGACGCCCCAAGCGCGGCAAGCACTGCCGCCGCTGCGACGGCATCGGCAAGCGCATACGCGTCGGACGGCACCTGTTCAACCTCTGGTCCGAGATCTACCGCAAAGGCACCGCCAACCACCCCACCGCGAAGGGATAACCGCCGTGGCCATCACCGTCTCGCTCGTCGCCCTGTTCGGGCTGGTCCTGTTCTTCCTGCTCCGCTCCAAGACCCTCGGCTACGGCTCCGCCTTCATCGCCATGATGTTCGGCTTCCACCTCTCCGCCACCGGAGCCTCCAAGCCCATGAACGACCTCACCACCGCCGTCATCGACGCCGTCAGCAAGCTGTAGAGGGGCCCGTGATGAACGAACCCATCGTCGCCCGCCACTGGCTCGCCCTCGCCGCCCCCAAAGCGGCCCCGGCGCTGGCCACCTCCACGGTGCTCATCCTCGGCAGGATCTGGAACGCCAACGGCGCAGAACACTCCGTCGGCAACGCCGTGTTGATGGTCGTGCTCGCCACCGGAGCCGCGACCGCCGGCGCTTTCGCGTCGGCCGGTTGTGCCGGTGACCCTGTCATCGCCGGGACCGCGTTCGCCGCCTCCGGAGGGCTCGCCCTCGCAGGCGTCGCCGGATACGCCGATGGCCTCTCGCTGCCGCTGCTGCTGTGGGTCCTTGCCACCGCCGTCACGTACGGCATCGCGGCCCGCTACTGGCGCACCGACCGCCGCGACACCCTCGCCCACCACCGGCACACCGCCGAGCGGCGCGAGGAACACGGCCACATCGAACGCGTCGAAGCCCTGCGCGCCGGGGCACAGATCGAGGTCGCCCGCGAGGGCGCGGCGTACGCCACCGCACTCGCGCAGGCCCTCATTCACCGCGAGGCGCTGCCCGGTTTCGACCCCGCCCAACTCACCCGCGCAGGACTGCCCGAACTCCCCGCCACCGCCCACACCTTCGAGATCACCAAGGAGAGCTGACCTCGTGAACGAGTACGACGACGAGTTCGTCGAGTGCGAGCTGTGTGCCCCCACCGACGACAGCGAGCCCTACCCCTACGCCCACTGCTGCCAGTGCGGCGACACCGGCGCGGGCGACGTGCCCGAGTGCACCTGCGAGTAGTCCCGGAGAGGAAGCCCACGATGACGAACACCAACCCGAAGGACTTGGCGACCCAGGCCGCTGAGGCGATCCGCAACCTCAACCACGCCACCCAGAGCGCCAAAGGCGCGCTGACCTACCCCGGTGACGCGTACAAGACCGTCGCGTCCCTCAAGCTCCTCACCCAGCGACTGCCGCAGAGCTTCGACCAGCTCTACGACTTCCTGGGGACGCTCGCCAAGTCCGGAGCGGTCACCGCGGACTACGGCGCACCTGGCGACCACATCAACGAAGCCCGCTCCGCCCTCGCCTCCGCCACGCTCATTGCACAGAACCTCACCGAGCACCTGGACCGCGCCCACAGCGCGCTCGCCCCACTCGGCTACGACATCGGCACCGACGAAGCCGAAGGCGCTGGCTCCGATGCATCCGACGTCGCGACAGAGGCCGCGCTCCGCCTGCTGGACGTAGACCGCGCTGTCAACGACGCGTGGGGCGGTCACAGCGACGGTGCGTACCCGCCAGACAACCCGGAGAGCAGCAGCGACCCCCGCGGCTACGTCCGCCAGGAGTACGCCCTCTGGGCCAAGCGACAGTAGGCACGCCCGTGGGCGGGTGTCTCCGGCCAAGGAAACCCACCCGCCCACGGTCTCCGTGTCCCGATCAAAGAAACAGGAGACCATCAGAATGCCCCAGTACGAACCGGGCGGACACCTCAGGGCTGCGCTTGAAGCTGCGGCCCGCGGCTGGCACGTCTTCCCCCTCACCCCCGGCGACAAGACACCAGCGGTGCGCGACTGGGAGTCTCAGGCCACCAGGGAGCCCGTGCAGATCACTCGCTGGTGGCGAGGCCGCCGGTACAACATCGGCATCGCTGCCGGCCCCTCCGGGCTGGTCGTCGTCGACCTCGACACCCCCAACGACGCTGCCGACACCCCGCCGCGTGAGTGGGCGCTCCCCGGCATCGTCGATGGCACCGACGTGTTTGCTGCCCTCTGCGAGCGGCGCCACCAGGACTTTCCCGGCGATACCTTCACCGTGCGCACCCGCAGCGGTGGCACTCACCTGTACTTCGCCGCACCCGAGGGCGTTCGGCTCGGCAATACCGTGAAGAAGCACGGGTGGAAGGTCGACACCCGGGCTGCCGGGGGGTACGTCGTCGCAGCGGGCAGCATCGTCGAAGGCCGCCTGTACGAGATCGTCCACGACACGACGCCCGTCACCCTTCCCGACTGGCTCACCAAACTGTTCACCGCGAGTCCCGCCGCAGCCTCGCCCCGGCCGTCAGCACTCGCCCCAGTCGCAGGCCGCCGGGCACTCGGTCTCGTACGTACCGTGCTGGACGCGGGCGAGGGAGAGCGCAACAACCGCCTGTTTTGGGCTGCCCTGCGCGCCTACGAACACGGCGGTGAGGCGGTGGACAGCATCATTGCCGCCCTTGTCGACGCGGCTCTGACTGTGGGCCTTCCTGAACGAGAGGCCCGCGACACCGTCGCCTCCGCCGCACGCAGGGTCCGAGGCGGGCAGCGATGAATACCGAGACGAAAGCCCGGGAACTGCTGACCGCCAATGGCGTCGACCCGGATGAGAAAGCGAGCGGCAAGGGGCCGTCGCAGGCGTCCCAATTGGTCGCCCTCGCCCGGCAGCGCTTCGACGTCTTCATGTCCGATGACGGCCGCCCCTATGCCGTCCCCAAAGGCGGACCGAACATCGCCCTACCGCTGCGCGGCAAGGCCGGCCTGCGCTCCCAGCTCGCCCGCATCTATACCGACGCCACCGGCGGCAACGTTCCCTCACAGTCCGCTCTTGCCGACGCGATGACCGTCCTCGAAGGAGTCGCCGCAATTGCCGACCCGTGCACGCCGCAGTTGCGCACCGCACGCCACGAGGACCGCATCGTCGTCGACCTCGCGACCCCCGATGGTCGCTGCGTTCTCATCGGCCCGGATGGATGGGAGCGAAGTCCGCGCTCCCCGGTTCTCTTCCGCCGCTCTGGTGCGATGAAGATTCTGCCCGCCCCGATCCGAGACGGCGACGGACTGGCCAGGCTGCGCGCTCTGATGAACACCAGCGACGAGGGATTCCATCTGCTCACCGCCTGGTTGGTCGCGTCATTCATCCCGGACCTGCCGCACCCGATCCTGACCTTTCGAGGCGAGCAAGGAACCGGAAAATCCAAGGGTGCCGCAATGGTCATTGGCATCGTCGACCCGTCCGGAGCGCCGAAACGTACCGCACCGCGGGACGTGAAGTCCTGGGCGACTCAGGCTTTCAACTCATGGGCGCTGTGCATCGACAACGTCTCGTACATCCCGGACTGGTTCTCCGACGCCCTGTGCCGCGCGGTCACCGGTGACGGCATCGTCGACCGCGCCCTGTATACGGATGACGACGTCGTCGTGTTGGAGTTCCGGCGCGTTCTCGCAATGACCACCATCGACGCGGGAGCTCTCGCAGGCGACCTCGCGGAGCGACTCCTGACCATCGAGCTGCACACAATCCCGGACCGAAACCGGCGCGAAGAAGCCGAGTTGGACCACGCCTACCGCGACGCGCACCCCGCCATCCTCGCCTCGCTCTTCGACCTCCTGTCCAAGGTCCTGCGTGCACTCCCCGAAGTGGAGCTCACCCACCGGCCGCGCATGGCCGACTTCGCCCGCGTCCTGGCGGCCGTCGACCACGTAACCGGATGGGACACACAGGGCAGTTACCGGGCAACCGCAGCCGACGCGGTCGCCGACGTCCTCGAAGGCGAGCCCTTCGCCCGAGCCATCGTCGACCTCGTCCGGACCGCCGGCCCCGCAGGGCTCTGCATGTCCGCAGCCGACATCCTCGGCAAGGTCGCCACTCCGGAAAGGCTGCCCCGCAAGTGGCCCAAGGACCCCACGCGCGCAGGCGGGCAACTCAAGCGCCTCGCGCCAGCTCTGCGCGCTATCGGCATCGACGTCGACGACACACAGCGTGAACCCGACGGTAACCGCTCCCGCCTCTACCGACTCACCCCAGTAGAGAGAAGCTGCATTCCAGCACCCGCAGCACCCGCAGCACCCGGAATGCATTCTGACCAGCACGAACGTCCGGGTGCTCAGGTTGGATCCAGCACCCGCACAGCACCCGCCAGCACCCCGCAGCACCCGATTCCGGGTGCTGCGGGGTGCTGCGGTATCGCCAGCACCCGGGAGCCGCACCCTGGCTGAACAGCAGGAGTTCCCCACTCCGGGTGCTGCGGGCGCTCCGGGCGCTGCAATGCAGGCCATCTCTGGTCCGTCCGCCCTATGCGAAGGATGCCGCACCCCTCTCGACCCCATCCTCGTAACGCAGGGTGACACAACGCATCCCGGATGCGAGCCGAGCGAGGGGACCGCGTCGTGACACCTGCCGCGGCGAAAGCGCGGGACGAGAAGCTCACCCTCGCCGAGATCTGCAAGGACCTGAAGATCTCACGCTCCACCTTCTACGACTGGCGCTCGAAGGGCCGCGCCCCAAGGTGCATCAAGCTCCCCAACGGCGACATCCGTATCCGCCGAGGCGACTACGAGAACTGGCTTGACGATCGTGAGGAGAGCGCCTGATGGACACCACTTACAACGTCAAGTTCTGGAAGACATCGATCTACAAGGGCAGGCGCAAGACCTCCCACACCGTGCGGTGGGAACTCGATGGAAGAGAGTGGAGGGCGCCATTTGGGACTCGTGCTCTCGCGGATGCCTTCCGCTCCGAACTCGTCAGCGCTGCCCGCCGGGGCGAGGCATTCAGCCTGACTTCTGGCCGTCCGGTGTCACACCAGACTGGTGCGAGCGCGGTCAACTGGTACAACTTCGCAGTCCAGTTCACGGACGCCAAATGGGTCCGCACTTCTGGGAACAACCGCAAGAACGTGGCAAAGGCGATGATGACGACCACCATCGCGCTCCTGCGTACGCAGCCGACCGGCTTCAAGCCGATCGATGTCCGCACGGCGCTGCGCGAGTGGGCCTTCAACACAAAGCAGCGCGACACTGCTCCGCCCGACGTCGCAACCATCCTCAAGTGGGTCGAGCGAAACACCCTCTCGATGGCTGCCTGGGAAGACCCCCGCAAGGCTGAAGAGGTGCTGAACGCCCTGGCCACGAGGCTGGATGGCCAAGCTGCCGCTGCATCGTCAGTAAAGCGAAATCGACGGATCCTGAACGTCGCCATGGAGTACGCGGTGAAGCACCAGATCCTGCGCAGCAATCCGCTGCCAAAAGGGAGAGGCACTTCACCCAAGACATCCTCGGCGGTCGATAAGAGGTGTCTGCTCAACCCGGCGCAGGCTGGGGGATTGCTTGGGTGGGTCTGGCGTCGCCCCCGTGGCGGCCGGCGCCTACATGCGTTCTTCGCGACCCTCTATTACGCCGGTCCGCGGCCGGAAGAGGCGGTGGCGATGCACGTACGCGACGCTCTGCTGCCGGACGAGGCCGCGGACGACCAGTGGGGCGAATTGCTGCTCCACACCTCGCAACCCGAGGTCGGCAAGCAATGGACCGACACGGGCAAGGTCCATGAGGAGCGCGGGCTGAAGGGTCGCGCGGCTGACGACACCCGGACTGTGCCCTGCCGACCCGCCTTGTCGAAGATCTTGCGCGAGCACATCAAGGCGGAGAGGCTGCGGCCCGGCGATCTGCTGTTCCCAGGGGAGAAGGGCGGGATACTGGCAGGTTCAGTCTTCCGCCGGGCCTGGCGCTCTGCCCGGCAGCAGGTGCTCACCCCGGATGAGTACGCGTCGCCGCTCGGCAAGAGGGTGTACGACCTGCGGCACACGTGCCTGACGAACTGGTTGAACAACGGGGTGCCGCCGGCACAGGTGGCCGAGTGGGCAGGCAACAGCGTGCCCGTGTTGCTTGCCACGTACGCCCGGTGCATCTCGGGTCAGCTCAAGGATCTTCAGAAGCGCATCGAGGCGGGGGAGTCCTTGCCAGACCTGCACGGCGGGAGCTGACGCAGCACCGGGAAACTTCCCCGCGTATTCTCCGGGGCCACCCGCAGAAACCCGGTATCAGCCGGACGCCGCCGGACCCTCCCCGCGATGGCCAGGGGAGGGTCCGGCGCTTACGCGTCTTCTACCCGTGGCCCGCTATGGTGCCTCTGACCAGCAAAAAGACCCTCCGGGGTGGAGGGTCTGTCGGTAGTGCGGGCTGTGCGCCCCCGGCAGGACTCGAACCTGCGGCCAAGCGCTTAGAAGGCGCCTGCTCTATCCACTGAGCTACGGGGGCCGGATCGTGGCCTCGGTGGCCTGGAGCCCCTGGTGGGTCGTCCGTGAACCTTGCCGGGGACAAGGATAGGGCTCCGATCGCCTTGACCCGGTTGCTTCACCTGCGTGGCACGATGTGGAGGTTCGGTGAAGCGAACCGATAATCGCAGGCAGGTGCGATTCCTGCAGCGCTTTTGACGTCTCGCGTCTCGGGTGTTGTGCACTCGTTATGCCTGCGCCCCACTCGTCCCGTCTGTCCCGTCTGTCCGACCGGCGCGCAGAGAGGTCCATACGCTTCAAAAAGCCGCCAAAATTGGGCATTCTTCGCATGTGGTGACCTTGGATGCACGGCCTCAGCTGATCGACGCACTATCCGCCCTCCGCGACCGTGTCGCCGCCGTGCGTCTTCCTCTTCCCCTTCCCGGTGCCCCGCGCGCCCGGCAGACGCGCGCAGAGCTTCTTGCGCAGCTCGATGATTATCTCGTGCCCCGGCTCAAGGAGCCCGAAGCGCCGCTGCTCGTGGTAGTCGGCGGATCCACCGGGGCCGGGAAGTCGACTCTCGTCAACTCGCTGGTGGGGCGGCGGGTCAGCGAGGCGGGGGTGCTGCGGCCCACCACGCGTACGCCGGTGCTCGTGTGCCACCCCGACGATCATCACTGGTTCGCGGGGATGCGGGTGCTGCCGCAGCTGACGCGCGTATGGCACCCGCATCAGGACGAGGCCGAGGGGGCGGAGGTCGGCGGACGGGAGGGGGAGGAGGAGAGCTCCCTGCGGATCGAGACAGCCGTCACCCTGCCCCGCGGGCTCGCGCTCCTCGACGCACCCGACATCGACTCGCTCGTCGTCGAGAACCGGCTGCTGGCCGCCGAGTTGATCTGCGCCGCCGATGTGTGGGTGTTGGTGACGACGGCATCGCGGTACGCGGACGCCGTGCCGTGGCATCTGCTGCGTACGGCCAAGGAGTACAACGCCACGCTGGTGACCGTGCTCGACCGGGTGCCGCACCAGGTGATCACTGATGTCTCGCGGCAGTACGCGGCGCTGCTGACCAAGGCCGGTCTCGGGGAGGTGCCGCGGTTCACCATCCCGGAGCTGCCCGAGTCGGCGGGCGCCGGCCGTGGGCTGCTGCCCACCACCGCCGTGGCTCCCCTCTACGCCTGGCTGGCCCACCGGGCGCAGGACCCGGCAGCCAGACAGCAGACCTTGGGGCGTACGGCGGCGGGCGTGATCGACTCGCTCAACGCGCGGATGCCCGAGCTCGCGGCGGCGGTGGCGGGGCAGTACGCGGCGGCCGTACGGCTCACGGGCGCGGTAGAGGAGGCGTACGAGAACGAGCGCGAGCGGGTACGCAAGCAGCTCCGGGGCGGGGCGGTGCTCGCCGGGGACGCGCGGACCCGCTGGCGTGGCTATCCGCGCGACAGCTCCGCGGGCGAGCTGCTGGACTCGCTGGTCGGCAGCCTGTCCGCGCTGCTGCAGTGCGCCGTCGCCGCCGCCGACGAGCGCGTCCAGGAGGCGTGGCGGCGCGAGCCGGCCGCGCGGGCGGTTGTCGTCCAGGGACGGCTGGATCTGGAGACGGCCGAGCGGATCGGGATCGCCGTACGCCGCTGGCGGCGGGAGTTGGAGGAGCTCGCCGAGGAGGAGGTGCGCCGGCTGGAGATGAGTGTGTCACCCGACCCCGAGGCGGTGGCCGCACTGGTCGCGGCCGCGCTGCTCGGCGGGCGGCGGGCCCGCGGCGCGGGGGAGCGGCTCGCCGAACGAATCGGGGCGCAGGGCGCGCTGAAGCTGCGCGACAAGGGCGGCGAGCTGATGGCGACGTACATCGACGGCGTACTGCACAGCGAACGAGACCGTCGCCTCGCACCCCTCGACGCACTCGAAGTGACCCCTGAGCCGCAGGCCGAGCTGATCGCCGCGCTTTCCGTACTGCAGAAGGAGAGGTGACGGCGGTGACCGCCATCACGGACGAACGCGCTGACGACGAGAACACCGACGACGAGAACGAGGACGGCGGCCGCTGGGACGACGGGCTGATCGCCCGGCGCGCGGACGGCTGGGACGATGCGGGGGAGGACGGGACGGACTCCGAGGAGGACCCGTGGGGCGAGGTGCATGTGCCGATCGGCGGGCCGTACGTAGGGCCGCTGCGGGTACGCCTGGACGCCCTGCGCGAACTGATCGGCCTCTCGCGGACCCGGCTGGACGGGAAGACCCTCGCCGAGGCGGGACGCGTCCTGGACGAGGCCGCAGCCCGGCAGCGGCTCTCCTCGCGGCACACCGTCGTCGCCATCGCAGGCGCGACGGGCAGCGGGAAGTCGACGCTCTTCAACGCGCTCGCCGAAGTGCCGCTCTCGGAGACCGGGCTGCGCAGACCCACCACCGCGGCGCCGATCGCCTGCACCTGGTCGGAGGGCGCGGCCGGGCTGCTGGACCGGCTCGCCATCCCGCCACGGCTACGGCGAAGGCCCCTGGCGGGCGGCGACGAGGAGCTGTACGGGCTGGTGCTGGTCGATCTGCCCGACCATGACTCGGCCCTGGTCAGACACCGGGAGCAGGTGGACCGGGTCGTGGCACTGGTGGACGCGGTGATCTGGGTCGTCGACCCGGAGAAGTACGCGGACGCCGCCCTGCACGAGCGGTATCTGCGGCCGCTCGCCGGGCATGCGGAGATCACGTTCGTGGTGCTCAACCAGATCGACCGGCTGCCTGGCGAGGCCGCCGACCAGGTGCTCGACGATCTGCGCCGGCTCCTCGACGAGGACGGCATGGCCCTTGGCGAACACGGCGAGCCGGGCGCCACCGTGCTCGCGCTCTCCGCCCTGACCGGGGAAGGCGTCGGCGAACTGCGCGAGCTGATCGGGAAGTTCGTACAGGACCGCAATGCCGCAGCGCGCCGGCTGTCCGCCGATGTCGACGCGGCGGCGGCGAAACTCCGTTCGGTGTACCTCGCCGACGGGCACACCGGCCTCCATGAACGCTCGCGCGAGGACTTCGCGGCCCGGCTGGCGGAGGCGATCGGCGCGAACGCGGCCGGTGAGGCGGCGGAGCGCGAGTGGCGCAGGAACGCCAGCCGGGCGTGCGGGACGCCGTGGCTGCGGCTGTGGCGCTGGTACGAACGCATGCGTACGCAGGGGAGCGGGCTGCCGGAGCCCGCGGCTCCGGTCGAGGACGAGCTCACGGCACGGCAGCGGGTCGAGCAGGCGGTGCGTACGGTCGCGGACGAGGCGGCCGCGGGGCTGCCCGCGCCGTGGGCGCAGGCGGTGCGCGAGGCGGCGGTGCGCGGGGCCGATGGGCTGCCGGAGGCGCTGGACGAACTGGCCGTGCGCGAGGCGGCGGCGACGAACGGGCGGCCGCTGCGTCCCGCGTGGTGGCCGGCCGCGGTGCTGGCGCAGGCGTCGATGACGCTGGTTCAGATCTTCGGGGGACTGTGGCTGGTGGGCCAGATCGTCGGTGTACTGAAGCCGGGGCTGCTGCCGCCGGTGTTGCTGATGCTCGCCGGGATCGTGGGCGGGCCGCTGGTGGAGTGGGCGTGCGCGGCGGCTGTACGGGGGCCGGCGCGGCGGTACGGGCAGGACGCGCAGCGGCGGCTGCGGGAGGCGGCGTCCGGGTGCGGGCGGGCGAAGGTGCTCGACCCGATCGCCGGGGAGCTCATGCGCTACCGGGAGGTGCGCGAGCAGTACGCGACCGTGTCGGGGAAGGCGGGGGCCGGCAGGGCCGGTGGCGGTTCGGGGATTGGCGGGGGCGGGACGGTCCGGCTTCTGGGGTGACGGGGTTTTCCACAAAAGCCGGGTGGTCCACAGGCGTCGGCGGGATCTTCCCGTCCGGTCCAGCATGGAGATCGGTCAGGACAGACCGGGCCAGGCAACCGGACGGGGAGGTGGCCGTCGTGAACGACACGATGGTGACGGTGGTGGGCAATGTCGCCACGAATGTGGAGTACCGGGAATCGGCGGCCGGGGGGATGGCGCGATTCCGTTTCGCGGTGACACCGAGGCGGTACGACCGGCAGAGCGGAAGCTGGACCGACGGGCACACCAGCTTCTACACGGTCTTCGCCTGGCGGTCACTCGCCATAAATCTGGCCGGGTCGGTCTCCGTCGGTGAACCTCTTCTCGTCCATGGGCGGTTGAAGGTGCGCGAGGAGGAGCGGGACGGGCAGCGGAGGACGTCAGTCGAGATCGACGCGGTGGCGGTGGGACACGATCTGACGCGCGGGACAGCGGCATTCCGGCGGGTGGTGAAGGCGGAGCCGAATCTGACGCACCGTCCCACGCCCGAGGAGGTGCCGGCGATGGCGACGCCCGTGGGCTGACCTGGAGTTGGGTGGATTTGTCGATTCAGAAACGGGGTGACGGCCGTGTTCGGAAGAGCGTCGATGACGTTCGTCGATAACGATTCTGAGTCGGAATGGTTGTCTGACGGTATGACGGGGGACTGGGGTGCGCGGCGTCCATAGGATTCCCGCGTACTCACGGGGCACTTGAGTCTGCAGGCGAGGCACTCCCCCCACGCGTCACACGCGCACGTGATTCGACGTGAACACGTGCTCGTACGCGAACTAAGGACCTCGCTCGGAGGGGAATTCTGTGTTTGCTTTGTTCTCTGCGTCAGTTGGACGCAGGCGGGGCGCTGTTCGTCGTCTTACAGCCGCGGCTTTGATGTCGGGCCTGATCGCGAGCGGCTCCATAGCCGGCGCGGGTGCGGCAGCCGCCGACGACGGTGTCCAGCACCAGGGTGGCGCGGTCGCCACTCTCGATGGGCTGAAGACCTTTGACCGTGCCGTGCTCCACGCGGACGGCAAGAATCGCGAAATACCCGCCGGGCTCTTCGAGATGACTGTCGACGGCGGCGGTCGGCTGAAGACGTACTGCATCGACATCCACAACCCGACCCAGGACCAGGCGAAGTACCTGGAGACCCCCTGGAACCAGACGTCGCTGGGCGGCAACGAGAACGCGGGCAAGATCCGCTGGATCCTGCAGCACTCCTACCCCCAGGTCGACGATCTGGGCGCGCTGGCCAAGGACGCGGACAGCGGCCCGCTCTCCGAGCGCACCGCGGCGGCCGGCACCCAGGTCGCCATCTGGCGCTATTCGGACAAGGCGGACGTCGAGGCGCTCGACCCCGCGGCGGAGAAGCTCGCGGACTGGCTGGAGAAGCAGGCCCAGGACGTGGCGGAGCCGAAGGCCTCGCTCAGCCTGGAGCCGAACGCAGTCTCGGGCAAGGCGGGCGGGCGGCTCGGTCCCGTGACGGTCCGCACGGACGCCGGGCAGGTCTCCGTGACCCCGCCGGCCGACGCGGCCGCCAGTGGGATCAAGATCACCGACGCGGCCGGCAAGCCCGTCACCTCCGCCGTCGATGGCACTCAGCTGTACTTCGACGTGCCGGCCGGTGCCGCGGACGGTTCGGCGACGCTGACCGCGCAGGCGACCACCTCTGTGCCGGTGGGCCGGGCGTTCGCCGGAGTGACCAAGAGCCAGACCCAGATCCTGGCCGGTTCCAGCGAGTCCACGGTCACCGCGAACGCGACGGCCACCTGGGCCAAGGCGGGCGCGATACCGGCGCTCTCGGCGAAGAAGAACTGCGCCAAGGGCGGCGTGGACATCACCGCGGAGAACAAGGGCGACGCTCCGTTCACCTTCGAGCTGGCGGGCCTGAAGCACACGATCCCGGCCGGGGAGTCCAAGACGGTCACCGTTCCGGTCGCCGAGGACCAGGCGTACGACTTCACCATCACCGGGCCCGACGGCTTCAAGAAGAACTTCAAGGGTGTGCTGGACTGCAAGACCACCGGCACCCCGAGCCCGGGCACGGACACCCCCTCGTCCCAGCCCAGCCCGGCCTCGGCCGGCGGCACGTCCTCGGGTTCCGGGGGCGGCGACCTCGCCGAGACGGGCAGCTCCAGCGCCACCCCGATGATCGCGGGCGTCGCGATCGCGCTCGTCGTGATCGGCGGCGGCGCGGTCTTCTTCCTCCGCAGGAAGAGGGCGACGGCCGGCGAGTAGTGACCACGCGTAAGTGTGGAGTGACACTGCGCTGACGACGGCCCCGGTGCGAAGCGCGCACCGGGGCCGTCGCGTTGAGCCGGCGCGTCGAGCAGGGGGAAGGCAGTGAAGGAAGCCGGTCGGAAGGCATGCGGTCCGAAGGAAGCCGGCTCAACTCCACCAGCACGGCCCCGCCACCTGGACGCCAGGAACCACGCCCGCTCCACGGTGTGTGGGTCGACGGCAGACGGGATGGAAGCTGGGGTGAGTGGTGGGTTGAGGATGGCCGACGCCGCCCCGCCTGCACAACTCCGCCGCGACCTGTCTCGCTGTGGGCGGTCACCAGGCGGTGCAAGTACCTTTGACCACCGGCCGAAGGAGAATCGTGAAGTACGCAGTCGTGGAGGAGCAGGGGCAAGGCACCTACTGGCATGACCCCAGCCCCTATATCGCCAAGCTGTCCGAGATCCTTCCGGCGCTGCCTCCTGGGGCACGAGCCTTTGCTTCGCACTCCGAGCACTACGACTTCTCGGCACCACGCTGCGTGAAGGATCTGAGACCCCAAGAGCTGCCTTCAGCTGCTGATTGCCTGGGTCAGTACGAGCTTCGGTTCACCTGGTCAGGGGGTGAGAGCGACGTGCTCACCATCCGCTACAGGGGTGTCAGCAGCGTTCAAATCACGTCTGACGACGGTGGTCCTGTCGAGCTGTCCGACTACAACACCGTGCGCCTGGACGAAGTCCTCCCGCACGAGGCCGGATGCAGCCATGAGCTGAGGCTGACGACCGGAACCGTGCGGATCGAGTGCGCGGACCTCACAGCGAGCTGGGCGCCGATCAGCAGCTAACCGGGCGTGCCCCTTCCGTGCCCGATCGAGCGGGTAACCCCGGGGAACAACGGTCACTCATGGGCAGAGACCACAGAAACGGCCCCTGACCGATTTTCCTGGTCAAGAGCCGTTCACGTGCGGTGGGTATGGGATTTGAACCCACGGTGACATCGCTGCCACGACGGTTTTCAAGATCGTCGACAGTGTTGACTCGGCCATCAAGACTCCACCGACCTTGCAGATGTCTTCCCGTGGCAACGTCCCCTCCCCCCTGTCGTCACGTAGGGCGTATGAGATGTTGCGGTCGGTGATCAGTGGAGGTGAAGCTGAGCGGGATGCACCGGATCTCAGCGAGCGCGGACTGAACCGCGCTGGTCGCGGTGCGCGAGGAGAGCGTGCGATGCGGATGATGATGAAGGCCCGCATGGACACCCAGATGTCGAATCAGGTGACGAAGGGCGGAACGATGCCCAAGTCACTGAAGTCAGCCATCGAGCAGCTGAAGCCGGAGGCCGCCTACTTCACCCCTGAGGGCGGGCGCTCCATGATTCTCGTATTCGACATGCAGGACAGCTCGCAGCTGCCCTCCATCGCAGATCCGTTCTTCCAGGAGATGGGCGCGGAGGTCACATTTGAGCCGGTCATGAACCTCGACGATTTGCAGAGGGGCCTTGCTGCCCTGAAGTAGCAGAACTGACCTCGGCGACCGCACGCTGATCAGCCGGAGAGACCTCAGCGATCGCCCGGGGTAGTTCGCCTCGAGGGGCAGCCTGACATCCCCAGCTGACATCAACGACAGCGGACAGCAGCAGCACCGAGCGGTCAGCAGCAGTGACCTTGCCCGCACTGTGGCCAGGCGTGACAGCTGCCTGATCGAACTCCTAAGCGGCGCTCGCTGCTGCGCCACGCCGCACCAGACCGAGCGGCCTTCTAGATCAACGCAGCTTCCCAAGCTGAGATTGCAGAGCCGCCCGGCTCGGGATCCACAACGGCCGCGCGCCGATGCGACCCGAACGCGCCCTTTCGACCCTGAACGTCCGTGCTCACTCTCGGACGCATGGGGGCGATTGGGGTCAACGCCGGGATCGTATGTCAACGCTGTGGTGACGACGGCGCATCGGTGAGCGAACGTGGTCGCATCAGCCTCATGGCCCTGCTCTGCGACCGCTGTTGGAAGACGCACGCCGATGAGCTTGCCATCCACGAGGGCGCCACAGACGCGCACAGGCCCGAACCTGATCAAGATGACGTGACTCCGCACGACCCACCGCGCTGCCCTCACTGCAAGGCCGAGGTCAGGCCCTATCCGACCAACTATGACCGCTGGGTCCACCTCGCTACCAAGGACTACCCGGCAAAGGACGTGCCTCCTCGCTACCGGTGGCGCCTTGTGGCCGTCCGGGCTCGTCACTCCAGCATCCCCACTGAGTTTGTAGCCGTGAGGGTCCGCGGGATCGAACCACTTCCCGGTGACCTCGTACGCCCTGCCCATCGGGCGGTGTGCCTCAGCCCGGACGCCATGGACGAAGTCGAGCAGGAGCAAGTCTCGGACTTGTAGCGAAAGCGGTCGCGTGACGCTCGGACGAGGTGTGCCTTGATGGCTTCCAGCCTCAGGCTCGGGCCGTCTGTGGGCCGTGCAAGGTGGCTCGACGACGACCAACGACGACAACCAGTGACAGTTCAACTACAAGGGTGACCTGTGAAGGGGCAGGTCAGCGGCCCCCGGCCATACGGGTTTCGTTCCCGGGGTGGCGGTCAGGCAAGATGGGGTGTATCTGCCCACCCACTTCTTGCCGGACGGTTTCTCTTGGCTGAGTACATCTACACGATGCGCAAGACGCGCAAGGCGCACGGCGACAAGGTCATCCTCGATGACGTGACGCTGAGCTTCCTGCCCGGTGCGAAGATCGGTGTGGTCGGCCCCAACGGCGCCGGTAAGTCCACCGTGCTGAAGATCATGGCCGGTCTGGAGCAGCCCTCCAACGGCGACGCCTTCCTCTCGCCCGGCTACACAGTCGGCATCCTGCTGCAGGAGCCGCCGCTGGACGAGTCGAAGACCGTGCTGGAGAATGTCCAGCTCGGCGTCGCCGAGGTCAAGGGCAAGCTCGACCGGTTCAACGAGATCGCCGAGCAGATGGCGACCGAGTACACCGACGCCCTGATGGAAGAGATGGGCAAGCTCCAGGAGGAGCTCGACCACTCCAACGCCTGGGACCTGGACGCCCAGCTCGAGCAGGCCATGGACGCGCTCGGCTGCCCGCCCGGCGACTGGCCCGTCACCAACCTCTCCGGTGGTGAGAAGCGCCGCGTCGCCCTGTGCAAGCTGCTGCTCGAAGCCCCCGACCTGCTGCTCCTCGACGAGCCCACCAACCACCTGGACGCCGAGTCCGTGCAGTGGCTGGAGGCGCATCTCGCCAAGTACGCCGGCACCGTCGTCGCGATCACCCACGACCGGTACTTCCTCGACAATGTCGCGGGCTGGATCCTGGAGCTCGACCGCGGCCGCGCGATCGGCTACGAGGGCAACTACTCCACCTACCTCGAGACCAAGCAGACGCGTCTCAAGGTCGAGGGCCAGAAGGACGCCAAGCGCGCCAAGCGGCTCAAGGAAGAGCTCGAGTGGGTCCGCTCCAACGCGAAGGGGCGGCAGGCCAAGTCCAAGGCCCGTCTGGCCCGTTACGAGGAGATGGCGGCCGAGGCCGACAAGATGCGGAAGCTGGACTTCGAGGAGATCCAGATCCCGCCGGGCCCGCGGCTCGGCAGTGTCGTCGTCGAGGTCGACAAGCTCTCCAAGGCCTTCGGTGACAAGGTCCTCATCGACGACCTCAGCTTCACGCTGCCGCGCAACGGCATCGTCGGCGTCATCGGTCCGAACGGCGCGGGCAAGACCACGCTGTTCAAGATGATCCAGGGGCTGGAGGAGCCCGACTCCGGTGAGATCAAGGTCGGCGAGACCGTCAAGATCAGTTACGTCGACCAGAGCCGCGCCAACATCGACCCCAAGAAGTCCCTGTGGGCCGTCGTCTCCGACGAGCTCGACTACATCAATGTCGGCCACGTCGAGATGCCGTCCCGCGCCTATGTCTCGGCGTTCGGCTTCAAGGGCCCGGACCAGCAGAAGCCGGCCGGTGTGCTGTCCGGCGGTGAGCGCAACCGCCTCAACCTGGCGCTGACCCTTAAGCAGGGCGGCAATCTGCTGCTCCTCGACGAGCCCACCAACGACCTCGACGTCGAGACGCTCTCCTCCCTGGAGAACGCCCTGCTCGAGTTCCCCGGTGCGGCCGTGGTCGTCTCCCACGACCGCTGGTTCCTCGACCGCGTCGCCACGCACATCCTGGCGTACGAGGGCGACTCCAAGTGGTTCTGGTTCGAGGGCAACTTCGACTCGTACGAGAAGAACAAGGTCGAGCGGCTCGGCCCGGACGCCGCCCGTCCGCACCGTGCCACGTACAAGAAGCTGACCCGGGGCTGAGGTTCACACATGGCCCGGCACATCTACCGCTGCCCCCTTCGCTGGTCGGACATGGATGCCTTCGGGCATGTCAACAACGTCGTCTTCCTGCGGTATCTGGAAGAGGCGCGCATTGACTTCATGTTCCGGCTGGCGCCGGGGGACGGTTCCCCGTCGTTCTCCGGCGGGTCTGTCGTTGCCCGGCACGAGATCGACTACAAGCGGCCGCTGGTCCACCGGCACGAGCCGGTGATCATCGAGTCATGGGTGACGAAGGTGGGCGCGGCGTCGCTGACCATCGCGTACGAGATCAAGGACGCGGAAGGGGCCTCGCAGGTGTATGTGCGGGCCTCGACCATCGTCGTGCCGTACGACCTGAGCGCGGCGCGTCCGCGCCGGATCAGTGCGGAGGAGAAGTCCTTCCTCCAGAAGTACCTCGACGACGCCAACGACGCTGACGAGATGGCTGACGAAAACGCCGACGAAAACGCCGACGAGGGTGCTCTCGCGGCATGAGCGTGCCCGTGCAGAGTCTGCACTTCGCCGACGCGGGGGAGGCTGAAGATCTCGCAGCCTTCCTCTCCCGGCTGATCCATTACGACCGCGCCGCCGCCGTCCGGCTCCAGGCCGGCGGTGGCGCGCTCGCCGTTTTCGGGCGTCCGCCCTCCTTCGAGGTGCTCGCGATCCGTACGGCAAGGCTCGGTGACCGAGTCGAACTGGATGTCACCGTCTCCGCCGGTGAGCTGCTGGAGTCCCTCGGCGGGGCGGAGTTCACCGTGCCCGCCGCCGTCACCGGGCCGCCCTGGGCCGGCCTGCTGCCGCCGCGCGGCGGCTGGCGGGAACTGCCCGGGCTGCCCGAAGTGACCGCGATGCGGGGCGCGGTGGCCGCCGCCGTGGCTGAATTCCGCACCCGGGACGAGCAGTTGCCCGCCGAGCGGCGTACGCGCGGCGAGCGGGACCGGATCGGGCGCGAGATATGGTCGCGCACCGTCGGCGGAACCGGGCTGCCGCTGCGTGCCGTGCACGCCGCCCAGTCGCTCGGCTTTCTGCGTCCCGGAGTCCCGGTCGCGCTGCTGTCCACGGGCGCGTGGCTCAGACTGCGTACGCCCTTCGGGTCGATCGCCGTACGCAAGAACGGCCTCGGCGGACTGACTGTCACCCCCACCAGGCCCGGCTGACCCGCTCGCACGCGTGCGTGACCGGGCAGATTGCCTGGGTTCCGATGCCGATCAGTCCGCGGTGTTCAGCATGGAGGCCGCGGCGTACGTGAGGTAGTTCCAGAGCGTCCGCTCGTGGTCCTCGGACAGGCCCAGCTCGTCGACGGCGGTACGCATGTGCTTCAGCCAGGCGTCGTGCGCGGCCCGGTCGACGGTGAACGGCGCGTGCCGCATCCGCAGCCGCGGGTGGCCGCGGTTGTCGCTGTAGGTGCGGGGCCCGCCCCAGTACTGGATCAGGAACAGCGTGAGCCGCTCCTCGGCCGGACCCAGGTCCTCCTCCGGGTACATCGGCCGCAGCTGCGGATCCTCGGCGACGCCCTGGTAGAAGCGGTGGACGAGGCGCCGGAAGGTCTCCTCGCCGCCGACCTGTTCGTAGAAGGTCTGCTCCTGAAGCGTGCCGCGCGGAATCTCTTTCACCTGACCATCGTCTCAGATTCACCGGCCGAGGACCGAGGCCCTAGGACCATCCACGATCGGGTGCTCGCCTCAGGCGCGGCGCCGCAGGACAGTGGATGCATGGGTGTGGATCTGGAGCAGTATGCCGAGCCGGCCGCCGAGGCGCGGCGGTCGCTGGTGCGGGTGATCGTGGCCGAGGGCGGGCTTACCGATCCGGCCTGGCGGGCGGCGTTCGAGGAGGTGCCGCGGCATCTGTTCGTGCCGTACTACTTCGTGGGCCGGGCCGGCGCGTACGAGCGTCTGTGGTGCGAGGACCCCGATCCCATGCGGCGGAACCAGTGGCTGCGAGGCGCTTACACGGACGGGCCGCTCGCCACCCGGGTGCGCGACGGCGAACTGATTTCCTCCAGCAGCCAGCCCTCGCTGATGGCCATGATGCTCGAGGAGCTGGAGGTACGGGACGGGCACACCGTCCTCGAGATCGGCGCGGGCACCGGTTTCAACGCGGCGCTGCTCGCGCACCGGCTCGGCGACGAGCTGGTGACGACTGTCGACGTGGACCCGGAGATCACCGAGTCCGCGCGCACGCATCTGGCGTCCGCGGGCTACCAACCGGCTGTGATCACCGGCGACGGGGCGCGCGGCTGCCCGCAGCGCGCGCCCTTCGACCGCATCATCGCGACCTGCACGCTGTCGTCCGTGCCGTTCGACTGGCTGCCGCAGTGCCGACCGGGCGCGCGGATCCTGGCCCCGCTCTCCACCGGGCTGATCGCGCTGCGGGTGCGCGACGACAGCCGCGGCCGGACCGCGGAGGGGCACTTCCTGCGGACATCCGCGTACTTCGTGCCGCTGCGAGGCGGCGGGCTCGCCCGGGAGGGGCACACAAGCGGGCTGCCAAGGCGCGCGGCCGAGAACGATCTCTTCCGCTTCCTGCTGACGCTGACCGCGGGCAGCCTCGATCCGCACGAGGCGCTCTCGCTGTGGGAGCGGGAGCGGCGCCCGCAGCGGGACCGGTTCGGGGTCACGGTCAGCGGACAGCACCAGTGGGCCTGGCTGGACGACCCGGAGGGGCCCTACGCCTGGCCGCTCGGGCGTCCGTCCAGCTGACTGTCCTTGCTGACTGTTTGGCGGGCGGGGCCGGCGCGTTTACGGGCGGGGCTAGCCCCGGCGGATGGTGATGGTCGTCCAGGCGCCGACGTGGACCCGGTCGCCGTCGTTCAGCGGGATCGGGACATAGGGCTGGATCGGCTCCTCGGCGCCGTTGAGCGTGGTGCCGTTGGTGGAGTTCTGGTCGACGACGGCCCAGGAGCCGTCGGGCTGCTGGACCAGCACCGCGTGCTGGTGCGAGACGCCCGGGTCCTCCGGCGGGACGGACAGGTCGATGTCGGGGGACTCGCCGGTGGAGTGCCGACGGCGGCCGATCGTGATCTGGTTGCCGCCGAGCGGGAGGTGCTGCTCGGGGGAGTACGCGGGCAGGTTGAGGCCGCTGGCGTCGGGGCCGCTGCGCTGCATCATCGCGAGGAAGTACTCACGGTCGGGCGCTATGACGGCCGTCCAGCCCGCCGGAGCCTGGGTCTGGTACTGCGGCGGCTGCTGCGGACCGGGCTGCCCCTGGGGCTGCCCCTGCTGCCCCTGCTGCGGGCCAGGCGGCGGACCGGGCTGCTGGGCGTACTGCTGCGGCATCTGCTGCTGGAACGCCTGTGGCGGCTGCGGCGCTTGGGGCTGCTGCGGCGCCTGGGGTGCCTGCGGCTGCTGCGAGGGCGGGGACAGCATCCAGTCGTCGCCGCCGCCCGTCTGCTGGGGCTGCTGCGGCACGGCCGGCGCCGACGGCTGCTGGAAGGACGGCGGGGGCGGGCCGTGCGGGCTCTGCTGTAGCTGCTGGAAGGACGGCGGGGGAGGCGGCCCCTGTTGTTGGAACGCCTGCGGAGGCTGCTGCTGCGCCGACGGGTCGTTCATCAGCGGCTCGGCAGGCCGGTTCATCTGCGAGGGCCGCGAGCTCTGGTAGTCGTACGGATCGGGCTGCTGCGGGACAGGAGGAGGCGGCGGCGCGGGCGCGGGCGCCGGCTGCGACTGGAAGCCCGGCGGGAGGTTCAGCCCGGACGGCTGCTGCTGGGACGGGGCCACCGGGGTGTACGACGTCGCCGTGTGCGTGAGGAAGTTGTACCGGCACTCCTCGCAGAACGGGGCCATGGCCTCGCGCGGGGTGCGGCACTGCGGGCAGAGCTCGGCCTGGGCGGTGGCGTTCGGGTCGCCGGGGCCCGGGTAGCCGTAGGCCGGCGGCGGGGGAGGCGGCGGCGGAACGGCACCCGCGGGAGCGCCAGGACCGGCCATGCGGTGGCCACAGACCTCGCACCAGTCGTCGGAACCCGACTGGTGTCCGTTCGGGCAGGTCGGCATGTCGGCGCTTCCCCTTCTTCTCGTCCGGCCCGAGGGCCGTTTCACTTCTGTGTTTCTGTCGGCCTTTGTGCCGGCTACTTCTTCACACGAACCGTCTTGGTGGAGCGCGTTTCGAGCGTCATCTCGTCAGCCTCCGCGACCTTCGCCTTCAGTCGCACAGTACCTGTCGCGGCATCGACGACGTCCACCACCTTCGAAAGGAGTTTCGCCGTGTCCTCGTTGCCCGAGTCCGCCGCGAGTTGCACCGCACGGCCGAGCTTCGCGGTCGCGCCGTCGTAATCACCCGACTTACGGGCGTCAAGCCCCTGTTGGATGACTTGTGCTAGTTCGGCCTGGCCTGTGTAGTGCGCGACCTGCGGGTTGATCGAGGTGGACGCCACCATGTCGTCCGTCCACACCGCCCGTACAAGACCCTGCGACAGCACCTGCGGAGCCCCGCCGTCCGCGGCCGGAATGATCAGCGAGACCCGGGCCGCCAGCATCTCCTGGCCGATCCCGGCCTCCGGGACCTGCACGCATACGTGGTAGTCGCGGGACTCGTCGCCCCAGGAGCCGGTCGGATAGTCGCCGGCCCGCGGGCTCGCTTCCGTACGCCGTCCGGTCAACTCCTCGACCGTCGGCGCCACTTGCTTGACGAACTTGATCTCCACGCCGACGGGCGTCCACAGCCGCAGCGCCACGTCCGCGACCTCCTTGCCCATCGCGTTCTCCATCATGCTGGTGAAGTCCGCGGCCAGCTCTGCCGGGTTGGCGACGATGTCCGCCGTGCCGAGCAGCGCGGAGGCGATGCCGGTGACCTCCTTGACCTCCCAGTCGGTGCCGACGCCGCGGGCGTCGCACGTGAAGCGGCCCGCGCCGGCTTCGAGGGTGGCCCGCAGATCCTCCGGCGACTCGTGCTCGTTACGGCCGTCGGTGAGCAGGATGCCGTGCCGGATGGTGACATCGGAGCTTGCGAGCAGCCGGTCGGCGAGACGGAGCCAGGTGCCGATCGCGGTGCCGCCGCCCGCGGTGAGACGCCGCAGCGCCTCTTTGGCCTGGCCGCGGGTCCGGGGATCGGCGACCGCGAGCCGGCCGTCGCCCGGATAGACCTCGTTCGCCACATGTGTGCCCGCGACCACCGCGAAGGCGACGCCGTCGCGCAGCGTGTCGATGGCGGCGGCCGTGGCATCACGGGCGTTGCGCATCTTGGTCGGCGGATAGTCCATCGAGCCGGAACAGTCGACCATGATCACAACGGCAGCACTCGGCGCCTGTCCCGGTATGTACGCAGGTGAGCGCGTAGCGCCCGCGAGCGGTGCCCCGCCGCTGGTGCCGCCTCCGGTGGAGGCGACGGTGACGATCGCGTTCACCTCGCGGCCGCCCTCCGGCAGATATTCGTTCTGATACACCTCGACGGAGAACTGCGGCACTTGTGACTTGGAGAAATTGGCCATCTGATTGGCTCCAGGCTCCACTCGGGCAGAGAAATGACAGGAAGGTCCGGCAAGCGGCAACAGGGCGGTGACAGGCGGCGACAAGCAGCCACGCGGCGGACATAAGGGGGTTCACGCCCTGTTGTAGGCCGATCCTGCCCCTTGGTGCGGCACGGCGAACGGCAGGACGGCCACTGTTACGTTGTCGTGGCCCCCGCCGTCGAGTGCGTGGCCGACCAGAACCTGCGCGCTGTGCAGCGGGCGGCCTGCCGCATCGACCGGGATCGCCTGCGCCATGTCCTCGGCGCCCTCCGCGTAGTTCCACAGGCCGTCCGTGCAGACCACGACCACGCCGGAACGGTCCGGCTTGAACGAGGCGGTGTGCGGCTCCAGTTCGTACGCATCGGCCCCGAGCCAGCCCGTGATGGCGTGGGCGCGCTCGTCGGCGTACGCCTCCGCCTCGCTCATCAGGCCTGCCGCCACCATCTGGGCGGCCCAGGAGTCGTCCTCGGTGAGCCGGGCGGGCGGGCCGCTGCGGTCGTCCGGCACCCAGTAGGCGCGGCTGTCACCGACCCAGCCGACGACCAGCAGACCGCCGGCCGCCACGGCGCCGACGATCGTGCAGGCCGGCGCGTTCTGGTGGCGGTGCGGGTCGTGCTCCATCGCCTCGCCCTCACCGGGCTCCCTGGCAAGGGAGTTGACCGCCTCGGAGGCCGCGACGATCGCCTCGTGCATGGCCTGCTGGGGGTGGGTGCCGCGTGGCAGCGTCTCGAGCAGCAGCTCATTGGCTGCGCTCGCGGCGGCCTCGGAGGCCTCGTCGGGGCGGGTCGCCGACGACACCCCGTCGCAGACGATCGCGACGACGGCGGGCGAGCCGTCGGGCAGGGCGGTGGACGACACCGCGAACGAGTCCTCGTTGCGGTGGTGGCGCAGCCCGCGGTCGCTGACGGCGGCGACCGAGCCGAGCTCCTGCTCCATGTGGTCGCGCTCGCGGGGCTGGGCGTGGCCGCAGTTCTCGCAGTACCCGTCGGTGTCGACATGGCCGGCGCGGCAGGCCACACAGAGTTTGGTGCCGGATTCGGGGGTGGTGATCGGGTCCACGGCGCGCGGGTCGGCGGCGACGGCGGTGCCCGCGTCGGGCGCGGGCAGCTCGAAGTCGCCGCTGGAGGAGGCGTTGGGCGGGGCCGTGGGCGAGACGGGTGGTGAGGCGTTCGGTGAGGCGGGCGGGGCGTCGTAGCGCACGGCGGAGGCGGGCAGCGGGCCGCCGCCCGAGTCCGTGCCCGGCAGATCTCCGGGCAGATGCGCCGACGCGGGCCTGCCCGAGCTGTCCGTCGCGGTCGCCGACGGCCACTCGACGGGCGTGCCGATGGCCATCGTCGGGTGGTCGTCCGGCGGCGCGGGCACGACGGAAAGGTCGTATCCGCACGCACCGCAGAAAAGGTCACCCGTTTCCAGCGGCTCGGCGCAGCTTGGGCATGTCGACCCGGCGGCCGGCTGGTCAATCTGCGAGGCCATCAATCACACCCACGTCCTGGGGCGGAAGCGGTTCGCCCGCTCCACCAGGTCTATCCGCTCCTCGCCACGCTGGGCGAGCCGGGCGAGCACCCGGTAGGAGCGTTCCAGCCCGAAGCGCAGGCCGCGCTCGTCCAGTTCGCTGCCAAGCAGCACGCTCTGTCCGGACGGCGGGGCTCCGGGACTACCGGAGAGTACCCAGTCGAGGGCCGTGCCGAGTACTTCTGTGGACAACTGCGCGCGGCGCACCGCGTCCAGACCGAAGTCCTTCAGGGCGTCCACCTGCGCGGCGGCCGCCGACAGGTCGTCGATCAGCGGGTCGTGCGCGGCGCGTCGCCGCAGCCTCGCCCGTACGGCAGCGACTCGCGCGGCCGTGTAGTGGATCGACGACTCCGGCACCGACTCCAGCGTCCGTACGGCTCCGGGCCGGTCGCCCGCCGCGAGCTGCACCCGGGCCAGGCCGAACGCGGCGCTGACATAGCTCGGGTCGGTCGTCCACACCAGGCGGTAGTACTCCGCGGCGTTGTCCAGCTGGCCGAGCACCTCGGCGCAGACGCCGAGCGCCAGCTTGGGCGCGGGCTCGCCGGGGAACGCGTCGTAGATCGCGTCGAAGGAGAGCGCCGCGACCTCGTTGTCCCCGGTCACCAGCGAGGTGAGGCCGCGGTACCAGACGACCCGCCAGTCGTCGGGGTGCTGGCTCTCCAGGGTTGCGAGAGCCCTGGTGGCGGAGTCGAGTTCACCCATCTCCAGGCGGGCGCGCAGCTCGCGTAGCCGGGTCTCCGGGGAGGCCGCGGACGCCGAGTGCAGCGCGGCGATGAGCTCGGCGGGCGCGGAGGCCATCAGACCGGCGAGGAAACCGGCGTTGGGGTCGCCCGGGTCGACGCGCGGCACGGGCAGGGCGAGCGAGGTTGCCCTGGAGTCGAGCACGGCGAGATGCGGGGCGAGGGCGAGGTTCGGGGGAGCGGAGGCGAGTTCGGCGGAGCGGGGCGCGGGGATCGGTGCGGCGTAGGCATTGGCCGCTCCGCCGCCCGGGTATCCGGCGCCCGGTTGCCCCGGACCGGCCCCCGGCACCGGCATGCCACCCGCGTTCCCGGCACCGCCGGCCGGATTCCCGGCGCCCCAGGGGTGCGCGGCCGGGCCGCCGACCACCGCCGGGCCGCCGCCCACAGCGGCCGAGCCGTTTGCCGCCGCGGAGCGCTTGCCGCGGCCGCGGCCCGAGGGCACCGACGTACGCCCGCCCAGCTGCGAGACGTCCTCCGTCAGTTCCGCGAACAACTGCGTGTCCGTGACCCGCAGTTCAGTTCCGAAGAGCGTCGACAGCGACGGGCGCGGGCGGCCCGTCTGGATCGCGACGACCTCTCTGAGCACCCCCGTCAGCTGCTCCGCCATCTCCTGCGCCGAGGCGAACCGACGCGCCGGATCCGGGTCCGTCGCCCGTACCAGCAGCCGGTAGAAGGACTCGTACGTCTGGAAGACCTTGATGTTCTCCGGGTCCGGCAGGGAGTCCACGAACACATTCGTGTAGCCCTGGAAGTCGAAGGTCAGCACGGCCAGCGTGCGCGCGACGGTGTACAGGTCGGAGGCGACAGAAGGGCCGACCTCGCCGACCTCCGGGGCCTGGTACCCGACCGTGCCGTAGATCGCGGACTCGTCGTCGTCCATCCTGCGGACCGCGCCCATGTCGATGAGCTTGAGCTGGTCCTGCTGCTGGATGGCGTTGTCGACCTTGAAGTCGCAGTACAGCAGGTTCCTGCTGTGCAGATGCCCGAGCGCCTCCAGAGCCTCGATGCCGTACGCACACGCCTGATCGACCGGCAGCGGATCGCGCTTGCCCGCCGGGTCGCGCCGTTCGTTGGCGATCTCCTTCAGCGATTTGCCGCCGACGTACTCCATGACGATGTAGCCGTCGAGCGAGCCGGTGCGCTGGTCGAGATGCTCCACGAAGTTGTAGATCCGGACGATGTTGGAGTGCTCGATCTCCGCGAGGAAGCGGCGCTCCGAGATCGCCGCGGCCATCGCGTCCTGGTCGCCCGTGTCCAGCAGGCCCTTGAGCACCACCCACCGGTCGGATACCGCGCGGTCCACCGCCAGATAGACCCAGCCCAGGCCGCCGTGGGCGAGGCAGCCCACCACTTCGTACTGCCCGTGCACGATGTCGCCGCCGGTGAGCTTGGGCACGAAGGAGTACGGGTGGCCGCACTTGGTGCAGAACCCTTCCGTACGCCCGGGACGCTCCCCGCGCGAACGCCCCACCGGGGCCCCGCAGTCGGAGCGCGAACAGAACCGCTTGCGCTCGGGGACCTCGGGGTTCTCCATCACCGCGGTACGCGGCTCGGGGCGCGGTACGTCCGGCACGGAGACCAGGCCCGCGCCCAGCCGGTTGCGCCCTGACGCGCCTGTGGAGCTGCCGGAGCTGCGCACCGAGACCGACCGGGACGAGGTGCTGCTCCCGGACAGCGAGCGCGAAAGCCGCCCGGACACGGAACGGCGCGACGTCGACGAGCGCGACGAGGCCCGCGACGAGCGCGAACTGCTCCGCCCGGAGCCGGAGTCCCGGCCGCCGCCCGTGATGCCGGTGGGCTGCGAGGACACCATCCCGTTGGACGCGACGACGGGCGCGAGGCCGCAGGTGTTGCAGTACAGCTCACCGCCGCCCATGTCCTCGTACGAGCCCTCACAGCCGGGACGCTGGCAGTTCTTGGTCTCGCTCACGAATCCCCCCTGCGGTCATTGAGCCCGGACGGTCCCGGCTGTCTCGGGACAAGGACTTCGGCGGCGGCCTGCTGATAACGCAGCACCGCCTGCTCGGCGACGCGCAGATCGCACGGCGCGCTCCACAGCATCCGGCGGGCCGCGTCGTACCGCTCGATCAGCAGCGGATCCTCCGCCATCCCGTGCCGGGCCACTTTCGCCTTGTACGCGTCGAGACGGCCGCGCAGCTCGGCGCGGACTGCGAGCGGGGCGGTGACGGCCGTCAAAGACTCACGGGCGCGCAGCAGTTCGTCCTCCGCCTCGCGCTCCAGGGATTCGAGCAGCGGCGAGAGCCGGTGCCACTGTGAGTGCCTGCGGTACTCGGCGGCGGTGGCGAGCCGCTCCTGCAGCGCGGTCGGCGGGCCGCTGACCGCGGGCACCTCGGAGGCGGCGATCTTGGCCAGCACCTCGCCGCGCGCTGACCGCGCCTCGGTCAGCGTACGGTCGGCGCGCGACAGCACGTCGCGCAGCCGGATCAGCCGCTCCTCGGAGTCCTGCCGGACCCGGAGCACCGCCTCGATCTCCCGGCGGATGTCTTCGAGGGCGCGCGCCGCACGGTCGTAGCGGTCGGTGTCGGGGCGGCCGCCGCCGGGTGCCGAACTGCCGAGCGCGGCCCGCCAGAAGGCGAGCGGGTCGGAGATCACCTGGGCGCGCAGCGTGGACAGTTCATGGGTGATCGACTCCAGCTCGTCGCCGGCCGGGTGCTCCCCGGGCCGTACGCCTACGGAGTGCGCGAGCGAGCGGGTGCGCTGCAGCTCGGCGGAGAGCAGATCTATCCGGGCGGGCAGCGCCGACCACACCGAGTCGGCCGTCACCACCATGTCCAGCGAGCCCGCGTACAGCTCGTTCATCCTGGCGACCAGCTCTTCGAGCGTGAACTGCTGGGAGAGCTTGGCGGGTCCGGTGATCGAGGGTGCGGTGTGGTTGGCCGAGCCGGCGATCGTGACGCTGCGGCCGCGCAGCCGGTCGGTCAGCTCCACCAGGTCCTCGCGGTTCGGCCAGCGACGCCTGGCGCGCAGCTCACGGGTGTCGTTCAGGGCGGCGGTGTACGCGTCGAAGTACTCCCACAGCAGGCTGATCGCCTGCTCGGCAGAGGCCCAGCGGTCCTTGGTGACGCCCGTCAGCTCGGCGCCTTCGAGGAGTCTGCGGCCGGCATGGTCCTGCAGGGCGAGGAGCGAGGTCTCGATCGCCTCGTGCTCCGCGCCGAGCCGCGCCAGCGTACGGTCCACCTCGTCCCGGTCCATCACCGGGCCTGGGGGTCCCCCCGCGGAGCTGGGGGAGGGTCCCGCCGCGCCCATCGATCACCTCTCTGCTCTTCCTGTGTTCCTTGCAGGACTAGTTGTTCAGCCAGTTCAGCCAGTTCAGCTCGTTCAGCGCCGACTGTCTCAGCCGGCGCGGTACTTCGGCGCCGGCGGCCCGGTTATCCCGGGGAGATCGGCCACCAGCCATTTGTTGTACGCCTCCGTCCAGGCGCCCTTGCGGTACTCGTCAAGCACCTTGTTCACCCGGCGCACCAGGTCGTCCTTGCCTAGCTTGGTGGCCACGCCGTAGTACTCGGTGGTGAAGGGCTTGCCGCCCTTGAGTTCGACCGCCGGGTCCTGCGCCGCCTGGCCGGCCGCGAGGGCGTTGTCCGTCACGATCGCGTCGACGAGGCCCTGCTGGAGCCGCACCAGGCAGTCCAGCTGGTTGGACACGGTGAGCACGTCCTCGTCCCCCGGCTGCCCGTCGTGCTTGTCCTTGAACGTGGCGCCGAAGGAGTCCTTCTCCAGCGCGTCGTACGCCGTCGAGCCCTCCGCCGTGCAGACCTTCTTCCGGGCGAGGGACTTGTCGTATCCGGTGATGGACGAGCCCTTGGAGGCGAGGACCTGCTGGCCCGCCTGGAAGTACGCGGTGGAGAAGGCGACCTGCTTGATCCGGGCGCAGTTGATCGTCATCGTGCGGACGACGATGTCCACCGTGCCGTTGTTCAGCGCGGGTATGCGCTGGTTGGTCGGGATGGCACGGAAGATGATGGCGTCCGGCTTGCCGAGGATGTCCTGGGCGATCGCCCGGGCGAGATCGATGTCGAAGCCTTCGAGGCCGCCGGTGGCCGGATTGCGGTAGCCCCAGCGGTAGCTGTTCTGGTCAACGCCGACGACTAGCTTGCCTCGCGCCACGATCGCGTCGATGTTCGGTCCGTTCGCCGCTGACGGCGACAGGGAGCGCTCCGGTTCCGTACAGCTGTCGGCCTTGGCCGGCGTCGCCGAGGCGGCGCTCTGGCCGTCCAGGCCGGAGCCGAGGGCGTCCGCGCCGCCGTGGGACAGCGGCAGCAGCGTGACGGCGGCAGTCAGCGCACAGGCAGCGGCCATCCCCGCGACGCCGCCCCAGCCGCGGAACCTGGTCCTCAGGTCCGTCATCGCTCCTCCTCTCACCGGTACTCCGAAAGCCTGCGGTTGATACCGAGCACGGCGCCCGCCGCACCCAGCACTGCCAGTGCCGCGGCGCCGACCGGCAGCCCGGTCAGCGCGCCGCGCCCGTCCTCGGCGGCGCGGGTGAACTCGCGCTGCTCATGCGCGAGCGCTGTCGCCAGCGCGTCGTCCACCTGGTCGAAGGACTGGCCGGTGGAGACCTTGGGCCCGATGACCTTGTCCAGCGCGCCTTCATAGTCACCGGCCTTGTCGGTGGTGCTGGCGCTGGCGTGCCGGACCTTCCACTCGGACACGCCCTTGACGGCGGCCTCGACGGGGCCGAGACCTTCCTTGTCGTCGGCGAGCTTCTGCGCCTCGCTCAGCCGGTCACCGAGCTTCTTCATGCCCGTGGTGTAGTCCGTTTCGTACTTGTCGCTCTTGCCGTCGTCGGTAAGCACCGCGCCACGCGCGACGAGCGTCAGGTTCTCATTCGCCCGCGCCTTCAGGGAGCTGATCCGCGCGTCGTTGAGCACCTTGAGCGACTTCTGGCCGTGCGCCTCGGCGTCGTTCAGCTCGGCGCGGGCCACCGTGTGTCCCACGGCCAGCCACAGCAGGACGACGGTGGCGGCGGCCGTGGCGGCGAGCAGGCCGTGGTTGAACACCCTGTTCGTCCGCTGGTAGTTGCGGCGCTGCGCCCACACCAGGGCAGCCAGCGCGACCACACCCACGGCGAGCGAGAAGACCGGCCAGAAGCGGGCGTTGTCGTCGTCCCGGTCGAGCCGGGCCGTCTCCGCGTCGTACAGCTTCTGGGCGGCGGGCAGCAGATCCCGGGTCATCTGCTCGTTCGCGAACCGCAGATACGCGCCGCCGAGGGGCAGGCCCTGCCGGTTGTAGGAGCGGGCCGTCTCGATCACGCCGGTGTAGCGGGGGAGCTGCTCGTTGAGAGCGGCTATCTGGCGGCCCGACTCGCTCGAACTGTCTGTGTTCGCCGCGGCCTTGATCAGCAGCCGGGAAGCGAGCGCGATGTCCTTCTGGTACCGCTCACGGGCGGCGCGGGGCTCCTCGGCGCCGGCCAGGAAGCCACTGGAGGCCGCCGTGTCCGCGTCGGCCAGCGAGCGGTAGATGGACGCGGCGTCCGCGCTCAGCGGCTGACTCCGGCTCACCACGTCGTCGGCCGCGGATGCCCGGTCGGAGATCTCGAACGCCGTCACCGCGCCGAACGCCACCACCAGTGCCGCCAGAACGGCCCCGATGATCTGCAGCCGCCCCGGCTCGGTCGTCGCCGCCGTGCGCAGCCGCTTCTTGCCCTCGGCCCAGGCGCCGTGGTGGGCGGGCGGCGTGGCCGGCGGCTGTGCCGGCGCATGCGTCGGAGCCGATTGGGGCGCGGTGCGCACAGTCGGCGGGTATGTCACGTGACCTCCCCCTCGGTCGCTGACGTCGGCCCGCCCCCGGCGGGTCGGGGGACGTCCCCCGACCAGCAGTATGGCCGCAGTGACTGACATACACAGCAGGATTGACTGGATCTTGTCCCATCGCAGCAATTCAGGACCCGTCAGGCCCCCGTCTCCCCCGCCATTCTCCCCACCATGAATACGCTTCAGTACCTTGATCGGTTCCCGTTGCAGGGATGTTGGTCAGCACGGATGTTGGTCAGCGGGGATGTTGGGCAGCACGGATGTCGGGCGGCACGGATGTCGGGCGGCACGGATGTCGGGCATGGCCAATCGCCGGACGGGCGTGACGTCAGCCCGTCCGGCGATTGGAGACGTAGCGGCTACGCGTAGTGCGCGCGCAGCCTGGCGCGGACCTCGGGCGAGGCCCCGATGTGGTCCATGCCCAGCAGGGCCGCGCCGAGCACCGGCGGTGCCGTCACCACCTCGATCACTGCTTTGGGCGCCTTGGCCGCGAGCAGCTTGCCGATGTGCTCGTCCAGCTCCGGGTGCCTGGCCGCGAGCACGCTGCCGCCCAGCAGCACCGGCGCCTCCTCGTCGAGCAGATCCAGCCGCGCCAGCGCCACCGTGGACAGGGCGACGACCTCCTCGGCCAGCCGGTGCACCACCGAGCGGGCGACCGCATCGCCCTCCGCGCTGGTGGCGAAGAGGACCGGCGTCAGCTCGTGCTTGCGCGCCGCGGGGATCCGCCCCAGGTGCAGCGCCTCGATCAGGGCGTACATGGAGTCCAGGCCGAAGTGCGCGGGCAGCGTACGGGCCAGGGCCGTCGGCTCGCCGCGTCCGTCCTCCGCCCGCGCCGCGAACCACAGCGCCTCCTCCGCGAGCCACGCGCCGCCGCCCCAGTCGCCGGAGATCCGGCCGATCGCGGGGAAGCGCGCGGTACGGCCGTCCGGCAGCATGCCGACGCAGTTGATGCCCGCGCCGCACACCACCGCGACCCCCCGTGGCTCATCCACGCCCGCCCGCAGGATGGCGAACGTGTCGTTACGCACCTCGGTCGTGAGCCCCCAGCCGCGGGCCTGCACCGCTGCCGCCAACTCCCGCTCCTCGACAGGGAGATCGGCGTTGGCCAGGCAGGCCGAGACATGCGCGACGAACGGCTCGGAGAGCACGGTGACGCCGCCCGTGGTGACGCCGCCCGTGGTGACACCGGCCGCGGTCGCGGCGGCCGCGACCGTACGGCCCAGGGCGTCGACAGCCGCCTCGATGCCGACGGCCGGCGGCTGGAACCCCCCGCCGCGGGCCTTGCCGAGGACGGTCCCGTCGGCCGCGACCACCGCGACGTCGGTCTTGCTGTTGCCGGCGTCGATGGCCAGGACGCCACGTGCGGTCATGCCCACGCGAGGTGCTCCCGGTTGTGCGCGATCAGCTTGTCTGTGAGCGGCTCGGCGTACTCGTACTGGCCGATCAGCGGATGCGACAGCAGCGCCTTGAAGACGCGGTCGCGGCCGCCGCGCAGGGCGGCCTCCAGCGCCAGGTCCTCGTACGCCGTCACATTGGCGATCAACCCCGCGTACAGCGGGTCGAGTTCGGGCACGGCGAGCGGCGTGGTGCCGCTGCCGTCGACGTGCGCCTGCACCTCGATCACGGCGTCGTCCGGCAGGAAGGACAGCGTGCCCTTGTTGTAGGTGTTCACCACCTGCACCGAGCTGCCGCCCCCGCCCAGCAGCGAGGCCGCGAGGTCCACGGCAGCCTCCGAGTAGAAGGCGCCGCCGCGCTTGGCGAGCAGCTCCGGCTTGCTGTCCAGCGCCGGGTCGCCGTACATCTTGAGCAGCTGCCTCTCCATCTGCGCGACCTCTGCGGCCCGCGACGGCTTGGTCCTCAGCTCGCGTACGACGTCGTCGTGCGCGTAGAAGTAGCGCAGGTAGTACGAGGGGACGACACCGAGCCGGTCCAGCACCTGGCGCGGCAGCCGCAGATCGTCCGCGATCGCGTCGCCGTGCTCGGCCAGTAGCTTCGGGAGCAGATCCACGCCGTCGGGCCCGCCGATACGCACACCCGTCTCCCACGTCAGGTGGTTGAGGCCCACATGGTTCAAGTGGACGTCGGACGGGGCTACTTCGAGAAGCTTCGCGAACTTGCGCTGGAAGCCGATGGCGACATTGCACAGCCCGACGGCCTTGTGCCCGGCCTGCAGCAGCGCCCGGGTCACGATGCCCACCGGGTTGGTGAAGTCGATGATCCAGGCATCAGGGTTGGTACGCCGCACCCGCTCGGCGATGTCGAGGACGACCGGGACGGTCCGCAGAGCCTTGGCGAGCCCGCCCGCCCCCGTCGTCTCCTGCCCGACGCAGCCGCACTCCAGCGGCCAGGTCTCGTCCTCGTTCCGGGCCGCCTGCCCGCCCACGCGCAGCTGCAGCAGCACCGCGTCGGCGTCCGCGACGCCCGCGTCCACGTCGGAGGTGGTGACGATCTTCCCGTCGTGACCCTGCTTGGCGAAGATCCGCCGCGCCAGGCCGCCGACCAGCTCGAGGCGGTCGGCCGCGGGGTCGATGAGCACCAGTTCACTGATCGGGAGGGTGTCCCTCAGCCGGGCGAGGCCGTCGATCAACTCAGGGGTGTAGGTGGATCCGCCACCCACGACTGCGAGCTTCATATGTGCATCAGCCCTTCACTCCGGTCAGTGTGACGCCCTCGACGAACGCCTTCTGGGCGAAGAAGAAGACGAGGATCACGGGGGCCATGACCAGGACGGTCGCGGCCATGGTCAGATTCCAGTCCGTGTGGTGCGCGCCCTTGAACGACTCCAGGCCGTAGCTCAGAGTCCACGCCGCCGGGTTCTCCGATGCGTAGATCTGCGGGCCGAAGTAGTCGTTCCAGGCGTAGAAGAACTGGAAGAGCGCGACGGCGGCGATGCCCGGCTTGGCCATCGGCAGCACCACCTTGATAAGCGTGCGGAATTCACCGCAGCCGTCGACCTTCGCCGCGTCCAGGTACTCATTGGGAACGGTGAGCAGGAACTGCCGCAGCAAGAAGATCGAGAACGCATCGCCGAAAGCCATCGGGATGATCAGCGGCCAGAGCGTGCCGGCCAGGTCCAGCTGCTTCGCCCAGAACAGATACATCGGGATGATGATCACCTGGGGCGGCAGCATCATCATCGAGATGACGAGCATCATCGACAGATTGCGGCCGCGGAAGCGGAACTTGGCGAGCGCGTAGGCCACCGGGATGGACGACACGACAGTCAGGACGGTGCCGAGACCCGCGTACAGCAGGGTGTTCTTCCACCAGGTCAGGAAGCCGGGAGTGTCCAGGACCCGGGTGTAGTTGTCCCACTCCCACGTCGCCGGGACGAGATCGCGGGTGAGCGTCTGCTGGTCGCTCATCAGCGAGGTGAGGACGACGAAGACGAACGGCAGCACGAAGAAGAGCGCGGCCGCTATGCCCAGCGAGTGCACGGCGATCCAATGCAGCAGCGCCTTGCGGCGCGCCGTGCGCCCGGCCTGGGAAGCGGCGGTCGGCGGGGCAGGCTTTCCGTGCCGGCCGGGCTTGTCGAGTACTTGAGTCATGGCGGTCACCCACCTGCCTGCATCAGGCCGCCGCGCCGTCGCATCAGAAACGCGGTGAAGACCATGGAGAGCACGAACAGAACGAGCGCGATGACAGCGGCGGAGCCGTAGTCGAAGCGCTGGAAGCCGAGGTTGTAGATGAGCTGCGGCAGCGTCAGCGTCGACTTCTCGGGGTAGCCGGGCTCGAACTGCTGCCCGCTGCCGCCGATGATTCCGGAGGCGACCTTCCCGGCCACCAGCGGCTGTGTGTAGTACTGCATCGTCTGGATCACGCCGGTGACGATGGCGAACATGACGATCGGCGAGATGTTCGGCAGGGTGACGAACCGGAAGCGCTGCCAGGCGGTCGCGCCGTCCAGCTCCGCCGCCTCGTACTGCTCCTTCGGCACATCCAGCAGCGCCGCCATGAAGATCACCATCAGGTCGCCGATGCCCCACAGGGCGAGCGCGGTGAGCGCCGGCTTGGACCAGGCGGGGTCGGTGAACCAGCCGGGGGTGGGCAGCCCGATCGAGTCGAGGATCGAATTGACCGGTCCGGTACCGGGGTTGAGCAGGAAGACGAAGGCGAGCGTCGCCGCGACCGGCGGAGCCAGATACGGCAGATAGAACAGGGTGCGGAAGACTCCCGCGCCCGTCCTGATCTTGGTGATCAGCAGCCCGACACCGAGGCCGAAGACGACCCGGCAGGTGACCATCACCAACACCAGCCACAGGGTGTTCTGCAGAGCCGGCCAGAACATCCGGTACTCGCTGAAGACGTACGTCCAGTTGTCCAGGCCGTTGAAGACGGGCGGCCGGAAGCCGTCGTACTTCATGAAGGAGAAGTAGATGGTGGAGATCAGCGGGTAGGCGAAGAAGACGCTGAAGCCGATCAGCCAGGGCGACATGAAGGCCGCGGTACGAAGCGTCGAGCGCCGACGCTTCGACCGCAGAGTGTGCGTCGTCACGGTGCTACTTCGCCTTCGCGATGTCCGTGTCGATCTGCTGGGCGGTCTTCTCCAGACCGGCCTTCAGGTCGCTCACCTTCCCCGCCTCGTACTGGTAGCCGAAGTCCTGGAAGGTGACCTGGTACGCGCCGCCGTCGACGTTGGCCGGGGTGGTGCTGGACTTCGGGTGCTGCGCGATGTCGATGAAGGTCTTGAACTCCGGGTCGATCTTCAGCTGCGGCGACTTGAGCGCCTCGATCGTGGAGGGCACGTTGTGGATGCCGTTGGCGAAGGCCACCACCGCGGCGGTGTCCGTGGTCATGTACTTCACCAGCTCCCACGCGGCGTTCTGCTTCTTGCTGGTGGAGGCGATGCCCATGATCGTGCCGGAGAGGTAGCCCTTGCCGTAGTCGGCGGCCTGGTCGTCGGCGACGGGCAGCGGCGCGGTGCCGATCTCGAACTTCACCTTCGCGTCCTTGGCCATGCCGAGCCGCCATTCGCCGTCCAGCTGCATGGCGACCTGACCGGTGTGGAAGGGGTGCTTGGCGCCCCACTCGTCACCGAAGGTGTTGCGGTACTTCTCCAGCTTGGCGAAGCCGCCCAACTTCTCGACCAGGCCCTTCTGGAAGGTCAGCATCTTCGAAAACGCCGGGTCCTTGACGATGTTGGACTTGCCGTCGGCGTCGAAGTAGGTCGGGCCCCACTGCGAGACGTAGTGCATCGGAGTCGTCTCGTAGCCGTGGTAGTTCGGCATGAAACCGAGCTGCGAGTAGCTGTCGCCCTTGGACTTGGTCAGCTTCTCTGCGACCTTCTCGAACTCGCTCCAGGTCTTCGGCGGGGTGGTGATCCCGGCCGCCTTGAACGCGCCCTTGTTGTAGTAGAGGCCGTACGCGTCATTGAGGAGCGGCAGCGAGCACTGGTTGCCGTCGAACTGGGTGTAGTCCAGCAGCGGCTTGTGGAAGACCTTGGCCGGGTCGATCTTCGACTTGTCCAGGAACGGCTTCAGATCCACGAACGCACCGGAAGCGCAGAACTTCCCGACGCTGTCGGTCGTGAACGACGAGACGACGTCCGGGGCGTTCGAACCGCCCGCCCGCAGCGCCTGGTTGATCTTGTCGTCGGTCATATTGCCGACGACCTTGACCTTGATGTTCGCGTGCTCCTTCTCGAAGCGCGCGACGTTGTCCTGGATCGCCTTGACCTCGCTGGGCGCGGACCAGCCGTGCCAGAAGGTGATGGTGGTCTTGGCGTTGGGGTCGTCGTTCGCGGCGGTGTCGCTCGACCCCGTACAGGCCGAGGCGAGGAGGGATATCGCGGCGGTCGCGGCGAGCGCGGCGGCCGTGTTCCGGGTGCGTGTGGACATGGCGGGTCTCCCTGTGGCGGGTCGAGGTGGCAGGGGTTTGCGCGGGTCTCTCAGCGGTTGCTCAGCGGTCTCGTCGGTTGCTCAGCGGTCTCGGCGGTCTCTCAGCGGGAGGTGTCGAAGATCTCGTCCCGCGTGGTGACCAGGGCGCTCTCCAACGCCCCGCGCAGGACCGGGTGTTCACGTACGGAACCGAGCACAAGGCGCGGCCTTGACGCGGCGAGTTCGGTGAGCTCCGCCTGCACGCGTTCGCGCAACGGCTCCCCGCCGGCGGTGATCACATCGCCGGACAGGACGACGAGTTCGGGGTCGAGCACGGCGACCATGGAGGCGAGACCGGTCGCAAGACCCGTCGCGTACGCGTCGAGCAGCTCGCGGTACGGACCCGAGTCGGCGCCGACCGCCCGGGAGACCAGCGCGGAGGCGACCTCGGCGTGCGGGCCGTGCCCGACGCCCTCGATCCCGAGCCCGCGGGCCAGCCGCGGCAGCGCCTGGGCACCGGCCAGTTCCTGGAAGCCGCCGCTGTTCGCCTTGGTCACCTGGCGTACGAGGGGGGTGCCGGGCACCGGCAGAAAGCCGACCTCGCCGGCGCCGCCGGTGAAGCCCCGGTGCAGCCGGCCGCCGATGACGAGGGCGGCGCCGAGGCCTTCCTCGTTCCACAGCAGCACGAAGTTCTCATGCCCGCGCGCGGCGCCGAGGCGCTGCTCGGCGACCGCGGCCAGGTTGACGTCGTTCTCGTACTCGACGAGCATCGGCAGCACGGCGGCCAGCTCGTCGAGGAGGGTGGGGGAGTGCCAGCCGGGGAGATGCGATGCGTACCGCAGCCGCCCGGTGGAGGGGTCGAAGGCGCCGGGCGTCCCGATGACCAGACGGTGCACGTCGGAGCGGGTGACCCCGGCGGCCTTCACCGCCCCGTCGAGCGCCTCGGTGACCTGCCGTACGACGCTCTCGGCGCGCCGCCCGGGGGTCTGCAGCTCGAACTCGCCGACGGTGGCGCCGGTGATGTCGGCGACGGCGGCGCGGATGCGCTGCGGGGTCACATCGAGCCCGGCGGCGAAGGCGGCGCGCGCGTTGACGGCGTACAGCTGGGCGTTGGGCCCGGGCCGCCCCTCGGTGGTACCGGTGGCGACGACGAGGCCGGCGGCCTCGAGCCGGGCGAGCAGCTGGGAGGCGGTGGGCTTGGAGAGGCCGGTCAGTTTCCCTATCTTCGTCCGGGAGAGCGGCCCGTGCTCGAGCAGCAGGTCGAGCGCGGCCCGGTCGTTCATGGCGCGCAGGACGCGCGGTGTTCCGGGGGTTCCGGGAGTACCCGGGGTACTGGGTGTGGTTCCGGCCACGACGGGGTGCACCTGCCCTTCGGCTGCCCACTTCCCCAATGCACTGTTAGGAAAGTTTCCTATTCGGTGAGAGGAAAGTAAGCCGCACGTCAGGCGGGCGTCAATGGCCAGCGCGTTCTAGGCAACCAAAGCGTTACCTGGGTTGGGCGGAAACTCGAATCGCCGGAGCCTGCGCCCGCCCTCGGCATATGTGGTCGGTCAGGACTCGCCTCGTGATCTAGGGTGCGCCGACGGACTTCACTTGGTCGTCCGTTCGGCGAAGGGCCTGGGGAGGCCCTTGGAGGGGGGATCGGTCATGCGTTTACGTAGATGGCGAGGCGCTCGTGCCTGGGGCGCGCTGGTGGGTGCCGTGCTGATGGCGGGGGTGCTTTCGACTCCGGCTTTCGGGGCGGGGGACGACACGGCCGACGACCCGGTGCCGCTGGCGCCGCGGATCACCAGTGACGGCACGTACACGGAGTGCACGGCCAATGACTGCGTCGGGCGGGGCGAGCCGGGTCTGGCCGGGGTGTTCTCGTTCCGGCCGAACGAGGCCGACATCGACCCGGAGACGGGGGCGACGGATGTCACGGGCTACCGCGTGAGGTTGATCAGCGAGTTCGGAGCCACAGTGGTCAGCGGAGCCGAGGCGTCACACGCCGTGGTCCCTCACCTTGCCGGCGAGCAGGTGCTGGAGGTGGAGGCCAAGGACCATGGTGAACGGTGGGGTCCTGCCGCGTCGTTCGTATTCAAGGTGAAGCCGGCGGCAGGCGCGGTCGGCCAGTGGCAGTTCGCCGACCGCCCGACTGGCCCGAAGGCGACCACCACCAAGGACACCGCCACCGAGGGCACTGTGCGCCACGACGCGACGCTCAAGGGTGGCGCGACCTGGTCGGAGCGGGCGAGGCGTGGCAGCGGTGACTACTCGCTCGATCTGAACAGCACGAACCCGGCCAAGCGCAAGGCATACGCGGCCACAGCCGGACCGGCAGTCGACACGAAGGATTCGTTCACGGTCTCGGCCTGGGCCTATCTCGCCGGTACGGGATCGGATCAGGTTGTGGTCTCGGCACCCGGGGCCAAGGACGCCGCATTCGAGCTGTACTACTCCGCCAAGCAGAAGAAGTGGGCCTTCGGCCGCGGTGCTCAGGATCGCGGCGACACGGCGGACATCGTCTCGTACGGCGATGCGGCGAACCCGCCGGCCCGCGTGTGGACGCATCTGGCCGGGGTGTTCGACACCAAGAGGGACACGGACAGGACGAATGACACCGTCCAGCTCTTCGTCAACGGCCGGCCCCAGGGACAGCCGGTGAATCTCTTCGCCGAGGCTGCGGCGTACCAACCGTGGACCTCCTCCAAGGGGCTTCAGATCGGCCGGACCAAGGACGACGGCTTCTACCAGCGGTACTTCCACGGCTACGTGGACGAGGCAGCTGTCTGGCAGCGAGCGCTTCGGTCGGTGGATGTAGCGGAGGTCTCGGCACTTGCGCAGGCCGGAGGCCAGGCGACCGCGCTCGTGGCGGACTGGAACGCCGGCCCGTCCACCGGCAATGAGATCAAGGATGCGAGCGGCTACGCACGGCCAGGTCTGACCCTGTCGGCCGAGGGCGCGCAGCTTCGTGCGGACGAGTCCGGGCGGAGTCAGCTGGTCTTCGACGGAGTGCAGGGGTACGCCGCGTCCAGTGGGCCGGCGGTGGATGAGACGGGTTCGTTCACGGTCTCGGCTCGCGTGCGTGTGGACAGTGCCAAGTGGGCGGCCAAACCGGCCGGCTATCGGGCGACAGTGGCCGGGCAGAGGCTTGCCGACCAGTCGTCCTGCGCGCTCGTGCTGAGCAAGTACGGACCTGAAGACGAGGCAGTTTCCGTATGGAGTTTTGAGCGGACTGCAGTGGACGCGGCGGGCAACGTGACGGAGCGGGTCAAGGTCCAGGCGGACACGTGGATGCAGCCGGAGGAGTTCGATGTCCCGATCGATGTCACCGGTGTCTTCAACGCGGTCGGGGAAAGACCGGGTGCCAGTTGGAACAGGCCTGGCAAGCTCGAGCTCTACATCGGCACCGCCGCACAGGTCAGAAACGCCTATGCGGAGCTGACGTCGCAGGGCGCGGGGGAACTGGCCGTGGGCCGCGGGGCAGATGGCGGCACCATGGGCCACTACTTCTCCGGCAGCCTGGACCGGCTGCGCTTGGCTTCAATGAAGGAGAACGGCTGGCAGGGCGACCCTATATCCGTGGCAATGATTGGTGACGACCTCTATGTCCTGGACGGTCACCACCGGGTTGCTGCGGCGAAGCGCGCAGGTATTGACGTGCCGTATCGGGTGGTTCCGGATGCCGATTTGCGTGCCAGGTATCCCGGAGGTGCCGATGACATCACAAGTGCCTGGGCCGAGGTAGGGCCGGACCGTCTAGCCTCGCGCTTTCATGAAGCGTGGTGTCCGACGGGTGGTCAGACAAACGAAAAGCGCCTCTGACCAGCAAGAATGAGGATTGTCGAGGTCCTTGTT
>NZ_JBVHDR010000007.1:136748-428428 GCF_055563295.1 Streptomyces sp. NPDC002868 | reverse complement strand
CACCGGGGCCACGACGGCAGCCATGGAGACGCACGCGCCAACCGGGGCGCCGTCCCCGGCCACCGGGGCGCACCCGGTGACGCGTTGACGTACCGCGTCAAGCCCGTCGACGCGCACCCTCTCCCCGTGCCGACAGGCCTCCGCGCCCCCCTCCGGGCCCTCCGAGCCCGGCTCGTCCACCAGCGTGGCGCCCCGCCCCGCCGTCACGCCGTCACCCCTTCTCCGTGTGCACGCTCGCGCACCGGCGGGGCCTCGTGCGCCGCCAGGAACGCGTCTACCGACCGTTGCCAGTCGAAGAGTTCGGCCCGCGCCCTGGCCGCCTCGCGGCGATCGTTCTCCGGGCGTGCGAGCAGCATCTGTACCGCGTCGGCGAAGTCCTCCGGGGTGTCGAGAGCGGCCGCTCCCGCGTCGCCCACCACCTCCGGCAGCGCCGACGACGCGCTCGCCACGACCGGCGTGCCGCAGGCCAGCGCCTCCAGGGCCGAGAGGCCGAAGGTCTCCGCGGGGCCCGGCGCCAGGCAGAGGTCCGCCGCCGCCTGGAGGTCGGCCACCACCTCGCGGTCGCCGACATAGCCGAGGAAGACCGCGGGCAGCCGCTCCGCCCGGGCCCTGCGGGTGAGCGCGGCCCGCAGCGGGCCGTCGCCTGCGACCACCAGGGAGGCCCGCACACCGCGTTCCCTCAGCTCGGCGAGCGCGTCCAGAGCCATGCCCGGGCGCTTCTCGACCGAGAGGCGGGAGCAGAGCAGCAGAAGCACCTCGGCCCCGGCGGCGTACTTCGCGCGCAGGACCTTGCTGCGCCGTCCCGGCCTGCAGCCGACCAGATCGACGCCGAGGGGCGCGCGCACCACATTGCGCGCCCCGATGCGGACGAACTCCCGCTCCGCCCACTCCGTCGTGCACACGATCCGCGAATACGCCCACGCGGTGTGGCGGTTGAGCCGGTCCGCGGTCCGGCCGGCGAGCGACTCCGAGAACCCCCACGTCCTGAGCACCCCGTCGGCCGTCTCGTGCGAGACCATCACCGAGGGGATCCGGTGGCGCCGGGCCCACTCGCCCGTCCACCGCAGGGTGGTGCGGTCGGAGACCTCGATCCGGTCGGGTTCGATTCTCTCCAGGACGTCGCGCAGCCGCCGCCGGCCTGCCAGCACCCGGTAGCCGCCGGTGCCCGGCAGCTCGGGCCCGGGCAGGGTGATCACCCGTCCCTGCGGGGTGAGCTGGTCGCTCGCCAAGTCGCCGGGCACGATCAGCACGGGCTCGTGGCCCGCGGCCAGATAGCCCTTGCCGAGCTCGCGCAGCGCGGTTCGCAGGCCGCCGGAGGCCGGGGTGACGAAGTTCGCGAGCCGTACGATCCGCAGCGCGCTCATGCCGCCACCGCCGTACGCGCGCCCAGCACCTCGGCGTAGTGGTCGAGGAGCAGGTCCCCGATCACGGCCCAGGTCCTGCCCTCGACGGCGGCCCGCCCGGCCAGCCCGTACGCGGCACGCAGTTCCGGGTCCCCCGCCAGCGTCGCGACCGCCGTCTGCACCGCGTCCACGTCCCGCGGCTCGACCAGCAGCCCGGTACGCCCGTGGTCGACCAGGTCGAGCGGTCCGCCCGCGGCCGGGGCGATGACCGGTACCCCGCTGGCCATGGCCTCCTGCACGGTCTGGCAGAAGGTCTCGTACGGACCGGTGTGCGCGAAGACGTCGAGCGAGGCGAAGATCCGGGCGAGGTCGTCGCCGGTCCTGCGGCCGAGGAAGACGGCTCCGGGCAGTGCGGTGCGCAGCGACGGCTCACTCGGCCCGTCGCCGACGACCACGACCCGTACGCCGGGCATCGCGCAGGCCCCGGAGAGGAGTTCGACATGCTTCTCGGGGGCGAGCCGGCCGACATAGCCGACGATCAGCTCGCCGTTCGGGGCGAGCTCGCGGCGCAGCTTCTCGTCCCGGAGCTCCGGCCGAAAACGTGCGGTGTCCACGCCGCGCGGCCACAGCCGCACCCGCTCCACCCCGTGCTCCTCCAGATCGCGCAGGGCGGCGCTGGAGGGCGCGAGCGTCCGGTCCGCGGCGCTGTGCACGGTGCGGATGCGCCGCCACGCGGCCCCTTCGCCGGCGCCCACGTATGTACGGGCATAGCCGGCGAGGTCGGTCTGGTAGACGGCGACGGCCGGCAGGCCCAGCCGCGCCGCTGCCGCCATGCCGCGCACGCCGAGCACGAACGGGCTGGCCAGATGGACGAGCTCGGCCCGGTGGGCGGCGATCGCGGCCGCCACCCGGCGGCTGGGGAGCGCCACCCGTACTTGCGGATATCCGGGCAGCGGCAGAGAGGGGACGCGCACCACGGGGCAGGGCGCGCTCCGGTCGGAGCTGTCGGCCCCGGCGACCGCCGGGGCTATGACGAGCGGGTCATGACCGCGCGCGGCGAGGTGCCGGGCGGTCTGCAGGGCGCAGTGCGCCACACCATTGACGTCTGGCGGAAAGGATTCGGTGACGATGACGACACGCATACCCGTGTTGTCGTCTGGCCCGGGGTGGCTGTGCCAACGTGGATCTTTCCGCTTGGCTAACGTCCCATGAGCGTTTGTGGCCGGGGCCGTTTCGCGTCCCTAATGTCACATGGCGGGCATGTCCGGGCCGATTCTGCTGCGTACGGCGGTTTGCACCTCTGCCTCCTCGGCCGGATCCGCGGCAAGTCGGCGCAATCGCTCGGCAACGCGCACATCACCGGTCTCGGCGTGCAGCGCGCCGACTTCTCTGGTGGTCTCCTCGCAGTCCCACAGGCATTCGACGGCGAATCCGGTGGCGAAGGAGGCGTCGGTGGCGGCGAGCGCGCGGGCCGCGCGGCCGCGCAGCTGCGAGGACGCGGTCTCCCGGTACACATGGCGCAGTACGGGTGCTGCGCAGCCGATGCCGAGCCGTCCGGCCCCGTCGACGAGCCTCCACAGCAGGGGTGCGTCGGGCCCGTCGGCCCGTACGGTCTCGCGCAGCGCGCCGAGGACCAGCTTGTCGTCCTTGGCGGTTCCCCGGCAGGCGAGCACGCCCGCCGCGGACGCGCCGAGCGCGTCGGGCCGGTGCACCCAGCCGCGGGCCCGGTCGACGGCCTCGTCGCCGCACATCCGCTCGAACGCGGAGACGGCGGCGTCGGCCACGGTGCGGGAGCCGCCCGACACCGCGGCCTCGATCAGATCGAGGACGACGGGGTCGCGTGACTCGGCGAGATAGTGCAGGGCGGCGCAGCGCGCGCCGTCGGATCCTTCGCGTGCGGCCTTGACGATCGCGGGCCGGTCCTCGGGTCCCGCGACGGCCGACAGACACCGGGCCGCGGGCACATGGAGGGCGCTGCCGCGCTCGACGCCCTGGTCGGCCCAGTCGAAGACGGCCTGGATGCTCCAGCCCGGCCGGGGTCCGGTGGGTCGCAGCTGGCGCTGCCAGCGGTCGAAGGAGCCGGCTTCCCGGGCCGCGCGCACGCGGGCGCCGATCGCCTCTCGCTGGTCCTCGGCCCACAGGCGCCACGGCCGCGGTTCGAAGGCGTCCCGTACGGCGACGGCAAGCTCGGCGTCGCCCTCCGGGGTCGCGGGGAAGCGGGCAAGGACCGGCGCGGCCAGCGCCCGCAGGCCGTTGTCGTCGTCGCGCAGGGCGAGCTCATCGAGGGCCCAGGCCCAGTTGGAGCCCCCGGCGGCGTACCGCCGCAGCAGCGCGAGGGCGTCGTCCCTGCCGTACGAGGCGAGGTGCCCGAGCACCGCGAGCGCGAGGCCGGTCCTGGCCTCGTCGGTGTCGAGGCAGTCGTCGGCGTCGCACAGATGCCGCTCGATCTCCTCGAGACCGCCATGGAGATCCAGGTAGAGGCGCGCGTAGTACAGGGAGCGGTTCTCGACCTGCCAGTCGTGGCGCGGATCGTTCAGTACGCAGTGGTTGACAGCCGCGAGCGCTTCTGCGCGCGGCGCGGCGAGCGCATGCAGCGTGCCGTCACCGCGGCCCCTCTGCAGCAGGCCGAGCAGCGTTCCGCTCGGCGCTATGACTGGATCGAACATGGGAAAAGCCTCACATCAAGCTGTCGACGCAACCGGGGAGTGGAGATGCCTAGGCCGCGCAGCAACATGTAGGGCCGCCCGTCGTCTTCCGCTTGGTGTAGACCATCTTCCTCTGCCTCTCGTCGGTGGCCCCAGGGGAACTCCCGGATGAAGTCCGGGGTAGGGCCCGACGTCATGATGACCCACCCATTTCGCCACCGCGACCACATTTACGGCGCCCCTTTCAGCGGCCTCTCAGCAGCCTCTCCGGCGGCCCCTCAATGGCCGCCGAACAGCTCCAGGAGCTCTGTCTTCCCAAACATCCGCGCGGTATCCATCGCGGACGGCGTGCCCGCCGCCGGGTCGGCTCCGCCGGCGAGGAGGACGCGGATGACGGCGTCCTCGCCCTTGAACACCGCGCCGGCGAGCGGCGTCTGGCCGCGGTCGTTGGCCCGGTCCGGCTCGGCGCCGCGGGCGAGGAGCGCTTCCACGGCCGGGGCGTGCCCGTGGTAGGCGGCGAGCATGACAAGGGTGTCGCCACGGTCGTTGGTGAGGTTGGCGGGGACGCCGGCGTCGACGTACGCGGCGAGCGCCTCGGTCTCTCCCTGGCGCGCCAGGTCGAAGACCTTGGTCGCGAGTTCGATCACCTCTGGATCCGGGGCTTCACTCATCGGGCTGACCGCCTTTCACTGCGTTGACCTGGGGTGCACGGCAAGAGCCGCCGTACGAGTGAATCGACAGGGTACTGCCCGCACACCAGCATGACGGGGCACGGCCGCGGCGAAGAACAGTGCAGGGGAGGCACTGTGCCGTGCAACGGCGCAGTGTGCCCGCCGATCGGTGGCGTGACGTCCGCCAGTGGAGTGAAATCCTGAGAAATTCACCTATTTGGACCTTTTATCACATGGATACTTCCTGTGATCCTGGAAGAACTCATGGTGACTGTCCCCTCAACCAGGAGAACTCTCATGGTCCTCTCCATCTCAGGCGTCGTGCTGCTCGCAATCATCGTTTTCCTGTTCTTCAGGAAGGACGGGCTCAAGGCGTCCCACGCGGTCGTCTGCTCGCTCTTCGGCTTCTTCGTTGCGGGCACCGCCATCGCCCCCAGCATCAAGGCCGGCAGCGCGAGCCTCGCCAGCCTCTTGGGCGGGATCAAGTTCTGACACCCGCAGCCCCACCCAGCACCTTCAGCACCGTCAGCACCTTCAGGAGACCGATGTGGCCCGGCGACCACTCCCCCGCATTCTCAGCAGCGGCAGCGCACAGATCGCCCGGAGCCGCCAGATCGCGCGCACGGCCGCCGACAGCGCCACGGACGTCCTCCATCCGCTGATCGCGATCAGCCGTGGTCTGCGGCAGCTGGCGGCGATGGCCGGGCACAAGTGGGCCGCCACGCCCAAGGAACGGCGTGGTCCCACACTGTTCCTGATCGCGGCCTGCGTCCTGGTGGTCGCGCTCATCCCGTACGGGCCGCTGGTTGCCCTGATCACGGTGATGGCCGCGGCCGCCTGGAAGGGCCGGGTGCGTACGCCGGTGAAGACCGGGCCCGACGACGCGGAGGCCGGGCGGCTCCGGGCTCTGTACGAGGCCCTCGTGCCGTACTTCTCCGTCGCCGAGGACCCGGCGCCGCTCTTCGCCCACGGCGGCGAATGGGGCAAGGCCTTCAGCGACTACGAGTTCGACGACAACGGACGGCTCACTCAGCTCCGGGTGACCTACCCCGCGTACTTCACCGACGGTGAGGCCGAGCCCCGGGCCAGGATCGAGCAGCTGCTGCACGCCAAGTCCGGGCGCGGCCGCGAGTATCTCTTCACCTGGGACGAGGAGGGCAACCAGCTCCTTATGAGCGTGCTGCCCGCCCTGCGCACCTCCATCGCCGCCCAAAGATTCGTCACAGTGCCCGGCGAGACCGTGCTGGGTTTCACCGACGACGGCGCGGTGCAGCGCACCGTGCCGGTCACGGTGGGCGAGGAGACCCGCGACGCGCCGCCGGTCGTCTGGCGCACCGGCCCGCGCTCGACGGAACCGCATCTGCTGGCCGTCGGCGAGCCGGGCAGCGGCACCACGACCCTGCTCCGCTCGATCGCTCTCCAGGCCCTGCAGCACGGAGACGTACTGATCGTCGAGGGCAGCGGCACCGGAGAGTACGCGTGCCTGACGGGGCGCACCGGCGTGCTGGCCGTCGAATGCGGACTGGCCGGCGCGCTGGCGAGCCTGGAGTGGGCCGCGCACGAGACCGAGCGCCGGCTGATCGCCGCGAACCGCGCCCGGCAGGCCGGGCATCCCGCGCCCGACGACACCAAGCGGCCGTTGTGGATCCTGCTGGACCGGCCGAGCATCTTCGGGCACCTGGCGGCGGCCGACGGGCGCATCGATCCGCAGCAGCTGCTTCAGGTGCCACTGCGGCACGGCAGGGCGGCACAGGTGACGGTGGTCGTGGCCGAGCAGTTCGACAGCGTGGACTCGCTCACCGAGACCGTGAGGACGCACACCCGCAGCCGAGTGGTGCTGGGCCCCGCCACCTTCGAACAGGTCGAGTCGGTGCTCGGGACGAAGCCGCACACCACGCCGACGCCCGACGTCCCGCCGGGGCGCGGATACGCCCGGCTCGGTACGGGCCCGGTGCTCAGGCTTCAGGTGCCGGCGACGCCCGACCCGTACGACGACGCCACCAGTGAGGCGCACCGGCAGGCGGTGCTGGAACTGCTGCCGGAGCACCCGGACGGGGCCGAGCCGGCCGCGCCCGCTCCGTCGCCTGATCCCTCGCCCGCACCCGCGCCTGATCCCTCGCCCTCGCCGGCTCCCTCGCCTGGTCCCGTGCCCGCTCCCGTCCCGGCCGAGGGCTGACCTCCGCCGTCAGGCGACGAACGTGCGCGGCGCTTCCGTGCCGGTGGTCACGCCCGTCTCCACGAGCCGCGCGGCGGCCGCCAGTCGTGTCGCCGCCTCCTCCGCGACCGGACCGCCGACCGTGAACGGCAGCCGTACATAGCCCTCGAAGGCGCCGTCGACGCCGAAGCGCGGCCCGGACGGCACCCGCACGCCCACCCGCTCTCCGACCTCCGCGAGACGGGATCCGGACAGGCCTCCCGTACGCACCCAGAGGGTGAGCCCGCCGCTCGGCACGTCGAACTCCCAGTCGGGCAGCTCCCGGCGCACCGCCGCGACCAGCGCATCGCGGTTCTCGCGCGCCTGGGCCCGGCGGATGGCGACGGCCTTCTCCCAACCCCCGGTCTGCATCAGCCAGTTGATGGCGAGCTGTTCCAGGACGGGCGTGCCGAGGTCGGCGTATGCGCGGGCCGCGACCAGCGAGCGGATCACGTCCGGCGCCGCGCGCACCCAGCCGATGCGCATGCCGGCCCAGAACGCCTTGCTGGCCGAGCCGACCGTGAGGACGGTGCTGCCCGCCGGGTCGAAGGCGCAGACCGGCCGCGGCATGTCGATGCCCTCGTCCAGGTGCAGCTCGGACATGGTCTCGTCGACGACGAGGACCGTGCCCGCGGAGCGTGCGGCGTCGACGAGGCGGCGACGCTGGTCCTCGTCGGCCAGCGCGCCGGTGGGGTTGTGGAAGTCGGCCACCACATACGCGAGCCGCGGCGCCGCGTCCCGCAGCACCTGCCGCCAGCGGTGCATGTCCCAGCCGGTCAGCCCTTCGGCCATGGCCACCGGCACCAGCCGGGCCCCGGCTTCACGCATCAGCTGAAGGATGTTGGCGTAGGAGGGGGATTCGACGGCGATGCGCTCGCCGCGCCCGGCGAAGAGGTGGCAGATGGCGTCGATCGCGCCCATCGCCCCGGTGGTGACCATGATCTGCTCGGGCATGGTGGGGATGCCGCGCTCGGTGTAGCGGTCGGCGAGCATCTGGCGCAGGGCGGGCAGGCCGGCCGGGTAGTCGCCGTGGGTGTGCGCGTACGGCGGCAGTTCTTCGAGTGCACCCTGGACGCTGCGCGTGAGCCAGGGTTCGGGCGCGGGCAGCGCGGCGCAGCCGAGGTCGATCATCGAGCCGAGCGACTCGGGCGGCAGGGGTTCGAGTCCGCGTGCGGGCAGCGGGTTCCCGGCCGGCACGGCTGTCCAGCTGCCCGCTCCCCTGCGTGACTCCAGGAAGCCTTCGGCGCGCAGCGCCTCGTACGCCGCGGCGACGGTGGTACGGCTGACGGACAGCGAAAGCGCGAGCTCGCGTTCGGCGGGCAGCCGGGCGGCGACGGGGACGCGGCCTTCGAGGACGAGCAGCCGGATGCCGTCGGCGAGGGCGCGGTAGGCGGGGGGCTTGCGGGTGCCGGGCCCGGCCGGGCGCGGCTGCTGGGAGGTGAGCTGCCGGGCCAGCTGAGCCGCGCCCACCGCAGAGGTCCACTGCGTCATGGAAGTCAGTCCACCTTCCTCGAATTGGCCATGGTTGGCGTTTGTTCCGTAGCCACAGAGTGTCATGCATCAGTCCACAACCACCAGAGGGGGGCGTCACTGTGTCCACGGTGTCGAGGCATCTCACCCGCAGACTGCTGCAGCTGTACATCGGTCTGACGCTGTACGGAGTGAGCTCGGCGCTCCTTGTGCGCGGCGGGCTCGGCCTTGAGCCGTGGGGGGTGCTGCATCAGGGTCTGGCCGAGCTGACGGGGCTGACGATCGGCATCGTGTCGATCATCGTCGGCGCGGTTGTGCTGCTGCTGTGGATTCCGATGAAGCAGCGGCCGGGGCTCGGCACGGTCTCCAATGTCTTTGTGATCGGCGTGGCGATGGACGGCACGCTCGCGCTGGTCCCGGACGCGCACGGGCTCGGGGTGCAGATCGGTGTGCTGATCGGGGGCATCGTGCTCAACGGCGTGGCGACGGGTCTGTATATCTCGGCGCGGTTCGGACCCGGTCCCCGTGATGGTCTGATGACGGGTCTGCACCGCGTCACGGGCCGTTCGATCCGGCTGGTCCGTACGGCCATCGAGGTGGCCGTCGTGGCGACCGGTTTCGTGCTCGGCGGTTCGGTGGGGGTCGGCACGGTCGCGTACGCCCTCGCCATCGGGCCGCTGGCGCAGCTGTTCCTGCGCGTCTTCGCCATCTCCGATCAGGAAAGTGGCAGTACGGTCGTCGCCGGCGGGACACCGGGGCAGGCGATACTGCGAAGGTGACGCGCACACTCCACCCTTACCTGGATCACCCCTCCACTCTCGCCTTCGCCCACCGCGGCGGCGCGGCGGACGGGATCGAGAACACCGCGGCCGCGTTCCGGCGGGCCGCCGACATGGGTTACCGCTACTTCGAGACCGATGTGCACACCACCGCGGACGGCAAGCTGGTCGCCTTCCACGACACGACGCTGGACCGGGTGACGGACGCGCGCGGCAAGATCTCGGCGCTGCCCTGGAGGGAGGTCCAGCAGGCCAGAGTGGGGGGCAAGGAACCGCCGGCGCTCCTCGAGGAGCTGCTGGAGGAGTTCCCGGAAGCCCGCTGGAATGTGGACATCAAGGCGGAGCCCGCGCTGGTCCCGCTGGTCGACCTGATCCGCCGCGCGAGCGCGTGGGACCGGGTGTGCATCGGCTCCTTCTCGGAGGGCCGGGTGGCGCGGGCGATGCGGCTCGCGGGCCCACGGCTGGCGACCTCGTACGGAGTGCGGGGCGTGATGGGGCTGCGGCTGCGCTCGTACGGAATCCCGGCGGCGCTGCGGATGGGCGCGGTGTGTGCGCAGGTTCCGGAGTCGCAGAGCGGTATCCGGGTGGTGGACCGGCGATTTGTGACGGCCGCGCACGAACGGGGTCTGCAGGTCCATGTCTGGACGGTGAACGAGGCTGATCGGATGGCAGCGCTCCTGGACCTCGGTGTGGATGGCATCATGACCGATCATCTGGAGACGTTGCGCACGGTACTGACCGACAGGGGAGTCTGGGTCTGAACCCCGCGCGTCTGCACCACGGGGACGAGCAAGGGGGCGCGGGGTGACGGCCGACACCGCGGACCGGACGACCGGGACGAGTGAGCGCAAGCGCGAGCAACGCGGCTGGTATTTCTACGATTTCGCGTGCTCGGTCTACTCGTCGAGTGTGCTGACAGTCTTCCTGGGGCCGTATCTGACGTCGGTGGCCAAGGCCGCGGCGGATGCCGACGGCTTTGTGCATCCGCTGGGCATTCCGGTCCGGGCGGGATCGGTCTTCGCCTACGCCGTGTCCGTCTCGGTGGTGCTCGCAGTGCTGCTGATGCCGCTGGCTGGTGCGGTGGCCGACCGCACGGGACGCAAGAAGCCGTTGCTTGCCGTGGCCGCCTATGTAGGGGCCGCAGCGACGACAGGGATGTTCTTCCTCGACGGTGAGCGGTATCTGCTGGGCGCGTTCCTCCTGATCGTCGCGAACGCGTCGCTTTCGGTGTCGATGGTGCTCTACAACGCCTATCTGCCGCAGATCGCGGAGCCGGACGAGCGCGATGCGGTGTCGTCGCGGGGCTGGGCCTTCGGCTACACGGCCGGCGCGCTGGTGCTGGTGCTGAATCTGGTCGTCTACTCGGGCCATGATTCGTTCGGCCTGTCGGAGTCGGCGGCGGTACGGATCTGTCTGGCGTCGGCCGGCCTGTGGTGGGGCGCTTTCACGCTCGTGCCACTGCGGCGGCTGCGGGACCGGCGGGTGGCGCCGAGCGGCGAGGGCGCGGTCGGGTCCGGATGGCGGCAGTTGACGGCCACGCTGCGGGACATGCGCAGGCATCCGCTGACGCTGTCGTTCCTGCTGGCCTATCTGATCTACAACGACGGGGTCCAGACGGTGATCTCGCAGGCGTCGATCTACGGCTCCGAGGAGCTGGACCTCGACCAGGCGGCGTTGATCACCGCGGTGCTGCTGGTGCAGGTGCTCGCGGTGGCGGGTGCGCTGGGGATGGGACGGCTGGCCCGAACACATGGGGCCAAGCGCACGATCCTCGCCTCGCTCGCCGTATGGACGCTGATTCTGGCGGCGGGGTACTTCCTTCCGGCCGGGGAACCAGTCTGGTTCTTCGCTCTGGCGGGCGCGATCGGGCTGGTTCTGGGCGGCAGCCAGGCGCTGTCGAGGTCGTTGTTCTCACACTTGGTGCCGCGCGGCAAGGAGGCCGAATACTTCTCGGCGTACGAGATGAGCGACCGCGGCCTGAGCTGGCTGGGGCCGTTGGTGTTCGGCCTGGCGTACCAGCTGACCGGCAGTTATCGGGACGCGATCATCTCTCTGGTGGTCTTCTTCGCGCTCGGTTTCGTACTGCTGGCGCGGGTCCCGGTGCGGCGTGCGGTGGCCGCCGCGGGCAACCCCGTCCCGGAGCGGATTTAGACGTCGAAGTGAAAGGCCGGTAGTGTACGCCTTTGGCCTGCCAGGCGGACCGTTACTGCGCGCTGAAGAAGTGAATTCACTGGGTGACACTTTCTGTCAGATGTGACAAACCGGGCAATGGTGGGTACAACAAGGGGCGGCACGACGGGCGACGCATGACCCGGAACGGGAATCTTTACCGCCGACCGGACGTTGACCGGATGACGACGACAGCGACACCTGTCCTGTGGGCGACAAGCCCGGGAGGCACGATTCATGAGTGAGCGAGCTCTCCGCGGTACGCGCCTCGTGGTTACCAGCTACGAGACGGACCGCGGCATCGATCTGGCCCCGCGCCAGGCGGTGGAGTACGCATGCCAGAACGGACATCGTTTTGAGATGCCGTTCTCGGTAGAGGCGGAAATTCCGCCGGAGTGGGAGTGCAAGGCGTGCGGCGCCCAGGCACTCCTGGTGGACGGGGATGGCCCCGAGGAGAAGAAGGGCAAGCCGGCGCGAACGCACTGGGACATGCTCATGGAGCGGCGCACCCGCGAGGAACTGGAGGAGGTGCTGGCCGAGAGGCTGGCGGTCCTGCGTTCCGGCGCCATGAACATCGCTGTGCATCCGCGGGACAGCCGGAAGTCCGCCTGACCGCGTAACACCGCACCAACAGCGTCATAGAAACAAGAGCCGCGGGCCGTCTCACTTTCAGTGAGACGGCCCGCGGCTCTGTTCTGTGCGCGGATCCCGTCAGATCCCATCAGATCCCGTCAGGGGGTCAGCGGAGGTCGGGGGCCCTCGTCCTCGTAACTCCGCGGCGGCGTTCCGTCCTGCCGGATGACCTCACCCTGCACGACCTTGCCGTCCGGCCGGTGAATGCGGGCCTGCTGGAAGGCATCGCCGAGGCTGCCGGGCGCGGCAGCGCGCATACGGCGCTCCACGGACCGCTCCGCGTACCGCCCGAGCATCGAGCGGACGGGCGGCACCAGGAGCACCAGGCCCGCCGCGTCGGAGATCAGGCCGGGCAGCATGAGGAGCAGGCCGCCGAGCATCAGGAAGCCGTTGCCCTTGCTGCCGGTCCCGGGGCTGTCGACGCCCGCGGCCGGACCCTGGCCGGTCTGCTGTTGCTGCAGAGTCTCGGTGAGGCTGCGGAACGCGCGGCGGCCGGCCCGCTTGATCACCACGCCGCCGAGGACGGCGCCGCCGACGAGCAGGGCGAGCACCGTGAGTCCGCCGGCCGCGTCGGCGACGAGGGTCAGCAGCCAGATCTCGAGCACCAGCCAGGCGGCGATGCCGAGTGGGACGAAAGTGCGGGCGCGCGAGCGCCTGGGGGCCGTCGGGGGCGGTGCGCCGGTCGTCATGCCCCCAGTGTGCCTGGACGGCCGCCGGAGCGGCGTAAGCGGGTGATCAAGAAGATCGCGGAAGATCCCGGCGGCCGTCCGCGATCAGGACGACGTGCGGCCTCAGGAGGGCTTGCGGCCGAGGAGACTTTTCGCCCGGCCTCCGATTCCCCACGCGGTGACCCGCCACAGCGCTTCGACGACGATGTCCCGGCTCATCTTGGAGTCGCCCAGTTCGCGCTCGACGAAGGTGATGGGGACCTCCACGACGTGGTAACCGGCGGCGACGGCTCGCCGGGCCAGGTCGACCTGGAAGCAGTAGCCCTGGGAGGCCACCTTGGTCAGTCCGAGCCCTTCGAGGGTCTCGGCGCGGAAGGCGCGGTAGCCGCCGGTGACGTCCCGGATGGGGACGCCGAGGAGAAGGCGTGAGTAGGTGCTGCCGCCCCGCGAGAGAAACTCGCGGGACTTGGGCCAGTTGACCACGCGGCCGCCGGGGACCCAGCGCGAGCCGAGGACCAGGTCCGCGCCCTTGAGGGCGGTCAGCAGCCGGGGCAGTTCCTCGGGCTGGTGGGAGCCGTCGGCGTCCATCTCGACGAGTACGCCGTAGCCGTGCTCGATTCCCCAGGTGAAGCCCGCGAGATAGGCGGCGCCGAGCCCTTCCTTGCCCTTGCGGTGCAGAACATGCACCTGGTCGTCGCGGGCCGCGAGTTCATCGGCGAATTTGCCGGTGCCGTCGGGGCTGTTGTCGTCGGCGACAAGGACGTCCGCCCCGGGCACAGCCGCGCGCACCCGGGAGACGATCGGCTTGATGTTCTCGGCCTCGTTGTAGGTCGGGATGATCACCAAGACCCTGCCGAGCGGGCCGTACCGCCGCCCCTGGGCTTCGCCACGGGTAACCCCAGCGCCGTCGTTCACTGCTGCCCCTTAAAGTCCGTGCACACAGCCCCACCATAGCGAGCGCTCGGCGCGCGGCTACGGCGGCACGGAGCTGGGGTGTCGTACGTCCGACGGTGGCGCGGACAAGGAGCTGCGGATCGGGGCCCGGCGTCCTTCGGGCCGACCTGGGACCCGCTGGCTGCGGGTCGACCGAGAGCCGTTGTCTACTGAACGCCGGGCCCCACCCGGGTCGCACCCGCCGGCCGGCTGGAACCTTCCCTCGCCCCCGAGGCGCGGGCGCTGAACCTGGCTCCCAGTGGCAGTGCGCCGGTGCGGCACACTGCCCCATGACCCAGCGGCGTTCGACGACTGCGTGGAGGTTTGCCGGTCGGACGTCCTGTGGTGGACTCGGCCGAACCTACCCGCCGGTGGGCGCTCCATGTCAACAGTCGTCTGATCTGCGAGGTTTGCCCAAATCACCAGGTCAGCGCGGAAGATCCGCAGGTCGCGGCCGAGCGTGCTGAGTATCCGTCGGCGGCACGAAATGTCCGCACGTCACTCGTACGGCCGCTCAAAGACGGTTTGTCCGAAGACCACGGTCCGCAGGCAGACGGGGAGTTCGGCGCCGGGGCTCAGATCGGGCAGGCCCGGAGTGCCGGAACGGGGGTCGGTGGACCAGCGGGCGACGCGGTCGTCGGGGGCCTGGACGACAAGTTCCTCGGTGCGCCACAGGGCGTAGTCGGCGGGCGCGCCGGGCACCAGGACACCGGCGTCGTCGCGGCCGACGGCGCGCCAGCCGCCGCGGGTGTGGGCGGTGAAGGCGGCGCGGGCGGAGATGCGGTGCTCGGGGGTGCGGTGGAAGGCGGCGGCCCGGACGGCCCCCCAGGGGTCGAGCGGAGTCACGGGGCTGTCGGAGCCGAAGGCGAGGGGCACTCCGGCGCGCAGCAGTGCCGCGTAGGGGTTGAGGGTGCGGGCCCGTTCGACGCCGAGACGCTGCGCGTACATGCCGCTGTCGCCGCCCCAAGCCGCGTCGAAGGCGGGCTGTACGGAGGCGGTGAGGCCGAACTCGGCGAAGGCGGCGATGGTTTCGGGGGTCAGCATCTCGGCGTGTTCGACTCGGTGGCGGGCGGCGCGGACGCGGGCAAGGCCGATCGTGTCCGCCGCGGCCCTGACGCCGTCGACGACCGCGGTGAGGGCGGCGTCGCCGATGGCGTGGAAACCGGCCTGCAGTCCGGCCTCCGTGCAGGCGCTGACATGGGCGGCGACGGCCGCGGTGTCGAGGTGGGCGGCGCCGGTGTGCGGGGCGTCGTCGTAGGGGTCGTGCAGGCAGGCGGTGTGCGAGCCGAGGGAGCCGTCGACAAAGAGGTCGCCGGCCGCGCCGATCGCGCCGAGTTCGCGGATCCGCCGGGCGTCCTTCGCATCTGCGACCTGCTCGGCCCAGTAGCCGACGACCCGCGGGCCCGGCTCCGCCCCGGCCAGTGCCAGCAGAGACGTGAAGTCGTCCTCGTCGGAGATGTCGGGGCCGGCGCACTCATGGACGGTGCCGATGCCGAGAGAGGCGGCCCGCGCGAGTGCGGCGCGCTGGGCGGCCGCGCGCTGGGCGGGGGTGATCGCGCCGTGGGCGGCGGAGCGTACAGCGTGGTGGGCCGCTGCGGTCAGCGGCGCATCCGAGTGGTAGCCGGTGAGGCCGCTGACTCCGGGGACGAGGTCGAGCAGGGCGGTGGTCACCACGGCCGAATGGACGTCGATCCGCGGCAGATAGAGCGGGCGGCCTTCGGCGGCCTCGTCGAGTTCGGCCCGGGACGGCGGGCGCTGCTCGGGCCAGCGCGAGGCGTCCCAGCCGTGCCCGAGGAGGACCCTGTCGCCGGGGTGTGCGGCGCTGTGCTTGCGTACGAGACCGAGGGCCTCGGCGAGCGTGCGAGCGCCGGACAGGTCGAGGCCGGTGAGCGCGAGGCCGGTCGCCGTGGTGTGCACGTGTGCGTCCGTGAACGCCGGTGTGACCAGGGCCCCTTCGAGGTCGATCACTTCGTCGACGCCGCCCGCGAAGGCGTCGGCGGCGCCCTCGGAGCCCACCCAGGCGACATGTCCTCGTTCGACGACCATCGCGGTGGCGAAGGGGTCGGCGGGACTGTGGACTTCTCCACCGCGGAGCAGCACGGTGCGGTGTTCGCTCTGGGGGGCGGCGCTCTCGCTCATGGGACCAGCCTAGATACGCGGCGGGCGTGCCTCGTACGGGGTGGAGAGCACGACCGTCGTACGGGTGGAGACCCCGGACAGCGAGCGGATGCGGGTGAGCAGGTGCTCCAGCTCCAGCGGGGTCGAGACGCGCACCTTGAGGATGTAGTTCTCGTCGCCCGCGACGCTGTGGCAGGCCTCGATCTCGGGCACGTCGGCGAGACGCTCCGAAATGTCGTCCGGCGCGCTCGGGTCGAAGGGTTTGACCGAGATGAAGGCGGTGATCGGCAGCCCGACCGCCTCGGGATCGACGACCGCGGCATAGCCGCGGATGACGCCACGCTGTTCCAGACGGCGGACGCGCTGATGCACCGCCGAGGTGGACAGGCCAGTGGCCTTGCCCAGGTCGGTGTAGCTCATCCGCCCGTCCTTGACGAGCAATTCCACGATCTGACGATCCAGCTCCTCCATGCGGATCAACCTATTGCCCCAGGTCGCTTCCGGCACAGTCGGCTGCGGCGTGCGGGGGCACCTGCGGCGGGCATGTGACGAATGCCACAGGTTTGTGGCCCGGTCGGTCGTGACCCCACGGTTACCTGCCGGGTGCGTGGGGAATTGCTTGCTGTGGTCGAGGCCGCAAGTGCCTGGTCGGCCCACCCGAGGGGGAGATTCTCCATGCAGAGCGTCAAGAACACAGGACGTACCGAACCGGAGCCCGTCGATTCGGCCGAACCGGCTGAGATCGACGAGCTCGACGCGTACGACACCTTTGAAATGTTCCGGGTCATCTGCCCGGACTGCGCGCAGCCGATCGCGCTGCTGGCGGACGAGGACGTCCTGCCGGAGCACGCGCTGTGCCCCACCCCGTGGAATCCGTTCGGGCTCACCGTGTGCGCCGGTACGGGCCGCCCCGCCTCGCAGGCGCGTCCCGCTGACGAGACCCTCGAGGTCCAGGAGCAGGACACCGCGTTGCTGCTGACGCTCCCCCAGGGGCTCGACTGGCGGACGCAGCCCTTCTCGCACGTCGGCGGTCCGGGCTCGCGTCCGCTGCGGGTGCAGCAGATGCGGCGCCACGCGGCCTAGGCGTTCTCAAACCTGGGTCCAGTAGCTCCCCTGCACCATGGCGGCGAGACTGGCGTGGTGCAGGATCAGGGCGTCCGGGTCTTCGGGCACCTGCGCTTCACCGAAGTGGACCTGACGGTAGGCCACTCGGAGCATGACGATCGCGTGCCGCAGCGCGGCGTAGAGGGTGTGGAACTCCATGTCGCGCGGGCGGTGTCCGGTGAGCCGGGCACCGCGGTCCTCGATGCCGTCGCGGCGCAGGAAGTCGGGCAGCCCGCGCCGGCCGAAGCTGACCGTCAGGTCCTGGAAGAAGCGGTGCTAGACGGTCCAGCCGAGGTCGAGCTCGCGCGGGGCGTAGCCGGCCATCTCCCATCGACAGGGGCGCCTGATGGACGGGGTATTCGCCGAGGAGGATCGAACGGTCGTCGGACACGGCTGGCCTGGGCGGCAGGCGATTTGACGGTACGTCAGAAACTCTGCCGGAGACCGGGTCCGGGCGCCGTACTCGTGTCACCCGAGCACCCCGGATTCGCGAGCCGGGGAGCGTTGGTGGTTGCTGTCCGGTGGGCGACTTCGCGGCAAGCCCCCAGCGGCGGGTAGGTCGCGAACTTCCGCGCGATTTGCCCCGACGGTAACCCGCCACCGGCGCGGTGCGTTCCCCAGGCATGACCCTGCTGTACTCCACGACCAGTCACGGTCGGCGCCGGCTGGCGACACCGCCACCCGAAGAATCGGTTCCGCACCCGGCCGATCCGCCCATCTACCGGGAGCTGCTCCAGCTGTGGGCGAGCAAGGGCAAGACCCTGCCGGGGCGCCGCGACCCGGAGTGGAGCAGGCTCGCGGCGCCGCCGGCTTTCGGGGCGCCGCGGACTGTTTGGCGCTCGGCCGCGAAAACCACCCACCGGACGGCAACCACCAACACCCTCTGGCCCGCGGCACCCACGAACCCGGGTGACTAGGTTCAGCGGCGAAAACCACCCACCGAACAGCAACCGCCAACGCCCCCTGGCCCACGGCACCCACGAACCCGGGTGACCACGTTCAGCGGCGAAAACCACCCACCGAACAGCAACCGCCAACGCCCCCTGGCCCACGGCACCCACGAACCCGGGTGACCACGTTCAGCGTGTCTCGGGTCCGGCCAGGTGACGGGCGATGACCATGCGCTGGATCTGGTTGGTGCCCTCGACGATCTGGAGCACCTTGGCCTCGCGCATATAGCGCTCGACCGGGAAGTCCAGGGTGTAGCCGTAGCCGCCGAGCACCTGGACCGCGTCGGTGGTGACGCTCATCGCCGCGTCGGTGCAGAACAGCTTGGCCATGGCGGCCTGCCGGGAGAACGGCCGTCCCGCGTCGCGCAGCCTGGCGGCGGCGAGATAGAGCGCTCGCCCCGCCTCGATCCGGGTGGCCATGTCGGCGAGCATGAAGCGCAGCCCCTGGAAGTCGGCGATGGGCCGTCCGAACTGCCGGCGCCCGGTCGCGTACGAGACGGCCTCGTCCAGGGCCGCCTGCGCGACCCCGACCGCACAGGCGGCGATGCCGAGCCTGCCCGAGTCGAGCGCGGAGAGCGCGATCGCGAAGCCCTGCCCCTCCTCTCCGATCCGGCGGGAGTCAGGGACCCGTACGCCGTCGAAGTGAAGCTGGGCGGTGGGCGAGCCCTTCATCCCCATCTTCTTCTCGGGGGCGGCGGCGTTCAGGCCCTGTATGTCGCCCGGGACCAGGAAGGCGGTGATGCCGCGGGCACCTTCCTCGCCGGTCCGGGCCATCACGGTGTAGAAGTCGGCGATCCCGCCGTGCGTGATCCACGACTTGGTGCCGGTGATCACCCAGCTGTCTTGGTCACGCACGGCCTTGGTCCGCAGCGATGCGGCGTCCGAGCCGGAGCCGGGCTCGGACAGGCAGTAGGCGCCCAGCAGGCCGCCGCCGAGCATGGCGGGCAGATGCTCGGTCTGCTGCTCCTTGGTGCCGTAGCCGGCGAGTGCGTGGCAGGCGAGGGAGTGGACGCTGACGCCGAGGCCGACGGTGAGGCGGGCGGCGGCGAGCTCTTCGAGGACCTGGAGGTAGACCTCGTACGGCTGGTCTCCGCCGCCGTACTCGGAGTCGTACGGAAGGCCGAGCAGTCCGGACTCGGACAGAAGCGAGAAGACCTCACGCGGGAAGTGCCCGGAGTCCTCCTCCTCGGCCGCCCGGGGGGCGATCTCCCGCTGGATGATGTCGCGTACCAGGGCGATCAGGTCCCTGGATTCCTCGGTGGGCAGTTGGCGTTCCACCGGCTGCGGGGCGCGGTCGGGCATTACGGCGCTCTCCTCCCTGTCGGGCGCTGCGGCGTCGCGCGCGAAGGGTGTGGGCGCGCCGCCGGACTTACTGCCAGGCCGATGCTGCCCTTCCGGATCACGAAAGTGGCTCGACGGCGGCTGTGGCGCGTTGAGTATGCCCGATCAGCGGACTTCCGTCACGGGTGGGAATTGTCGGCTCCGCTTTCCCTTGCCTCGCGGTCGGAATTGGTCCGAACCATTGACGCACTGGTCTAGTCCTTCTAGCGTTCCCCCCAGCGCATGGCCGCGTTCATGCCAAAGAAGTCAGACGGTCGACAGCGCATGCCCCCACTCGCTCTCCCTCCCCCACGAGGAGACCTGATGCTCGGACCACACCGTCCCCGCGCCCGCCTGAGGGCGCTCATCGCCGCCGCATGTACCGCCGCACTCGGCGCGACCCTGCTCACCGGCGCCCACCTCGCGTCCGCCGGCGAGTCCGCCCCGGCCAAGAAGACCGCTGCCGCCCCGGCGGCAGCCGGGAACAAGGTGATCGGCTACTTCACCGAATGGGGCGTCTACGACCGCAATTACCACGTCAAGAACATCCAGACCTCCGGCTCCGCGAACAAGCTCACCCACATCAACTACGCCTTCGGAAACGTCACCGGCGGCAAGTGCGCGATCGGTGACGCCTTCGCCGACTACGAGAAGACGTACACCGCCGCCCAGAGCGTCGACGGTGTCGCCGACACCTGGGACCAGCCGCTGCGGGGCAGCTTCAACCAGCTGCGCAAGCTGAAGAAGCTCCACCCGAACCTCAAGATCCTCTGGTCCTTCGGCGGCTGGACCTGGTCCGGCGGCTTCGGCCAGGCCGCGGCCAACCCGGCCGCCTTCGCCCAGTCCTGCTACAACCTGGTCGAAGACCCGCGCTGGAAGGATGTCTTCGACGGCATCGACATCGACTGGGAGTACCCCAACGCCTGCGGCCTGACCTGCGACACCAGCGGGCGCGAGTCCTTCAAGAACCTGATGTCCGCGCTGCGCGCGAAGTTCGGCAGCTCCAACCTGGTGACCGCGGCGATCACCGCGGACGGCTCGTCCGGCGGCAAGATCGAGAAGGCGAACTACGCGGGCGCGGCCCAGTACGTCGACTGGTACAACCCGATGACGTACGACTTCTTCGGCGCCTGGGCGGCGCAGGGCCCCACGGCCCCGCACTCGCCGCTCACCTCCTACACCGGCATTCCGCAGCAGGGCTTCAACTCCGACGCCGCGATCAAGAAGCTGAAGGGCCTCGGCATCCCCTCGTCGAAGCTGCTGCTTGGGATCGGTTTCTACGGACGGGGCTGGACGGGCGTGACACAGAAGGCGCCCGGCGGGACGGCGACCGGGGCCGCGCCCGGCAAGTACGAGCAGGGCATCGACGACTACAAGGAGCTCAAGGGCAGGTGCCCGGCCAATGGGACCGTCGCAGGGACGGCGTACGCGCACTGCGGCACCCAGTGGTGGAGCTACGACACCCCCGCCACCATCGCGGGGAAGATGAACTACAAGAACCAGCAGGGCCTGGGCGGCACCTTCTTCTGGGAGCTCAGCGGTGACACCTCGAACGGAGAGCTGATCAAGGCCATCAACTAGCCTGCGGACACGATGAGGGCGGGCAGCCGGGTGCGGCTGCCCGCCCTCGCGTCATGCCTCGACCGGCTCGGGCACGGCCTCGGCGAGCGCGGCCGGCAGGGACTCGGCCGGCGGTTCGGGGCACTTGGGCTCGAACTCCGCGATCGTGTGGAGCGTGCCGCGCAGCATCCGTATCAGCAGCGCGCACACGGTCTCGCGCGCCGGCTCCTGGTGGCCCAGCCAGTCGAGGGTGATTCCCTCGACGCTGCTGAGCCAGCCGAGCAGCGCCAGCCGGGCCAGCATGGGGATGTCACGCGTACCGTAGGCGCCTTCGGCGATGGTCGCGATCAGCTCCTCGCGCACCGCGTCCCGTATCGACTGCACCTGGGTGTCGAAGCCGACGCCACCCGTGACGATCGTGCGGAACGCCGCCTGATGGTGCTGGGCAAAGCGCAGATAGCCGTCGACCGTGCGGTACACGCGCTCGACGCGCGGCAGCTCGGCGTCGCCCGCGGCGCGCGAGACGAGGTCGGCCATCGAGTCCTCGATGATGGCGAGGTAATAGCCGCGCTTGCTCTCGAAGTAGTAGTAGACCAGGCCCTTGGCGACTCCGGCGTGTCTGGCGATGTCGTCCATCGACAGCGCGTCGTAGGAAGTGTCGGCGAACAACTTCCGTCCGGTTGCGATGAGTTCACCGCGGCGTGCCTGGGATCGTCCGGTCGCGCCACGCTGTTGACTATTACTCAAATTGGACCCTGGTCTCCAACTGCCACAAGATCTGCGCAGTATGGCAGACCTCAGATCAGGCCGAGCTGGGTGACGAACATTGCGAGGACGACGACGAGCGTCCAGCCGAGGATGTGCTCGAGGACCTTGGAGCCGTCCTCGGGGCCGCCGGTGCGGGCGCGGGTCTCGGCGCGGTCGGCGGTGGCAGCGGTGGCAGCGGTGGCAGCGGTGGCAGCGGTGGCAGCGGTCGAAGTCATGGTGCGTCTCGTTCAGTCGGCTGGCAGGTGCGTCCCCCCGGGTGACCCACCCACAGTGCCAGCGATACCGGCCCCGGGGTAGAGACGTACGTCACTACCCCGGGGCCAGTCGGCGCGTCAGCGGATGCCGAATGCCGCCAGAGCCCGGCGCTGGGCGGCCGTCGGGCCGGCGGGCCAGTACAGGTAGCAGACGCCGCCTGTGCCGGAGACCACTTTGCCGCTCGCGTTATAGCGCTTGGTGCGGAGCCAGATCGTCTCCCACTCGGCGCGCTTGTAGACCCGGCGCACGGCCTCGTTGCTGGGCGATGCCGGATCGTTGGCGATCACATCGCCGCCCGCTGTGAAGCCGATCACCGTCATCAGATGCCCGGAGGTGCCGTAGCCCGCCCCGGTCAGCTCTCCCTTCAGGAAGGACTGGGACGTTATGGCCGGGATGCCGGCCCGGATCAAGGTCTCCAGGTCGCTGAGCGAGGACAGCCGGGTGACGACCGCGCTCATGTCCTTGTAGGTGGCCGCGTAGGCAGCGTTGAAGGGCCAGTTTCCGCAGCCTTCGTACTGGTAGTCGAAGGTGAAGCGGGCCGCGTGGCAGACCTGCGGATCGGCGAAGGCCGGGTTCACCCAGGACAGGTCGGCCGGGGTGGGCTTCCGGCCCCAGTATTCGATGATCATCTGCGATGAGGTGGGGCTGCACCACGCCTCACCGCCACTGTCGTACTCCGGGTACTGGCCGATGTGCGTGTTCTGCGAATAGCGCGGCACGGGCAGCTCGCGCACGAGCCCCGGCGTCGACGCGGGCACGGTGAAGCGGTCCGGGATGTCGGAGGCCATCGCACCGAGCCGCCAGACGGTGGGCGTCAGTTTCGTGCCGGGCTTGCGGTAGAGGGTCAGCCGCAGCTGGTACGAGTTCAGCCGCAGCCCGCTCGAAGCGTCATCGACGGAGAAGGTGTCGGTCCAGATGCTCGCCTTCCCGTCCGTCTGGTCGTCGAGGGAGGTACGCCGGATGTCGCTGTCGCCCGCCGCCCAGCGGCCCATCACGAACCAGGGTGTCCGGGTGGCGTCGGAGTAGCTGCCGCGCAGCTCGACCTGCAGCCAGGTGCCGGCCGGGGTGCGCGCGTTCCAGGAGGCGATGACCTCCGTCGCGGGCACCCGGGAGAGGTGGACGGGCGAGGTCCAGGTGCCGTACTCCCAGGTTGTGGTCGCTCCGGTGTGCGGGTCGGTGTAGTCGGTGCGGCCAGTGGGGCCCTCGAGGACCAGGCCGGGGCGGCTGCCCGCGACGGCCCGGGTCCCGGCCGAGGTGCCGAGGCGCCAGTCGGTGTACGAGGTCCAGAAGCGGTTGTCCACGGCCGGCGCGGGCGCGCGCCCCGCGGGCCCTGTGCCTCCCGCGTGCCCGGCGGACTCCGCGGGCCCGGCGGAGTCCGGCTCCGGGAGCGTCCCGCCCGGCGCGGCGGCGGCCGGCATCGCGGACGAGGACAGCGCACCCGCACCCGCCGCTGCCGCCATCGCGGCGCTCAGCACGGCTCGGCGCGAAGTAGATCTGGCCATGGGACCCCCAAGTCAGGGTGCGCGACAGTGGGGCAACTATTGCGGGTCCGGGCGGACTTCTGCCAGCGCCCGGAGACGCGTCGCGCCACCAATATTGGTCTCGTCCACTGGGCATCCCCCCGTAGGGGGAGTGACCTGCGGTGGGGCCCGCCGCCCTCATAGGCTTGCGGTATGGACGACCTCGACCGGCAGGCCCCGGCGCTGCGCACACTCCCGCCATCGTGCGGACCCGTGCGGCTGATCGGGATCGACGGCCACGCCGGATCGGGCAAGAGCAGCTTTGCCGCCCGGCTCGCGGCGGCCGTCGGCGACGATGTGCCGGTGCTCCATCTGGACGATCTCGCCACCCACGAGGAGCTCTTCGCGTGGACGGACCGGATGCTGACCCAGGTGATCGATCCCCTGGCGCACGGCCGGACGGCGCACTACGACCCGTACGACTGGAATCTGCGCCGCTTCGGTCCGCCGCGCGCGCTGGAGGCCGCTCCTGTCGTGCTGATCGAGGGCGTGGGAGCAGGGCGACGGGTGTTGCGCCCGTATCTGGCGTGGCTGCTGTGGATGGAGCGGGACGCCGAAGAGTCCTGGCAGCGGGGCCGCCGACGCGACGGAAGCGGACTTTCCGCCTTCTGGGACGGCTGGACAGTGGCGGAGACACGCCATTTCGCCGCGGACCCCTCACGCCTGTACGCCGATGCCCTGGTACGTGAGTGTCACGAGGGTTATGAGTGGCGCCCGGGACCTGCTGTGACAGCGCGTCCGAATCAAGCCATCACACAGGGTGACTGCTTTCCCCCGACATACTGAGCAGTCGGAATTCCGCCCCAAGAGTGCCTCAACTCTTCTTGACCGAGGAGGCGTACAGGTCTTACGTTCTCAATGTGCGGCTTTTCGGAGCCGCCGCAGACGCGAAGCCCCCGGTTGTTCCCCCGTGATCGGGGGCTTCGTTCTGCCCTCTCCCCCACATCACAGACGCGGCACCCCGCCCCCGCTTACCCAGGGTCACGGCCACCGGACAGCTTGCTGCGCCCTTCGTCGCAACCCCTTTGCGCAGGTACGATGCACCTCGGTGGGGTCAATTCCCGTCCACGGCAAGGTGGTTCAGTGCGTTGCCCGCCGGGCGTCCGCCCGGCACCGGGGGTCTGGCCCGCGGCGAAGCCGCTGTCGGGTGCAGTCCCCCCGGGAAACACACGACAGGTGCACTTTTGTGGGGGACCTGATGGACATCGGCACGCAGGGCGTACCGGCCCCGGCCGACCTCGCCTGGGTGCGCGGCGTGGACGCCTGCACGATGGGTGCGTATCCGCAGGCGGAGGAGGAGTTCCGGACCGCCGTGCGGCTCGATCCCGGGATGGCCGACGGCTGGCTCGGGCTCCATGCCCTGCGCGTCGACACCACGACCGCGCTGCTGCGCATGTACAGCACCCGCGAGCGCTTCGGCGACCAGCGCGCCCGCCACCGCCGCACCCTCAACTCCTGGTACTGGCTGGGCTGGTGGGTCCAGCCGGTGCTGGAGAGCCCGCGCGATCTGCTGCTCGCGCACGCCTCCCACTGGCTCGACGGCCGCCATGTGCCGGAGCTGGACCAGGCACTCGCCGGGCTGCCGCCGGTCGACGCGGACCCGCAGGTGCGCTTTCTGCACGCCTGCCGCGCGTATCTGGTCAAGGACTGGGAACAGCTCGTACGCCACACCGAGCCGCTGATCAACGATCCGTTACTGGGCATCGAGGCCGGACTGTTCGGCGGCATGGCACGCGTACGCCTGGAGATGTACGGGCAGGCCGAGCCGCTGCTCTCCGCCGCCCTGATGCGCTGTCGCAGCGAGCAGCCGCAGCGCAAGGAGCTGCGCTACTGGCTGGCGCGTGCGCACGAAGGCACCGGCCGCAGCGCCGCCGCCCTGCCGCTGTACCGGGCGGTGCACAGGATCGACCCGGCCTTCATGGACACCTCCGCACGACTCGCGGCGATCGCGGAGTACGACGGCATCGACGGGTACGACGAGTCGTCCGGGTTCGCGGCCGTGTCGCTTGCGGGCTTCGGCCAGGACGCGGTGGACGCGCAGGCCGACGGCGACGGGCCGGTCGCGGCCGAGGCACGGATCGGTGTCGATCCGCAGACCCAGCTCCCCGACTCCGTGCCGAGCGTCCCGCCCGAGGGCGTACGGCGCAAGGCGGTGGTGCCGGCCCCGCCGACGCCCCCGGCGTTTCCGGCGGGCCCCACCGATCCGGTGCTGCTCGGCGAGGCACTCGCCGAACTGGAGCGAATGGTCGGACTGGAGCCGGTCAAGCGGCAGGTCAAGGCCTTGTCCGCGCAGCTGAAGATGGCCAGGCTGCGCGCCGGCCAGGGCCTCCCCGTCCAGCCGCCGAAACGGCACTTTGTCTTCTCGGGCCCGTCCGGCACGGGCAAGACCACCGTCGCCCGCATTCTCGGCCGGGTCTTCTACGCGCTCGGGCTACTGGGTGGCGACCATCTGGTGGAGGCCCAACGGTCCGACCTGGTGGGAGAGTTCCTGGGCCAGACGGCGGTGAAGGCCAATGAACTGATCGACTCGGCGCTCGGCGGCGTGCTGTTCGTGGACGAGGCGTACAGCCTCTCCAACACCGGCTACTCCAAGGGCGACGCGTACGGCGACGAGGCGCTCCAGGTCCTCCTCAAGCGCGCCGAGGACAACCGCGACCACCTGGTGGTCATCCTGGCCGGCTACCCGGAGGGCATGGACCGGCTGCTCGCCGCCAACCCCGGGCTCTCCTCCCGCTTCACCACACGGGTCGACTTCCCCTCGTACCGCCCTCTCGAACTGACAGCGATCGGCGAAGTGCTGGCCGCCGAGAACGGCGATGTGTGGGACGACGAGGTCCGCGAGGAACTGCGCTCCATCAGCGGGCACGTGGTCGACCAGGGCTGGATCGACGAGCTCGGCAACGGCCGCTTTCTGCGCACCCTGTACGAGAAGAGCTGCGCCTACCGGGATCTGCGGCTGTCCGGATACCCGGGCACGCCCACCCGCGAGGACCTCTCCACACTGCGGCTGCCCGATCTGATGCAGGCGTACGGCGAGGTCCTGTCGGGCCGCGGTCCGGTCGACCGCGGCCCGCAGGATCCTCCTCCGCCGGGCTTCTTGACCTGACGCCGAGGCTCAGCCGGCCAGCGCGGTGTCCATTGCGGGCTGGGCCGCATGGGGCGGCCGGGGCACCGTCACCCGGTGGGACGGGTCACGGACCTCGCCGACCAGCATTTCCAGGACGTCCTCCAGTGCGACCAGTCCCAGCACCCGGCCGGACGCGTCGGCGACCTGGGCGAGGTGGGTGGCCGCGCGGCGCATCACGGTGAGAGTGTCGTCCAGCGGGAGTTCGGCCCGCAGGGTCGCCATGGGACGCCAGATGTGCTGAGGCACGGCCCGTTCGTCGTCCTCCAGATCGAGTACGTCTTTGACGTGGAGGTAGCCCATATAGGGACCCGTGCCCTCCGCGCAGACGGGAAAGCGGGAGTAGCCGGTGCGGACTGTCAGCTCCTCGATCTGTCGCGGGGTGACCGAGGGCGGGACCGTCACCAGAGTGGAGCGGGGGATCAGCACATCGATCACCGGGCGGCTGCCCAGCTCCAGCGCGTCCTCGAGCCGCTCCTGTTCGGCCGGCTCAAGGAGACCCGCCTGGCCCGAGTCCTCGACGAGGCGGTTCAGCTGTTCACTGGTGAAGACCGCCTCCACCTCGTCCTTCGGCTCGACGCGGAAGGCCCGCAGCACCAGCCGGGCACAGGCGCCGAGTCCGACCGTGACCGGGCGGCACAGCCGGGCGAAGCCCACGAGGCCGGGGCTCAGCCAGAGCGAGGTCTTCTCGGGGGCGGCCATGGCGAGATTCTTCGGGACCATCTCGCCGATGACGAGGTGCAGGAAGACGACCACGGCCAGGGCTATGACATAGCCCAGCGGATGGATCAGCCCTTCGGGCACATGGGCCGCGTGGAAGACCGGTTCCAGCAGATGCGCGACGGTCGGCTCGGCCACCGCGCCGAGTGTCAGCGAGCAGATGGTGATGCCGAACTGTGCGGCCGCCATCATCTGGGGCAGGTTCTCCAGGCCGTGCAGCACCTGCCGGGCCCGCGAGGAACCTGCCGCGGCGAGCGGTTCGATCTGGCTGCGGCGTACCGAGACGAGGGCGAACTCGGCGCCGACGAAGAATCCGTTCGCCAGCACCAGGAGCAGCGCGAACAGCAGTTGGAGGACGCTCATCGGGCGGCCTCCGTCACGGCCGGCACATCGGCGGTACGCACCAGGCGCACCCGTTCGGCGCGGTAGCGGTCCACCTGGCGCACCGAGAGCCGCCAGCCGGGCAGTTCGGCCCGGTCACCGGGGGCGGGGATGCGCCCCAGCAGATCGGCGACGAGACCGGCCACGGTCTCGTACGGGCCGTCGGGCACATCGAGGCCTATCCGGCGCAGCGTGAGGACCCGGCAGCTGCCGTCGGCCTCCCAGGCGGGGCTGCCTTCCTCAGCGGCCACGGGGGCGAGTTCGGGCCGCCCGTCGGCCTCGGCGTCGTGCTCGTCGCGGACCTCGCCGACGAGCTCCTCGATGATGTCCTCGAGGGTGACGACTCCGGCCGTGCCGCCGTACTCGTCGACCACCACCGCGATGGGCTGCTCGCTGCGCAGCCGCTCCAGGAGGTGCTGCACCGGCAGCGTCTCGGGCACCAGCAGCGGCGGTACGGCGACCCGGTCGACCCGGGTGCGCAGCCGCTCCTCGACCGGGACAGCGAGAGCGTCCTTGAGGTGCACCATCCCGACGATCTCGTCGATGCGCTCCCGGTAGACGGGGAAGCGCGAAAGGCCGGTGGCGCGGGTGAGGTTCAGGACGTCCGCCGCGGTGGCGTCGGACTGGAGGGCGCTCATCTTCACCCGTGGGGTCATCACATGCTGCGCGGTGAGGTGCCCGAGCGAGAGGGTCCGTACGAACAGATCCGCGGTGTCCTGCTCCAGCGCGCCGGCCCGCGCCGAGTGGCGGGCCAGCGAGACCAACTCGCCGGGGGTGCGGGCGGATGCCAGCTCCTCGGCCGGTTCGACGCCGAACAGACGTACGAGACGGTTGGCGACGGCGTTGAGCAGGGTGATGACGGGGCGGAAGACAGTCGAGAAAAGATGCTGCGGTCCTGCGACGAACCGCGCGACCTGCAACGGCCGGGAGACCGCCCAGTTCTTGGGAACGAGCTCGCCGATCACCATCTGGACGGCGGAGGCGAACAGCATCCCGATCACCACCGCGACCCCGGAGACGGCCCCTTCGGGCAGCCCGGTCGCGGTCAGCGGCCCGTCGAGCAGCTGGGCCAGGGCGGGTTCGGCGAGCATGCCGACGACGAGCGAGGTGATGGTGATGCCGAGCTGGGTGCCGGAGAGCTGGAAGGACAACTCCCGCAGTGCCTTGACGACACGGCGGGCGCGGCGGTCGCCCTCGGCGGCGGCGCGCTCGGCATCGGGCCGCTCCACCGTGACGAGGCCGAACTCGGCCGCCACGAAGAAGCCGTTGGCGAGGATCAGGAGGAACGCTGCGGCAAGCAGCAACAGGGGGATGATCATGCCGCCGCCTCCTGGGAGGGGGCGGCGCAGGTACTACCGGACGATCCGTCCATTGCTGGAGGGAGTCACTCCTCGGGTCGCAGGTGCCCCGCGGGCCGTTGGCGGCCGTGTGGTGCGGGGAGGGGCGAGCTTGTCGCCACCGGCCACCAGAGTAATCGTTTTCAGCCGGGGGGCTCGGGGGTGTCCCCCGGGGAAAAACAGCCGGCGAGCGGCCGGCGCGGCAGGGGTGTCGCCCCTCAGTCCTCGTCCGCGCGGATGCCCCGGCTCTCCACGAGCGCCCGCAGCGCGCGGGCGTCACTGATGGCCTGTGCCTTGGCGATGCCGGGCTGGATGCCGAGCACCGGCAGGCTGGTGCCGTCGCTGAGGTCGAGAAACACCCACGGATCACCGGGGCGCAGATTCACCCGCAGGATCTCCGCCCACTCCAGCCGCCGCGTACGGGTGAGGTTGACGACAGTGACGCCGTGCTCGTCGGCAACGACCTTGGGCCGGCTCAGCAGGGCCAGTACGCCGAAGAAGACCAGCGCGGTGAAGACGAAGCTGCTCCGCTCCCCCGCGCTCAGCTTCTCCAGCAGCAGGGCGACCCCGGTGATCACGGCGAACATCGCCGCGCCCACGGTCAGCAGGACGATCCGGGTACGGGTCGGCCTGAACGTGACGGGGAGAGCGGGGACTTGGGGCGCGGCGGCGGGCATGGTGGCGGGCATCCGTCAGAGCCTGCAGGCGTGGATGGCCGTGGTGAGGATCGCCCGCGCGCCGATGTCGTACAGATCGTCCATGATCCGCTGCGCCTCCTTGGCGGCGACCATGGAGCGGACGGCGACCCAGCCCTCGTGGTGCAGCGGGGAGATGGTCGGCGACTCGAGGCCCGGGGTGAGGGCGACGGCCTGCTCCAGGTGCTCGACCCGGCAGTCGTAGTCCATCATCACGTAGGTTCGGGCGACCAGGACGCCCTGGAGGCGGCGCAGGAACTGCTGCACCTTCGGGTCGTCGGCGGGCTCACCGGTACGCCGGATGACGACCGCCTCGGAGGTGAGGATCGGCTCGCCGATGACTTCCAGGCCGGCGTTGCGCAGGCTGGTGCCGGTCTCCACGACGTCGGCGATGACCTCGGCGACGCCGAGCTGGATCGCGGTCTCGACCGCGCCGTCGAGGTGCACGACGGAGGCGTCGATGCCGTTGTCGGCGAGGTGCTTGGCCACGATGCCCTCGTAGGAGGTGGCGATCGTCATTCCGCCGAAGCCGTCGACGCCGGTGGCCGTGCCGGGCTTGGTGGCGTAGCGGAAGGTGGAGCGGGCGAAGCCGAGCTGGAGGATCTCCTCGGCGTTGGCGCCGGAGTCCAGCAGCAGATCGCGGCCGGTGATGCCGATGTCGAGCCTGCCGGAGCTGACGTAGATCGCGATGTCGCGTGGCCGCAGATAGAAGAACTCGACGTCGTTCTCGGGGTCGACGAGGACGAGCTCCTTGGACTCCTTGCGCTGCTGGTAGCCGGCCTCATGGAGCATCGCCGACGCAGGTCCGGACAGTGAACCCTTGTTGGGGACGGCAATGCGCAGCATGAGACGGGCTTCCTTTGTTCGTACGTACGTAGTGGGGGCTGTGCTCAGAGGTGGGCGTAGACGTCGTCGAGGGAGATCCCGCGCGCGACCATCATCACCTGGACGTGGTACAGCAACTGCGAGATCTCCTCGGCGGCGGCTTCCTTGCCCTCGTACTCGGCGGCCATCCAGACCTCGGCGGCCTCCTCGACGACCTTCTTGCCGATGGCATGCACTCCCTTGTCCACCAGCTCGGCGGTGCGGGAGGTGGCAGGGTCGCCGTTCTTCGCCTTGAGCTGCAGCTCGGCGAAGAGCTCTTCGAAGGTTTTGTTCGCCATGATGGTCCCCAGGGTAAGGGGTGTGCCCGGGACACTCAGCGCCAGGGTTCGCTGACGGTGCGCAGTGTGGCGGCGGTGGCGAGTGCGGCGTTGACCGCCTCGTGTCCCTTGTCCTCGTTGGATCCGTCGAGACCGGCCCGGTCCAGTGCCTGCTCCTCGGTGTCGCAGGTCAGCACGCCGAAACCGACCGGGACGCCGGTGTCGATGGAGACCTGGGTCAGACCCTGGGTGACGCCCTGGCACACGTACTCGAAGTGCGGCGTACCGCCGCGGATGACGACGCCGAGCGCGACGATCGCGTCGTAACCGCGGCCCGCGAGCACCTTGGCGACCACCGGGAGCTCGAAGCTGCCGGGGACACGCAGCAGCGTCGGCTCGTCGATGCCCAGCTCGTGCAGTGCGCGCAGGGCGCCGCCGACGAGGCCGTCCATGACCTTCTCGTGCCACTGGGCCGCGATCACCGCCACCCGCAGGTCGCCGCAGTTGCGTACGGACAGTTCGGGTGCACCCTTGCCGCTCATGTTTCTCCCTTGCCGCTTTCTGACTTACTGGTTGCCGCAGGCCGACACGCCGGTGGCGTCGAGCCAGGGCAGGTCGTGTCCCATCCGGTCCCGCTTGGTGCGCAGATACCGGAGATTGTGCTCGCCCGCCTGGACGGGCATCGGCTCGCGGCCGTGGACCGTGAGGCCGTGCCGGACGAGCGCGGTGATCTTCTCGGGGTTGTTGGTCATCAGCCGCAGGCTGCGTACGCCGAGGTCCACGAGGATCTGCGCGCCCGCCGCGTAGTCGCGGGCGTCGGCGGGCAGGCCGAGTTCCAGGTTGGCGTCGAGGGTGTCGCGGCCGCGCTCCTGCAGTTCGTACGCGCGCAGCTTGGACAGCAGGCCGATGCCGCGGCCCTCGTGGCCGCGCAGATAGACCACCACGCCACGGCCGGCCTCGGTGATGTGCTCCATGGAGGCCTGCAACTGGGGGCCGCAGTCGCAGCGCAGCGAGTGGAAGATGTCGCCGGTCAGGCACTCGGAGTGGACGCGTACGAGGACGTCCTCGCCGTCGCCGATCTCGCCGTGGACGAGCGCGACATGCTCGATGCCGTCGACGGTGGAGCGGTAGCCGTAGGCGGTGAACTGCCCGAAGGCGGTGGGCAGATTGACCTCGGCCTCGCGCTTGACGGTCGGCTCGGAGGTGCGGCGGTAGGCGATCAGGTCCTCTATGGAGATGATCGTCAGGCCGTGCTTGCGGGCGAACGGGATCAGCTCGGGCAGCCGCAGCATCACCCCGTCCTCGCCCGCGATCTCGACGATGGCGCCGGCCGGGCGCAGGCCCGCGAGCCGGGCGAGGTCCACCGCGGCCTCGGTGTGGCCGTTGCGCACCAGCACCCCGCCGGGCTTGGCGCGGAGCGGGAAGACATGACCGGGGCGTACGAAGTCGGAGGCCACCGCTTCGCCGCCGGCCAGCAGCTGGAGGGTGGTGGCACGGTCGGCCGCGGAGATGCCGGTGGTGACGCCGAACGCGGGCCCCGCGTCGACGGAGACGGTGAAGGCCGTGCGCATCGACTCGGTGTTGCGCTCGACCATCTGCGGCAGGTCGAGCCGCTCCAGCTCCTCGCCCTCCATCGGAGCGCAGATCAGGCCGCGGCACTCGCTCATCATGAAGGCGATGATCTCGGGCGTGGCCTTCTCGGCGGCGATGACGAGGTCGCCCTCGTTCTCGCGGTCCTCGTCGTCGACGACCACGACGGGCCGTCCCGCGGCGATGTCGCGGATGGCCTGCTCGACCGGGTCGAGGGAGAAGTCCTCGACGTTGTCGGTGGAGTACCAGGTGGGCAGTGCAGTCATGCCGCTGCTCCTTCCAGGGAGGGCTTGGCGCTCGTTCGCGAGCGCAGCCACCAGTCGCGCATGCCCCACAGGACGAGCGCGCCGTAGATGACGTAGACAAAACCGGAGAAGGCGAAGTCGTTGGCGAAGTTGAGCGGCACGCCGACGAGGTCGACGAGCAGCCACGCGAACCAGAACTCGACCATGCCCCGAGCCTGTGCGTACATGGCGACCAGAGTGCCGACGAAGATGTACGCGTCGGGCCACGGGTCCCAGGACAGCGACGGGTACAGGGTGAACAGCCCGCCGACGGCCAGGGTGCCGACGGCCGCACCGGCGGCGAGGACGCCGCGCTCGCGCCAGGTGGCGAAGCGGACGGCGATCGAGCCGTCCTGGGCCTGCTGCCGGCCGCGGGTCCACTGCCACCAGCCCCACGACGCGACGGCCATGACCACCACCTGCTTGCCGGCGCTGCCGGTCAGATGCGCGGAGGCGAACGCGACGAGGAGGATGACGCCGGAGGCGAACTGGGCGGGCCAGGTCCATATCGAGCGCCGCCAGCCGAGCGCGAGGGCGATCAGGCCGACGATGTTGCCGATCATGTCGGACCACTTGATGTGCTGGTCGAACGCTGTGAAGGCCTCACTGTTCAGCCAGGCGACGGCGCTCACTTCGCGCTCTCCCTGGCGTCCGCGCCGAGGAGCCGCTCGACGTACTTGGCGATGACGTCGACCTCGAGGTTGACCGGGTCGCCGGGCTGCTTGATGCCGAGCGTGGTCAGGGTGAGGGTGGTGGGGATGAGGCTGATGGTGAAGTAGTCGGGGCCGGCGTCGACCACGGTGAGGCTGACGCCGTCGACGGTGATCGAGCCCTTCTCGACGACGTATCGGGTGAGGTCGGCGGGGAGGGAGATCTTCACGATCTCCCAGTTCTCCGACGGCTTGCGCTCGAGGACGGTACCGACGTTGTCGACATGTCCCTGCACGATGTGCCCGCCGAGCCGGTCCCCGACGGCCATCGGCCGCTCCAGGTTGACGCGGGAGCCTTCCTCGAGCGCCCCGAGGCTGGAGCGGTTCAGCGTCTCGGCCATCACATCGGCGGTGAACTCGCCGTCCCCGAAGTCGACGACGGTGAGGCAGACGCCGTTGACGGCAATGGAGTCGCCGTGCTTCGCACCTTCGGTGACGAGGGGGCCGCGCAGTCGGAAGCGGGAGGCGTCGCCGAGGTTTTCGACGGCGGTGACCTCACCCAGCTCTTCGACGATTCCGGTGAACACTCAGCGCTCCTTCGGGGCTGTGGCGGGGACGGCGGTGATACGCAGATCGGGGCCGATGCGCACGGTCTCGGTCATGTCGAGCCGCAACGCTTCGCTGATCGTGGAGATTCCGGCGTCGGCGAGGGCGGCGGGGCCCGCGCCGAGGAGTACGGGGGCGAGATAGCCGACGACCTTGTCGACGGCGCCCGCGGCGACGAAGGCTCCGGCGAGAGTCGGGCCGCCTTCGAGGAGTACGGAGCGGATGCCGCGCCGGTGCAGGGCGTCCAGCAGGGCCGGCACGGACAGGCCGCGGCCGGCCCTCGGCAGCCGTACGACATCGGGCAGTTGGGTCTCGGCGTCCTCGGCGACCGCGATGACAGTGGGCGCGGCGTCGTCGAGGACGCGGGCGCCGGGCTGCACGGCGGTGCCTTCGGTGTCCACAACGACCCGCAGCGGCTGTACGGCGTCGTCGATGCCGCGTACCGCGAGGTGCGGGTCGTCGGCACGCATCGTGCCCGAGCCGACGATCACCGCGTCGGCCTCGGCGCGCAGCCGGTGAACGTCGGCGCGGGACTCGGGCGAGGTGATCCAGCGGCTGGTGCGGTCCCGCGCGGCGATGCGGCCGTCGAGGGTGGCGGCGTACTTCCACAGGACGTAGGGGCGGCCGAGGCGTACGGAGGTGAGCCAGGCGATGTTGCCCGCTTCGGCCTGGTCGGCGAGCAGGCCCTGCTCGACCTGGACCCCGGCCGCGCGCAGGGTGTCGGCACCGCCGGTGGCCTGCGGGTTCGGGTCGCCGACCGCGTACACGAGCCGGCTGATTCCGGCCTCGATCAGCGCCTGGGCGCAGGGGCCGGTGAGGCCCGTGTGGTTGCAGGGTTCGAGGGTGACGTACGCGGTGCCGCCGCGGGCCCGGTCACCGGCGTCGCGCAGGGCATGGATCTCGGCGTGGGGACCGCCGGCGCGCTGGTGGAAGCCGGCGCCGGCGAGCTGTCCGGAGGCATCGAGGATGACGCACCCGACGACCGGGTTGGGGCTGGTGGAGCCGAGTCCGCGGGCGGCGAGCCGGATGGCTCGGCGCATGGCGTCTTCGTCGGCTGCGGTGGCCACCGGGTCCTCCTGCCTTTTCGGGCACGGACTCCGGGGCCTGTCGATGACGACAGAGAGCGGGACAACGATTCACGAGGACGCCGGGACCGAGCACACCGATCGCCGACGGACGGCGATCAGCCACTACGGCCGGCGTGCCGGAAAAGGCCGCCCGCCGCGCACTGCCTCCCATCCGGACTTTCACCGTCGGTCCAGGAATTTCACCTGGTCAACCGGCCGCTGGATGCGGACGGGTCGCGGACTGTAACCGCCGGTTCGGAATTACACCGACCCCGGAGTGCGCTGCTGCTGATACAGGGCAAGTGTGCCACGCCCGCTCGTGGGCCATGCGAGTGAACGGCTGTGGGCTGGCTCACAAGCCTGGTCACAACCTGGCTCACAAGCGCCTGGGCAGGCTTTCTCGATCAGACCTATTGACGCTCTGGTCTAGTCCTTTTAGTGTCTGCGACACCTCCGCGGAGCGTGGGGTGTGGACCGCCCGGCGGCGGAGACCGGCCCTTGCCGCCGTCGGGCTTCGCACGCTCTGGCACGCTGGTCCCATGACCTCGATCCTGGTGACGGGCGGTACGGGAACACTGGGCACTCTGGTGAGCGACCGGCTGCGCGAGCGTGGACACGAGGTGCGGGTGCTCAGCCGCCATGCGAAGCCGTACGCCGTCGATCTGCGGGACGGCTCGGGGCTGGACGCGGCGGTCGAGGGCGTGGATGCGATCGTCCACTGTGCGTCCAGTCCGCGCGGCGGTGACGACCGGGCGGCCGCACATCTGCTCGCCGCCGCGCGCAGGGCCTCGGTGCCCCATCTGGTGTACATCTCGATCGTCGGCGTGGACCGGCTGCCGCTCGGCTACTACAGAGTGAAGCGCAAGGTCGAGCGCATGATCGAGGAGGCCGGGGAGTCGGGTCAGGGCTGGACGGTGCTGCGGACGACCCAGTTCCACGATCTGGTGCTGCGCCTGCTGGCGGCCGCGGCACGGCTGCCGGTGCTGTCGCTGCCCTCGGGGGTGAGCCTGCAGCCGATCGACGCGGGTGAAGTCGCCGACCGGCTGGCCGAGTTGGCCGTCGGCGCGCCCGCGGGACGCGTTGACGACATGGGCGGCCCTCAGATCCGCCCGCTGGCGGACCTGGCGCGCGCTTATCTGCATGCCACCGGGCGGCGTCGCCCGATCGTGCCGGTGCGGCTGGCCGGGAAAGCGTACGCGGGCTACCGCAGCGGTGCGCAACTGACGCCAGAACGGGCCGTTGGGAAGGTCACCTTTGAGGACTTCCTGGCGCAGCGGCTGGGCTGACCGGGGAGGCATTGAGCCTTCCGCGTCCGGCGTTCGGCGCCCATCAGCGGGCGAAGAGGTCGTCCTGCGCCGCCTCGCGCGCGGCGATCAGGGCGCCGCTCAGGACCGCGGCGCCGCCCAGCTTTCCGGCGCGTACCTCCGTACGCAGCGGGGACAGTGCGGCCAGCCGGGACTCGACCCTGGCGGCCAATTCCGCGCCGCCCGCGTGGCCGACCTCGCCGCCGAGTACCACACAGCCCGGGTCGAGTACGGCGGCGACCGCGGCCACTCCGAGGGAGAGCCGGTGGGCGAGGTCGTCGAGGAAGCCGCCGTGCCCGGATGCCACGGCCTCGCGTACGAGCGCCGCGGCAGCGGGGTCCTCGGGCCCTTCAGCCTCGATGCCGTGCCGGGCGGCGAGCGCGCAGATCGCGGCGGACCCGGCGAGCGAGTGGAAGCCGCCCTCACAGTCGACCGCGGACGGTACGCCCTTTGTGCCGGGCACCGGCAGGAACCCGATCTCTCCCGCGCCACCCGAGGCGCCCCGGCGGAGCCTGCCGTCCAGGAAGAGGGCGGCACCCACGCCGTGACCGAGCCACAGGAAGACGAACGTGTCTCGGTCGGCGGCCGCACCGAGGCGCTTCTCCGCGACGGCCGCCAGATTGGTCTCGTTCTCGACGATGACGCGGGCCGGCAGCCGTTCCTGAAGGGCGGCGACGAGGCTGCGGTGCCAGGCCGGCAGACCGGTGGTGTCGCGCAGTTCGCCGCTGACCGGGTCGATCAGGCCGGGCGCGCCGACGCCGACGCTGTGCAGCCGGGCCGCGCCTGCCTCCCGGGCCGTGCGCTCCAGCAGCGCGGCCGCCTGCTCGACGGCGGGCTCGGTGCCGGTGTCGCCGTCGATGGGAAGCGAGGCCTCGGCGAGGGTGACGCCGAGCAGATCGGCAACGACGACGGTGACGCTCTGGGTACGTACGTCGAGGGCGGCGAGGTGCGCGCGGTCGGCGACGATCCCGTACACCCGGGCATTGGGGCCGCGGCGCTGGGCGCCCGTCTCGCCGACGACCTGGATCAGGCCGGACCCCTGCAGCCGCTCCACCAGGTCGGCGACGGTGGGACGGGAGAGTCCGGTCATGGTCTTCAGCTGTCCTGCCGTCAACGGGCCTTCCTGCTGAAGCAGTTGAAGCGCGATCCGGTCGTTGATGGCCCGGGCGGTGCTCGGGGATGCAGGCATGCCGGAATCCTTCCAGATCGCTTCCGTCACTATTTATCAGGCAGGGTTCCTGATAGTTTACGCACAACGTCGACGGGAGGGGCATCGGCATGGTGAACGAAGTGGTCCTCGGGCAAGGGCAGTTGAAGCGGGCGCGGTACGCCGTCGCCGCGGTCTTCTGTGTGCACGGCGCGGTCACCGGCAGCTTCGCCACCCGTATCCCCTGGATTCAGGACCATGCGGCCGTCAGCGCCGGCCAGCTCGGTCTGGCGCTCGCCTTCCCCGCGCTCGGCGCATCCGTGGCGATGCCGCTGGCCGGGGCGGTCAGCCACCGCTTCGGCGCGCGAAACGCCCTGCGCGGGCTGCTCACCCTGTGGACCCTCTCGCTGATCCTGCCGTCCTTCGCCCCGAATCTCCTCACGCTGTGCGCGGCGCTCTTCATGTTCGGGGCATCGGCGGGGATGTCGGACGTGGCGATGAACGCCCTGGGCGTCGAGATCGAGAACCGCATGAACCGCTCGATCATGTCCGGGCTGCACGGCATGTGGAGCGCCGGCGCGCTGATCGGTTCGGCGGGCGGCACGCTCGCCGCGCATCTTGGCAGCGACGCGCGGCTGCACCACGCGCTCGCGGCCGGGACGCTGACCGCACTCGGGCTGATCGCGTGTCAGGGCGTACTGGATCTGCGCAGGGCGCCCGACGAGGAGCCGCCGCCGAGGTTCGCGCTGCCGCCCAGGTCGGCGCTGGTCATCGGGGCGATCGGGTTCTGCGCGGTGTTCGCGGAGGGCGCGAGTCTGGACTGGTCGGCGGTGTATCTGCGGGACGTGATGGACACGTCGGCCGGTCTCGCGGCGGCATCGACCACGGCTTTCGCGCTGACGATGGCGGTGGCGCGGTTCGCGGGCGACCGGATCGTGGACCGCTTCGGAGCGGTGCGGACGGTGCGGGTGGGCGGTGTGCTGGCGACCGCGGGCGGGCTGCTGGTGGTCGTGGCGCCGCATCCGGCCGTGGCGATGGCCGGCTTCGCCTTCATCGGGCTCGGTGTCGCCGTCGTCGTACCGCTGGCCTTCGCCGCGGCGGGGCGCAGCGGCCCCAACCCCAGCCAGGCGATCGCGGGTGTCGCGACCATCACCTACACCTCGGGACTGATCGCCCCCTCGGCGATCGGCGCGGTCGCCGACGCGACGAGCCTGGTGGTCTCCTTCGGCCTGGTGACGGCGCTTGCGTTCGGCCTGGTTCTGGGGGCGGGGGTGCTGCGGTCGGCGGGGCGGGAGAGCGCGAAGTCCGGTACGCCGAGCTCGGCCGTGCCGGAGCGGCGGGCCTGAGGTGCCGAAACCGGGGCTCCGCCCCGGACCCCCAGCTCCTCAAACGCCGGAGGGGCTTGATTGTCCGCCGGACGGGCTGAAAATTCAGCCCGTCCGGGGAGATTGAGGACATGCGGCCGAAGGTCGCATACGGGGGTCCGGGGGAAGCCCCTGGCGACGGGGTCCAGGGGCGGAGCCCCTGGTTTCGGGAAGGGGCGGGGTGGGGGACAAACCCCGGATCAGCCCGCGATCGAGTCCAGCTGTTCCGCCGCGGGCCGCAGCGCCCACAGGTCCCCGCCCGGCGGCGTCTCCAGCCGCGGCACCGCCGCCTTGGCCTTGCGGTCACCGGCGTCCGCGGCCGCGTGCACGACATCGCTCGCCGCGTACCGGTAGAACTCGAGCTCGGGGTGCGGCCAGCGGGCCGCCCCGGTCGCGGCGGGCAGCAGATAGTCGACCGCCTTGAACAAGCTCTGGCCGTCCGGGCCTTCGTACGACCACAGGTTGACGCCGACATGCCTGCCGATGTCGGCGAGCCGGGTGTAGGCGACCAGGTCAAAAGTCGAGTAGTGCCAGCTGCGGGTCCGGGCGAGCTCCTGGGGTTGGCTGCCGTCGGCCGCTATCTGCGGGTCGATCCGCAGCCCGCGGGCGTCGCGGACGACCTTGCGCGCGAGCTCCTTGTCGCCGGTGGCGAGCGCGAGCGCGGATACCTGCATGTCGTGGAAGGTGCCGTGGTTGTTCTTGGCCGCCGCTTCCTGCTTGCCGAAGGGCGAGTTCACCAGCCATTCCAGGAAGGACACGTTCCAGGCCCGCATACCGGCCCGGTCACTCCTGGACCAGCCGGGCGCCCCCATGTCGAGGATCGCGATGGCGTCCAGGACGCTGGTGTACTGCTGCGAGAAGTCGATGATGCCGATGGCCCGGCCGTCGTACTTGCAGGGGATGAACTGCCCGTGGTTCAGATGGGGGTTCATCCGGGTCGCGGGGTCCACGAACCAGGTGCGCAGGACCTTCGAGGCGTGCTCGGCGTACTGCTTCTTGCCCGTGTAGTACCAGGCCAGGCTCAGCGTGGTGACCGAGCCCACGACCTTGCCGATGTCGGGCCGGTCCGTGCCGGTGTCGACCTCGGGATTACGCTCGCCGTCGCGCTGGACGTACGGGCAACCCCAGGGATTCTCGGGCGTCTTGGGCTGCGAGGGCCACCAGTAGGGCGCCTGGCTCAGATAGTCGTGGGGGTCGCCGCTCGGCGCGGGCTTGGGCTTGTCCACGACCGTCCAGGGCCCCTGCCCCAGCCAGCCGTCCGCGCGGACGACCAGGTCCCTGGCCGCCCTGCGCAGCGCCGGATCGCCGTGGCCGAGCCGCGCCTTGGCCTGCAGGAGCCGCTTTCCGTCCATCACCACGGTCTTGGGCGCCCGGGGCGTGCCGGACGCCGCGGCCTGGGACGACGCGATCGGTACGAGGACGGTGACACAGGCGGCGACGGCGGTGAGTACAACTCCCAGGCGCCGTCGGGGACTTCCGGTCATCAAGCGCTCCCATCAGATATGTGAACGTGATTCATGAACGGGACCGTGTGAGCGTAGGGCCGCCGGGTACGGGTGACAATGCCGCGCGCACGATTCACGGATGGGACTGCGCGGCAGCTGGACTTGGGCACCTCGGCGTACGGCGCCGGGGCCGACACCCATTCGCAGGTCCCCCGTTCTGGGGAAGCCCCGGCCCGGCACCACGTCACCGCGCCCATGGCTGGGACGCTGCCTCCATGGCGCACACGGAACAGGTCCCGCTCGACACCGTGGTGGAGCGGATGCACTCCTTCCGCTCCAGCTGGCCGGCCACGGACGGGGTGGCCGTCTTCAACCGCGTCTATCTCGCCGTGACGGAGGAGATCGACCGGCGCATCGACGGCGGCGAGTTCCCCGACCGGCGCGCCGCCGTAACGCTGGACGTCCTTTTCGCCCGGCGCTATCTGACGGCCGTGGACGCGGCGGCCGCGGGCCACCGCCCGCCGGCCTGCTGGCGGCCGCTGTTCCAGTACCGGCGCCATCCCGGCGTACGACCGCTGCAGTTCGCCCTCGCCGGCATCAATGCGCACATCGGGCACGATCTGGCGCTCGCGGTGGTGGATGCCTGTCATGCCCTCGGCTGCGAACCTGCCGATCTGGAGGGCGAGTTCGACCGCGTGGGCGACATCCTCACCCTGCTGGAGGAGCGCATCCGCGAGGATCTGATGCCGGGCCCCGATCTGCTGGAGATCGCCGATCCGCTCACGCATCTGCTCGGCTCCTGGAGCCTGGACCGGGCCCGCGACGGCGCCTGGTCCGCGGCGCGGCTGCTGTGGGGCGTACGGGAACTCCCGGGCCTGGCCGAGGAGTTCACCGAGCGGCTGGACACCGGAGTCGGACTCGTCGGGCGCTGTTTGCTCACTCCCTGGTCCTGAGGCGCCTGATCGTTTGATGCCGTCCGGGGCCGGCCGGATCGCGGCCGGCCCCGGACGGAAGTTCAGTCCCGGAGTCAGTCCTCCGGCAGCTCGACCGGAGCGATCTCGTCGTAGAGGTCGCCCGGGCCCGGGTTGCTCGGGTCGGTCGTACCGCCGAAGTGGGTCATCACGCCCCACACCGCGTTCAGCGCGGTCTGTACGGCGCCCTCGGCCCAGCCCGCCGTCCAGGAGATGTCGTCGCCCGCCAGGAAGATGCCGCGCTTGTCCTCGGGCAGCCGGTTCTGCATGAAGTGGGTGAACAGCCGCCGCTGGTAGCGGTAGTGGCCAGGCAGGTTCGCCTTGAACGCGCCCATGAAGTACGGCTCGTTCTCCCAGGACACGGTCACCGGGTTGCCGATGATGTGGCTGCGGATGTCGACCTTCGGGTAGATCTCGCCGAGCGACTTGAGCATGACCTCCATCCGCTCGCTCGCGGACAGCGGCAGCCACTTGAGGCTGTCGTCGCACCAGGTGTACGAGAGGCAGATGACGGCCGGCTTGTCAGGCCCGTTGTCCAGCAGATACGTGCCGCGGGTCATCCGGTCGGTGAGCGTCATCGACATGACGTCGCGGCCGGTCGGATTCCCCCCGTCGTCGACGGCCTTGTCCAGCCAGAACGGCCGGTCGACCGGAACGAAGAGCTTGGACGACTCCATGTAGTGGGTCCGCTCCATCGCCGTCCAGTGGTCGATGGGGAAGAGCGAGTCGTCGCAGGCGATCTTGGACAGCAGCATCCAGGACTGCGCGGTGAAGATGGCGGCCTGGTACGTGCGGATGTCGCCGGAGGCGTCGGTCACGGTGATCCGGTTGCCCGCGGTGCGGTGCAGCCGGGTCACGGCCGGGCGCGGGTCGCCCTCGTGGAGGGACTTCAGGGACGTGCCCTGCGCCCAGTGCACGATCTTCTCGGGCTCGCGCTCCCAGAGCCGCACCGGCAGCTGCTGGCTGCCTTCGACGATGCCACGGTGGTGGTCGTCGGCCTCGGAGTAGACGACGCGCAGGATCTCCAGGATGGAGTTGGGGAAGTCGGTGTCCCAACCGCCCGTGCCGAAGCCGACCTGGCCGAAGATCTCGCGGTGCCGGAAGGACTTGAAGGCCTCGGACTCGCAGAGGAAGCCGTAGAAGGTCTGGTTGTCGAGCTTCTCCACCAGCTTCGCCCAGATCTCGCGGATGCGCGGCACATCGCGCTCGCGCATGGCGCGGTTCATGTCGGAGAAGTCGGCGCCCTCCTCCAGACAGGCGTTCCAGGCGTCCATCACATCGCGGTAGACCTGCGGCAGGTCGTCGATGGTCTCGGCGTAGTGCGACTCACCCTTGAGGTCGACGACGGTCGACGGGGTGCCGGGAGCGAGGGGGTTGGGGAAGGGCTGCGTGGTCAGGCCGACCAGGTCGATGTAGTGCTGCAGCGCGGTGGAGGAGGGCGGGAAACGCATCGCGCCCATCTCGGCGGACAGCTCGGGATCGCAGCCGTCGAAGCCGACGGTGCGCAGCCGGCCGCCGATCCGGTCCGCCTCATAGACGACCGGCTTGAGGCCCATCTTCATCAGCTCGTACGCGGCGACCAGGCCCGAGAGCCCGCCGCCGATCACCGCGACCTCGGCGCCGTGCTCGGTCGCCGGTATCTGGCCGAGGCCGGCCGGGTGAGCGAGGAAATCGTCGTACGCGTACGGAAAGTCCGGACCGAACATGGTGATCGGCGGCTGCGCGTCGGTGTGCTGGACAGCGGTGGGCACCGTGGACGTCATGAGGGGCGGACTCCTTGCACGGAAAAGGTAAGCGTTGAGCGGGGCGGGGACGAGGTCAGACCAGGGAGGCGTACAGGCCGGGGCGGCGATCACGCAGATACGGATTGGCCTCGCGCGAGGCGCTCAGGAAGGCTGGGTCCACTTCGCCGACGACCAGTTCCTCACCGCGTCCGGCGCGGGCGCGGGCCGCGCCGTCGGGGCCCGCGAGGCAGCTGAGTCCGACGAACTCGAACTCGCCCTCCGGTCCCGTCCTGTTCACGTACGCGATGTACATCTGGCTCTCGAAGGCCCGCACCGGGACGAGGGACTCTGCGACGAACTGGAAGGGGTGCATCTGGGCGGTGGGCACCACCAGCAGATCGGTGCCGGCGAGCGCGTGCGCCCTGACGTTCTCCGGGAACTCCACGTCGTAGCAGATCAGCATGCCGATCCGGATCCCGCCGAGCTCCGCCTGGACGACGGGTTCCTCGCCCGGGGTGAACCACTTCTGCTCGAAGCAGCCGAAGAGATGGGTCTTGCGGTAGTTCGCGAGGCGCTCGCCGTCGGGCCCGATCAGCTGCGCGGAGTTGAAGATCCTCCCCCTGGGGGCACCTCCCAGCGGTGTCTGGGGGACTTCGGCCGAGGGGACCCCCATCTCGCTTCGCTCGTCCTCGCGCTCCGGGTATCCGTAGACGACGGCGATGCCGTGCCGTCCGGCGATCTCCGAGACGGACCGCGCACCGGCGCCGTCGGCGGGCTCGGCCAGCAGCGGCACGTCGTCGCCGATCGCATACCCGGTCAGGAACATCTCGGGGCAGACCAGCAGCCCGGCGCCGGCGGCAGCGGCGCGGCCCGCGGCCTCGTCCAGCACCTTGAGATTCTCGGCGACCGAGCCCGGTCGGCCGGAACTCTGGAGCAGGGCGGTGCGCAGCGGCGGCATGGCTGACCTCAGGCTGTGTGCAGGGGTGAGGAAGACATCTAAAACGGTACGGTCCGGCCATCCACCCGGACAAGGCGAGAGCGTTGCGCGTGGATGGTCGATCCATTGCGCAATCGGCGGCCGCGGCGGTGATTCATTGCGCGGGCCGGAACTTCCCGGTTCTGCGGCTCAGCCGGGCGCGCCCGAAGAGAACCGCCGCATGAGCGGGGAGAGCACCAGCACCGACTTGGTGCGCTCCACGAACGGCTCGCCCGCGATCCTCTCCAGCACACGCTCGAAGTGGCGCATGTCGGAGGCGAAGACCTGGACGATCGCGTCCGCCTCACCGGTGACGGTGGAGGCGGACACGACCTCCGGGTAGCGCTCCAGGCCGCGGCGGATGTCGTTCGGCGAGGTGTTGTGGCGACAGTAGATCTCGACGAAACCCTCGGTCTCCCAGCCGAGCGCCGCCGGGTCCACCCGTACGGTGAAGCCGGTGATGGCGCCTTCGGCGCGCAGCCGGTCGACCCGCCGCTTGACGGCGGGGGCAGAGAGGCCCACCTCGGCGCCGATGTCCGCGTAGGAGCGGCGGGCGTCCTCGGCGAGGGCGTGGACGATGCGTTCGTCGAGATCGTTCAGTCGCACTGCGGGTGGATCACTTCTCTGCCGTGGCCAGTCGGGAGCGGCGCATGCCGTATCCGAAGTAGAACACGAGGCCTGCGATCATCCAGGCTCCGAAGACCGCCCAGGTGGAGCCCGGAAGGCTGAACATCATGTAGAGGCAGAACAGGAGGCCCAGGATCGGGGTCACCGGGAACAGCGCCACGCGGAAGGTGCGCGACATGTCGGGCCGGGTGTAGCGGAGGATCACGACGGCCACATTGACCAGAGCGAACGCGAAGAGCGTGCCGATGCTGGTGGCATTGGCCAGCTCGCCGAGCGGGATGGTCGCAGCGAGTACACCGCAGAAGAGCGAGACGATCAGCGTGTTGGCGCGCGGGCTCCCGGTGCGGGCGTCGACCTTGGCGAAGACCTTGGGGACCAGCCCGTCGCGGGCCATGGCGAACAGGATGCGGGTCTGTCCGTAGAGGACGGCGAAGACGACGCTGGCGATGGCCACGACCGCACCGGCGGCGAGGACGACGCCCCAGAAGCTGTGGCCGGTGACGTCCTTCATGATCTGCGCCAGGGCGGCCTCGGTGCCCTCGAAGTCCTGCCACGGCATGGCGCCGACGGCGACCAGGGCGACGAGGCAGTACAGCACGGTGACGATGAGCAGCGAGAGCATGATCGCGCGCGGCAGGTCACGCTTGGGGTTCGTTGCCTCCTCGCCGGCCGTGGAGGCGGCGTCGAAGCCGATGTACGAGAAGAACAGGGTGGCCGCGGCGGCGCTGATGCCGGTCACGCCGAGCGGGGCGAGCGGGGTGTAGTTGCCGGCCTTGATGCCCATGAAGCCGATCGCGCAGAAGATCACCAGGGTGACGATCTTGACGACCACCATGATCGTGTTGACCCGGGCGCTCTCCTTGGCGCCGCGTATCAGGAACACCATGGCGAGCAGGATGACGACCAGGGCCGGGAGGTTGATGAAGCCGCCCTCGCCCAGCGGCGCGGACACCGACTCGGGGATGGTGATGCCGAGCGTGCCGTCGAGCAGCTCGTTGAGGTATTCGCCCCAGCCGACGGCCACGGCCGCCACCGAGACTCCGTACTCCAGGATCAGACACCAGCCGCAGATCCAGGCCACGATCTCGCCCATGGTGGCGTACGAGTACGAGTACGAAGAGCCGGAGACCGGGATGGAGCCGGCCAGCTCGGCGTAGGAGAGCGCCGAGAACAGCGCGGTCAGACCGGCGATGACGAACGAGATCGCGACGGCCGGGCCGGCCAGCGGCGTGGCCTCACCGAGCACGACGAAGATGCCGGTGCCGAGCGTGGCACCGATGCTGATCATGGTCAGCTGCCACATGGAGAGCGAACGGCGGAGCGTGCCGCCCTCGCCCTGGCCGCCCTCGGCGACCAGGCGCTCGACGGGCTTGCGCCGCATCAGCCGGGTGCCGAGACCGGGGTTCTCGGCGCGCGATGGATCGGTCGTGGGTGGGGCTTCGCCGTGGTCCAGCACTGCGGGGCTCCTTCGTGGCTGCGGGTCGGCGACGTGTGATCGGCGGCGGTCCGCGGGGCATGACGGATGAGCCCGCGCATGAGGGAAAGGGACCGCCGAGCAGGCGATCACCGCCACTCCTGGTACGGGGCCTGAGCCTACGAGCCCGCAGCTCACGCCCGTAATGCAGCGTTGTTGCGCATCAGCGGACGTTCATTGCGCGATGACGGGCATCACGGGGAAACATTGCGCCCGAGTGAATGACAACGTCACAGCTCCCGCAGGCGCTCCACGATTTCGCGCAGCAGCGCGGGGTCGTTCATGCCCTCGTGGGTGACCGGTTGGGAGACGCGGACGAGTCCGGCTTCGACCAGATCGACGAGCAGGACGCGTACGACGGTCAGCGGCAGGTTCGCGTCGGCGGCGATCTCCGCGACCGGGCGCGGCTCGCGGCGTACCAGGTCGAGCAGCGAGCTGCGGGCATGGTCGAGCCGCGGCTCGGGACCCACCGGGTCGATGGCCGTGACCTGTGACATCAGGTCGATGGTGTGCTCGGAGGCGGGACGGGTCCGGCCCCGGGTGACGGTGTACGGCCGTACCAGGGGACCGGTCTCGTCCTCGTACCAGTGGTCGCTCACGGGTTAGACGTCGGTGGCCTCGGCGGCCGAGCGGGTGGGGACGGCCATGTGCCGGCCCACTCGCCTGACCAGCAGCGCCATTTCATGGGCCAGTTGTCCGACGTCGGTCTCGATGTCGGACAGCACCGCGAGCCTGCTGCCGTCGCCGGCCGGGGTGATGAAGAGGAACGCGTTGTCGAGCATGACCATGGTCTGCCGTACCTTCCCGGCCTCGAAGCGGTCGCCCGCTTCCTTGGCGAGGCTGTGGAAGCCCGCGCAGACCGCGGAGAGATGCTCGATGTCCCTCCTGACCATGCCCTGGGACGCGCTGCTGACCAGGCCGTCGGCCGTCAGCAACACCGCCTGGCGGACGTGGTCGGTCCTGGCCAGCAGATCGTCCAGCAGCCAGCCGAGGCCCGACTGATCGCCGACGCTCTGATCACCGACGCTCTGGTCAGCGGTGTTTTCGTCAGCCATCGTCGTCCGTCCCTTCATCTGTCGTGCGGGGGCGCGGCGCGGCGCTCGGGGACGCAGGGCCGACGGTATCGCCCTTGCGGCCGCGGTCGAGGCCTTGCTGGAAAGCTCCGAAGATCGAGCGCATCTCTTCCGGGGAGACGTCGCGCTCGGGGCCCTCGGCCGTGGTGGGGCGCGCCTCGCGGAGGGGGGCGGCGAGTGAGGCCTGGCGTACGCGAGTAGGCAGGGCGTAGGCCGGAGGCGTGTCCTCGGCGGGAGGCGCGTCCTGGGCCGGAGGCGGGTCTGCCTCGGCGGGGTCCTCCGGGGCGCGGTCGTGCACCCGAGGGACGGACTCCAGCACCCGGCGCGAGGGCAGCGCCCGCACCGGCGCGGGCTTCTCCCCCGCTTCCGTACCGCTCGGCCGGTCGGCCGGCTCGACGGGGGCGAGGATCGTGTGCGGCACAAGCACCACAGCCGTGGTGCCGCCGTACGGCGACCTGGTGAGGGTCACCCCGATGCCGTGCCGCTCGGCGAGCCGGCCGACGACATACAGGCCGAGGCGCTCGTCCTGCGCCGGGTCGAAGTCCCGCGGGTGCGCCAGCGTCCGGTGCGCCAGCACCAGTTCGTCCGCGTCCATGCCCAGCCCGCGGTCGTCGATCTCCAGCACGAAACCGTTGCGGGCATGCCCGGTCCGCATGGTGACCTGGGTGTGCGGCGGGGAGAACACGGCCGCGTTCTCGACCAGTTCGGCGACCAGGTGCACCACGTCGGCCACCGCCTCCGCGCTGATGCCCACCGCGGGCATCGGCGGCACCACGACCCGGGTGTAGTCCTCGATCTCGCCGACCGCCGCGGACACGATGTCGGCCACGGGCACCGGCTTGCGCCAACGGCGGCCGGGCGTGGCACCGGAGAGGATGATGAGCCCTTCCGCGTGACGCCGCATCCGGGTCGTCAGATGGTCGATCCGGAACAGGTCCTCCAGCGTGTCCGGATCGCTCGTACGCCGTTCCAGGGTGTCGACCAGCTTTGACTGACGGTGGACCAGCGCCTGGTTGCGCCGGGCGATGTTGAGCAGGACGGCGAAGACGCCCCGGCGCAGGGTCGCCTGTTTGACGGCGGCCTCGACCGCCGCCAGACGGGCGGTGTTGAGCGCCTGGCCGACCTGGCCGATCTCGTCGAGCCCTCTGGCCTCGTCGCCGAAGTCGAGCGGCGGGGCCGCCGCGGCCGCGTCGACCTCCTCGCCCGCGCCGAGCCGTTCCATCACCTCGGGCAGCTGACGGGTGGCCAGCACATCGGCGGCGTCGCGCAGTTCCTCCAGCCGGCGCGAGATGCGCTGGCCACTGGCCACCGAGAACCAGATCGACAGGCCGACCGCGATCAGCCCGAGCACTCCGACGACCGCGGCCTTGATCATCTCGCGGTAGGCGAAGGCCCGGCCGCGGTCTGCGGTGTTGAGCGCCGCATCGGTGCACAGCAGCATGTACCGCTTGACCGCGCGGTCCGTCGTGGTCCGCCAGGAGTCGGCCGCCATGGCCTCGCCCGCGTCCGCCGCACCCGCCCGCAGCAGCGCGTCCTCCCCGGCGGTCAGCGCCCGGTACTCCTCGCTCCGCTCGAAGCCGGTGAACAGCTGCCGGGAGTCGTCCGGGAGGTCGGGGACGTACGTACGGTGGAAGACCCGCCGGTCCTCGATGGTGGCGGTCAGCGTGTCGTACTGGCTGTCGGTGAGATTCCCGGCGGCGCGCGCCCCGGCGACCAGCGCGTCCTCCCGCGAGACGAACTCCCTTACGCGCACCAGCTCGACGACGACCTGCGCCTCACGGGCCAGCTGACCGGCCTGCAGGGCGGTGAGCGTGGACTGTACGTCGAAGGTCGGCTCGACCATGGCGGTGTACGCGTCGACCGCGCCGTCCCAGGAGATCGTCCGGGCCAGCACCCTCTCGCGCAGTTTCTCGAGCCCGTCGACGGCGCCGTTCATCGCGTCGAGGGACTGCCGCTGCCTGGCGGAGAGATCCTCGCGCCGCTCCTGGTTCGCGATCGCGTCCCGCATGGCGCGCACGGCCCGGTCGGTCGAACGCTGCTGCTGGGTGAGCGCGGCGACGGCGGCCGGGGTGTACTGCCGTCCCGCTCCCAGATACTCGGCGGAGATCCGGCGCTCGATCTGGATCTGGCCGACGGCGGTGTCGACCGGCGTGCCGAAACTCTCGTACACACCCTGCACGCGGATCAGGGCCCGTAGGTCTCCGGTCACCGACACCATGGCGAAAGTCCACAGCACCATCAGAGCGATGACGGGTATGACCGTCAGGGTCACGATCCGGCCACGGATCGTGGGGCGGCGCAGTCGCCGACGCATGGTCTCCCCAGAGCAATAGGACAACTGACTACCGGTGGTTACCCACCGGTAGGGGCAGTCAAGCTACGCGACGTGGCATGGACAACGCAATGTTCCTGCAGGTAACTGAGCAGCGGTGACTGAACAGCACCCCGACCCGCGGAGGTTCGCGTGACCTGGCTCGATCCCAGCCCCTTTCTGCGCGGGGTGGCATGGCTGGACGACGGGCGGGCGGTGCGCGCCGACCCGGCGGATCTGGCCAGGCTGCCGTGGGACGCCGGCGAGCGCGCGACGCTGCCCATCGGCGTACGGCTGGAGTTCACGGCCGAGGGCGCTCAGGCGGTCGAGATCCGCTACCGCGCCTCAGTGCCGGGGCCGACCGACGCGCTGCGGGAGATCGCCCACTGCTTCGCCCTGTGGCATGGAGGCAGCTGTGTCTCCGAGACGATCGTCGAACCCGCCGAGGAGGCGGTTGTCACCCTCCGCCTCCCGGCAGGCGCCGAGGGGCCGTTCACCATCCATCCGCCCGAAGCCCAGTGCCCCGTGATCCTGGGGCTGCGGGCCGTCGGCGGGTCCGTAGCGCCCGCCCCGCGGCAGCCGCGCTGGGTCGTCCACGGCGACTCCATCACCGAGGGCTGGTGGTCCACCCGCCCGGCCCACTCCTGGCCCGCCGTCGCCGGGCGGGCCCTCGGCCTGGACACGGTCAACCTCGGCTACGCCGGAGCTGCCCGCGGCGAACTGGCCACCGCGGAACAGCTCGCGGCACTCCCGGCCGACGCGATCACGCTCGCCTTCGGCACCAACTGCTGGACGGGGATCCCCTTTTCGGGTCCGCTGCTGTACGAGACGACGCGCGCATTCATCGCGCTCGTACGCCAGGGGCACCCGCACACCCCGCTGCTGCTGGTCTCCCCCGTGCTGCGCCCCGACGCCGAGCAGACCCCCAACCGCCTCGGCGCCACGCTCGCCGAGCTGCGTACGGCGATGGAGGAGGCCGTCGTCGACCTCATGGGCGGCGGCTCCGGCTCCGGCTCCGGCGACAAGCGGCTCGCGCTTCTGTCGGGACGCGATCTGATCGGACCCGGACAGCTGGCCGACGGCGTGCACCCCGACGACGAGGGCCATGCGGCACTGGCGGCCGCGGTCGCCGATGCGCTGCGTACGACACTCTCGTCATCCCGGTCGGGCGAGACGTAATGTGCACGGGCTGATAGAAGGGCGACAAGTGGGGTATGCGAGCCGTGATGAACGCAGAGCCGCACGTGGTGATTGACCAGTCGCCGCACAGAGACAGCGCGGGGGCCCGCCGGGCCGCCGCGGAATTCCTGCTGCAGCACTGCCCCTGGGCCGACCTCGACGCGGTGCTGCTGGTCGTCTCCGAGCTGGTCGCCAACGCGGCCCGGCACACCGCGGGCTGGTGGCAGCTGCATCTGACGGCAGGGCAGGACACGCTGGTGGTGAAGATGGACGACTCCAGCCCGCTGCCTCCCGTGCCGCGCGAACCCGACTTCACCGGCGGCGGCGGATTCGGCTGGCACATGGTGCTGAAGCTCGCGGGACGGGTGGAGGTCCGCCCGCTGCCGTACGGCAAGCGGGTCCAGGCGACCTGGATGCGGCCGGTGGCAGCGCCGTCCCCCTGCTGACCCGGACACACCCACAAGCCCGGACACACCCACAAGCGGCGTCCCGGCCGACCGGGACGCCGCTTCTCCCGTGGGGGGATTGGGCTGGTGCTCCGTGTCAGGTCACTCCACGGCGAGCAGTCCCGCACGCAGCCGCGACGTGATGCGCGTCAGCAGCCGGGACACATGCATCTGCGAGACGCCCAGCTCCGCGCCGATCTCCGACTGGGTCATCTCCTCGCCGAAGCGCATCCGCAGGATGCGCCTGTCCCGGTCGTCGAGCTCCTCGATGAGCGGCTTGAGCGCCTGGACGTTCTCCGCGGTCTCCAGGTCGGCGTCGGGCGCGCCCAGCCGGTCGGACAGCGGCACCGGAGCGTGGTCGGAGGCGTCGTCCATCGGCATGTCGATCGAGCCTGCCGTATAGCCGTTGCTGGCGACCACGCCCTCGATGATCTCTTCCTCGTCGCGCCCGAGGTGCTGGGCGAGTTCGGCCGTGCTCGGCGCGCGGTCCAGTTCCTGGGAGAGCTCGTCGGTCGCCTTCGCCAGATCGATCCGCAACTCCTGCAGCCTGCGCGGCACATGCACGGCCCAGCTGGTGTCACGGAAGAACCGCTTGATCTCACCGATGATGTACGGAACGGCGAACGTCGCGAACTCCACCTCGCGGCTCAGCTCGAACCGGTCGATCGCCTTGATCAGGCCGATGGTGCCGACCTGGACGATGTCCTCCATCTGCTCGGCCCGGTTGCGGAACCGGCCTGCCGCGTACCTGACCAGCGCCAGGTTCAGCTCAATGAGCGTGTTGCGTACGTACTGGTGCGCGTGCGTTCCCTCTTCCAGCGAAGCGAGCCGTACGAAGAAGACCTTCGAGATCTCGCGTGCGTCGCTGGGAGCCACCTCCCCAGGATTGGGCACGTGCGGAAGATCCAGTTCCGCCATGTTCGGGCACCGTGTTCCAGGCTGTGTGAGTTCGGTCGTAACCGTGCTCGCCGTGGACACTTTGTCCTCCCCTGCTCGTGGTCAGTGCAGGGCGCGTATACCCCGGTTGTCGCCACACATGCCTGGCCCGGCGGGGAGTTGATGGGAAAAGCCGCGTCCGGCCGCCGCGGATCGCGGGGCCGGACGCTGATGGCTCGTACTAGTTCCAGCTGGCGTGCAGCGGCTTGCCCTCGGCGTAACCGGCGGCGCTCTGGACGCCGACGATCGCCTTCTCGGCGAACTCCTCGAGGGAGCCCGCGCCCGCGTAGGTGCAGGAGGAGCGGACGCCCGCGATGATCGAGTCGATCAGGTCCTCGACGCCCGGACGGGTCGGGTCGAGGAACATCCGCGAGGTGGAGATGCCCTCTTCGAACAGCGCCTTGCGGGCCCGGTCGTACGCCGACTCCTCGCTCGTACGGTTACGGACGGCACGCGCGGAAGCCATGCCGAAGGACTCCTTGTACAGACGCCCGTCGGCGGTCTGCTGGAGGTCGCCCGGGGACTCGTAGGTCCCGGCGAACCAGGAGCCGACCATGACGTTCGAGGCGCCGGCGGCGAGTGCCATGGCGACGTCGCGCGGGTGGCGGATACCGCCGTCGGCCCAGACGTGCTTGCCGAACTTCTTCGCCTCGGCGGCGCACTCCAGCACGGCCGAGAACTGCGGCCTGCCCACGCCGGTCATCATGCGGGTGGTGCACATGGCGCCGGGGCCCACACCGACCTTGATGATGTCCGCGCCGGCTTCGACGAGATCGCGCACGCCCTCGGCGGCCACGATGTTGCCCGCGACGATCGGCACCTGCGGGTCGAGCCCGCGGACCGCCTTGATCGCGCTGATCATCGACTCCTGGTGACCGTGCGCGGTGTCGACGACCAGGGTGTCGACGCCCGCGTCGAGGAGCTGCTTGGCCTTGCTCGCCACATTGCCGTTGATGCCGACGGCGGCGGCGATGCGCAGCCGGCCATCGGCGTCGACGGCGGGGGTGTAGAGGGTCGCGCGCAGGGCGCCCTTGCGGGTGAGGATGCCGGCGAGCCGGCCGTCCTTGTCCACGGCGGGGGCGTACCGGCGGTTGGCGTGGTCGAGCTTGTTGAAGGCGTCGCGCGGGTCGATGTCCGCGTCGAGCAGCAGCAGGTCCCTGGACATGACCTCGGACAGCTGGGTGAAGCGGTCGACCCCGGACAGGTCGGCGTCGGTGACGACACCGACGGGCCGGTGGTCCGCGTCGACGACGACACCGGCGTCGTGCGCCCGCTTCGGCAACAGGGACAGCGCGTCGGCGACGGTCTGACCGGGGGCGAGCACGATCGGGGTGTCGAGGACGAGGTGGCGCGTCTTGACCCAGGAGATGACGTCGGTGACGACCTCGATCGGGATGTCCTGGGGGATGACGACGAGGCCACCGCGGCGGGCGAGCGTCTCGGCCATCCGGCGTCCCGCGATGGCGGTCATGTTCGCGACGACCAGCGGGATGGTGGTGCCGGAGCCGTCGCGCGAGGAGAGGTCCACGCCCTGACGGGAGCCGACGGCCGAGCGGCTCGGCACCATGAATACGTCGTCGTACGTCAGGTCGTACGGCGGCTTCAGGTCATTGAGGAAACGCACGTGCAGAACATCCCAGTCGATCGGAGTTGGCCCCCGGGCATTTCAGCCGGGGAAATCGCACGTACTTCATTGTCCCATGGCGACGAGAATGCGATGCCGGGAGAAAACTCCAGCTCACGGGGGTGCCGTCGAGCAGATCCTCCAAAATGATCCGCCCGGCGCCCCCGCCCACAACGTCTGCTGATGGCCCGCGCCGACTCGGCCGCCCGCGTCCTCGCTCAGTCGTCCGGGTCTGCCCGGTCCAGCGCCGGTCGCTGTCCCGGCGGGGCCTTCAGCAGCTGGTCCGCCGCCGCCGTGTCCGTCACCAGGCTGGTCACAAGCCCGGAGCGCAGTACGGCCCCGATCGCCTCCGCCTTGCGCTGGCCGCCCGCGATCGCCACCACCTCGGGGATACGGCGCAGCCTGTCCGCCTCGACCGTGATGCACCGCTCGCCCAGGTCACGGCCGACCCGTCGGCCCTCCGCGTCGAAGAGATGCGCCGACATCTCGGCGGCGACGCCGAGCGAGGCGTAGTGCGCGCGCTCCTCGTCGGTGAGCATGTCGTGCACGGTCGAGATGCCCGGCTCCCAGGAGCCGATGGAGACGGCCGCGACGGTGACCTTGTCGAAGTACTCGAAGGCGCGGGCGATGCCGGTCTGGCTGCGCAGCGCCGCGGCGGTCGCCGGGTCGGGCAGCAGCATCGGGGCGTAGATGGGGTGGGCCTCGCCGCCGGAGACCTGGGCGGCGCGCCGTACCGCCTCGACCGAGCCGCGCTCGGCGGTCCCCGCGTCGTACACGCCGGTGAGCTGCACGACCGTGCACGGCGGCAGCCGGTCGAGCGCGGCGGCCATGTGGATGGTGGACCGGCCCCAGGCCAGCCCCAGCACATCGCCCTCGTTCACAAGCTCGCCGAGCAGATCGGCGGCCACTTCGCCGAGGTTCTCCGGGTCGGGCGACTCGTCGGCACCCTCCGCGGGGGATTCGACAACGACCGCGTGCCGCAGTCCGTAGCGTGCGCGGAGCGCGTCGGAGCGCTCGGCGTCCAGTTCCGCGGGTACGCGGATCTCGATCCGTACGAGATCACGCTCGAGCGCCGTCTCCAGGACCCGCGCGACTTTGAAGCGGCTGACGCCGAACTCCTCCGCGATCTGGATCTTGGATTTGCCCTCGAGGTAGAAGCGGCGGGCCATGGCCGCCGCCTGCACCAGCTCCGCGGGTCCCATCCGCATGGCTGACCGGCCCGTCGACACCGCGATCTCCTCACTGCTGTACACACTCCGGATCCGTCATCCTGTCAGATCCGGCGGTTCTTGATCAGCCCTGATGGGCTGAGTTCACTTGCTTGTGGCTCAGTGGTCGCACGCCCAGGGCGCCGAGGCCAGGGTCTGCTGCGCCTTCGTACGCAACGCACGCACCGCCTGTGCCGGGTCCTGGGCGCCGTAGACCGCCGAGCCGGCGACGAACACATCCGCGCCGGCCTCGGCGCACCGCTCAATCGTGGAATCCGAGACGCCGCCGTCGACCTGCAGCCACAGCTCCAGACCGTGCTTGGCGATGAGCTCCCGGGTACGGCGGATCTTCGGCAGCATGATGTCGAGAAAGGCCTGGCCGCCGAAGCCCGGCTCCACGGTCATGATCAGCAGCATGTCGAGCTCGGGGAGCAGGTCCTCGTAAGGCTCGATCGGGGTGGCGGGCTTGAGTGCCATCGAGGCACGGGCGCCCTTGGACCGGATCTCGCGCGCCAGCCGTACGGGCGCGGCCGCGGCCTCGACATGGAAGGTGACGGATCCGGCCCCCGCTTCGACGTACTGCGGGGCCCAGCGATCGGGGTCATCGATCATCAGATGGCAGTCCAGCGGGGTGTCCGTCGCGCGGCTGAGGGATTCCACGACCGGCACACCCAGGGTGAGGTTGGGCACGAAGTGGTTGTCCATCACGTCGACATGGAGCCAGTCGGCGCCCTCGACTGCCCTGGCCTCCTCCGCCAGGCGGGAGAAGTCGGCGGAAAGAATGCTTGGATTGATCTGAACGGCCATGTGCCAAGCCTGCCACGTTCCGGGGCTCTTCCTCTCCCCGGTCTGTCTCTCGGTACGGACCAAGGGCTCCCGGGATCAGTACAGTCCGTGCAATCCTGGCGATTCGGCCCGTCGCGAGGGGCTATTGGGGGCGTCATGCCGGGCGCACAGGAGCTTCAGCCACCACCAAGACAACGCGTCGCCCATCTGGTCTGCGGGCGGCGCAGCAAGTGGGTTGTGGTGGTGCTGTGGCTGGCGGTGATGGTGCTCGCCTTCCCCCTGGCACAGAAGCTCACCGACGCCCAGGACAACGACGCCTCGTCCTGGCTGCCCGGCAGCGCGGAATCCACTCAAGTCCTGCAGGAATCCGAGGGGTTCAGGCCCGAGGTCGTCCCGGCGATCGTCGTGTACGTACGCGAGAGCGGCCTGACCGCGGCCGATCAACAGCTCATCGCCGACGACGTCGCGGCCATCAAGGAGCTGCGGGAGCACGGGGTGCGCGGCGATGAAGTCCGCGGTCCGGTGCTGGACCGTCCCGACAACCCGCGGGGCGCCCAGGTCTTCGTACCGATCACGATGGACGAGAAGGGCTGGGAGCGGATCGCGCCCGCCGTCGACTCCATCCGCGACGAGACCGGCACCGGCAAGGCAGACCTCGCGGTGCACATCACCGGGCCCGGCGGCACCTCGGCCGACGTCTCCAAGGCCTTCGAAGGCATCGACTCCACGCTGCTGCTCTCGGCGCTCGGTGTCGTGATCGTGATGCTGCTGTTCACCTACCGCAGTCCCACTCTGCTGCTGGTCCCGGTGATCTCGGTGGTCGGCGCGCTTGCCGCCGCGCAGGCGCTGATCTATCTGCTGGCCGAGCACGCCGATCTCACGGTCAACGGGCAGAGCGCGGGCATCTTGACGGTCCTCGTCTTCGGCGCGGGGACGGACTATGCCCTGTTGCTGGTCGCCCGCTACCGCGAGGAGCTGCGCCGCCACGAGGACCGGCACGAGGCGATGGCCCTGGCGCTGCACCGCGCGGGCCCCGCAGTGCTGGCCAGCGGCGCCACGGTGGTGCTGGGCATGCTGGTCCTGCTGGCCGCGGAGATGAACTCCACCAGCGGACTCGGACCCGTCGCCGCTATCGGCGTCGCGGTCGCCCTGCTGGCCATGCTGACGCTGTTCCCCGCGCTGCTGGTGATCTTCGGGCGCTGGATCTTCTGGCCCGCCGTCCCGCACTTCGGCTCGCCCGAGCCGACCGTGCGCGGCTTCTGGGCCCGTACGGGAGGGCGCATCGCCCGCCGCCCGCGCGCGATCTGGGCCGCCACCGCGATCGTCCTCGCCGCCGTCTCCCTGGGCCTGATGCAGCTGCGGGCCGAGGGCATCAGCAACGCCGACTCCTTCACCGAGAAGCCCGATTCGATCGTCGGGCAGGAGGTCCAGAGCCGGTACTTCCCGGCGGGCAGCGGCGATCCGCTGGTGATCGTCAGCAATGCGGAGCAGGCCCGGCAGGTCGGTGAGACCGTCGCGGCGACCCGCGGTGTGGTGCCGCGGTCCATCGCAGTTCCGCCCGGCACCAAACCCGTGCACGACGGCCGGGTGCTGATCGAGGCGACCATGACGGATCCCGCGGACAGCGCGGCCGCCAAGGAGACGGTCGAGCGTGTACGGGATGCGGTGCACGCGGTTCCGGACGCCGACGCGCGAGTGGGCGGCGGCACGGCCGCTCTGCTCGACATGGACGCCGCGACCACCCACGACAACTACCTGATCATCCCGCTGGTACTGGCGATGGTGCTGCTGGTGCTCACAGTGCTGCTGCGGTCCGTGATCGCCCCGCTGCTGCTGATCGGCACCGTCGTGCTGTCCTTCGCGGCGGCCCTTGGCCTGAGCGCGCTCGCGTTCCGGTACCTCTTCGACTACGCGGGCGAGACGACGGACTTCCCGCTCTTCGTCTTCGTCTTCCTGGTGGCGCTGGGCATCGACTACAACATCTTCCTGTCCACCCGGATCCGCGAGGAGGCCGGCCGCCAGGGCACCAGAGCGGGCGTGCTGACCGGCCTGGCGGCGACCGGCGCGGTCATCACCTCGGCGGGCCTGGTCCTCGCGGGCACGTTCGCGGCACTCGGCACACTGCCCATGGTCGCCTTCGCGGAGATCGGCTTCGCGGTGGCGCTCGGCGTGCTGCTCGACACCTTTGTCGTACGGTCCGTGCTGGTCACGGCGCTGTTCCTGGACGTGGGACCGAAGGTGTGGTGGCCGACCAGACCGGCCCGCGAGGACGGGCCGCAGCAGCAGGGCGCGCCGCCGGAGCGGGCGCCTGCGGCGGGCGACACGGTGGGCGGCGCGCCGGCGGACGGCTGAGCCGCGCGCCTCAAGATGTACGCGGAGTGAGCCGCGCACCTCACACCGCGCGCCTCACATGTAGGTTCGCGTTTCCGCTGTCCCGTCCCAAGGCTGACCGGGCAGCCCGTGCCCGCCCGGCGTCCACTGACACGCTCCACCGCCGCATGGTGACCGCGGAAGGGGCCTGATGAAGGGAAGTCCTCCGCCTGAGCAGCGCCATAACAAGAGAATCACATCGGCTCGTCCCCTCTGCTCGCTTCGGTGGACGCCATCTAGAGTCACGCCAGCCGCCGCGCCAGCGGACCGATCTTCGGCCCTGACGACGCGGTCGGCGCCTCGAAGGGGAAAGGACCGATCGTGCGCAACCGTTCTCTCATAGCTGTCACCGCCGCGCTCGCCGCCGGAGCACTCTCGCTCACGGCGTGCGGCTCCCGTGACGCAGGCAAGGCCGACGACGCCTCCGGCGGCGGCTCCACCGTCGTCACCATCGGTTTCGACGCGCCGTTGACCGGGGAGCTCTCCGCTCTCGGCCTCGGCATGAAGAACTCGGTCGACCTCGCCATCAACCAGGCCAACAAGAACAAGGAGGTGCCGGGCGTCACCTTCAAGATCGAGGCTCTCGACGACCAGGCACAGCCCTCCTCCGGCCAGCAGAACGCCACCAAGCTCGTCGCCGACAAGAGCGTCCTCGGAGTCGTCGGCCCGCTGAACTCCTCCGTGGCCCAGTCCATGCAGAAGGTCTTCGACGCCGCCCAGGTTCCCGAGGTCTCGGTGAACACCAACCCCGCCCTCACCCAGGGCGACAAGTGGAACACGGGCGAGAAGGCCCGGCCGTTCAAGACGTACTTCCGGACCGCGACCACGGACGCCATCCAGGGCCCGTTCGCCGCCGAGTACCTGTACAACACGGCCAAGAAGAAGAAGGTCTTCGTCGTCGACGACAAGAAGACCTACGGCGCCGGCCTGGCCGCGACCTTCTCCGCCCACTTCAAGAAGCTCGGCGGCGCGGTCGTCGGCACCGAGCACGTCAACCCGGAGACCAAGGACTTCGGCTCCGTGGCCACCAAGATCAAGAGCTCGGGGGCGGACGTCGTCTACTACGGCGGTGAGTACCCGGTGGCCGGCCCGCTCAGCGCGCAGGTCAAGAAGTCGGGCGCCGCGATCCCGCTCATCGGCGGCGACGCGATCTACAGCGACGAGTACCTCAAGCTCACCGGCGCCCGCGGCGACGGCGACATGGCCACGTCCGTCGGCGCGCCGGTCGAGGACCTGCCCTCCGCCAAGAAGTTCATCGCGGACTACAAGGCGGCCGGGTACAAGGAGGCGTACGGAGCCTACGGTGGCTTCTCCTACGACTCGGCCTGGGCGATCATCCAGGCGGTGAAGGCGGTGGCAAAGGACGGCAAGCTGCCCTCCGACGCCCGCGCCAAGGTCACCGAGGCCGTGCAGAAGGTCTCCTTCGACGGCGTCATGGGCAAGGTCGCCTTCGACGAATACGGCGACGCCACCAACAAGCAGCTCACCGTCTACAAGGTCACGGGCGGTGCCTGGAAGGCGGAGACCACCGGCACGTTCGGAGGCTGACCGACCGCGCGGTCGCACGTACGAGGCCAGGCTGCTCCCTGCTGTACGGATGGAGCAGCCCGGCCCCGCCGCTGCTCCGCCCTTGCCACCGGGCGTGTCCGAGCCTCGAGGCGCTAGCGGCCGGGGGCGGTCCGGGCGCGGACGGCGTCGACCAGCCCGCCGCCGGTGGCCATGCCGCCGCGTGGCTTGGCGGCAGCGAACGGGGGGCGCAGCCCCGACGTACAGCGTCTTGTCGGGGCCGCCGCGGGGGCCGCCTCGCCGCTCAGGCCGTACGACGCAGCAATGCCAGATACATCGCGTCCGTGCCGTGCAGATGCGGCCACAGCTGTATATCGGGACCGTCGCCCAGCGCAGGCACGCCCGGCATCAGGGGCCTCGCGTCCACCCACTCGGCCTCGGCGGCCGGGCCGCCGCGTCCCTTCAGCACGTCCTCGACGACCACCCGGGTCTCCGCGAGATGCGGCGAGCAGGTCGCGTAGCCGACCACTCCCCCGATCCGTACGGCCGTCAACGCCTCGCGCAGCAACGCGCGTTGGAGCGGCGCGAAGCCTTCCAGGTCCTCGGGACGCCGCCGCCAGCGGGCCTCCGGACGTCGTCGCAGCGCGCCGAGGCCCGAGCACGGGACATCGACGAGCACACGGTCGAAGGAACCCGGCCGCCACGGCGGACGCGTGCCGTCCGCGGCGATGACCTGATACGGGCCGGGGTTGCCCGCCAGCGCCCGTTCGACCAGCCGGGCGCGGTGCGGCTGCTTCTCGGAGGCAAGCAGGGACGCGCCTCGGCCCGCGGCCAGCGCGGCCAGCAGCGCGGCCTTGCCGCCGGGACCTGCGCAGCCGTCGAGCCACCGCTCGTCGGGGCCGTCCAGCGGCGCGTTGGCCAGCGCGATCGCGACGAGCTGACTGCCCTCGTCCTGGACGCCGGCCCGCCCCTCCCGTACGGCTTCGATGGCGCCGGGCTCGCCGCCCTCGGCCAGCCGCACGGCATACGGCGACCAGCGCCCGGGCAGCCCGGACTCCTCGCCCACCGCATCGAGCAGTTCAGCGGCCGTGGAGCGGCCCGGCCGGGCGACGAGCGTCACCTCTGGCCGCTCGTTGTCGGCCTCCAGCAGGTCCTCGATCCCGGCGCGCCCGCCGCCCAGCGAGTCCCACAGCGCGGAGACAACCCACCGCGGATGCGAGTGCACCACGGCCAGATGGTCCTCGGCGTCCTTGTCGTACGGCGGAGCAACCCGCTCCAGCCAGGCGTCCAGGTCGTCCTGCGCGATCTTGCGCAGGACGGCGTTGACGAACTTCGCCCGCCCGTCGCCGAGCACCACCCGCGCCAGCTCCACGCTCGCCGACACGGCGGCGTGGGTGGGGATCCGCGTCCCGAGCAACTGGTGCGCACCGAGCGCCAGCACATCGAGCACCGGCGGGTCGACCTCGCGCAGCGGCCGGTCGATGCACGTCGCGATGATCGCGTCGTACGTGCCCTGGCGGCGCAGCGTCCCGTACACCAGCTCGGTGGCGAGCGCCGCGTCGCGGCCGTCGAAGTCGTCCTTCTCGCGGGCTTTCTTCAGCAGCGGCGGCAGTACGAGATTGGCGTACGCGTCCCTCTCGTCGACGGCCCGCAGCGCCTCGAAGGCCAGGATCCGCACGGGATCCTTCTTGGGGCGGCGGTACGGCTTGGGGGGACGGCGACGTGCCTGCTCGTTCAAAGGTGCTCCGCTGTTGCTGTGTCTTCCCGGGGGACACCCCCGGACCCCGGCCGGAGGGCAGGCCCGCAGGGCCGACCGGCCCGGGTATCGCGAGGTGAACCTCAGTGAAAGGTCGAACCCTCTCAGCCTACGTCCGTGCCGCCCACCCTCTCGCCCGGGGCGATGCGCACCCCGCGCGCCCAGTCGGCGGCGCGCATCGGCTTCTTGCCCTGCGGCTGGACCCAGAGCAGCTCGACGGCGTGCGATCCGGTTCCGACGTAGACGTTGTTCTTGCCGACGGAGAGCTCCCCGGGCGCGAGGTCCGTACGGTCGGGCACCAGCGCCGCCTGGATCAGCTTGAGCCGTTCCCCGCGGAAGACCGTCCACGCGCCCGGCGCGGGGGTGCAGCCGCGGACGACGCGGTCGACGCGGAGCGCCGGAGCCTTCCAGTCCACATGCGCGTCCTCGACCGTGATCTTCGGCGCGAGCCAGACGCCCTCGGCCGGCTGCGGCACGGCCTTCAGGGTGCCGTCCTCGATACCGTCCATGGTCGCGACGAGTAGTCCGGAGCCGGCGAAGGCAAGCCGGGTGAGCAGGTCACCGCTGGTGTCGGTGGGCCGTACATGCTCGGTGATCACGCCGTACACCGGACCTGAGTCGAGGCCTTCCTCGATCTGGAAGGTCGCGGCGCCCGTCATCTCGTCCCCGGCGAGGATGGCGTGCTGGACCGGTGCGGCGCCGCGCCAGGCGGGCAGCAGCGAGAAGTGCAGATTGACCCAGCCGTGCCGGGGCACGTCCAGGGCCACCTTGGGCAGCAGCGCGCCGTAGGCGACGACCGGGCAGCAGTCGGGCGCGATCTCGCGCAGCCGCGCCAGGAAGTCCTCGTCCCGCGGCTTGGCCGGCTTGAGCACCTCGATCCCGGCTTCCTCGGCACGCTGGGCGACCGGGCTGGCCACCAGGTGGCGGCCGCGTCCGGCGGGTGCGTCGGGCCGGGTGACGACGGCGGCGACTTCATGCCGGTCGGAGGCGATCAGTGCATCCAGGGAGGGTACGGCGACCTCGGGGGTGCCTGCGAAGACGAGCTTCATCGGTGGCTGACTGCCTCTCAGGCTGGTATGTGCAGATAGCTGGTGGTGCGTACGGTGACGAGCAGCGCACCAGTCTATGGGCCCGGGGTCAGGGGGCGTACGGAGGACCGTGCGCCCCGCGCATATGTGCATACGCCCCCGAAGCGTGACCACATCGCCAGGTAGAGCGTTGGTCAAGAGAGATTGACCGAAACGGGCCGCCCCGGATGCGGCCCGACCCCTTTTCAACGCCGGTTCGAGAGGCTTGTCAATGGCCGACCACGCAACCCACGACGCTCAAGCCCGAGCAAGCCTGCACCTGTTGGTGCGGGACATCGAGCGGGTCCGCCGGCAGGTGGACGCATTGCGCACGCTCACCGCCCAGCTGGGAAATGTCTACCGCCCGCGCCGATCCGGCCCGTCCACAGGCTTCGTCGTCTACGGCAGGGCCCCGGCCCCGACCGTCCGTCTTGCGCAGGAGCTGCGGGACAGCGTCGAGACACTGGTGACCGCGGCGGTGGACTTCGACCGTTCGCTGGGCTTCTCGTGGGACGCGGTGGGCTCGGCGCTCGGGGTGACCAAGCAGGCGGTCCACCGCCGTTACGGCGCGCGACGGGCCACGCAGCAGACGGGCCCGGCGGACATGGACCATGCCGCGGACCCGGCACCGACCCGCACGGTGCCGATGGGCTCGGGCCTGCCGGCCGTCCCCGCCGCCCGCGCGATGCCGCCGCAGCCGGCGGTCAGCGCCCATTCCCTCCGCGAGGAGGCCCGCCCGAGCGCCTTCCCCGGCCCGCGCAACGGCTGACCTACCCCCGGCTGCCCCTGCCCTTGACGGGTGGGGGCAGTCGTCCGCTGTACGTGGGGGCGGGGCGACAGCGCAACGTGCGGCCCGGCCTTGTCCCCATCCCTTAAGCGTCCCTCAGCATCCCGTCAGCCGATGTCCGGCGGGTCGATCCTGATCCGTACCGGCTCGGTGCCCCCGCGGGCCAGCCGGGCCGCCTGTGCCGACTTCAGCGCGGCCGCCAGCGCCGCCCCGCTGCCCGGCGGCACCCTCAGCAGCGCCCGCTCCCACACCTCGCCCACTGGGGGGTCACCCGGCCGCCGTGGTCTGCCCGGATCGGTGACCCGCAGCGGTACCGGGCCCAACAGCTCCGCGTCGCCGGGCAGTTCGGCCGACGCCACAAACGCGGCTATCGCCTCCGCACGGCCCGTCACCGACGCCATCCGGGAGACCGGCGGGAACCCCAGCTGCGCCCGCTCACCCAACTCGCGCTGCGCATGCCCGACCGGGTCCCAGCGCACCAGCGCCTGGACCGGCCGCAGTGTCGGCTCGGCGACGATCACCACCGTGCCGCCCTCGCTCTGCCCGCGCACCAGCGATGCGGCGTCCATCCAGCGCCGCAGCGCGTCCTCGCCCGCCCGCAGGTCGGGCCGCCCCACCATCGCCCAGCCGTCGAGCAGCAGCGCCGCCGCGTATCCACCGTCGGCGACGGGCTCCGCGCCCGGCGTGCTCACCACCAGCGCGGGCCGCCCCGGGACGGTGTCCAGCACATGGTCGCGGCCCGATGTGCGCACCTGGACCGCGGGGAAGGCCCGGCCGAGCTCCTCCGCCGTACGCCGCGCGCCCACGATCTGGGCGCGCAGTCTCGTACTCCCGCACGCGACGCAGTGCCAGTCCACCGCACCGCGTCCGCACCACCCACAGGTCAGATCCCTTTCGTCGGGCGCCTCCAGCGGCCCGGAACAGTGCCGGCACCGCGCGGGCGTGCGGCACCGCTCGCACGCGAGCCTGGGCACATAGCCCCGCCTGGGCACCTGGACCAGCACCGGTCCGCTCTGCAGCCCGTCGCGGACGGTCTGCCAGGCCAGACTCGGCAGCCGCGCCGCCCGCGCCGCCTCGTCTCGCGCCAGCTCCCCGTCCCCGACCGTACGCACCAGGGGCGCGGCGCTGCGTACCTGCTCACGGTCGGCGATCAGCGGCAGGGCCCAGCCGCTCTCCACCAGCTGGGCCGCCTCCACCGTGCAGCTCGTACTCCCCAGCAGGAAGCCGCACTTGTCGTGCGTGGCCCGCAGCTCGAGGACCTCGCGCACATGCGGGAACGGTGCGTTCTCATCGCTGTGGCTGGAGTCGCCGTCGTCCCAGACGGCGACCAGCCCGAGATCCTGTACGGGAGCGAACATCGCGGCCCTCGTCCCGACGACGGCCCGCACCGACCCGCGCCGCACGGCGAGCCACTGCCGGTACCGCTTCTCGGGCCCGGACTCGGCGGTCAGCACCGCATGGCGGCCCTCCCCCAGCAGCGCGGTGAGCGCGGCATCGACCCGCGCCGCACGCCGCCCGTCCGGGACAACGACCAGCGCGCCCCGCCCGGAGGCGAGCGTCGCCACGACGGCCCGCGCCAGCTCGTCCGGCCACTGCGGTCCGGGCAGCGCGGTCCACACGGCCCGCGGCGCACCCCCGGTCGCGAGCGCCTCCACAAACGCCGCCCCGCGGCCGTACCGAACCCAGCTCCCGGCGTCCGGCGCGGCGGGCGGCGGCAGCGGCTCCGGCGAGGGCTTCGACTCGGCACGGCCGTTCCTGGGCGGGATGGCGAGCTGCAGCACATCTGCCAGGCTCCCCGCATACCGATCGGCGACCGCGCGCGCGAGGGCCAGCATCTCCGGGCTGAGCACCGGCTCGGGCGAGACGACATAGGCGAGCGCGGCGAGCGCTCCTCCGTAGTCCGTCTCGGCACGCCGCTCGATGAGAAACCCGTCGATCAGGCCGCCCCCTTCCCGCCGCCCTTCCCGCACCCGGTGCCCCCCGGCCCCGAACCGCACCCGCACCCGAACCCCGGGCTGCGCGTCCGCGTCCAGCTCCTCGGGCACGGCATAGTCGAAATACTGGTCGAGATGGAGCACGCCCTTGTTGACCATCACCCGCGCAACGGGCAGCTCCTTGGCCAGCGCGGCCCCTCGCCAGGTCCGTGGCTTGGCCTTCGGGACCTTGGCCTTGCGGACGGTCTCGCGGATGAGAGCAAGCTGCTCCGGCCCACCGGCGGCGGGCTCTTCGGGCTGCTTGTCGTCGCTGCTCACAGCCAAATTCCTACCAGACGCCACTGACAGCACGGCGGCCCCGGACCTTGTCGGTCCGGGGCCGCCGTGCGCGTGCAGTGTTTACAGACCCACAGCCCTGCGCAGCGCGTCCACGCGGTCCGTGCGCTCCCACGTGAAGTCCGGCAGCTCGCGGCCGAAGTGCCCGTACGCCGCCGTCTGCGCGTAGATCGGGCGCAGCAGATCCAGGTCGCGGATGATGGCCGCCGGGCGCAGGTCGAAGACCTCTCCGATCGCCTGCTCGATCTTGTCCACGTCGATCGTGGCGGTGCCGAAGGTCTCGACGAAGAGGCCGACCGGCTCGGCCTTGCCGATCGCGTACGCGACCTGCACCTCGCAGCGCGCCGCGAGGCCGGCGGCCACGACGTTCTTGGCGACCCAGCGCATCGCGTACGCCGCCGAGCGGTCCACCTTGGACGGGTCCTTGCCGGAGAACGCGCCGCCGCCGTGACGGGCCATGCCGCCGTAGGTGTCGATGATGATCTTGCGGCCGGTGAGGCCGGCGTCGCCCATCGGGCCGCCGATCTCGAACCGTCCGGTCGGGTTGACCAGCAGACGGTAGCCGTCGGTGTCCAGCTTGATGCCGTCGTCCACCAGCTGCTTCAGCACGTGCTCGACGACGAACTCGCGGATGTCGGGAGCGAGCAGCGAGTCCAGGTCGATGTCCGAGGCGTGCTGCGAGGAGACCACGACGGTGTCGAGGCGGACGGCCTTGTCGCCGTCGTACTCGATGGTGACCTGGGTCTTGCCGTCGGGGCGCAGGTAGGGGATGGTCCCGTTCTTGCGGACCTCGGAGAGGCGGCGGGAGAGCCGGTGCGCCAGGTGGATCGGCAGCGGCATCAGCTCGGGCGTCTCGTCGGTGGCGTAGCCGAACATCAGGCCCTGGTCGCCGGCGCCCTGCTTGTCGAGCTCGTCCTCGTCGCCCTCGACGCGCTTCTCGTACGCGGTGTCGACGCCCTGCGCGATGTCCGGCGACTGCGCGCCGATGGAGACCGAGACGCCGCAGGAAGCGCCGTCGAAGCCCTTCTTCGAGGAGTCGTAGCCGATCTCGAGGACCTTGTTGCGAACGAGCGTGGGGATGTCCGCGTACGCCTTGGTGGTCACCTCGCCGGCGACGTGCACCAGACCGGTGGTGATCAAGGTCTCCACGGCGACCCGGGAGGTCGGGTCCTCCCGCAGAAGGGCGTCGAGGATCGTGTCGCTGATCTGGTCAGCGATCTTGTCGGGGTGACCCTCGGTCACAGACTCCGAGGTGAACAGACGACGGGACACAATGCTCCCTGGGGTTGCAGCGGCTGCTGGCTGATCATTGGCGGACCGCCCGGAGGGCTGCGCCTCGCGACGGTCCATGAGCAGTTTATCCGTCACCCTCCGCCGCCGGTCCACCCGTCTCGCTCCGTGGGAGCTCTACGACCAGGACTCCGGTCCGGTACGGCAGGGCGATAGACCCCGATCCTAGGGTGATACGTCGGATTTCACGTGATTTCGACCACTCGTCGCGGCGAAACCAAGAATTCACCCAAGCCGTGGGACTACCAGGTCCCAGACGATGTCGGCGAGGGACTCCTTGGGCCCGTACGGCACCGGAGTCTCACCGCCGTCCGCGGCGAGCACCACCGCTTCGTTCTCCTCGGAGCCGAACGTCTTGCGCTCCCCCACCTCATTGACGACGAGAAGGTCACAGCCCTTGCGGCGCAGCTTTTCGCGGCCGTTGGCGAGTACGTCGTCCGTCTCGGCGGCGAAGCCGACGATCACCTGGGCGGGGCGGGCCCGCTCGGCGGAGATCTCGGCGAGGATGTCGGGATTGCGGACCAGCGCGATGGGCGCGGGCTCCTGACCGTCCTTCTTCTTGATCTTTCCTGCGGCGTACGCGGCGGGGCGGAAGTCCGCGACGGCCGCGGCCATCACCACCGTGTCGGCTTCCGCCGCGGCCTTGAGCACGGCCTCGCGCAGCTGGACCGCCGTGCCGACGTGGACGACGTCGACGCCCGCCGGGTCCGGCAGCCCGGTGTTGGCCTCGATGAGCGTGACGCGGGCGCCACGGGCCGCGGCGGTGCGGGCCAGGGCGTATCCCTGCTTGCCGGAGGAGCGGTTCCCCAGGTAGCGCACCGGGTCCAGGGGCTCGCGCGTGCCGCCCGCGCTGACGACCACATGGCGGCCCGCGAGGTCCGGGGCGGCCACGCCGCGGGCAAGTACCCGGCGGCAGACCTCGAAGATCTCGTCCGGCTCGGGCAGCCGCCCCTTGCCGGTGTCTACGCCGGTGAGCCGGCCGACGGCGGGCTCGATGACGACGGCCCCGCGGCGGCGCAGGGTCGCGACGTTCTCCTGGGTGGCGGGGTGCTCCCACATCTCGGTGTGCATCGCGGGCGCGAAGACCACCGGACAGCGTGCGGTGAGGAGGGTGTTGGTCAGCAGGTCGTCGGCGAGGCCGTGGGCCGCCTTGGCGAGCATGTCGGCGGTGGCCGGCGCTACGACGACCAGATCGGCGCCCTGCCCGATCCGTACGTGCGGAACCTCGTGGACGTCGGACCAGACCTCGGTCGAGACGGCGTGTCCGGAGAGCGCCGACCAGGTCGCGGCGCCGACGAAGTGCAGCGCGGACTCGGTGGGCACGACGCGTACGTCATGGTCCGACTCCGTCAGCCTCCGCAGCAGCTCGCACGCCTTGTACGCGGCGATGCCTCCACTGACCCCCAGAACGACCTTCGGCTTGTCCACTGCTGCGTCTCCCCGCACTCGGATGCGTACCTCCCCATGACACACCACAGGCCCGGCAGTCGCGCCGCCAGGCCTGTGGTGAAGAACGCAAAACGCTGAAGAACGTAAATCGCTACTGAGCCGGGCCCTCGATGGCCTCCGAGGTCAGCAGACCCGCGTTGATCTCCCGCAGGGCGATCGAGAGCGGCTTCTCGTGGACATGGGTGTCCACAAGCGGGCCGACGTACTCGAGCAGACCCTCACCGAGCTGCGAGTAGTACGCATTGATCTGACGCGCGCGCTTGGCCGCGTAGATCACGAGGCTGTACTTCGAGTCAGTCGCCTCGAGCAGCTCGTCGATCGGCGGGTTGATGATGCCCTCGGGCGCAGTGATGGAAGAGGACACGCTCTAGCCTTCCGAAGAAACTTCAGGGAAAAACAGAAAAAGATCAAACAACTTGCATCAAGGCTAGCAGCTCACGTGCTACGTCCTCGACGGAGGTGTTGACCAGGGTCGTATCGAACTCCGACTCGGCCGCCAGCTCCACCTTGGCCGCCTCCAGCCGGCGCTCGATGACCTCGGGCGGCTCGGTGCCCCGGCCGGTGAGACGGCGCACCAGCTCCTCCCAGCTCGGCGGGGCCAGGAAGACCAGCAGCGCCTCCGGCATGGACTCCTTGACCTGCCGGGCGCCCTGGAGGTCGATCTCCAGCAGGACGGGCTCGCCCGCCTCCAGGTGATCGAGGACCGCGCGGCGCGGCGTGCCGTAGCGGTGGCCCGCGAACTCCGCCCATTCCAGCAGCTCGCCATTGGCAATCAGCTTGTCGAATTCCTCGTCGGTGACGAAGAAGTACTCGACGCCGTGACGCTCGCCGGGGCGCGGCTTTCTTGTAGTGGCCGACACCGAGAGCCATACCTCGGGGTGGACCTTGCGCATATGGGCGACGACCGTGCTCTTGCCGACCCCGGAGGGGCCGGAGAGCACGGTCAGCCGCGGACGTACCTCTGCTGCCATGCAGCGATTATCCAGGTTCTCGGGAGTGCCCGAGAACGTCAGGCGGCGCCGCCGCCGAACTCGCGCTCGAGAGACGCGATCTGGTTCGAGCCGAGACCGCGCACGCGACGGCTCTCGGAGATGCCGAGCCTCTCCATGATCTGCTTGGCGCGGACCTTGCCCACGCCTGGCAGGGACTCAAGGAGAGCGGAGACCTTCATCTTGCCGATGACGTCGTTCTCCTGGCCCTGCTTGATGACCTCATGGAGCGAGGCGCCGGAGTGCTTGAGTCGATTTTTGACCTCGGCCCGCTCCCGGCGAGCCGCGGCGGCCTTTTCGAGCGCGGCTGCGCGCTGTTCAGGGGTAAGGGGCGGAAGAGCCACGCCTACGTCACCTCGGATGTCGAACTGTCGGATACGGACCGGTGAGGAACCTAGTCGCCCCACACCAGGCGAGCAACGAGCAACGCAGTGCACGTTCGCTCTTCGACGGAGACTAGCGGGCATGACCGCTCCAGTCAGCGAGAACAGACGAAAAGTCCTGGTCAGCATCGACCGACCAGGACATTTCTGACATATCGACCCGCTTTTTTGGCCGAGATTCTGCCAATGCGGCCGCTGCGGAGGTTTTCGAGGCCCCTCTGCGGAAGCGCTAGGCCCCCGAAACGGCCGATCGCACCTCGTCCGCGAAACGCGCCGCCGACTCCCGCAGCGCCGCCACGTCCGGACCGTGCCGCAGCACGCCGCGGCTCACGCTCGGCACGACATTGCCGACCGCCGCGCCGAAGACTCCGGGAAGGTCCGCCGGGGTCGCGCCCTGCGCGCCGATGCCCGGGGCCAGCAGCGGCCCGTTGATGTCGAGGTTCACACCCGCGTCGCCCAGCGTCGCGCCGACCACCGCGCCGACCGAGCCGAGCGGCTGCGCACCGGCGTTCTCCACGGTCATGTGGTCCAGCATCACCTGCGCGAGGGATCGCCCGTCCGCGGCGGTGGAGCGCTGCACCTCCGCGCCCTCCGGGTTCGAGGTGAGGGCGAGTACGAACACGCCCGCGCCGGAGACCGCGGCCGCGTCCAGCGCCGGACGCAGCGAGCCGAAGCCCAGGTACGGCGAGAGGGTCACCGCGTCCGAGAAGAGCGGCGAGTCCTTGTCGAGGAAGGTCGCGGCGTACGCGCCCATCGTCGAGCCGATGTCCCCCCGCTTGGCGTCCATCAGCACCAGCGCGCCCGCCGCCCGCGCCTCCTCGACCGTCTTTTCCAGGACGGCGATGCCGCGCGAGCCGAAGCGCTCGAAGAACGCCGACTGGGGCTTCAGGACGGCGACCCGGTCGGCCAAGGCCTCCACGGTCGTACGCGTGAAGCGCTCCAGGCCGGCGATGTCGTCGTTCAGGCCCCAGGCGGTCAGCAGGGACGCGTGCGGGTCGATGCCGACGCAGAGCGGGCCACGGGTGTCCATGGCGTGGCGCAGGCGTGCGCCGAACGGTTCGAGGGTCACTTGGCTGCCTTCCGGGTCTCGGCGCCGACGGCCTCGGCGAGGGTGGGGTACGGGGAGGCCTTGAGCCGGGCGGCCAGGCCCTTGTGGATGGCGCGGGCGTAGAAGGGGCCCTCGTAGATGAAGGCGCTGTAGCCCTGCACAAGCGTGGCGCCCGCGAGGATGCGCTGCCAGGCGTCCTCTGCGTTCTCGATGCCCCCGACGCCGATGAGCGTGATCCGGTCGCCCACGCGCGCGTACAGGCGGCTCAGCACCTCCAGGGAGCGCGCCTTGACCGGCGCTCCGGACAGCCCGCCGGTCTCCTTGGTCAGCGCCGGATCGGACTTCAGGCCGAGGCCTTCGCGCGCGATGGTCGTGTTGGTGGCGATGATGCCGTCCAGGCCGAGCTCGAGGGCCAGGTCCGCGACCGCGTCCACGTCTTCGTCCGCGAGGTCCGGCGCGATCTTGACCAGGAGGGGGACGCGGCGGTCTTCGACGCTGCGATCGGCCGCCTCGCGTACGGCCGTCAGCAGCGGGCGCAGCGATTCGGTCGCCTGGAGGTTGCGCAGGCCGGGCGTGTTCGGCGACGAGACATTGACGACCAGGTAGTCGGCGTGGCGCGCCAGGCGCTCGGTCGACGTCACGTAGTCGGCCGCCGCCTCCGCCTCGGGCACGACCTTCGTCTTGCCGATGTTGACGCCCACGACGGTCCTGAAGACCGCCTTCCGGGAGGCCAGCCGCTCGGCGACGGCCGCCGAGCCCTCGTTGTTGAAGCCCATGCGGTTGATCAGCGCACGGTCCGGTACGAGCCGGAACAGCCGCTGCTTGGGGTTGCCCGGCTGCGGCTGTGCCGTGACCGTGCCGATCTCGATGTGGTCGAAGCCGAGCATCGACATGCCGTCGATGGCGACGGCGTTCTTGTCGAATCCTGCGGCGAGGCCGAACGGGCCGTGCATGCGCAGACCGAGCGCCTCGGTGCGCAGCTCCTTGTAGCGGGGCGCGAGCACTGCCGCGATGAACGTACGCAGGACGGGGATGCGGACCGCGAGCCGGATCCAGCGGAAGGCCAGGTAGTGGGCCTGCTCCGGGTCCATCCGCTTGAAGAGGAGCTTGAAGATGAACTTGTACATGGTGGTGTCCTCACAAAGAGGGGGACACCGTTTCCGGTGTCCCCCTCCCCGATTGCTAGTCGCGGGCCGCGGTCAGGTGTTCTGCGTGTTCCTGGAGTGAACGCACACCCACATCCCCGCGGTTGAGCGCGTCGATGCCCTGGACAGCGGCAGCGAGCGCCTGGACCGTCGTCAGGCAGGGCACGGAGCGCGCCACCGCCGCCGTACGGATGTCGTAGCCGTCGAGACGGCCGCCGGTGCCGTACGGGGTGTTGACGATGAGGTCGACATCGCCGTCGTGGATGAGCTGGACGATGGTCCGCTCGCCGTTCGGGCCCAGGCCCTCGCTCTGCTTGCGCACGATGGTGGCGTTGATGCCGTTGCGCTTGAGCACCTCGGCCGTGCCGGACGTGGCGAGCAGCTCGAAGCCGTGCGCGACCAGCTCACGGGCCGGGAAGATCATCGAGCGCTTGTCGCGGTTGGCGACGGAGATGAACGCGCGGCCCTTGGTGGGCAGCGGACCGTACGCGCCCGCCTGGGACTTGGCGTACGCGGTGCCGAACACCGTGTCGATGCCCATGACTTCACCGGTGGAGCGCATCTCCGGGCCGAGGACGGTGTCAACGCCGCGGCCGTGGATGTCGCGGAAGCGCGACCACGGCATCACGGCCTCCTTGACGGAGATCGGCGCGTCCATCGGGAGCGTCCCGCCGTCGCCGTTCGATGGCAGCAGGCCCTCGGTGCGCAGCTCGGCGATGGTCGCGCCGAGCGAGATGCGGGCGGCGGCCTTCGCCAGCGGCACGGCGGTCGCCTTCGAGGTGAAGGGGACGGTGCGCGAGGCACGCGGGTTGGCCTCGAGGACGTACAGGATGTCCCCGGCCATCGCGAACTGGATGTTGATCAGTCCGCGCACCCCGACGCCGCGCGCGATGGCCTCGGTCGAGGCCCGCAGCCGCTTGATGTCGAAACCGCCGAGCGTGATCGGGGGCAGTGCACAGGCCGAGTCGCCGGAGTGGATGCCGGCCTCCTCGATGTGCTCCATCACGCCGCCGAGGTAGAGCTCGGTGCCGTCGTAGAGCGCGTCGACGTCGATCTCGATCGCGTCGTCGAGGAAACGGTCGACCAGCACCGGACGGGTGGGGCTGATCTCGGTGGACTGGGCGATGTACGACTCGAGGCGGGCCTCGTCGTACACGATCTCCATGCCGCGCCCGCCGAGCACGTACGACGGGCGTACGAGGACGGGGTAGCCGATCTCGTCGGCGATGGCCTTGGCCCCGGCGAAGGTGGTCGCGGTGCCGTGCTTGGGGGCCGGGAGACCGGCTTCGGCGAGCACCTGGCCGAAGGCGCCGCGGTCCTCGGCGGAGTGGATGGCCTCGGGCGAGGTGCCGACGATCGGCACGCCGTTGTCCTTGAGCGCCTGCGCGAGACCCAGCGGGGTCTGGCCGCCCAGCTGGACGATCACACCGGCGATCGGGCCGGCCTGCGACTCGGCGTGGACGATCTCCAGGACGTCCTCCAGGGTGAGCGGCTCGAAGTAGAGCCGGTCGGAGGTGTCGTAGTCGGTGGAGACGGTCTCGGGGTTGCAGTTGACCATCACGGTCTCGTAGCCGGCGTCGCTGAGCGCGAAGGAGGCGTGGACGCAGGAGTAGTCGAACTCGATGCCCTGGCCGATGCGGTTGGGCCCCGAGCCGAGGATGATCACGGCGGGCTTCTCGCGCGGCGCGACCTCGCTCTCCTCGTCGTAGGAGGAGTAGAAGTACGGGGTCTTCGCGGCGAATTCGGCGGCGCAGGTGTCGACCGTCTTGTAGACCGGGCGAATGCCCAGCGCGTGCCGGACCTCGCGTACGACGTCCTCGCGCAGCCCGCGGATCTCGGCGATCTGGACGTCGGAGAAGCCGTGGTGCTTTGCGTCCGCGAGCAGCTCGGGGTCGAGCTTCTCGGCGGAGGCGAGCTCGTCGGCGTACTCCTTGATCAGGAAGAGCTGGTCGACGAACCAGGGGTCGATCTTCGTCGCTTCGAAGACCTCTTCGGGGGTGGCGCCCGCGCGGATGGCCTGCATGACGGTGTTGATCCGGCCGTCGGTGGGGACCTTGGCGGCCAGCAGCAGCCCGCCCTTGTCGCCGGGATCGCCGGTGAAGGAGAACTGCGAGCCCTTCTTCTCCAGCGAGCGCAGGGCCTTGTTGAGCGCCTCGGTGAAGTTCCGGCCGATCGCCATGGCCTCGCCCACCGACTTCATGGTGGTGGTGAGGGTGGCGTCGGCGGACGGGAACTTCTCGAAGGCGAAGCGCGGCACCTTGACGACGACGTAGTCGAGCGTGGGCTCGAAGGACGCCGGGGTCTTCTCGGTGATGTCGTTGGGGATCTCGTCGAGGGTGTAGCCGACGGCGAGACGGGCGGCGATCTTGGCGATCGGGAAGCCGGTGGCCTTCGACGCCAGCGCCGAGGACCGCGACACCCGCGGGTTCATCTCGATGACGATGATCCGGCCGTCGTCGGGGTTGACGGCGAACTGGATGTTGCAGCCGCCGGTGTCCACGCCGACCTCGCGGATGATCGCGATACCGACGTCGCGCAGCCGCTGGTACTCACGGTCCGTCAGCGTCATCGCGGGCGCGACGGTGATCGAGTCGCCGGTGTGCACGCCCATGGGGTCGAAGTTCTCGATGGAGCAGACGACCACGACGTTGTCGTGCTTGTCGCGCATCAGCTCCAGCTCGTACTCCTTCCAGCCGAGGATGGACTCCTCCAGGAGCACCTCGGTGGTCGGCGAGAGTGTGAGGCCCTGTCCCGCGATACGGCGCAGCTCGTCCTCGTCGTGCGCGAAGCCGGAGCCGGCGCCGCCCATGGTGAAGGAGGGGCGGACGACGACCGGGTAGCCGCCCAGCTCGTCGACGCCCGCCAGGACGTCGTCCATGGAGTGACAGATGACCGAGCGGGCGGACTCGCCGTGGCCGATCTTGGTGCGGACCGCCTCGACGACGCCCTTGAACAGGTCGCGGTCCTCGCCCTTGTTGATCGCCTCGACATTGGCGCCGATGAGCTCGACGCCGTACTTCTCGAGCACACCCTGCTCGTGCATGGAGATCGCGGTGTTGAGCGCGGTCTGGCCGCCGAGGGTGGGCAGCAGCGCGTCGGGGCGCTCCTTGGCGATGATCTTCTCGACGAACTCCGGGGTGATCGGCTCGACGTACGTGGCGTCGGCGATCTCCGGGTCGGTCATGATCGTCGCCGGGTTGGAGTTCACCAGGATGACGCGCAGGCCCTCGGACTTGAGGACGCGGCAGGCCTGGGTGCCGGAGTAGTCGAACTCGGCGGCCTGGCCGATGACGATCGGGCCGGAGCCGATGACCAGGACGGACTGGATATCGGAGCGCTTAGGCACGCTGGCCCTCCATCAGGGATACGAAGCGGTCGAAGAGGTACGCGGCGTCGTGCGGGCCCGCGGCCGCCTCGGGGTGGTACTGGACGCTGAAGGCCGGCTGGTCGAGCAGCTTCAGGCCCTCCACCACGTTGTCATTGAGGCAGACGTGGGAGACCTCGGCGCGGCCGTAGGGGGTCTCGGAGACCTTGTCGAGCGGCGCGTCGACGGCGAACCCGTGGTTGTGGGCGGTGACCTCGACCTTGCCGGTGGAGCGGTCCTGCACGGGCTGGTTGATGCCGCGGTGGCCGTACTTCAGCTTGTACGTGCCGAAGCCGAGCGAGCGGCCGAGCAGCTGGTTGCCGAAGCAGATGCCGAAAAGGGGGGTCTTGCGCTCCAGTACGCCCTTGACCACGGTCAGGTCGGCGGTCGCCGGGTCGCCGGGACCGTTGGAGAGGAACACGCCGTCGGGGTTCACGGCGTACACGTCATCGACCGTGGCGGTGGCGGGCAGGACGTGCACCTCGATGCCGCGCTCGGCCATCCGGTGCGGGGTCATGCCCTTGATGCCGAGGTCTATGGCGGCGACGGTGAAGCGCTTGGTCCCGATCGCCGGGACGACGTACGCCTCGGTGGTGGCCACCTCGGCGGAGAGGTTCGCGCCCTTCATCCGGGGCGCTTCCTGCACCCGCGCGAGCAGCGTGGCCTGGTCGGCGAGCGCATCGCCGGAAAAGATGCCGACGCGCATCGCGCCGCGCTCACGCAGATGGCGGGTGAGCGCACGGGTGTCGATGCCGCTGATGCCCACCACGCCCTGGGATACGAGCTCGTCGTCCAGGGAGCGCTGGGAGCGCCAGTTGGAGGGCACCCGCGCGGGGTCGCGGACGACATAGCCGGCGACCCAGATCCGCTTGGACTCGTCGTCCTCGTCGTTGACGCCGGTGTTGCCGACGTGCGGGGCGGTCATCACGACGACCTGGCGGTGGTACGAGGGGTCGGTGAGCGTCTCCTGGTAACCGGTCATGCCGGTGTTGAACACCGCCTCGCCGAAGGTCTCCCCCACGGCCCCGTAGGCGCGGCCGCGGAAGGTGCGGCCGTCCTCCAGGACGAGTACGGCGGGAGACGCCCCTTGCCTCTTCGAGGCGTGCCCCGGATTGGAGGTCGTCATCGTGCGGTGCCTTCCGTCGTGCTGTTCAGAGTGCTCATGGTGTTGATCGCCTCGACCCAGGCGGCCTGCTCGGCCGCGTGGTCGGAGCGGAAGCCGGAGTCGATCAGCTTGTCGCCGTGCGCCCAGGTGACGATCAGCAGTCCGCCCTCGGCGAGGACCTTGCCCGCGATGCCCTTGTCCAGCCTGGCCTCGCGCAGGGCCGCCTGCGGGACGAAGAAGTCCCGCGCCCCGGGGCGTACGACCTCGAGGCCCGCGTCCGTGAGCCTGAGCTCGACCCGGCTGCGTGCGCCCAGGCCGTGGGCGACGATCCGGTCCAGCCACTGCCCTGCGGTCGTGGAGCCGTGGTAGCGGCCGGTCAGCTCAAGTTTCGCCTCGCCCGGCGCCTCGGGCACGGCAGGCAGCTCGGGCAGGTCGGACTGGAGGCTGCCGCGCCACTTCCATCCCTGGCGCATCAGCCAGTAGACGAACGCGATGAACAGCAGCAGTCCGACGACCCAGCCGATGCGGGCGGCCCAGTCGGTCACATCCGCCGACTTCTGCTCGGCGGCGATTTGGATGAGAGATGTCACGCGAGCTTCCCGTCGACGACCGTGGCCCGGCCCCGCAGGAAGGTGTGGGTCACGCGTCCCGGCAGCTCACGGCCCTGGTAGGGGGTGTTGCGGCTGCGGGAGGCGAAGCCCGCGGGGTCCACGAGTCCACGGTATGCCGGATCGACGAGCGTGAGGTTCGCGGGCTCACCTGCCGAGACGGGGCGGCCGTGGCCGTCCAGACGGCCGATCTGCGCCGGGCGGAAGGACATCCGGTCGGCGACCGCGGCCCAGTCGAGCAGCCCGGTCTCGACCATCGTCTGCTGGACGACGGAGAGCGCGGTCTCCAGGCCCACCATGCCCATGGCGGCCGCGGCCCACTCGCAGTCCTTGTCCTCGTGCGGGTGCGGGGCGTGGTCGGTGGCGACGCAGTCGATGGTGCCGTCGGCGAGGGCCTCGCGCAGGGCCAGGACGTCCGCCTCTGTGCGCAGCGGCGGGTTCACTTTGTAGACCGGGTTGTACGTACGTACCAGCTCGTCGGTGAGCAGCAGGTGGTGCGGGGTGACCTCGGCGGTGACGTTCCAGCCCTTGGACTTGGCCCAGCGGACGATCTCGACCGAGCCTGCCGTCGAGAGGTGGCAGATGTGGACACGGGAACCGACGTGGGCGGCGAGGAGGACATCGCGGGCGATGATCGACTCCTCGGCGACGGCCGGCCAGCCGCCGAGTCCGAGCTCGGAGGAGACGATGCCCTCGTTCATCTGGGCGCCCTCGGTGAGGCGGGGCTCCTGGGCGTGCTGGGCGACGACGCCGTCGAAGGCCTTCACATACTCCAGCGCACGGCGCATGATCACGGCGTCGTCGACGCACTTGCCGTCGTCGGAGAAGACCTTCACGCCGGCGGCGGAGTCGTGCATCGCGCCGAGCTCGGCGAGCTGCTTGCCCTCCAGGCCCACGGTGACGGCGCCGACGGGCTGCACGTCGCAGTAGCCGGACTCCTTGCCGAGGCGGTAGACCTGCTCGACGACGCCTGCGGTGTCGGCGACGGGGAAGGTGTTCGCCATGGCGTGTACGGCGGTGAAACCGCCGACAGCGGCCGCCTTGGTGCCGGTGAGGACGGTCTCGGAGTCCTCGCGGCCGGGCTCGCGCAGGTGGGTGTGCAGGTCGACGAGACCGGGCAGCAGGATCTGTCCCTCGGCCTCGACGACGGTCGCGTCGCCGGCCTCGATTCCCGTACCGACCTCAGCGATGGTCTCGCCGTCGATCAGGACGTCCTGCGCCTCGCCGCCCAGCACCTTCGCGCCACGAATAAGGATCTTGCTCATGGTTACTTCTTCTCCTCGGTGCGGGTGGGGCTGACGGCGGGCTCGTTGCCGCCCAGAAGCAGATACAGGACGGCCATGCGGGTCGAGACGCCGTTGGCGACCTGCTCGACGGCCGTGCAGCGGTCGGAGTCGGCGACCTCGGCGGTGATCTCCATGCCGCGGTTCATCGGGCCGGGGTGCATGATGATGGCGTGCTCCGGCATCCGGGCCATGCGGTCGCCGTCCAGGCCGTAGCGGCGCGAGTACTCACGCTCGGTCGGGAAGAAGGCGGCGTTCATCCGCTCGCTCTGCACACGCAGCATCATCACCGCGTCGGACTTCGGCAGCACCTCGTCGAGTGCGAACGACACCTCGCACGGCCAGTTCTCGACGCCGATCGGCACCAGGGTGGGCGGAGCGACCAGCGTGACCTCGGCGCCGAGGGTGTGCAGCAGCAGGACGTTGGAGCGGGCCACCCGGCTGTGCAGCACATCGCCGACGATCGTGATCCGCCGCCCGTCCAGGCCACGCCCTATCCCGGCGTCCGCGCCGACCAGCCGGCGGCGCATGGTGAAGGCGTCGAGCAGCGCCTGCGTGGGGTGCTCGTGGGTGCCGTCCCCGGCGTTGACGACCGCGCCGTCGATCCAGCCGGAGGTGGCGAGCCGGTAGGGGGCTCCGGACGCACCGTGCCGGATGACGACGGCGTCCGCGCCCATCGCCTCCAGGGTCAGCGCGGTGTCCTTGAGGGACTCGCCCTTGGAGACCGAAGACCCTTTGGCGGAGAAGTTGATGACGTCGGCGGAGAGCCGCTTGGCGGCGGCCTCGAAGGAGATCCGGGTCCGCGTCGAGTCCTCGAAGAAGAGGTTGACCACGGTGCGGCCGCGCAGGGTCGGCAGTTTCTTGATCGGCCGGTCGGCGACCCGGGCCATCTCCTCGGCGGTGTCGAGGATCAGCACGGCGTCGTCGCGGGTGAGGTCGGCGGCCGAGATGAGGTGGCGCTTCATCTGGGTGTGCTCCGTTGTCTGGAGTTCGGGCGTCCGGGGTTGTCACCCGGACAGCACGGCGGCATGCGGGCGCGCAGGTGGCACGTCCGTACGGAATTCGGAGGCGTACGGAGGAGTGCTACTGCTCGCCGGCCGGGGCGGTCTCGCGGACACCGAGCAGCACGGTGTCGCGACCGTCCTCCTCGGCGAGCTGGACCTTGACCGTCTCCCGCAGCGACGTGGGGAGGTTCTTGCCGACATAGTCGGCGCGGATCGGGAGTTCGCGGTGGCCGCGGTCGACCAGGACGGCGAGCTGCACGGCGCGCGGCCTGCCGATGTCGCCGAGGGCGTCGAGCGCGGCGCGGATGGTGCGACCGGAGAAGAGCACGTCGTCGACGAGGACGACCAGCCGGCCGTCGACGCCGTCACCGGGGATCTCGGTGCGGGCCAGCGTGCGGGCGGGCCGCAGGCGCAGGTCGTCGCGGTACATGGTGATGTCGAGCGAGCCGACCGGGATCTTGCGGCCGGTGATCTCTTCGAGCTTGTCGGCCAGCCGGCGGGCGAGGTAGACACCGCGGGTCGGAATGCCGAGAAGCACCACGTCGTCGGCGCCCTTGGCACGTTCGACGATCTCGTGGGCGATGCGGGTCAGTACCCGCGCGATGTCGGGGGCCTCGAGAACGGGGCGTGCCGCATCGGAGCTGTTGTGCGTGTCCATATGAAACGGACCTCCTTCTCCGCCTCACGGGACGGACGTTAAAGGACGTCTAAATTGCGCCACCCACGTTACCAGGGCCTTGCGGGGCCCCGGTCGCGGACCCCGGTCCCGCCGCAGGCGGAGACCGTACGGACCTTTTCGGCTTGACGCACCCAAGTAACGCTGCGTAACCTCACAGTGAGTGACCAGCCGCGCGGCGGAGCCGCACGTCGACACAGTGTCCGGGGAGCTATATGTCCAGCGAATACGCAAAACAGCTCGGGGCCAAGCTCCGCGCCATCCGCACCCAGCAGGGGCTTTCCCTCCACGGCGTGGAAGAGAAGTCCCAGGGCCGCTGGAAGGCCGTTGTAGTCGGTTCGTACGAGCGTGGCGACCGTGCAGTGACCGTGCAGCGCCTCGCCGAGCTGGCGGACTTCTACGGCGTCCCGGTGCAGGAACTGCTTCCTGGCACCACGCCGGGCGGGGCCGCCGAGCCGCCGCCGAAGCTCGTCCTGGATCTGGAGCGGCTGGCCCACGTGCCGCAGGAGAAGGCGGGCCCGCTGCAGCGCTACGCCGCCACGATCCAGTCCCAGCGCGGCGACTACAACGGCAAGGTGCTGTCGATCCGCCAGGACGACCTGCGCACCCTTGCCGTCATCTACGACCAGTCGCCGTCGGTCCTGACCGAGCAGCTCATCAGCTGGGGCGTGCTCGACGCGGACGCGCGGCGCGCGGTCACCCACGAAGAGGGCTGACGCCACTTCAGGAGAAACGTCACGTCGGAGGGCGAACCCGCTATGTGCAGGTTCGCCCTCCGTTGCGTCCGGCCCGGACATGCACCAGGCCCGAAGCGGAAGATTGTTCGTCTTCCGCTTCGGGCCTGGTGGAGCCGGGTGCGCGCTAGTCGCGACGCAGGCTCGGCTTGAGGTCCTTGAAGCGGCCGAGCATGCCGTTCACGAACGACGGGGACTCGTCGGTGGAGAACTCCTTGGCGAGCTGCACCGCCTCGTCGATCACCACCGCGTCCGGGGTCTCGTCCACCCACACCAGCTCGTACGCGCCGAGCCGGATGATGTTGCGGTCGACGACCGGCATCCGGTCGAGGGTCCAGCCGACCGCGTAGGTGGCGATGAGGTCGTCGATCCGGTCCGCGTACTGCGCGTACCCCTCGACGAGCTGCATCGTGTACTCGCCGACCGGCGGCTGCCGGTCGTCGGTCCGCGCGTGCCGCACCCAGTCCGCGAGGACCGTCTGCACGGACGCACCGCGCTGGTCGGCCTCGAAGAGGATCTGAAAGGCGCGCTTACGGGCCTTGTTCCGGGCAGCCACGGTTAGCTGTTCACCCGGCCGAGGTACTCACCGGAGCGGGTGTCGACCTTGATCTTCTCACCGGTGGTGATGAAGAGCGGGACACCGATCTCGTAGCCGGTCTCCAGCGTGGCGGGCTTGGTGCCACCGGTGGAGCGGTCGCCCTGGACGCCGGGGTCGGTGTGCTGGATGGTCAGCTCGACGGCGGCGGGCAGCTCGACATAGAGCACCTCGCCCTCGTGCTGGGCGACGCTGGCGGTGAAGCCCTCGATCAGGAAGTTCGCGGCGTCACCGACGGCCTTGCGGTCGATGTGCAGCTGGTCGTATGTCTGCATGTCCATGAAGACGAAGTAGTCGCCGTCCATGTACGAGAACTGCATGTCGCGGCGGTCGACGGTGGCCGTCTCGACCTTCACGCCGGCGTTGAAGGTCTTGTCGACGACCTTGCCGGAGAGCACGTTCTTGAGCTTGGTGCGCACAAAGGCAGGGCCCTTGCCGGGCTTGACGTGCTGGAACTCGACGACGGACCAGAGCTGGCCTCCGTCGAGCTTGAGCACCATGCCGTTCTTGAGGTCGTTCGTGGAAGCCACGGTTGCGGAATCTCCTGGACTGACGCTGGTGGACGACCGAGGACGCGCGCTCAGCTGAGCTAGAGCGCGAGCAGCTCCTTGGTCGTGATGGTGAGTAGCTCGGGTCCGCCGTCCGCCTCCTGGCGCACGACGAGCGTGTCATCGATCCGGACACCGCCCCGGCCCGGGAGGTGGACCCCCGGTTCGACGGTGACCGGCACACAAGCGTCCAGTTTACCCATGGCCGCAGGGGCAAGCTGCGGGTCCTCGTCGATTTCGAGCCCGACACCGTGCCCGGTGAGCGGCGGGAGGCCTTCGCCATGGCCCGCGGCGTCCAGGATCTGGCGGGCCGCATGGTCCACATCGCGATACGCGGCGCCCGGTGAGAGAGACTCCCGGGCGGCCCGCTGAGCGGTGAAGACAATGTCGTACAGCTCGATCTGCCAGTCCGCCGGGGTCGTCCCGATCACAAACGTACGGCCGATCTCGCAGCGGTAGCCGCGGTAGTTGGCACCCACGCAGACGGCGAGGAAATCCCCCTCCTCGACCCGGCGGTCGGTGGGACGGTGGTCGCCGCGGCCCGAGTTGGGTCCGGTGGCGACCGAGGTCGGGAAGGCGGGCCCGTCGGCGCCGTGGTCGACGAGCCGGCGCTCCAGCTCCAGGGCGAGATGCCGTTCGGTGCGGCCCACCAGGATCGACTCCAGCAGTTCACCGAGGGCCTGGTCGGTGATCTCGGCCGCGATCCGCAGACAGGCGATCTCCTCCTCGTCCTTGACGATCCGCTGCTGCTCGACGGCGAGGCCGAGGTCGGCGAGACGCAGCCGGGGCGCGACCGAGCCGACCGCCCGGTGCCTCGCGACGGTCAGATGATGCTCCTCGACGGCGAGGCACTCGACGCCTACGGTCCGCGCGAGTTCGGCTGCCGCGACCGCCGGGTCGCCGGCCGAGGTCGGCAGGACGGTCAGCCGCAGCTGCTCGTCGGTGTGGCCGTCGGCGGGGTCGTCGGTGGGTGTACTGGGGCAGAGAAGGTTGTCTTCGCCGGGGCCGAGCAGCAGCACGGCGCCGGGCGGCACGCCGCCCGCGAGATAGCGGACGTTGGCGGGACGGGAGACCAGGACCCCGGCGCTGCCGGTGGCCGCGCACCGGTCGCGCAGCCGGTCGCGGCGGATCCCATACACCTCTGACATGTCACGAGCCTACGAGCGTGGGCGCGGCTCGGCCTGGTCAGCGCGTCCGACCGGGGGTGCGCACGGGGGGGGTCGGGCAGGTGCCTGGCACGGGTGTGCCCGGGCTACCAGTTCGGCGGGCTCGCGATGGACCGGGCCAGTACGTCGTCGAGCACCCGGGCCGTGGTCTCCACGTCGTACTTGGAGTTGTCGATTATCGGCAGCCCGGATCCGTACCAGCCGGCCATCCGGCCGTGGATGCTGGCGACTTCCTCGTCCGACAGGCGGCGGTTGCCGCTGCGCTCGGCGTTGCGCTCCAGCACGATCTCGAGACCGGGGAGCAGGACGACGGGCAGCAGGCCCGGGCCGACATGGCGCTTCCAGCCGCCGAGGCCGACGACCGGCCGGTCCGGGAAGACCGCGTCGTCCAGGATGCAGGAGATGCCGTTCGCCAGGAAGTTGCGGGCGGCGAAGCCGCAGGTGCGGCGGGCGAGGCGGTACTGCGCCTCGGAGTGCTCGTTCCAGCCGGACTGGGGGTCGGCGAAGCCGGAGCAGACCCATTCGCGTACGTCGTCGAGGCTGATGTGCGCGGTGGGGACGCGGCGGCTGGTGGCCCAGTGCCGGGCCACGGTCGTCTTGCCCGCGCCTGCCGGGCCGATCAGCAGGACGGCGAGGGTGGTCACGCCGGTGCCGCTGTCGGCGGGCGGCGGGGCGGGTATGGGAACCGGGCCGCCGGGCGGCAGCTGGATGTGCCCGGTCGTCTCACGGGATGCCGGCGCGGAGGCGTGCTGGGATGCGGGACCTGACCAGCCGGGGGCGGGATGCCCGCCGTGCGGACGACTCTGCGGGGGCGGAGGGCCCGCGGGAGCCGCGGGCAGCTGTCCCTGCGGCGGATGCCCGGGAGGCGGTCCGGCAGGCGGCCGGCCCTGCGGCGGAGGTCCGGCGGGCCGGCCCTGCGGGTGCCGAGGCTCGGCGGGAGCGGCGGGAGGCGGTCCGGCGGGCGGCCGGCCCTGCGGCGACGGTCCGGCAGGCGGCCGGTCCTGAAGCGGAGGACCGGCGGGAGCCGCGGGAGGCGGTCCGGCGGGAGCACCCGGCGGCGGCCCCGGGTGCTGGGCGCTGTGTGTCCATCCGGCCGGTCCGTGCCCCGGTCCGTGGGGCGGCGGCAGCGGAGCCCCCACTGCGTGCTGCATCCGGTGCCACTCCGTCTCGTACGACTGACGCTGGTCAGGCGGCACTCGGCCGCCTTGCTACCGAACGGTACCTTTCCGTCCGCCCCCCGTGGGAACGGCCGGGGAAGGTCCAAAGTGCCCTGTCAGTCAGTCAATTCCTCGGCCAGGGCGCGCAGAGCGAGACGGTACGAGCCGATGCCGAAGCCTGCGACCGTGCCGCTGGCGACCGCCGCGACCACCGACGTGTGCCGGAATGCCTCACGCGTGTACGGATTCGAGATGTGCACCTCGATCAGCGGAGCGGTCCGCTGGGCGGCCGCATCGCGCATCGCGTACGAGTAGTGCGTGAAAGCACCGGGGTTGAGAACGACCGGAATTGAGCCGTCTGCGGCCTCGTGCAGCCAGCGGATCATCTCGCCCTCGTCGTTCGTCTCGCGTACGTCGACGTCGAAGCCGAGCTCCTTGCCGAGCTGCTGGCAGGTCTCCACCAGACCCGCATAGGAGGTCGCGCCGTAGACGTCGGGCTCGCGGGAGCCGAGCCGCCCGAGGTTGGGGCCGTTGAGGACGAGCACCCGGCGGGTCATGCGGACACCTCTCCGTACGCGGCGAGCAGCACCGCCGGGTCCGGACCCTCCAGCACGGTCGGCTTGGCGAGGCCGTCGAGAACGATGAAGCGCAGCAGATTGCCGCGGGACTTCTTGTCGACCTTCATGGTCTCCAAGAGCTTCGGCCACTGGTCGCCGCGGTAGGTGAGCGGCAGTCCGACGGACTCCAGGACGGAGCGGTGCCGGTCCGCGGTCGCGTCGTCCAACCGGCCTGCCAGACGGCCCAGTTCGGCGGCGAAGACCATGCCGACCGAGACGGCCGCGCCGTGCCGCCACTTGTAGCGCTCGTTCTTCTCGATGGCATGGGCGAGCGTGTGCCCGTAGTTGAGGATCTCGCGCAGCCCGGACTCCTTGAGGTCGTTGGAGACGACCTCGGCCTTCACCCGGATCGAGCGCTCGATCAGCTCGGCGGTGTGCGGACCGGCGGGAGTGCGCGCGCCCTGCGGGTCGGCCTCGACCAGGTCGAGGATCGCCGGGTCGGCGATGAAACCCGCCTTGATGATCTCGGCCATACCGCTGACGTAGTCGTTGACGGGCAGCGAGTCCAGCGCGGCGAGATCGCACAGCACCCCGGCGGGTGGGTGGAAGGCGCCCACGAGGTTCTTGCCCTCGGCGGTGTTGATGCCGGTCTTGCCACCGACGGCCGCGTCGACCATGCCGAGCACGGTCGTCGGCAGAGCGATCCACCGCACGCCCCGCAGCCAGGTCGCTGCCACGAAGCCCGCGACGTCGGTGGTGGCGCCGCCGCCGACGCCGACGATGACGTCGCTACGGGTGAAGCCGGTCTGGCCGAGTGCCTTCCAGCAGTACGCGGCGACCTCGACGGTCTTGGCCTCCTCGGCGTTCGGCAGCTGGATCGCGATCGCCTCGTACCCCTGGGAAGCCAGGTCCTCGCGGATCGCGTCGCCGGTGCCGGCCAGCGCCTCGGGGTGCAGCACGGCGACCCTCTGGGCGCGGCCGATCAGCCCGGGGAGCTCGCCGAGCAGCTGCCGGCCGACCAGCACCTCGTACGGATCGGAGCCTTCCGTACCGCCGACCTGAATACGGGTCACAGCCTGGTCCGTCATGCCTGCTTCTCCAGCTTCAGGGCGTCGAGGACCGCTTGGGCGACCTCTTCGGGGGTGCGGTCGTCCGTGGCGACGACAACGCGGGCGACTTCGGTGTACAGGTGGCGGCGTGCGTCCATCAGCTCCCGCCACTGGCGGCGCGGATTGACGGCGAGCAGCGGCCGCGCCTGGTTGAGGCCGACCCGCCTGACCGCCTCCTCCACGTCCAGCGAGAGATAGACGACGGGCAGCCCGGCCAGCAGCTCACGGGTCGAGTCGTCGAGGATCGCGCCGCCGCCGAGGGCGAGCACGCCCGGGTGCTCGGCGACCGCGGCTCGTACGGCCTGCCGTTCGAGCTCACGGAAGTACAGTTCGCCCTCGTCGACGAAGATGTCCGCGATCTCCCGGCCCTGGGCCGCGACGATGTCGGCGTCGGTGTCCCGGTAGGGCACGCCGAGCCGCTCGGCGAGCAGCTCGCCGACGGTGGACTTGCCCGAGCCCATGGGCCCGACCAGGACGATCAGCGGCGTCAGCGGCGCGTTCACCGGATGTGCAGGCTGTCGAGGTAGGACCGCACATTGCGGCTGGTCTCGGTCACGCTGTCGCCGCCGAACTTCTCGGCGACCGCGTCCGCGAGCACGAGCGCGACCATCGCTTCGGCGACGATCCCCGCGGCCGGGACGGCACACACGTCGGAACGCTGGTGATGGGCGGCCGCGACCTCGCCGGTGGCGACGTCGATGGTGGCCAGCGCGCGCGGCACGGTCGCGATCGGCTTCATCGCCGCCCGTACACGCAGCAGCTCGCCCGTCGACATGCCGCCCTCCGTACCGCCGGAGTGGCCGGAGGTGCGGCGGATCCCGTCCGCGGTCGGCACGATCTCGTCGTGCGCCTTCGACCCGGGCACCCGCGCGAGCTCGAAGCCGTCGCCGACCTCGACGCCCTTGATCGCCTGGATGCCCATGAGCGCGGCGGCGAGGCGGGCGTCCAGCCTGCGGTCCCAGTGCACGTGCGAGCCGAGGCCGACCGGCACTCCGTACGCCAGCACCTCGACCACACCACCAAGGGTGTCGCCGTCCTTGTGAGCCTGGTCGATCTCCGCGACCATCGCCTTCGACGCGTCCGCGTCCAGGCAGCGCACCGGGTCGGCGTCGAGCTTCGCCTCGTCGGAGGGCTTGGGGTAGACGCCGTACGGAGCCTTCGCCGCGGCCAGCTCGACGACATGGGAGACGATCTCGATGCCCGTCGTCTCCTTGAGGTACGAGCGGGCGACCGCGCCCAGCGCGACGCGCGCGGCGGTCTCGCGGGCGCTGGCCCGCTCCAGGATCGGCCGGGCCTCGTCGAGTGCGTACTTCTGCATGCCCGCCAGGTCGGCGTGACCGGGCCGCGGGCGGGTCAGCGGGGCGTTACGGGCCAGCTGCGCGAGCTCGTCGGGGTCGACCGGGTCGGCCGCCATGACCTTCTCCCACTTCGGCCACTCGGTGTTGCCCACCATCACCGCGACCGGCGACCCCATGGTCAGCCCGTGCCGTACGCCGCCGAGGAAGGTCACCTCGTCACGCTCGAACTTCATCCGCGCACCGCGCCCATAGCCGAGGCGTCGCCGGGCAAGGTGATCCGCCACCATCTCCGTGGTGATCGGCACACCGGCGGGAAGACCCTCCAGCGTCGCCACCAGTGCGGGTCCGTGCGACTCCCCCGCCGTCAGCCAACGCAACCTGCTCAACGGTAATCCTCCTGCTCGCGCCTGGAACTGCCACGGCGCGACCGGGTGCGCGGCCCTGGCACGCCTGACTCGATCCTCCCACGTCCGGAGCCGTGACCTGGTCTCCGGTCCATCAGCCGGACGTCCGGGCCCGCCTCAGCCTCAGCCTCGCCAGCAGCACGATCACGACAATGCCGACGGCCGGTCCGGCGTACACCTGGAGGGTCACCATGCGCAGAAGGAACCTGACGATGATCTCCAGGGCGTCCCCGGCGAGATTCACGCGGTTCCGCTGCTGGTCAGCGCCTTCTCGCCGGCCGCCCGCATGGCCGCGAGCGGCGCGGGAGTCCGCCCCGTCATCTGCTCGACCTGGAGTACCGCCTGGTGGACCAGGAGGTCGAGGCCGCCGACGACGTCCCCGTCGTGCCGCGACCAGGCGGCGGCGAGTGCGGTCGGCCAGGGGTCGTACAGCACGTCGAAGAGCGTCCCGGCGCGGTCCGGTACGGCGTGCGCCAGATCGTCGGTGACACCGGCCGGAGTGGTGGCGATGACCAGCGGCGCCCTCAGCGCCACGTCGGCCTCCGCCCAGTCGGCGATGTGCACCTCGACGCCGAGCCGCTCGCCCCAGCCCCGCATCTCGCCCGCCCGGGCGGCACTGCGTACATAGGCGGTGACAGGCCCCGTACAGATCCGCGAGAGCGCGGCGAGAGCGGACGAAGCTGTCGCGCCCGCGCCCAGCACAGCGGCCGATTCGACCTTGTCGACGCCCCGCTCGCGCAGTGCGGCGATCATGCCGGGGATGTCGGTGTTGTCGCCGATGCGGCGGCCGTCCTCGGTGAAGACGACGGTGTTGACGGCTTCGACCGAGGAGGCGGTGTCGCTGATGGCGTCGAGCAGCGGAAGGATCGCGCGCTTGAGCGGCATCGTCAGCGACAGCCCGGCCCAGGAGCTGTCGAGCCCCGCCAGGAACCCCGGGAGCCCTGCCTCGTCCACCTCGAAACGGTCGTACGACCAGTGGGTGAGGCCGAGTTCCGCGTAGGCCGCGCGGTGCAGCACCGGGGAGAGCGAGTGGACGATCGGCGATCCCAGGACCGCCGCCCGCCGCTTCGGAGTGCTCACTGGCCGTTCTTCTCCTGCTGTTCTTCGTACTTCCTACGGTTGCGCTCGTGGTCCTCGTTGGTGACCGCGAAGAGCGTCTCGTCCTCGGTGATCGACACGAAGTAGTACCAGGGGCCGGACGCCGGCTTGAGAGCCGAGCTGAATGCGGACTGACCCGGGTTCCCGATCGGACCTGGCGGCAGACCCTTGATGTCGTACGTGTTGTACGGATCCTTTATCTTCCGCAGATCGTCGACCGCGCCGAGGTCGAGCTTGCTGTCGCTCTTGATGTAGTTGATCGTGGAGTCGAATTCGAGCCGGCCGACCGTCTCGGCGTTGTTCGGCTTGAGGCGGTTGTAGACGACCCGCGACACCTTGTCGAAGTCGTGCTTGTACTTGCCTTCGGCCTGTACGAGGCTCGCGACGGTGAGCACCTGGAGCGGCGACTCGAGGCCCAGCCTGTCGGCCTCCGCCTTGAGGTCCTTCCTGCCGAACTCATCGTTGGCCCGGGCCACCATCTTCTGCAGGACGGCTTCCGGTTTCATGCCCTTGACGACGGGATAGCTCGCGGGGAACAGGAAGCCTTCGAGCGGATCCTTGATGTCCCGGTTGTCGGCGGCCCAGTCCGGCAGACCGAGCCGCTTCGCATTCGCCTTGGCGGCGGCCTTGGTGGTCCCTGCCTTGACCTCCAGGCGCTTGTCGATCTGCTCGTAGACCCAGACGTTCCGCTTGCCCTCGGGGATGATCAAGTTGTTGCGGCTGGCCGGATTGAGCATCAGTTCGACGGCGCTCGCTCCCGACATCCCCTTCTTCAGGATGTAGACGCCCGCCTGGATGGACTTGCCCTTCGGGTCGTCGTTGGCCGCCGAGACGAAGGCGCCCGAGCTTTTGACGACACCAGCCTCCTTGAGGATGGTGCCGATCTCCCCGAGGCCCGCGCCCTTGGGGATCTCGACCTGGGCCGAGCCGCTTCCGGCGCCGGTGAAGTCCTCGGGCGCGCCGAACTGGCCCTGCCAGAACTGGTAGCCGAAATAGCCGACGCCACCGAGGCCGCCGGCGAGCACCAGTGCGACGACCAGGCACGCGCAGCCGTTCTTGCTCTTCTTCTTGGTCTTGCCGCGGCGCTCACGGCCGCCGCCCCGGCGCGTCTCGCGCGGGTCGTCGTCGTACTCACCGTCGTCGTCCCGGCCGTCGTCGCCGGTGAAGAAGGGGTGGGTCTCCTCCTGGGACGCCTCGGCATCCCAGTCGGTGGTGGGCTCGGGCTCCGGCCGGCGGCGGCCGGGGGGCTGCGGCGGCGGGTAGGCCTCGGGCGTGGCGTAGTAGTCGCCGTTCCGGCCGCCATAGCCGGGCTGCTGACCGCCGTAGGTGTCGGCCGGATCGGCTCCGTACGGCATGGCCGCCTGCTGGCCGGTGTCCCAGCCGCCGTCGTACTGCTGCTGGCTGTACTGCTGCTGGTTGTACTGCTGCTGTTGTTGCTGGTTGTATTGCTGCTGTTGCTGGCTGTACTGCTGCTGTTGCTGCTGGTTGTACTGCTGGTACGGGTCGGGCTGGGTGCCGTACTGCTGCGGCTGCTGCGGGTACTGCTGCTGCGGCTGGCCGCCGTACGGAGTGTCGCCGGCTGCGGCCTGCTGTCCTCCCCATCCCTGGTCCCCGTACAAAGGGTCCTCGGGATGCCACGGTTCGGAGCCGGGGCCCCGGCCATACTCAGTCATCGATCCCCTAGGGCCGCGAGGCAGACGCTGCACGGTGCCGGCCTCTTTGCTGTGCGGCAGCTGTTCGAACACCGCCGCATCGCGCGGAACGTTACCGTATCGCGATCAGACAACCACTTCGACGCCCTCGCCCGGAGCAGCACCTGACGCCCGTTCGGACTCCAGAGCGTTCTGAAGGATCACCACAGCGGCAGCCTGATCGATGACAGATCGGCCCTTTTTGGACTTCACGCCCGAAGCGCGCAGGCCCTGACTGGCCGTCACTGTGGTCATCCTCTCGTCGACCAGTCGGACCGGAATGGGGGCGATGCCGCGCGCGAACTCCTGGGCGAAGCCGCGGATCTTGACCGCGGCCGGGCCTTCCCCGCCGCTGAGCGAGCGGGGCAGGCCGACGACAACTTCGATCGGTTCGTACTCCTCGACGAGCTGCTTCAGCCGCCGGTGAGCGGCCGGGACGTCGCGCCCCGGCACGGTCTCGACCGGAGTGGCGAGGACCCCGTCGGGGTCGCACGAGGCGACCCCGATCCGGGCGTCCCCGACATCGAGCGCGAGGCGGCGTCCGCGGCGCACAGCGTCAGGCCGTCTCAGCGACGAGACGCTCGACGGCGGCGGCAGCGTCGCCGATGGCGTCCGGGTTCTGGCCGCCGCCCTGGGCGACGTCCGGCTTGCCGCCACCGCCGCCGCCGAGGGTCTTGGCAGCGGTACGGACCAGGTCGCCGGCCTTGAGACCGCGCTCGCGGGCGGCCTCGTTGGTGGCAATGACGGTCAGCGGGCGGCCATTCGCCACGGTGAACAGGGCCACGACCGCCGGGCGGTCGCTGGGGATGCGGCCACGGACGTCGAGGACCAGCTTGCGCAGGTCGTCGGCGGAGGTGCCGTCCGGCACCTGGCCGGTGACCAGGGCCACGCCCCGTACATCCTTGGCGCCCGAGGCGAGACCGGCGGCGGCGGCGAGCACCTTCTCCGCGCGGAACTTCTCGATCTCCTTCTCGGCGTCCTTCAGCTTGGCGAGCATGCCGGAGATCTTCTCGGGGAGCTCCTCGGGACGGCCCTTGACCAGCTCCTGGAGCTGGGCGACGACCGTGTGCTCCCTGGCGAGGAAGTTGTAGGCGTCGACGCCGACGAGGGCTTCGATACGGCGCACCCCGGAGCCGATCGAGGACTCGCCGAGCAGCTTCACCAGGCCCAGCTGGGCGGTGTTGTGCACATGCGTGCCGCCGCAGAGCTCCTTGGAGAAGTCGCCGATGGTGACGACACGCACCCGCTCGCCGTACTTCTCCCCGAACTCGGCGATGGCGCCCTGCTTCTTGGCCTCGTCGATGCTCATGATCTCGGCCTGGACGTCGAGCTCCCGGGTGAGGACTTCGTTGATCTTCTGCTCGACGTCGGTGAGGACCGTGCCGGGTACGGCGGCGGGCGAGCCGAAGTCGAAGCGGAAGCGGCCGGGTGAGTTCTCCGAGCCGGCCTGCGCGGCCGTCGGGCCGAGAGCGTCGCGCAGCGCCTGGTGGGTGAGGTGCGTGGCGCTGTGGGCGCGGGCGATGGCGCGGCGGCGCTTGATGTCGATGGCGGCGTAGGCGGAAGCGCCGACGGTCACCTCGCCGACCTGTACCGAGCCCTTGTGGACGGAGACGCCCGGGACCGGCTGCTGCACATCGCGGACGTTGATGACGGCGCCCGTGTCGAGCTTGATGCGGCCCTGGTCGGCGAGCTGGCCGCCGCCCTCGGCGTAGAAGGGGGTGCGGTCGAGGACGACCTCGACCTCGTCGCCCTCGGAGGCGGCCGGCGACGGCATACCGTCGACCAGCAGGCCGACGATGGTCGACTCGCCCTCGGTGTGGGTGTAGCCCGTGAACTCCGTGGTGCCGGACTGGTCGGCGACGAGCCGGTAGGCGGACACGTCGGCGTGACCGGTCTTCTTGGCCCTGGCGTCGGCCTTGGCCTGCTCCCGCTGCTGCTTCATCAGGCGGCGGAAGCCGTCCTCGTCCACCGAGAGGCCCTGCTCGGCGGCCATCTCCAGGGTGAGGTCGATCGGGAAGCCCCAGGTGTCGTGGAGCAGGAAGGCCTTGTCGCCGGCGAGTACCCTGCCGCCGCCGGACTTGGTCTCGGTGATGGCGCTGTCGAGGATGTTGGTGCCGGCCTTCAGCGTCTTGAGGAACGCGGCCTCCTCGGCGAGGGCCACGGCCTCGATCCGCTTGCGATCGGTGATCAGCTCCGGGTACTGCTCGCCCATGGTCTTGATGACCACGTCGGCCAGCTCGGCGACGACGGGCTCGGTGGCGCCCAGGAGGCGCATATTGCGGATGGCGCGGCGCATGATGCGGCGCAGCACGTAGCCACGGCCCTCGTTGCCGGGGGTGACGCCGTCGCCGATGAGCATCACGGACGTACGGATGTGGTCGGCGACCACGCGCAGGGAGACGTCCGAGCCGTGCTCGGCGCCGTAGCGCACGCCGGTCAGCTCGGTGGCCTTGTCCATGACGACGCGCAAGGTGTCGGTCTCGTACATGTTCTGTACGCCCTGCAGGATCATCGCGAGGCGCTCGAGGCCGAGGCCGGTGTCGATGTTCTTGGACGGCAGCTCGCCGAGGATCGGGAAGTCCTCCTTGCCCTCGCCGGCGCCGCGCTCGTACTGCATGAAGACCAGGTTCCAGATCTCCACGTAGCGCTCGTCGTTGACGGCCGGGCCGCCCTCTTCGCCGAATTCCGGGCCGCGGTCGTAATTGATCTCGGAGCAGGGTCCGCAGGGTCCGGGGACGCCCATCGACCAGAAGTTGGGGCCCATGCCCAGGCGCTGGATGCGCTCGGCGGGCACGCCGATCACGTCGCGCCAGATCTGCTCGGCCTCGTCGTCCTCCTTGTAGACCGTGATCCACAGGCGCTCGGGGTCGAGGCCGTAGCCACCGTCCGCCACGGAGCTGGTGAGCAGCTCCCAGGCGTACTTGATGGCGCCTTCCTTGAAGTAGTCCCCGAAGGAGAAGTTGCCGCACATCTGGAAGAACGTGCCGTGCCGGGTGGTCTTGCCGACCTCTTCGATGTCCGGCGTACGCACGCACTTCTGCACGCTGGTGGCGCGCGGGGACGGCGGCTTGGCCTCGCCGAGGAAGTACGGCTTGAACGGCACCATGCCCGCAGGGACCAGCAGCAGAGTCGGGTCGTCCGCGATGAGCGACGCCGAAGGCACGACGGTGTGCCCGCGCTCCTCGAAGAAGCTCAGCCAGCGGCGGCGGATTTCAGCCGACTCCATCAGTGGTCCTCATTCCGGTTGTACGAGTTGTAGGAGTGCTTGTTGTCGGGGTGCTTGGGGTAGTCGATCGCGGCCGGGCGTCGCTGCGCGGGCAGTTCGGGGTCGGCGGATGCCTGCAGGCCGAGCGCTTCACCCAGTTCGGCCTCGCGCTTGACCATGCCGGACCTGACGTCGAGTGCGAAGTCCTTGAGCTTGTGGCCCGCATCGATCGCCTTGTTCGCGGCCTGCGCGGCGAGGCTCTCGGGGGTCAGCTGCTTCAGCTTGCGGTTGACCTTGGTGGTGGCCCAGACACCGGCTGCGGCGCCCGCGGTGAACCAGAACGTGCGGCGGAACATCGTGCCTCAGCCTTTCCGCTTCTTGCGTCGGGGAGCCGGCACCGTGCGGCCGACGACCACCGTGCGACGGGACGGCGCGGGCGCGTCCTCGCTTTTGCGGCTCATGGCCCGGCGTACGCCATAGCCGAAGGCGGCGACCTTGACCAGTGGGCCGCCGAAGGTCGAGGCGACCGTCGTGGAGAGGGCGGAGGCGTTGGAGGTGACCTCCTGGACGTCCGTCGCGATGGCGTCGACCCGGTCGAGCTGGGTCTGTGCGGAGCGCACCGTCGCGGAGGCGTCGGCAAGCAGCGGCACTGCCTGCTCGGTGACCTCCGCCACGAGTTTGGTGGTCGCCCTGAGCGTCTGTGCCAACCTCACCAGCACCACGGCGAGGAAGGAGACCAAGATCGCCCAGAACACGGCCACCAGGATCCCGGCAACCTCTCCACCGGTCACTCTGCACCGCTCTCTGCTCGTCGATGGATACGTCGAAAATCGTCCTCCGACCCTATCGCGCCCAGGGTCGCACCCCATACCGCATTAGGGCCGGGGACGACGGGAGTTACGCAAGGCGATTGTACGGAGTGCTTACGAGTAGGCACGCTGCGTGTCTCATGCGAAGCGGTCATCGCTGCAGAGCTGAACCGGTTCGTGGGCAGGGCCGAAGAACTGGCGAGCTCGGCCGCCTTCTCGACGACTCCCGTCTGGTCACCGTCGCCGGAGCGGGCGGCGTCGGCAGATCTCGGTGTGTGGGAACGCGGTCGGCATGCCGCTCTTCGGCTCCGGCTACTTCAGCGCCCCGCGCGCCTGTGCGAGCAGCAGGCGGGCGAAGTACTGGGGGCCGAGCGCTATGCGGCATGTGCACGGGAGGGGCGCGAGCTCTCCCTCGACGCGGCGGTGAGACGCGCGCCTGCCACGCAGGACCGGCCGAGTCCGCAGCCGGGACGGCAGCGCTCGGTCCGCCCGGCGGCCCTGGAAACGCGAGAGCCCGCCGACTCCCCCACCGGTAAGGGCGGGGAAGCGGCGGGCTGAAGCGCTGTGAGCTACGCCTTGATCAGCGGGCGTAGTACTCGACGACCAGCTGCTCGTCGCAGATGACCGGAACTTCCTTGCGGTTCGGGTCGCGGTCCAGGCGGAACGCCAGGGCCTTCAGGTTGACCTGCAGGTAGCGCGGGGTCTCGCCGTCGGCGGCGAAGCCACCCTCACGCGCGACCTGGAAGAGAGCCTTCTCGCGGGAGCGCTCGCGGACCATCACGACGTCGTCGGGACGGACGCGGAAGGACGGCTTGTCGACCTTGCCGCCGTTGACCTCGATGTGGCCGTGGACGACCATCTGACGGGCCTGGTAGATGGTGCGGGCGATGCCCGAACGCAGGACCAGGGCGTCGAGACGGCGCTCGAGCTCGACGACCAGCGCCTCGCCCGTCTTGCCCTCGGCCTTCTTGGCGCGGTCGTAGGCGCGCGCCATCTGGCGCTCGCTGATGTCGTACTGCGCGCGCAGGCGCTGCTTCTCGAGCAGACGGACCTTGTAGTCCGAGTTCTGCTTGCGGCCACGGCCGTGCTCGCCCGGCGGGTAGGGGCGGGCTTCGAAGTACTTGACGGCCTTCGGCGTCAGTGCGATACCGAGCGCACGAGACTTCTTGACCTTGGGACGCGACTGGTTAGGCACGTTCTCCAGACCTCCGTTGTAGGTTAGGTTAGGCTCACCTTACTCAAGGAGATCGCATGTCTCGCCCTGGGAACACCAAGCGCATCACGGACAGCACAAAGAACGTCGACGCTGCACAGAGCATCGAGGCGACGGAGGTCCGATCAGCTCATGGTCAGCCGCGTCCCAGCGGGCTTGAAATCACTCGGATGCCGTCAGCAGCCGAGCGCACACGAACTCTCGTACAGAGTACATCCTCCGCGGTACTGCTCATCCCGGGGGTGGAGGCGGCACGTCCCGAGCAGCTGACACCGCAGGCCCGGGACGTGGGTCCGGACGGAGAGGTGTTCCTGCTCTTCCCCGCGGACTCACCGGCCGTACGCGCCGCCACGCACGCGCAGGACGACGAGCTGTCCGCTGTGCTGGAGATCACCGATGTCGCGCCGGTCTCTGTGCCCAATCGTATCCGCGGCCGCGCCTGGGTCTCCGGCTGGCTGACCTGCGTGCCCGGCCTGGCCGAGCCCGGCCGGATGATGGTGCGCCTCGAGGTCGGCGAGGCATGTGTGGACGATCTGTGGGGCGCCGACGAGGTCGAGCCGGAGGAGTTCGCGCGGGCGTCCGTCGACCCTCTCGTCGCGCACGAGACGGAGCTGCTGCAGCATCTGGACTCCGTGCACAGCGACCAGGTGCGGGGGCTGTGCGGACTGCTCGGCGAGAGGGCGGACGAGGCGTACGCGAAGGATCGGCGGGCGGTGCCGCTGGCGCTGGACCGGTTCGGGCTGCGGGTGCGGTTCGTCGGCGAGCGGTGCTTCGACGCGCGCTTTGACTTCCCCACGCCGGTGCGCGACATCACCGGACTGCGCCGGGCCATGCACACGCTCTTCGAGGCCGCCTCCCACACATCCGGCCCGTCCGGCGATTGAGGAGGACCGGCGTCCGGGGCCGAGCTACTCTCCGCGCAGCCGCTCACGGACCTTCTCGACCACATCGGCGTACCGCGCCTCGGCGCCATAGCGCGTGGGCTCGTAGTAGTGCTTGCCGTGCACCGCGTCGGGGGCGTACTGCTGGGCGGCGATCGCACCGGGCACGTCGTGGGGATAGACGTACCCCTGGGCGTGACCGAGCTTGGCCGCGCCCTTGTAGTGGCCGTCGCGCAGGTGCGGCGGGACGGGGCCTGCCAGCCCGGCCCGCACATCGGCGAGCGCCGCGCCTATCGCTGTGGTCGCGGCGTTCGACTTGGGCGCGAGCGCGAGCGCGATGGTGGCGTGGCTGAGGGTGAGCGCGGCCTCGGGGAAGCCGATCATGGCCACGGCCTGGGCGGCGGCGACCGCGGTGGGCAGCGCCGTCGGGTCGGCGAGGCCGATGTCCTCGCTCGCCGAGATCATCAGCCGGCGCGCGATGAACCGCGGGTCCTCCCCCGCCTCGATCATGCGGGCCAGATAGTGCAGCGCGGCGTCCACGTCGGAGCCGCGGATGGACTTGATCAGGGCGCTCGCCACGTCGTAGTGCTGATCGCCGTCGCGGTCGTACTTCACCGCCGCGCGGTCGACGGTCTCCTCCAGGGTCTGGAGGCTGATCTCCTTCTCGCTCTTGTCCATCGCGGCTCCCGCGGCCGCCTCCAGGGCGGTCAGCGCCCGGCGGGCGTCGCCTCCCGCGATCCGCAGCAGATGCGCCTCGGAGTCCTCGGGGAGGGTGACGGCGCCGCCGAGGCCCCGCTCCTCGGTGAGCGCCCGGCGGAGCAGTCCGCTCAGGTCCTCGTCGGTCAGCGACTCCAGCGTGAGCAGCAGGGAGCGCGAGAGGAGTGGGGAGATGATCGAGAAGTACGGATTCTCGGTGGTGGCGGCGATCAGCGTCACCCAGCGGTTCTCCACGGCGGGCAGCAGCGAGTCCTGCTGGGCCTTGGAGAAGCGGTGGATCTCGTCGAGGAAGAGGACGGTCTCCTTGCCGAAGCCGCCCGCGGCCCGGCGGGCGCCGTCGATGACCGCCCGGACCTCCTTGACGCCCGCGGTGATCGCGGAGAGCTCCACGAAGCGTTTGTTGGTCGCTTTGGAGACGACGTACGCGAGGGTCGTCTTGCCGATGCCGGGCGGGCCCCAGAGGATCATCGAGGAGGGTCCGGCGGGGCCGCCGCCGCCCTCGCCGACGAGTCGGCGAAGCGGCGATCCGGGCTTCAGCAGATGCTGCTGGCCGACGACTTCATTGAGGGTGCGCGGGCGCATCCGGACGGCCAGGGGGCTGGCGGACGGGTCCTTCTCCTGGCGTTCTTCCGCGGCGGCGGTAAAGAGGTCGGGCTCCACGTCATGAAGCCTAAGTCAGAGCACTGACAACGCCCTCGGGGCCCGTCAGCCGGTCCAGAAGTCCCACCAGCGGGTCAGGATGAGCATCCCGATGATGCCGGTCCACAGCACCGGCGGCATCCAGTGGAACTCCAGCAGCCCCTTGCGCAGGCCTTCGGGGACCTTGATGATCCGGTGCTTGATGTTGTGCAGGGTGACGTAGCAGAACATCACGATGGTGGCGACCCAGGCCAGCGAGCACCACAGGCACAGCGCGTTGATGCTGTACAGCGACTGGTACTGGAGCCAGGTGCAGAAGCCGACGCCGAAGAGGGTGCCGGCGTTGAGGCCGAGCCAGTACCAGCGCCGGTAACGCGCACCCGCGAGAAGCGCGACACCGATGGCGATCACCATCGCGTACGTGACAAGCCCGAGCATCGGATTCGGGAACCCGAACGCCGACGCCTGCTCGCTCTTCATGATGTTCCCGCAGGACACCACCGGATTCAGACTGCACCCCGGCGTGAAGGACGGGTCCTCAAGCAGCTTGAACTTGTCGATCGTGATGACCCACGAAGCCAGCAGCCCGGCCGCACCCGTGATCACCAGAAGCCACGCGAGGCCACGACTGCCGCCGATCGTGCCCTTGGAGCCGTTGTCGCGCTCGGAGGAGACGTCGTCCACTGCTGCAGTCGTCATATCGCCGTTCCATCGCTCAGTAGCCTGCTGTGGCACGGTCATTCTGCCGCACCCGCACCCGTGTCCACCGTTCGATGGACATAAGGATGTACGGACGGTCGTCCCGCTGGACTCAGCCCGCAAGCAGGCTGACGACCATGACAGAACTCGCGGTGAACGTACGCGGACTTCGCAAGCGGTACGGCGAAGTGACGGCGGTGGACGATCTCGACCTGGGCATCCGCCGGGGAGAGGTCTTCGGCATTCTCGGCCCCAACGGAGCGGGCAAGAGCACGACAGTGGAGATCCTTCAGGGGCATCGCACCCGGGACGCGGGCGAAGTGACCGTCCTGGGAGCGGATCCCGCGACCGGAAACCGCCTCTGGCGGTCCCGGATCGGCATCGTCTGGCAGGACGAATCCGCGCCCGCGGAGTTGACGGTGCAGGAGATGGTGTCCCATTTCTCCCGCTACTACCCGAATCCGCGTGATCCCGAAGAGGTCATCGCGCTGGTGGGTCTGGAGAAGAAGGCGACGAGCCGGATCAAGGCGCTCTCCGGCGGGCAGCGGCGCCGGCTGGACGTGGCGCTCGGTGTGATCGGCGGCCCCGAACTGCTGCTGCTCGACGAGCCGACGACCGGCTTCGACCCGGCCGCCCGCCGCCAGTTCTGGGAGCTGATCCGCAATCTCGCGGACGAAGGCACCACGATCGTCCTCACCACGCACTACCTGGAGGAGGCAGAGGTCCTCTCCGACCGGCTCGCGGTGATCGCGGCGGGCAAGGTGGTGGCCGGGGGCACCCCTGCCGGTCTGCGCGAGGAGTACGGGACACACGCCACGGTGGCGTGGACAGAGCCGGACGGCTCGCCCCGCAGCGAGCGGACGGCGACCCCGACCCGTACCGTCGCCGAACTCATCCACCGTTTCGACGGCGAGATCCCGGGGCTGCTGATCACCCGGCCCACCCTTGAGGACGTCTATCTGCGGCTCACCGGACAGGAGGCGGCGAAATGACCACGGTCACGGACCGGCACAGCGACGTACGCGGTGCATCGGCGCAGCTTCCGGGCGCCTGGCGGCTGGGTCTGCTGCGCGGCGGCCTCGAGGTGCGGGCGTTCTTCCGCCGGCGCGAACAGGCCATTTTCACGTTCGCGTTCCCCATCGTGTTCCTCTTCCTCTTCGCGTCGATCTTCAGCGACGACGTGGAGGGCGCGGGCATCACCGCGTCACAGCTCTATGTGCCGGCGATGATCGCGGCGGGCATCATGTCGACGAGTTTCCAGTCGCTGGGCATCTCCATCGCGATCGAGCGGGACGAGAAGCAGTTGCGGCGGCTGCGCGGCACTCCGATGCCGCCCGCCGCGTACTTCCTCGGCAAGGTGTGGCTGGTGCTGGTCACCGGCCTGCTGGAGACGGCGGCACTGCTGCTGGTGGGAGTGGTGTTCTACGATGTGGATCTCCCGGCCGGCGCCGGTGACTGGCTCACCTTCGGCTGGATATTCGTCCTCGGGCTCACCGGATGCGCGCTGCTCGGGATCGCGATCAGCAGTGTGCCGAAGTCCGGGCAGAGTGCCACCTCCGTCGTCGTACTGCCGTTCCTGGTGCTGCAGTTCATCTCCGGGGTGTACATCGCGATCGGCACCATCCCTGACTGGATGCTGAACATCGGCGCGCTGTTCCCGCTGAAGTGGATGTGCCAGGGCCTTCGCGGGGTGTTCCTGCCGGAGTCGGCCGCCGTGCTGGAACAGGCGGGCGGCTGGGAATACGGCCGAATCGCGCTGATACTGAGCGCCTGGTGCATCGGAGGACTGGTTCTGTGTCTGCTGACCTTCCGCTGGAAGAGCCGGCGCGACGGCTGAGCGAGCTGGACGGGTTGACTGAGTTGGGCGAGCGGGCCGGGGCGCGAGACGCACACGTGTGGGACCGCAGTTTCCTGCCCTGGGACCTGTACTTCGCGTTCGTGTGGACGGCGACGCTGATCTTCACGCTTGGCGCGCCGAGCTTCAGCGATCCCGTCCGTACGACAGCGGCCGCGCTCTTTGTGCTGCTCGCGCCCTGGTACGTGTGGGCCGGGCGCCCCGAACTGGTTGGGCAGGGCGAGGACGAGCGGCGCTCGACGCGCTACATCGCCGGGGCGGTGCTGCTCTTCCTGCCGCCCGCCATCCTGGTGGGTGAGATGCGGCTCGCGACCTTCGCCCTCGCCCCGCAGTGCTTCATGCTGCTTCGGATGCGGCCCGCTCTGACGGCGGTTGCGGTGATCAACATTGTCCCGGTGGCGGGGTGGGTCGCGCTCTGGCGGCCCGACGGCCCGTCCGTCTTCTTCAACTCCCTGTTCGCCGTGGTCACTCTGGTCTTCTCAGCGGTCTTCGGCAGCTGGATCATCCAGATCATCGAGCAGAGCAAGGAACGGGCCGCGCTGATCGCCGAGTTGGAGGCCAGCCGGGAGGAGATCGCGCGGCTCTCGGCCGAGCGGGGCCGGCTGGCCGAGCGGGAGCGGATGTCCCGGGAGATCCATGACACGCTCGCCCAGGGGTTCACCAGTCTGCTGATGCTGGTTCAGGTGGTCGACTTGGAGCTGGAGCGCGATCTGCCGCAGGCGCGCCGCCATCTGGATCTGATGGCCGGCACGGCCCGGCAGAACCTCGCCGAGGCGCGCGCCCTGGTCGCCGGCGGCGCACCCGTCGATCTGAACGGCAGCTCGCTGCCGGACGCGCTGCGCAGGCTGGCCGCGCGCCATGCCGCAGCCGCGTCCGTAGAGGTCACAGGCGCGGCACGGCCGCTGGCGCCGGGGATTGAGGTGGTGGCGCTGCGCACCTGCCAGGAGGCCCTCGCCAACGCCGCGAAGCACGCGGGCCCCAAGGCCGCGGTGGCCATCGCGCTCGCGTATGACGATGCCGCGCTGCACGTGTCGGTACGGGACACCGGCTGCGGCTTCGACGATTCCGTGTCGCGGCGGGGGTACGGGCTCAACGGGGTGCGGGCCCGCGCGGCGGAGGTGGGCGGCAGCGCGGAGGTGCGCAGCGCGCCCGGCCGCGGCACGACCGTCTCCGTACGGCTCCCACTGCCGCAGCCATCGCCGCAGCCCGACAGGAGCCGCACGTGATCCGCATTCTGCTCGCCGACGACCATCCCGTCGTACGGGAGGGCCTGCGCGGGATGCTCGGCGCAGAGCCCGATCTGACAGTCGTCGGCGAGGCGTCGAGCGGACCGCAGGCCGAGGCGCTCAGCGCCGAACTACGCCCGGACATCGTGCTGATGGACCTGCGGATGCCGGGCGGCGGAGGCGTCGAGTCGATCAACCGGATGCGGCTGGCGGGCCTGCCCTGCCGGGTGATCGTCCTGACGACGTACGAGACGGACACCGACATCCTGCGCGCTGTCGAGGCGGGCGCGGCGGGCTATCTGCTCAAGGATCTGGCCCGCGGGGAACTGGCCGACGCGGTACGGGCGGCGGCGCGCGGCGAGACCGTACTGGCCCCTTCGGTGGCCGCGCGCCTGGTCGACCAGCTGCGCAGCCACCCGGAGCGGCCGCGGCTGTCGGAGCGCGAGAAGGCGGTGCTGCGGCTGGTTGCGGAGGGGTGCACGAACGCGGAGATCGGGCGGCGGCTGTACATCGGCGAGTCGACGGTGAAGACGCATCTGCTGCGTGTCTTCGGAAAGCTGGGGGTGGACGACCGCACGGCGGCGGTGACGAGCGCGATGCGGGAGGGGTTGCTGTGACAGGGGGCGGGTCGCCTGCGGCGGGCCTGTTCCCCACCCGGCCCCTTCCCGAACTGGGGGCAAGCCCCCAGACCCCCGCACGCCCTTCGGGCGTTGTCCTCAATCTCCCCCAGACTTCGTCCGGGGGGGGACCCCCGACGGGCTGCATGTGCAGCCCCTCCGGCGATTGAGGAGCGGGGGTCCGGGGGCAGCGCCCCCGGAATGGACGTCAGGCCAGGCGGTCGCGGATCGCGGTCACCGCGTCCGCCAGCGCCACCGGCGACTGCTCGCCGGACTCCATGTCCTTGAGCTGGACGACGCCTTCGGCGAGGTCGCGCTCACCGGCGACGATCGCGTACCGCGCCCCCGAGCGGTTCGCGCTCTTCATCGCGCCCTTGAGGCCCTTCCCGCCGTAGCTGAAGTCGGCGGCGACCCCCGCCCGGCGCAGCTCGGTGACCACGCCGAACAGCACACGCCTCGCCTCCTCGCCCAGCGGCACCGCGAACACGCTTGTCGTGGCGGGGAGTTCGAGCTCGATGCCCTCCGCCTCCAGCGCCAGGACCGTGCGGTCCACGCCGAGCGCCCAGCCGACCGACGGCAGCGCCGGGCCGCCGATCATCTCGGAGAGGCCGTCGTAGCGGCCGCCGCCGCCCACCGCCGACTGCGAGCCGAGACCGTCGTGGACGAACTCGAAGGTGGTACGGGTGTAGTAGTCGAGGCCGCGCACCAGCTTCTCGTCGTCCTCGTACGCGACGCCCGCCGCGGTCAGCAGCTCACGAACTTCCTCGTGGTACGCCTTGCACGCGTCGCACAGGTAGTCGCGCAGCATCGGCGCGCCCGCCAGCTGCTTCTGGACCTCCGGGCGCTTGTCGTCGAGGACCCGCAGCGGGTTGATCTCGGTCCGGCGCCGGGTGTCGTCGTCCAGCTCGAGCCCGCGCAGAAAGCCCTGCAGCGCGTCCCGGTAGACAGGGCGGCACTCCTTGTCGCCCAGGGAGTTCAGCAGGATGCGGAACTGGCGCAGCCCGAGCGAGCGGTACGCCTGGTCGGCCAGGATGATCAGCTCGGCGTCGAGGGCGGGGTCCTCCGCGCCGATCGCCTCGGCGCCGACCTGCGAGAAGTGCCTGTAGCGGCCCTTCTGCGGACGCTCGTAGCGGTAGTACGAGCCCGAGTACCAGAGCTTGACCGGCAGATTGCCGGCCTTGTGGAGGTTGGCCTCCAGCGCCGCGCGGAGCACGGACGCGGTGCCTTCGGGGCGCAGCGCGAGCTTGTCGCCGCCCTTGGTCTCAAAGGCGTACATCTCCTTGGAGACGATGTCGGTGGACTCGCCGACGCCGCGCGAGAACAGCTCGACGTTCTCGAAGCCGGGCGTCTCGATGTAGCCGTAGCCGGAGTTCTTCAGCGGCGCGGAGATCGCATCGCGCACCGCCAGGTACTTCGCGGACGCCGGCGGGATCAGGTCGTACGTGCCCTTGGGGGCCTGAAAGGTGCTCACGGGAAACTCTCGTCACATTCCTCGTCGGGGAGCTTCGACGCTCCCGAGGCCGGCGGCCACATCGCGTAGATACGGATTGGCGGCGCGCTCGCGGCCGATGGTCGTCTGGGGGCCGTGGCCGGACAGCACCACGGTCGAGTCGTCGAGCGGCAGGCACACACGCGCCAGCGACTCGAGCATCTCGGCCATGTCGCCGCCGGGCAGGTCCGTGCGTCCGATGGAGCCGGCGAACAGCAGGTCGCCCGAGAAGAACACGGACGGCACGTCCGCGGACTCGGGCATCCGGAAGGTCACCGACCCCTTCGTATGGCCGGGCGCATGGGCGACCGAGAAGTCGAGACCGGCGAGGCGCAGCTCAACGCCGTCGGTCAGTTCCTTGACGTCGTCCGGCTCCCCCACGGTCAGCTCGCCCATCAGCGGCATCCCGATCGACCGGCCCAGCGACTTCTCCGGGTCGCTCATCATGTACCGGTCGGCGGGGTGGATCCACGCCGGTACGTCATGGGCTCCGCACACCGGAACGACGGAGGCGACGTGGTCGATGTGGCCATGGGTGAGGACGACGGCGACGGGCTTGAGCCGATGCTTCTTGAGCGCTTCCTCGACGCCTTCGGTGGCCTGGTGGCCCGGGTCGATAATCACGCACTCCTCGCCTGCGGCAGGGGCGACCAGGTAACAGTTGGTCCCCCAGGCCCCGGCGGGGAACCCGGCAATAAGCACGATCGTCCTCTGTGTGGTCGTCGAGAGGGAATTGCTGCATCGAATTGCAGCAGATCAGAGCCTACCGGCGCTGCTCGTCCCACAGCCAACCCGTATACGGTACGGGGCACACTCGGCCGTACGACGTACAAGGAGAAGACCCGGTGGTCAGCAGCGATCAGCGGCGGCGGCAGCTCGCCAGGGAGAAGTTCGAGCGCCAGCAGCAGCGTCGGCAGCAGTCACGTAAGAGGAAGCAGCGGAACACGATCATCGCGGCCGCGCTCGCCGTGGTGCTCGCCGCGGGCGCCGCGGCCTATGCCTCGGTCGGGCTGTCCGACGGGGACAAGGCCGACGGCTCGGCGGCGGGCGACAGCCAGTCCCCCAGCGCCACGCCGTCCCAGAGCGAGAGCACCGCGCCCGAGCCCGCCATGTCGATCGACAAGAAGGCGAAGTACTCGATGGCGCTGACGACGAACCACGGCGACATCAAGATCACGATGGACGCGGCGAAGACCCCGCGCACCGTGAACTCCTTCAAGTCTCTGGCGGACAAGGGCTTCTTCAACGGCACGAAGTGCCACCGGCTGACCACGCAGGGCATCTTCGTGCTGCAGTGCGGCGACCCGAAGGGCGACGGCACCGGCGGGCCCGGCTACACGATCCCCGACGAGAATCTGACCGCGCTGGGCAAGGCGGGCGCCGACGGCACCGTGACGTATCCGGCCGGGACCGTGGCGATGGCCAATACCGGTCAGCCGCACTCCGGCGGCAGCCAGTTCTTCCTCGTCTACAAGGCCACCAAGCTGCCGCCCAGCTACACGCCGTTCGGAACCATGGACGCGGCGGGCCTGAAGGTCGTCGAGGGCGTGGCTAAGGGCGGCGTCTCGGGCGGGGCGCAGGACGGGGCTCCGAAGAAGGCCGTCACCATTGAGAAGGCGGCCGTACCGAAGGTGTGAGCGGGGGAATTCGGCCGTGCTGAGTGCGGACAGCCGGGCAGCCGGTCGCCTAGATTGGCGTTGTGCAGCGCGGGCCTCGATTCGCGCTGTGGAAGGCGGGCGAGGCCCGTCCAGGAAACTGTGGACGATGCCCGGGGGGCGAACCCCCTCGCAGGCATCAGGTGGAGGAGGCGCTGTGAGCAGCGACCCGTGGGGCCGTGTCGATGAGACGGGCACCGTGTACGTGCGTACTGCCGATGGCGAGAAGGTCGTCGGATCGTGGCAGGCCGGTTCTCCCGAGGAGGCTCTGGCCTATTTCGAGCGCAAGTACGAGGGCTTGGTGGTCGAGATCGGCCTCCTCGAGCGGCGGGTGAAGACCACCGATCTCTCGGCCAAGGACGCCCAGACCGCCATCGACCATCTGCGCCAGCAGGTGGACGAGCATCACGCCGTGGGTGACCTCGACGCGCTGGGCAAGCGCCTCGACGCGCTTGTCGCGACGGTCGAGAAGCGCCGCGAGGAGCGCAAGGTCCAGAAGGCGAAGCAGAACGACGAGGCGCGGCACGCCAAGGAGGCCCTGGTCACCGAGGCCGAGGGCCTGGCCCAGAGCGAGCAGTGGCGCGCGGCCGGTGAGCGGCTGCGGGCGCTGGTGGACACCTGGAAGGGCCTTCCCCGGCTCGACCGGAAGTCCGACGACGAGCTGTGGCACCGCTTCTCGCACGCCCGCTCGGCGTTCTCCAAGCGCCGCAAGGCGCACTTCGCCTCGCTGGACGCGCAGCGCGAGGAGGCCCGTAAGGCCAAGGAGAAGCTGGTTGCCGAGGCCGAGTCGCTCTCCGGCTCCACCGACTGGGGCACGACGGCCGCCCGCTACCGCGAGCTGATGGCGGAGTGGAAGGCCGCGGGCCGTGCCCAGCGCGAGTCCGAGGACGATCTGTGGAACCGTTTCCGCGGTGCGCAGGACGTCTTCTTCGCCGCGCGCAGCGGCGTCTTCGCGGAGCGCGACGCCGAGCAGGGCGAGAACCTCAAGCTCAAGGAGGAGCTCGCCGCCGAGGCCGAGAAGCTGGTGCCGGTGACGGATCTGAAGGCGGCGCGTGCCGCCTTCCGTTCGATCAACGAGCGCTGGGAGGCCATCGGCCATGTGCCGCGGGACGCGCGTCCCAAGGTCGAGGGCCGGATGCATGCGGTGGAGCGGGCGCTGCAGGAGTCCGAGGAGAACGAGTGGCGCCGGACGAACCCGGAGGCGCGTGCGCGTGCCGAAGGTCTGACGGGCCAGCTGCAGGCGGCCGTGGACAAGCTGCGCGGGCAGATCGACGCGGCGCGCGCGGCGGGCAACAACACCAAGGCGGACAAGCTCGCCAAGGAGCTCGAGGGCCGGCAGGCGCTGCTCGATCAGGCGCTGAAGGGCCTTGAGGAGTTCGGCGGCTGACAGCCACGTGAAAGGGCCCCCTGTACGTCGCGTACAGGGGGCCCTTTCGTACGTCCGCTGCGGGCGGCGCGTCGTACGTCGGCTACGGGCGGCGCGCCGAGGTCACCCGGTACACGTCGTAGACGCCCTCCACGCCCCGTACCGCCTTCAGTACGTGCCCGAGGTGCTTCGGGTCGCCCATCTCGAAGGTGAAGCGCGAGGTGGCCACCCGGTCGCGGGAGGTCTGGACGGCCGCCGAGAGGATGTTGACGTGCTGGTCGGACAGCACGCGCGTGACGTCCGAGAGGAGCCTGGACCGGTCGAGCGCCTCGACCTGGATGGCGACCAGGAAGACCGAGGACTGGGTCGGCGCCCACTCGACGTCGAGGATGCGTTCCGGCTGCTGCGAGAGCGAGTCGACGTTCACGCAGTCCGCGCGGTGAACCGATACGCCACTGCCGCGCGTGACAAAGCCGATGATGGGGTCGCCGGGGACGGGCGTACAACAGCGGGCGAGCTTGACCCAGACGTCCTCGACGCCCTTGACGACCACGCCGGGGTCGGCGTTGGCACGCCGCTTGCGGCCGCGCGCGGGCGGTGCGCTCTCGGCGATGTCCTCGTTGGCCGCCTCCTCGCCGCCGAGGGCCTGCACCAGCTTCTGGACGACGCCCTGCGCGGCCACATGGCCCTCGCCGATCGCCGCGTACAGGGACGAGATGTCGGGGTAGCGCATTTCGTGCGCGAGCGTGACGAGCGAGTCGCCGGTGAGGATGCGCTGGATCGGCAGGTTCTGTTTGCGCATCGCCCGCGCGATGGCGTCCTTGCCCTGCTCGATCGCCTCGTCGCGGCGCTCCTTGGAGAACCAGGCGCGGATCTTGTTGCGTGCCCGGGGCGACTTGACGAAGCCCAGCCAGTCGCGCGAGGGGCCCGCGCCCTCGGCCTTGGAGGTGAAAACCTCCACCAGGTCGCCGTTGTCGAGGGTCGATTCGAGCGGTACGAGCCGCCCGTTGACCCGCGCCCCTATGGTCCGGTGGCCGACTTCCGTATGGACGGCGTACGCGAAGTCGACGGGCGTCGCGCCTGCCGGAAGCGCTATGACGTCGCCCTTCGGCGTGAAGACGAAGACCTCGTTGCGGGAGAGGTCGAAGCGCAGGGACTCCAGGAACTCGCTGGGGTCCTCGGTCTCCTTCTGCCAGTCCAGCAACTGGCGCAGCCACGCCATGTCATTGACGGCATCGTCCTTGCCGGCCCGCTTCGGCACGTCCGTACGCACCTTGGAGGCGCCGGCAGAGGGCTCCTGCTTGTACTTCCAGTGCGCTGCGATGCCGTACTCGGCGCGGCGGTGCATGTCGAAGGTGCGGATCTGCAGCTCGACGGGCTTGCCGTTGGGACCGATCACCGTGGTGTGCAGCGACTGGTACATGTTGAACTTGGGCATCGCGATGTAGTCCTTGAACCGGCCGGGGACCGGATTCCATCGCGCATGGACGGTGCCGAGCGCCGCGTAGCAGTCGCGGACGGTGTCGACGAGGACGCGGATGCCCACCAGGTCGTAGATCTCCGCGAAGTCGCGGCCGCGGACGATCATCTTCTGGTAGACGCTGTAGTAGTGCTTGGGCCGTCCGGTGACGGTGGCCTTGATACGGGCGGCGCGCAGATCGGACTGGACCTCGTCGGTCACTATGGCCAGATACTCGTCGCGCTTGGGCGCGCGCTCGGCGACGAGCCGCACGATCTCGTCGTACATCTTGGGGTAGAGGATCGCGAAGGCGAGGTCCTCCAGCTCCCACTTGATGGTGTTCATGCCCAGCCGGTGGGCCAGCGGCGCGTAGATCTCGAGGGTCTCGCGGGCCTTCTTCTCCTGCTTCTCCCGCTTGAGATAGCGCATGGTGCGCATGTTGTGCAGCCGGTCGGCGAGCTTGATGACCAGGACGCGCGGGTCCTTGGCCATGGCGACGACCATCTTGCGTACGGTCTCGGCCTGCGCGGCCTCGCCGAACTTGACCTTGTCCAGCTTGGTGACGCCGTCGACGAGGAGGGCGACCTGGTCGCCGAAGTCGCGGCGCAGGGTGTCCAGGCCGTACTCGGTGTCCTCGACGGTGTCGTGCAGCAGCCCGGCCATCAGGGTCGCCGGGTCCATGCCTAGCTCGGCGAGGATGGTGGTGACGGCGAGCGGGTGCGTGATGTACGGGTCACCGCTCTTGCGCTTCTGGCCGCGGTGCCAGCGTTCGGCGACCTGGTAGGCGCGCTCGATCTGGCGGAGCGTGGAGGTCTCGATCTTGGGGTCGTTGCTGCGCACTATCCGCAGCAGCGGCTCCAGGACGGGGTTGTACGGCGAGGAGCGCTGGACGCCGAGGCGGGCGAGGCGGGCGCGCACACGGTTCGACGAGCCGCCGGTCCTGGGCACGGCCGCGGGCGTGGGCCGGGGGGCGGGCGTGGGAGCAGGAGTAGGGGCGGGAGTGGGAGCGGAGACGGGGGCCGCACCGTTCGCACGCTCCGGGGCCGCACCGTTCGCACTCCCCCTGGGGGCACCTCCCAGCGGTAGCTGGGGGACCTCGGCCGGGGGGACCCCCGTCTCGCTACGCTCGGGCGCCGCCGGCTTCGGCTTCTCGGCCGGCCTCTTCTCGGGCGTGACAGGGGCTGCCGCGGCCTTTTCGGCCATCTGGTCGGGCTGCGCGGCGGCGCGGTGGGCCTCGTCTGGCAAGAGCGCTCCTCGTGCGGTTCCGGGTCCCCCGGTCAGGTCCGGAGAAGCCATGGTATCGACCTCGGCGTCCCGGTGCTCATGAGGCCGTGGGTCCGGACATGACAGGTGAGACACACGAGCCTCTTCTGACGCCCTCTCGTCACTGCGCGCGACCGTCCGATCGCAGCGGACGGGGCGCCGCGTGATCGCAGCCGGAGAGAACGATGGGCGCCCCCGGGAAGATTCCCCGGGGGCGCCCATCGGTACAACGACGCGTGGCGTCAGAGCGTGATCAGAGCCTCCAGCGGGGCCCCGCGCAGCGCCGGCTCCAGGCGCGCCCGGCCGCCGAGGAAGCCGAGCTCCATCAGGACCGCGACGCCCGCGACATCGGCTCCGGCGCGCCGGATCAGCTCCAGCGACGCCTCGGCGGTGCCTCCGGTGGCAAGCACATCGTCGATGACCATGATGCGGTCGCCCGCCCGCAGGTCCTCGGCGTGCACCTCGATCTCGGCTTGGCCGTACTCCAGCTCGTACGCCTGCGAGAGCGTCGCTCCGGGGAGCTTGCCCGCCTTGCGTACGGGAATGAAGCCGAGCCCGGCGCGGACGGCGACCGGAGCGCCCAGGATGAAGCCGCGCGCCTCCAGACCGACGATCTTCGTGGCCTCATGGCGCGCGCACAGCCCGGCGAGCACGTCGGTGAGGGCCCCGAAGGCCTCCGGGTCCGCGAGCAGGGGCGTGATGTCCTTGAACATCACCCCCGGCTTCGGATAGTCGGCGACGTCCCGGATACGGCTGAGCAGCAGCTCCTGCGTGCCGACCGTCATCGGCGCCTGCCCGAGGGGCGGCCGCGGCCGCGGCCACGCGGGGCCACGACGGCGCCGGCCGTCGCGGCGTCGTCCGGCACCACGTCCTGCGGCTGACCGGAGTCGTCCGCCGACTCGCCCTTCGCGGCGGCCGCCGCGCGCTTGGCGAGCACCCGCTTCCTCAGGGCCTTCATCTGCGGCTCGCGCTCCTTGAGGTCGGCGACGAGCGGAGTGGCGATGAAGATCGAGGAGTACGCACCGGCCGCCAGGCCGACGAACAGCGACAGCGAGATGTCGTTCAGCATGCCGGCGCCGAGGACACCGCCACCGATGAACAGCAGGCCCGCCACCGGCAGCAGCGCGACGACCGTGGTGTTGATGGAACGCACCAGGGTGCTGTTGATGCTGCGGTTGGCGACGTCGCTGTAGGTCCAGCGGGTCTGCTTGGTGATGTCCTTCGAGCCCTCCTTGAGGGAGTCGAAGACGACAACCGTGTCGTAGAGCGAGTAACCGAGGATCGTGAGCAGACCGATCACGGTGCCCGGCGTGACCTCGAAACCGACCAGCGCGTACACACCGACGGTGATCGTGATGTCGTGGATCAGGGCGATCAGGGCCGCGACCGCCATGCGCCACTCGAACGCGATCGCGAGATAGATCACGACGAGGAACATGAAGATCCCGAGGCCGGTCCATGCCTTGTTGGCGATCTGCTCGCCCCAGCTGGGTCCGACGAGCTCGGCGTTGATCTTCTCCGAGTCGACCTTGAGGCTCTCGGAGAGCTCGGTCTTGACCTTGTCGGCCTGCTGGGTGTCGAGCTCGCTGACCTGGATGCGCAGTCCGCCGTTGCCGAGCTTCTGGACGATCGCAGGGTGCCCGGAGGCCTCCTCCGCGGCGTTCTGTGCCTGGGAGACCGAGGCACTCGTCTTCGGGGTGTTGAAGACGGCACCGCCCTTGAACTCGATGCCCATGTTCAGGCCTTGCACCGCCAGGCCGAGGATGGCGGTGATGGTGATCAGGATCGAGAGGCCGTACCAGATCTTCCGCTTGCCGATGAAGTCGTAGCCGACCTCACCGCGGTAGAGCCGGGCGCCGAGATTGCCGAGTCGCGACATCTCACGCCTCCTTCGGGTCGGTGGGGGCGGAGGCGCGGCGGGAGCGGCGCAGCGGGGGCTTGGCACCGAGCCGCTTCGGGTCCAGTCCGGACCACGGGTGGCCGTTCGCAAAGAACCTCTTGCGGGCGAGGAGCGTCATCACCGGCTTGGTGAAGAGGAACACCACGACGACATCGAGCAGGGTGGTCAGACCCAGCGTGAACGCGAAGCCCTGGACCTTGCCGACGGTGACGATGAACAGCACCGCGGCGGCCAGGAACGACACGAAGTCGGAGACCAGGATGGTGCGCCGGGCGCGCGGCCAGGCACGCTCGACGGCGGGCCGCAGCGTACGGCCCTCGCGGATCTCGTCCCGGATGCGTTCGAAGTACACGATGAACGAGTCCGCTGTGATGCCGATCGCGACGATCGCACCGCAGACCGCCGGCAGGTTCAGCGCGAAGCCGATGGCCGGGCCGAGCAGCGCCATGATCGTGTACGTCAGGATCGCGGAGACCATGAGGCTGAGGATCGCGATCAGGGCCAGGCCGCGGTAGTACGCCACCAGGTAGATGATGACCAGCGCGAGGCCGATCGCACCGGCGATCAGACCCGCCTTGAGCTGCTCGCCGCCGAGCGCGGCCGTGACGGTGGTGACGCTCTGCTCCTCGAAGGAGAGCGGGAGCGCGCCGTACGACAGGATGTTGCCCAGGTCCTGCGCGGACTCCTGGGTGAAGTTTCCGGAGATCTCGGCGTTGGCGCTCAGCGCTGTGCGCACCGAGGGCGCTGAGACCACTTCGCCGTCGAGGACGATGGCGAACTGGTTCATCGGCGCCTGCTGCTGCGAGAGCCTGCTGGTGATCTTCTGGAACTTCTTGGCACCGCTGCTGGTGAAGTCCATCGTGACGATCCACATGCCACGCTGCTGGTCCAGCTGGCCCTTGGCGTCGTCGACGTCCTTGCCGTCGACCTCGGCCGGACCGAGGAGGTACTTCTCCCACTGGCCGTCCGAGTTCTGGCCGCAGCCGAGGGTCGGCTGGCTGGGCTTGACGTTCTCACCGACCTCGACGCGGGCCTTCTTGTTCGTGCAGTCGAGGGCCAGGAACGCCTTCTGCAGCTTGTCGGCGGCCGCCGTGTCGCCGGAGGGGGGCGGCTTCGGGGTCTCGGAGGACTTCGGCTTGCCCGACCCGGAGGCGGTCGGCGTGGGTGTCGGTGCCTTCAGGGCGTCGGTCACCGCGCGGCCCTGCGCGGTCGCAGTCGGCGAAGGGGTGCCGGACGGCGGGTCGGCCGTCTGCTTGCCGTCCTTGGCCTTGTCCTTGGCCTTGTCCGATGCCGAGGGGCTCGGGGAGGGCTGCGGAGAGGTGGGGCCGCCGGGGGCGACGGTCAGCACGGGCCGGAAGAAGAGCTGGGCGGTGGTGCCGACCTGCTCGCGGGCCTGCTGGGAATTCGTCCCCTTGGGGATGTTGACGATGATGTTGTCATCGCCCTGAGTCTGGACCTCGGCCTCGGAGACGCCCAGACCATTGACGCGGCGCTCGATGATGCCGACCGCGGTGTTCATGTTGGTCTCGTTGACGCCGTTCACTTGGCCGGGCTGGTTCTTCGCCTTGAGCGTGATGGTCGTACCGCCCGCCAGGTCGATGCCCAGACGCGGCTTGAGCTGACCCGCCCAGAACATCCCGCCCGTGAGCGCGACCATGGCGATCAGAATCAGTACCAGGGTGCGCCCCGGCCTGCTCTGAGCCCCCGCGGGCCGTCGGCCCCTATTCGGTGCTGCCACCTTCTCGTTTCTCCCTGTCCAACCGCCCCGCGCCGGGTGTGCGCCGAAGCGGCCACGAAGTGTTGTGGGGACCTGCCCCCGCAGAAATCAACACGACCGAGGGACCGCCGGGGCGCCGGTGGGCGCCCTTGCGGTCCCCTCGCATGGCTACTTCGCGTCGGTCTCGCCGTCGGCCTTGCCGTCCTTGGGCTCGACGTCGTCCTTGGGCTCGACGTCGTCCTTGGGCTCGACGTCGTCCTTCGGCTCGGCTTTGTCCTTAGGCTCGGCGACGTCGGCCGCGGGAGCCTCGGGCTTCTTGCCCAGGTCGATCTTGGCGTCGTCCGAGGAGTCGGCGGTCTCGGTCAGCGAGGAAGCGTCGTCCGGCACGACGGGGCCGTCGACCTTGAGGTGGCCGTCGCCGTGCACGATGCGGTTGTACTCCGCGTCGTCGAGGACCGCTCCGATGGAGTTCTTGGCGTAGACGGCGTGGACGCCGGGAGCCACCTCAAGGAGGACGGTGTCGTCGTGAAGCTCCTTGACGGTGGCGTACATGCCTCCGATCGTCCGGACGCCGGTGCCCGGCTGCATCTGGTCACGCATCTGGGCGGCCTGCTGCTGCTTCTTCTTGGCCGACCGGGTCATCAGGAACATGGCCCCGATGAGCACAATGAAGGGGAGGAGGGTCACGAGACTCACGGGACGGAACTTCCTTCGCACGACCGCACTGACGAGGCGGCCTTATCTACGGGGGTGGGTACGCCGACCTGTAGGGGCGGCATCGGCGGAGTCTAAGCGAGTCCGCATCATTGGAACAACGCCCAGCATCCCACCGTGGTTCCTGGCCCGGCGACACTCCTCGCCGTCACGTCCCGAACAGCCCCTGTTGTCCCCTTGCGCCGGGGGCCTGCTGCGGCGGTACGAGTCCGAGGTGGGCCCAGGCGGCAGGGGTGGCGACCCTGCCACGGGGGGTCCGGGCCAGCAGTCCCTCCCGTACCAGGAAGGGCTCGGCCACCTCCTCGACCGTCTCGCGCTCCTCCCCGACGGCCACCGCGAGGGTGGACAGACCCACCGGGCCACCGCCGAACAGCCCCAGCAGCGCCTGGAGCACGGCACGGTCGAGGCGGTCGAGTCCGCGGGCGTCGACCTCGTACACCTTCAGGGCTGCGGCGGCCACCTCGCGCGTGATCAGGCCGTCCAGCTTGACCTGGGCGTAGTCGCGGACGCGGCGCAGCAGACGGTTGGCGATGCGGGGCGTGCCCCGGGAGCGGCCGGCGATCTCGGCGGCGCCGTCGGCCTCTATGTCGACTTCGAGGAGCTGGGCGGAGCGGTGGATGACGCGCTCCAGCTCGGCGGGGTCGTAGAACTCCATGTGCGCGGTGAAGCCGAAGCGGTCGCGCAGCGGGGGCGGCAGCAGCCCGGCCCTGGTGGTGGCGCCGACCAGGGTGAACGGAGGGAGCTCGAGCGGGATGGCGGTGGCCCCCGGGCCCTTGCCGACGATCACGTCGACCCGGAAGTCCTCCATGGCCATGTAGAGCATCTCCTCGGCGGGCCGGGACATCCGGTGGATCTCGTCGAGAAAGAGCACCTCGCCCTCCTGGAGGGAGGAGAGGATCGCGGCCAGGTCGCCGGCGTGCTGGATGGCGGGGCCCGAGGTGATGCGGATCGGGGCGTTCATCTCCGCCGCGATGATCATGGAGAGGGTGGTCTTGCCGAGGCCGGGTGCGCCGGAGAGCAGGACGTGGTCGGCGGTGGCGCCGCGCGCGAGGGCCGCTTTCAGGACAAGGTCCAGCTGCTCGCGGACCCGCTCCTGGCCGACGAACTCGTCGAGCGACTTCGGCCGCAGCGCCGCCTCGACCGCCTGGTCCTCGCCGTCGGCTGACCCGCCGACGAGCCGCTCGGCGGCGATGTCGTCGGTCGGCGGTGCGGTGTCGTCCCAGTTCACAGTCGATTGCCTCGCGAGTTCGGCGGTCAGAGCGGTCAGGCGGTCAGGCGGTCAGGCGGTCAGAGCGGTCAGAGCGGTCAGAGGGGTCGCAGGTCAGCGGGTGCGGTTCAGAGTCTGGAGGGCGGCCTTGAGGAGCTGGCCCACATGCGGTGTGCTCTCGGCGGCCTCGGCCTGTGGCGCGACCGCGGCGACCGCCTCGTCGGCCTCACGGGTGGCATAGCCGAGGCCGATCAGCGCGGCGTGCAGCTGATCGCGCCAGGTCATCGGGGCTGCGGCCGCTGTGCCCATGCCCTGCCTGCCGATGTGCGCGCCGACCGGCTCGCCGAGCCGGTCCTTCAGCTCGAGCAGCAGCTTCTGCGCGCCCTTCTTGCCGATGCCTGGGACGGCGGTCAGCGCCTTCTCGTCGCCGGTCGCGACGGCGACGCGCAGGGCGTCCGGGGTGTGTACGGCGAGCATGGCCTGGGCCAGCCGGGGCCCGACGCCGCTCGCGGTCTGCAGCAGCTCGAAGGCCTGGCGCTCGTCGTCGTCCGCGAAGCCGTAGAGCGTGAGCGAGTCCTCCCGTACGACCAGGGAGGTGGCGAGCTTGGCCTCCTTGCCGATACGGAGCTCGGAGAGGGTGTTCGGCGTGCACTGGACGGCCATACCGACGCCGCCGACCTCGATGACAGCGGTCGTGGGGGCGAGGGCGGCGACCGGGCCGCTCACAAAGGCGATCATGCGGTACGGCCTTTCGATGCGTGCAGGGCGACGGCTTGCTGGAGGCGGTTTTGCGCGGGGGCGCGCCAGATGTGACAGATGGCGAGGGCGAGGGCGTCCGCCGCGTCGGCCGGCCTGGGCGGGGCATCGAGCCGCAGCAGCCTGGTGACCATCGCCCCGACCTGTGCCTTGTCGGCCCGGCCGCTGCCGGTGACGGCGGCCTTGACCTCGCTCGGGGTGTGCAGGGCGACGGGGATGCCCCGGCGGGAGGCGCAGAGCATGGCGACCGCGCTGGCCTGGGCGGTGCCCATGACCGTACGCACATTGTGCTGGCTGAACACCCGCTCCACCGCGACGACTTCGGGCCGGTGCTCGTCCAGCCACTGCTCCATGCCCTGCTCGATGGCGACCAGCCGGCGGCCCAACTCGGCGTCCGCCGGGGTCCGTACGACACCTACGCCGAGCATGGTCAGGGGACGGCCCGCGACGCCCTCGACCACGCCGACGCCGCACCGCGTCAGCCCTGGGTCCACGCCCAGTACCCGCATTGTGCCCCCTCCCCCCTTTGCGGCTAAACCGCCGCCGCTCTCGCGGAGGGGGCTGCTCGCCATCGTGGTTTCTCAATTGATGGTTTCGGCCCTCAGGCTAACCGGCGCCTCTGACAACGACGGCGGGCCGACGGGGTGTGTCCCGTCGGCCCGTTCACGCATCGAGGGTCAGGCGTCGACCTTCTCCATGACCTCGTCCGAGACGTCGAAGTTGGCGAAGACGTTCTGCACGTCGTCGCTGTCCTCAAGCGCGTCGATCAGCTTGAAGATCTTGCGCGCGCCCTCTTCGTCGAGCTCGACCTGCATCGTCGGAAGGAAGTTGGCCTCGGCCGAGTCGTAGTCAATGCCCGCCTCCTGGAGCGCGGTGCGGACCGCGACCATGTCGGTGGCCTCGCTGACGACCTCGTACGACTCACCCAGGTCGTTGACCTCTTCGGCACCCGCGTCAAGGACCGCGCCAAGGACGTCGTCCTCGGTCAGCTCGCCCTTGGGGACGATCACGACGCCCTTGCGGTTGAAGAGGTAAGAGACGGAGCCCGGGTCGGCCATCGAGCCGCCGTTGCGGGTCATCGCGACACGTACGTCGGAGGCGGCACGGTTGCGGTTGTCGGTGAGGCACTCGATGAGCACCGCGACGCCGTTCGGGCCGTAACCCTCGTACATGATCGTCTGGTAGTCGACACCGCCCGCTTCAAGACCGGCGCCGCGCTTGACCGCGGAGTCGATGTTCTTGTTGGGGACGGAGCTCTTCTTCGCCTTCTGGATGGCGTCGACGAGCGTCGGGTTGCCCTCGGGGTCGGCGCCGCCCGTGCGGGCGGCGACCTCGACGTTCTTGATCAGCTTCGCGAAGAGCTTGCCGCGCTTGGCATCGATCACGGCCTTCTTGTGCTTCGTCGTAGCCCATTTAGAGTGGCCGGACATCTGCCTGTCTCCTTCGCGTAACCCACTACTGCTGCGTTCGGCAGAGATCCTACCGGGATCACGTCACCCGGCCGCGCGCACCATGTCCACGAAGAGGCCGTGCACCCGGTGGTCGCCGGTGAGTTCCGGGTGGAAGGAGGTCGCCAGGGCATTGCCCTGCCGTACGGCGACGATGTGGCCGTCGTGCTCGGCGAGCACCTCGACCTCGGCGCCCACGGACTCGACCCAGGGGGCGCGGATGAAGACGCCGTCGACCGGTCCATCGGTCACGCCGGCGACCTCGACGGCCGCCTCGAAGGACTCGTTCTGCCGGCCGAAGGCATTGCGGCGGACGATCATGTCGATGCCACCGAGCGTCTCCTGGCCCGAGCGCGGGTCGAGGATCTTGTCGGCGAGCATGATCAGGCCGGCGCAGGTTCCGTAGACGGGCAGGCCCGCCGCGATCCGCTCGCGCAGCGGCTCCATCATGTCGAACAGCACCGCGAGCTTGGACATGGTGGTGGACTCGCCGCCGGGGATGACGAGGCCGTCGACCTCGGCGAGCTCCTCGGGGCGCCGGACCGGCCTGGCCACGGCGTCAGCCGCGGCCAGGGCGATCAGGTGCTCCCGTACATCGCCCTGCAGGGCGAGAACCCCGATGACAGGGGTGCCGGGAGTGGTCATTACCAGCCCCGGTTCGCGTAGCGCTCGGCCTCGGGAAGGGTGTCGCAGTTGATGCCGACCATGGCCTCGCCGAGGTTGCGGGAAGCGTCCGCGATGATCTTGGGGTCGTCGTAGAAGGTGGTGGCCTTCACGATGGCCGCGGCGCGCTTGGCCGGGTCGCCCGACTTGAAGATGCCGGAGCCGACGAAGACACCCTCGGCGCCGAGCTGGCGCATCAGCGCCGCGTCGGCCGGGGTGGCCACACCACCGGCGGAGAACAGCACGACCGGCAGCTTGCCGAGCTCGGAGACCTCCTTGACGATCTCGTACGGGGCGCGGAGCTCCTTGGCGGCGGCGTACAGCTCGTTGTTGTCGAAGCCGCGCAGCTTGGCGATCTCGTTCTTGATCTGGCGCAGGTGACGGACGGCCTCGACGACGTTGCCGGTGCCGGCCTCGCCCTTGGAGCGGATCATGGCCGCGCCCTCGGCGATACGGCGCAGCGCCTCACCGAGGTTGGTGGCACCGCACACGAAGGGAGTCGTGAAAGCCCACTTGTCGCTGTGGTTGACCTCGTCGGCCGGGGTCAGCACCTCGGACTCGTCGATGTAGTCGACACCCAGCGACTGGAGGACCTGGGCCTCGACGAAGTGGCCGATACGGGACTTGGCCATGACCGGGATGGAGACGGCGTCGATGATCTCTTCGATCATGTTCGGGTCGGACATCCGGGCCACGCCGCCGTCCTTGCGGATGTCGGCGGGGACCCGCTCCAGGGCCATGACGGCCACGGCGCCCGCGTCCTCGGCGATCTTCGCCTGCTCGGCGTTGACCACATCCATGATCACACCGCCCTTGAGCTGCTCGGCCATGCCGCGCTTGACGCGCGCGGTGCCGGTCTCGGGGGCCTGCGGGGTGGTGGGGAGCGTGCTGGACACGGATGGACCTCACTCGATGACGACGTTGTGATGCGTCCCCGATCGAACAGCCGGGGACCAGTCCACTGCAAGGGCCAATGAACAGCCGGTGGATCGTTTTGAACCCCCAGATACCGAGCGTCAGGAAACCGAAGGTCAGGTACGAGCGTCAGGAACCGAAGGTCAGGTGCCCGGGCGGTCGGCGAGGGCGGTCGGCGGTTCGTCGTCCATCTCGAAGGCCAGCGGGAAGGGCGCGTGCCCCGCCAGCCGGAACCAGCGGACCTTGCGGTGGCGGCGCAGGGCGCGGGCCGCGCGCACCGAGTCGTTGTGGAACCGGCGCGCCATCGGGACCCGGCGCACCGCCTGCGCGAGCTCACCCGCGGCCTCCTCGCCGCCCGGCACCTCGCGTACGGCCTCGACCTGCGCCGGCTCCCCGAAGACGGCCCGCAGCGCCGCGCTGAGCTCGCTCTCGGCGACCTCGCGCTGCTCCTCCTCGGCCTGGCGGGCGGCGTGGGCGGCCTCGTACAGCACGATCGACGCGGCTGGATCGAGCACGCCGGAGGTGGCTAGTTCCTGGGTGACCGAGGCGCGGCGCAGGAGTTGGGCGTCGAGCGCGGCGCGGGCGGCGTCGATACGGGAGTGCAGCCGGTCGAGCCGGCCTGCGGTCCAGCTCAGATACAGGCCGATCGCGACGAGGGCGACGACGATCCAGATGAGGGTTTCGGTCACGGGCGGCAAGGCTACCGGGGACGGGGCGGCGGCCTGCGTGGGGCGTCGCGCCCGAGTCGGCGATCAACGCGGACCACCAGGGGCGCTCCCCCGCGGCTCCCCGGGCAACCCGCGCCCCCCGGGCACCCGCGAGCACTCCGTACCCAGCGAAGCCCGGCTCAGTCCCGCGCGAGCCCGAACCGTGCCCTGAACCCCTGCGTCCGGTCGTCCGCCGCCACCACAGCCGCGCCGTGCGTCACCGTTTCGTACACCGCCAGGATGTCCGCCCCCACCGTCGACCAGTCGAAGCGCCGCACATGCGCGCTCCCCCGCGCCCGCAGCTCCGCCCGCCTCTCCGGGTCTCCCAGCAGCCGTACAGCCGCCACCGCCAGCGCGTCCGCGTCCTCGTTGGCGAACAGCTCGCCCGCCGCGCCCTGGTCCAGGACCTGCGCGAACGCGTCCAGGTCGGAGGCGAGCACCGGCGCGCCCGCCGACATCGCCTCGACCAGGATGATGCCGAAGCTCTCACCCCCGGTGTTGGGTGCGACGTACACATCGACGCTGCGCAGCAGCAGCGCCTTGTCCTCGTCGCTGACCATGCCGAGGAACTCGACCCGCGAGCGCATCTCCTTCGGCAGCGAGGCGACCGCCTCCTCCTCGTCGCCGCGCCCCGCGACCAGCAGCCGCACGTCCGGGCAGGCCTCGACGATCTTCGGGAAGGCCGCCATCAGCACAGGCAGACCCTTGCGGGGCTCGTCGATGCGCCCTATGAAGCCGATCGTGTTGCCCTGCCACTCCGCCTTCGGCTCGGCCTTGTCGAAGAAGCCGACGTCGACGCCGTTCGGGATGACGACCGCGTCGCCGCCCAGGTGCTCGACGAGCGTCCGGCGGGCGTATTCGCTGACCGCGATCCGGGCGCTGATCTTCTCCAGCGCGGGCTGCAGGATCGGATACGCGGCGATCATCGCGCGGGAGCGCGGATTCGACGTGTGGAACGTCGCGACGATCGGCCCCTGCGCCGCCCAGCAGGCCAGCAGCCCCAGCGACGGCGAGGTCGGCTCATGGATGTGGATCACGTCGAACATGCCGTCGTGCAGCCAGCGCCGCACCCGCGCGGCCGACAGGAAGCCGAAGTTGAGCCGGGCGACCGAGCCATTGTACGGGACCGGAACGGCCCGGCCCGCCGAGACGACGTACGGCGGCAGCGGCGTCTCGTCGTCCGCCGGCGCAAGGACCGACACCTCGTGGCCGAGCCGGATCAAATGCTCCGCAAGGTCTCTGATGTGGAATTGGACGCCGCCCGGTACATCCCAGGAGTACGGGCAGACGATGCCGATCTTCACAGCGGCCGCTCCTCAAGGTCGGCGAGCCACAGCCGCTGCAGCATGTGCCAGTCCTCCGGGTGCTCGGTGATTCCCGTGGCGAAGGCATCGGCCAGCGCCTGTGTCATGGAGGACGCCTTCTCGGCCCGGGTACCTGTCTCGGGTACCTCGACCGGTGCGTGGATCCGCCCGCGCATGAGCGGAGCTTCGTCGTACCACAGCGTCACCGGCATCAGCAGCGCGCCGGTCTGCTGGGCCAGCAGCGCCGGTCCGGCCGGCATCCGGGCAGTCTCCCCGAAGTACTTCACCTCGACGCCCGAGGCCGACAGATCACGGTCGGCGACCAGGCAGACCAGGCCGCCGGAGCGCAGCCGCCGGGCCAGCGTGCCGAAGGCCTCGCCGCCGCTGTGCGGCAGCACCTCCATGCCGAGGCTCTCGCGGTAGGCCACGAACCGGTCGTAGAGCGTTTCGGGCCTGAGGCGTTCGGCGACCGTGGTGAAAGGGATGCGCAGGATCCGGGTGGCCCAGACGCCCGCGAGGTCCCAGTTCGCCAGGTGCGGCAGCGCGAGAACCACGCCGCGCCCCGCCGCGAGCCCGTCCTTCAGATAGTGGGCGCCCTTGATCTGCACGTTCTCCTCGACGCGCTCGGCGCTCCATGTGGGCAGCCGGAAGGACTCCATCCAGTACCGCATGTACGAGCGCATGCCGGCCTTCGACAGCTCGGCGAGACGCTCCGGGCTCGCGTCGGGCACCACCCGGGCGAGATTGGACTCCAGCCGCAGCACGCTCTTGCCGCGCCGCTTCCACGCGATGTCCGCGATGGACCGGCCGAGCGCGGCGGCCACCGGCTCCGGCAGCTTCTTGACCGTGCTCCAGCCGAGTCCGTACAGCCCGTCGGTCAGCCGGTCCCGCATCACGTCGCCTCAGCCTCGTTCCCCTGCCCCGCGGCGGCATCGGCCTCCGCGGACTCCCGTCGTACCGTCACGACCCTCTGTCCAAGTGTCACCAGGCTGCCGACGGCGACGATCCACAGCGCGATCGGCAGCAGTACGTCGATCCCGGGCACCCCGAAGTCATGCAGTCCCGCGAGTCCGGCGGCGACCAGGGAGATCACCAGTCGCTCCGCCCGCTCGATGAGACCGTTCACCGCGACCGGCAGGCCGATCGATTCGCCACGTGCCTTGGTGTACGACACGACCTGGCCGCTCGCCAGACAGAAAATGGCGACGGCACACAACACGTTGTCGTTTCCGGTGCCCGCGTACCAGAGGGCGAAACCGGCGAAGATCGCGCCATCCGCGACCCGGTCGAGGGTCGAGTCCAAAAATGCGCCCCAGCGGCTCGAAATCCCCGCCTGCCGCGCCATATTGCCGTCGACGAGGTCCGAGAAGACGAACAACGTGATGACGATCGTGCCCCAGAAGAACTCTCCCCGGGGGAAGAAGACCAGCGCACCCGCCATCACTCCGGCCGTGCCCACGAGGGTGACCGCGTCGGGACTCACCCCGCGTCGGAGCAGAAAAGCGGCGAACGGTGTGAGGACACGCGTGAAGAATGCACGCGCGTACTTGTTCAGCATGGCCTTCCCGAGGGTCGGTGGGCCGCATGGCCCCATCGGCCACCGGCTGGCCCATCGTAGCCAGGACCGACGCGCTCCAGCGCCGCGCACCCGCCTCCCGCCGTCGCGTACGACGTATGGACGCACCGTGACGGGAGTGGAAAGCTCGAAAGACGACCGCGGGCATCGCCGGAGCTGCCCCCGGACGCTGTCCGGGACCTCCCTCATGGCTCCCCGCGCCCGCGGCCTCTCTCCTCACCGGGCAATCGATCGGGAGGCAAGATCATGGGCGACAAGGCGAACGCACATCCCGGAGCCGCCGGCAGGGCAGCTACGGCCGACCAGCCCTCATCCGTACGGAACGTGGTGCTGGTCGGCCACAGCGGATCGGGAAAGACGACGTTGATCGAGGCCCTCGCGCTGACCGCGGGAGCGGTCAACCGGGCGGGCCGGGTCGAGGACGGCGGTACGGTCTCCGACTACGACGAGATCGAGCACCGGCAGCAACGTTCCGTACAGCTGTCGCTGGTCCCCGTCGAATGGGGCGGGTACAAAATCAATCTGCTGGACACTCCCGGATATGCCGACTTCGTCGGGGAGCTGAGGGCCGGTCTGCGAGCCGCGGACGCGGCCCTTTTCGTTGTGTCGGCGGCGCAGGAGGCCGATGCGGTCGCGAGTACGACCCGCATGGTGTGGGAGGAGTGCGCGGCGGTCGGAATGCCGCGCGCGATCGTCGTCACGCATCTGGAGACCGCGCGCACCGATTTCGAGGAGCTGACCCGGGTCTGCGGAGGCATTTTCGGCGGTGACGACCCCGATGCCGTACTGCCGCTGTATCTGCCGCAGTACGGGGCGCAGAATCCTGACGGCCATGCGCCGGTCACCGGTCTGGTCGGACTGCTCTCGCAGAAGATCTTCGACTACTCCTCCGGCGAGCGGAAGGAGATCCCGCCCGATCCTGAGCAGACGGCGCAGATCGAGGAGGCCCGCAGCCGGCTGATCGAGGGGATCATCTCCGAGAGCGAGGACGAGACGCTCATGGACCGCTATCTCAGCGGCGCGGAGATCGACCTCAACACGCTGATCGAGGACCTGGAGAAGGCCGTCGCGCGCGGCATCTTCCATCCGGTGCTGGCGGCTGCCCCCGCGCCCGAGGGCGCCAGGCAGGGGCTCGGCACGGTCGAACTCCTCGAGCTGATCACCCGCGGCTTCCCGACCCCGCTGGAGCCGGCGGCACCTGTCGTCACCACCCCGCAGGGCGCGGCGCGCCCGCAGATCACCTGCGACCCGGACGGGCCGCTGGTGGCCGAGGTGGTCAAGACCGCGTCCGACCCGTATGTCGGCCGGATCTCTCTCGTCCGGGTCTTCTCCGGCACCCTGCGACCCGACGAGACCGTGCATGTGTCGGGGCACGGCCTCGCCGACCGCGGTCACGAGGACCATGACGTCGACGAACGGGTCGGCGCGCTCTCCGCGCCCTTCGGCAAGCAGCAGCGGCCGCTGGGCCAGGTCATCGCCGGAGACCTCGCCTGTGTCGCCAAGCTGGCCCGCGCCGAGACCGGGGACACGCTCTCCTCGAAGGACGACCCGCTGCTGATGGAGCCCTGGACGATGCCTGATCCGCTGCTGCCGCTCGCGATCCAGGCGCACAGCAAGGCGGACGAGGACAAGCTCTCCCAGGGGCTTTCGCGGCTGGTCGCCGAGGATCCGACGATGCGGCTCGAGCAGAACCAGGCCACGCACCAGGTGGTGCTGTGGTGCCTGGGCGAGGCGCACGCCGACGTAGCGCTGGAGCGGCTGCGCAGCCGGTACGGCGTCCAGGTCGACGTCGTGCCGTACAAGGTCTCGCTGCGGGAGACCTTCGGCGAGGCGTCGGCGGGCCGCGGCCGGCATGTGAAGCAGTCCGGCGGCCACGGCCAGTACGCGATCTGCGAGATCGAGGTGGATCCGCTGCCCGCGGGGTCCGGCATCGAGTTCGTCGACAAGGTCGTGGGCGGTGCGGTGCCGCGGCAGTTCATCCCGTCGGTGGAGAAGGGCGTACGCGCCCAGGCGGCGCGCGGCGTCGCGGCCGGGTACCCCCTCGTCGACGTACGGATCACGCTGCTGGACGGCAAGGCGCACTCGGTGGACTCCTCCGACGCGGCCTTCCAGACGGCGGGCGCGCTGGCGCTGCGCGAGGCGGCCGCGGACGCGCGTATCCATCTGCTGGAGCCGGTGGCCGAAGTGCGGGTGCTGGTGTCGGACGAGTATGTGGGCCCGGTGATGAGCGATCTGTCGGGGCGTCGCGGCCGGGTGGTCGGCACCGAGCAGGCAGGAGGGGCGCGCACGCTGGTACGGGCCGAGGTGCCGGAGATCGAGATCGGGCGGTACGCGGTCGATCTGCGGTCGATCTCGCACGGGACCGGGCAGTTCAGCCGCTCGTACGCACGCCATGAGGCGATGCCGCCACAACTGGCAGAGAAGCTCCGCGAACAGGCCGAGAACGGGTCGTAGTTGAGGATGCCGCCCGCCAGATCGCCCTACGGCGGGCGGCATTTCAACGCCCACTGACGCAGGCGGCTCGCCCCCGATACGCTGTGGTGCCCAGCTCAGAAGGTGTGCGGGGCGCGGTAGTTGGGAACAGGCCGCAGTGCGGATGCTTGCGGCGATGGGGGCGGTAGTGGCGAACAACGTTTTCGACTTCACTCCGGGAGCTCAGGTCCCGCTCCTGGGCTCGGCCGGGCAGACGGCTGCGACGCATGCGCTCGCCTCCGCCGCGTACCGCGACAGCCCCCTCGACGAGATACTCAAAGCCAACAGCGAGTGGCACAAGTCCGAGGTGAAGAAGGGCAAGTTCTCGCTCTTCGAGCCGAATCTGGGCGAGGCCTTCTCGCGGGCCGTGCAGGTGCGGATGCTCGGTGGAGCGCGCAAGGCGCTGATCCAGTCCTTCGGCACCGAGCCGCAGTCGGTGGTCGAGCACTGCCTGGCCGCCAACCGTATCCGCAAGGAGCGGGACACCAGGCTCACCGCCGTGACGGCGGTGTTCGGGCTGCTGTTCCTGCCCGGGCTGCTGCTCTGGCTGGCCGTCTTCCAGCTGCGCCGGACAATCGCGGGCGCGCAGAACAAGGGCGCCGGGGCGCTCGGCACACTGCTGCTCGTCGGCATCGGCGGCCTTGCCGTGATCTTCCTGATCAAGCTGCCGCTGGGCGGAATCTGGGCGTACTACATCCGCGGCATGATCGTCGCCCCGGTCGTCGGCTGGCTGCTGGCCAAGCGGATCTGCGAGTCCACGGCGAAGGACATGCGCGCCAGCTGGGATTCCCTGCTCTCGGGCGGCGGCATCGGCGCCAAGGTGCCCGAGGCGGTGCCTGGGCACCCCAATGAGACCGCGCGCGAGCAGCTGCGCCAGGGACTCGAGAAGCTCACCGCCGAGCAGCAGTCCAACTCGGTCTTCTACGCGGGACCCAAGGGCATACTCGGGATGGGCACCCGCTGGGGCAGCTGGCAGATGGCCGAGGAACTGGTCTCCAAGGAGCCGGGCAAGGACATCAACCAGTTCCGCAGCTGGGACGTGATACGGGTGGTCCACGACAAGCTGAAGATGCTGGAGCGCGGCCCGCTGAACTCCGGCGGCTTCCCCACCCCGTCCGTCAAGCACTGGATCGTGGCTCCGGTCGGCGAGAACGCCGGGGAGGTGTCCCGGCCGGACGGCCAGGACGTGGAAGCCTTCCAGGTCAAGGGCCACGAGATACAGCGGATCTGCAACCACCAGCAGTTCGGCGGCGGCAACCGCCACTATCTGGGCGTCCAGTTCACCCTCTGGGACGGCCAGTTGGTGATCACCATGATGATCACCGTCACCGTGCTCCACGAGACGCTGCGCGTCGAGGTGACGGGGCACGCCCTCGGCCCGGTGCACTCCCTGTTCACCACCAAGCCCGCGCCCAAGACCGTGACGGTGAGCAAGACGATCCGCTTCTGGGAGACCGTCGACCGGCAGCTGCCGCTGGTGGAGACACCCGAGGTGGTACGCCTCGCGGTGCGCGCGCCCTTCACCTGGTACCCGCCGCTGCTGGACTTCCTCGGCGGCAAGCTGGTCCTGCCCGAGCCCTTCGGACTGCGCCATGCCTGGGCGGAGAAGCCCTGGCGGCACCGGTTCATGGCGGACGACGCGATGCGCGCGGCCACGCCCGTGCTGCGCGTGACGCACGCGGCTGCGATGAAGGTGCTCGAGGAGAACGGCGTGGACACCGAGCGCTTCGGGAACCGCTCCATGGTCGTCAGCAGCTTCGTACAGGACCCGGCGCCACGCAACGCCGACCTCTACGACGCGTGAGCGCGACGCCTGGCCCGTCGCCTCAGGCGGGCCAGGCCTCCGCCAGCATCTTGCGCGTATCGGCCAGGAGCTGGGGCAGCACCTTGGTGTGTCCGACGACCGGCATGAAGTTGGTGTCCCCGCCCCACCTCGGCACGACGTGCTGGTGCAGATGCGCGGCGATGCCGGCCCCCGCGACCGCGCCCTGGTTCATGCCGATGTTGAAGCCGTGCGCCCCGGCGGCCTGCCGCAGCGCGGTCATCGCCTGCTTGGTGAACGTCGCGAGTTCGGCGGTCTCCGCGTCGTCCAGCTCGGTGTAGTCGGCGACATGGCGGAAGGGCACCACCATCAGATGCCCGCCGTTGTACGGGTAGAGGTTGAGCACCGCGTAGACGCGTGAGCCGCGGGCGATGACGAGCCCGTCCTCGTCCGACTTGGCGGGGATGGCACAGAAGGGACAGCCGTCGTCGGCCCCCGGACCGGTAGGCTTGTTCTCCCCCTGGATGTAAGCCATGCGGTGGGGTGTCCACAGGCGCTGGAACGCGTCCTGCGTCCCCACTCCGATCTGCTGCTCCGGCTCAAGCGTCATGTTGTGCAGCATATGACTTCGCCCGTACGCGGCGTGTCGTCGGGGTTGAGCCCGGCCGCCGGGCGGCGATGCTGGGCCGATGGACGTCGACGATGCCGCCGGCCGGGAGCGGCGCTGGGAGCAGCGCATCGAGCTGCCCCTCTTCGTAGCCTCGCTGCTCTTCCTCGGCGGATACACGGTAGTCGTGCTGGCGCACGACGCCGCCCCGGTGTTGTGGGATCTCGCGCTCGCGCTGATGCTGCTCACCTGGCTGATGTTCGCGCTCGACTACGCGGTGCGGCTGAAGCTGAGCGGAGAGGGACCTCGCTTCGTACGTACCCATTGGCTGGACACCCTCGTGCTCGTGCTGCCGCTGTTGCGGCCGCTGCGCATGGTGCGGGTCTACACAGCGGTGCAGCGGCGGCGCGGCGAGCCGCGACTGAGCCTGCACGCGCGCGTGATCACCTACGCGAGCATGTCGGCGACACTGCTCGGCTTCTCGGGCGCCCTCGCCGTCTATCAGGAGGAGCGCTCCGCCCCGGGCGCGACCATCCGTACCTTCGGTGACTCACTGTGGTGGGCCAGCTCGACGCTGACCACGGTGGGTTACGGAGATGTGGCACCGGTGACCACTCTCGGCCGAGTGATCGCGGTGGTGCTGATGGGCTGCGGGCTGGCACTGCTGGGCGCGGTGACCGGGTCGTTCTCGTCCTGGCTGCTGCAGACATTCGCGCGGGAGGACGAGAAGCGGTCCCCGGGGAACTGATGTCCCCGGGGACCGAATCCCCGCGTGCGCGGGGAGCAGAGATTCGCCAGCGCGTCGCCCCGCGGAATGCCGGGTCATCCCCGCATAAGCAGGGCGCACGTCACACCTGGACCCGGCGCTCCACCACATCAACGAGCTTCGCCAAGGCGAGGTCGCGGGGAATCCCGTTCTCCTGCGAACCATCGCGGTAGCGGAACGACACCGTGCCCGCGTTCATGTCGTCGTCGCCGACGATGATCATGAACGGGACCTTCATCTTCTGCTGGTTCCTGATCTTCTTCTGCATCCGGTCCGAGGAGGCGTCGACCTCTACCCGCAGGCCCTTCTTCTTCGCCTCGGCGGCGAACTCCTGCAGATACGGAACATGGGCGTCTCCGACCGGAATGCCGACCGCCTGCACCGGCGAGAGCCAGGCCGGGAACGCGCCCGCGTAGTGCTCGAGCAGCACCGCGAAGAACCGCTCGATCGAGCCGAACAGCGCGCGGTGGATCATGACGGGGCGCTGCTTGCTGCCGTCCGGACCGGTGTACTCCAGGTTGAAGCGCTCCGGCAGGTTGAAGTCCAGCTGGACGGTGGACATCTGCCAGGTGCGGCCGATGGCGTCCTTCGCCTGGACGGAGATCTTCGGCCCGTAGAACGCCGCGCCGCCCGGGTCCGGGACAAGCGGCAGGCCCTGCTTCTCTGCCACCTTGCGCAGGGTCTCGGTGGCCTCCTCCCAGATCTCGTCCGAACCGACGAACTTCTCCGGGTCCTTGGTGGACAGCTCCAGATAGAAGTCGGTGAGGCCGTAGTCGCGCAGCAGGTTCAGCACGAAGGTGAGCGTCGAGTCGAGCTCGTCCGCCATCTGCTCCTTGGTGCAGTAGATGTGCGCGTCGTCCTGGGTGAAGCCGCGGGCCCGGGTCAGGCCGTGCACGACGCCCGACTTCTCGTACCGGTACACGGTCCCGAACTCGAAGAGACGCAGCGGCAGTTCACGGTAGGACCGGCCGCGCGCGTCGAAGATCAGGTTGTGCATCGGGCAGTTCATGGGCTTGAGGTAGTAGTCCGTGCCCTCGTCGAGCTGCATGGGCGGGTACATGCCCTCGGAGTACCAGTCCAGGTGGCCGGAGGTCTCGAAGAGCTTCCCCTTGGTGGCGTGCGGGGTGTAGACGAACTCGTACCCCTCTTCCTCGTGCCGCTTGCGGGAGTAGTCCTCCATGACGCGGCGGACGACGCCGCCCTTGGGGTGGAAGACGGCGAGGCCGGAGCCGATCTGTTCCGGGATGGAGAAGAGGTCCAGCTCGTTGCCGAGCTTGCGGTGGTCGCGCTTCTCGGCCTCGGCGAGGAATTCGAGGTGCGCCTTGAGCTCTTCCTTGGAGGGCCAGGCGGTGCCGTAGATGCGCTGCAGCATGGGGTTCTTCTCGCTGCCGCGCCAGTACGCGGCGGCGTTGCGCATCAGCTTGAACGCCGGGATGTTACGGGTGGTGGGCAGGTGCGGACCGCGGCAGAGGTCCTTCCAGCACAGGTCGCCGGTCTTGGCGTCAAGGTTGTCGTAGATGGTCAGCTCGCCCGCGCCGACCTCGACGTCCGCGCCGTCGTCGGAGGACGCGGAGCCCTTGAGCCCGATCAGCTCCAGCTTGTACGGCTCGTCCGCCAGCTCCTCGCGGGCGGCCTCATCGGTGACGACGCGCCGCGAGAAGCGCTGGCCGCGCTTCTGGATCTCCTGCATCTTCTTCTCGATGGCCTTGAGGTCATCGGGGTGGAAGGGCTTCTCGACATCGAAGTCGTAGTAGAAGCCGTCCTTGACCGGCGGGCCGATGCCGAGCTTGGCCTCGGGGAAGAGCTCCTGCACGGCCTGAGCCAGGACGTGCGCGGTGGAGTGGCGCAGGATGTTCAGCCCGTCCTCGGAGGAGATCTCGACGGGCTCGACCTCTTCGCCGTCCTTGGTCTCGTACGCGAGATCCTTCAGCTCACCGGCGACGCGGGCGGCGATGACGGTGCGCTCGCCGGCGAAGAGCTCGGCTGCCGTGGTGCCCGTGGTCACCACGCGCTCTTCCCGCTCGGAATCGCGTTGGATGATCACACGGACGTCTGACACCGGTCTCTCCTGACTGAAGGGGTACGCCGCATTCGTACTGCGCGCGCTACGAATCGTACCGAGCGGCTGGGGTCCGTCGCGAAACGGTTTGCTCCCCCACCCCGCCCCTTCCCGTAACTGGGGGCAGGCCCCCAGACCCCCGTACACCTTCGGGCGTTGTCCTCAAACTCCCCCAGACTTCGTCCGGGGGGACCCCCAACGGGCTTGGATTTCCGCCCTGGCGGGCGGAAATCCAGCCTCGCCGCCGGGAAGACTCAGCCCGTCCGGCGACTGAGGAGCGGTCCCGGACGCGAAATCCAGCCCCGTGGGGGCGCCCTGGACGAAGTCTGGGGGAGTTTGAGGCGCGGAGCCCGGGACGGAGCCCCGAATCCAGCACCGCCGACGTTTGAGGCGCGGAGCCCGGGACGGAGCCCCGAATCCAGCACCGCCGACGTTTGAGGCGCGGGGTCTGGGGCGCAGCCCCGAAACCAAGCCCCCGGCGCTTGAGGCCCGGGGTCCAGGGCGGAGCCCCGAATCCAGCCTCGCCGGCGCTTGAGGCGGGGCGTCCTGGCCGAGCCCCGAAACCAAGCCCCACCGACGCATGAGGCGGGGCGTCCTGGCCGAGCCCCGAAACCAAGCCCCACCGACGCTTGAAGCGCGGGACCCGGGGCCGAGCCCCGAAACCAAGCCCCGCCGACGCTTGAAGCGCGGCGTCCGGGGCCGAGCCCCGAAACCAAGCCCGCCGACGCTTGAGGCCCCGGGTCCAGGGCCGAGCCCCTAAACCAAGCCCCGCCGACGCTTTCGGCCCGGGACCCACGGCCGAGCCCCGAAACCGAGCCCCGCCGGCGCTTGAGGAGCGGGGTCTGGGGCGGAGCCCCAGTTCGGGAAGGGCAACCCGCGCCGCGCGCCCCGTCACTCCTCCTGGCACGCCTCCTCAAAAAAGTCCAAATTCTCCTGCAGCGACTTCATCAGCCTGTCCCGCTCCGCCTCATCCACCTGCACCGGCACCACATTCGACGCGTCCGTCAGCCGCCGGAAGCCGCCGCGGCTCTCCAACCTGCCCACCACCCGGATCGGCAGTCCGACCAGGTGCGCATGGCCCGCCGTGCGGTACGAGTCCTCGTCCAGCGCCACCCGTACGTGTGGCACCTCCGCCCCCGCCAGCACCCGCAGCCGGACCGTCCCCGCGCCCCGCGGGCCCGAGCGGCGCATCCGGACCACCGTGCCCGTGATCCGGACCGGCACCGAGGGCTCGTCCGTCAGATAGCGCGCGCCCGCCTCTCGCAGCGCGGGCAGGTCACCGGGCGAGAACTCCACCGGTTCGTTCCGCGGCGCGCACCCTTCCGGCACCCCCGCCGCGGGCGACCACTCCAGGGCGATCCGCGCCCCCTCCGCCCCGCGCACCAGCGCGATGACCGCCTCCGTCAGCTCCCGGCTCACGCCCGCCTCGACGGCCGCGTCGAAGGCCTCCATGCCGCCGGTCGCCCGCTGGTAGTCGGCGGCCTCCCGGGTCGCCTGCAGCGCGTGGTAGAGCCGGACCACGACCGCGCGGCCGCTCTGCACCGGCACGAACGCGGTGAGGCTGCGTCCGCCAGGAGCGGGTCCCACCAGGACCCCTTCCAGCGAGGCCTGGGCCTGCCGCCGGTGCCGCGCGCCGTAGTAGCCCGCGCGGCCGCGCGCCGCGAGCGCTCCGGCCATCAGCATCTGCCGGGCGGCAGCCCGCAGTTGTTCCTGTACGGTCCACGAAACCGCGCCCGAAGGCCCCTGCGGCACATCGCGCCACCACCGGATCTCGTCGCTCGGCACGGTCAGCCCGACCAGCACTTCGCGGGCCGACGGCGCGGCGCTGCGCGCGAGCGCGGTCAGCGCCTCGCCCAGCAGATCCTCGCAGTCGGGAAAGGACCTGCTCTCAGGGACGAGCAGACTCGTCCCGCCCGCCGCATGCCCCGGCGGCGTCCAGCGCGCATAGCGCCCCGTCGTTCCCCCGCGCCGCCGCCACCCGTGCCGGTCGAGCAGCGCGCCCAGGACGACGGGGTCGACCTGGGCGGGGTCCAGCTCGCCGCCTCCGTACCAGGGTCCGGGCACATCACCGGTCGGGTGTGGTCGTACTGACTCGTCGAAAGGCCGGTGCATCAGGGTCTCCCTCCCACCCCGACCCGGGTCATGATCTCGCAGAGCGCCCGGTCGTCGAAGATCCGCGAGGTCGGGATCCGCACAGTGGTCCTGCGCCTGCCCGTCACCGGGTGGCCGGCCAGGTTGGTCCAGTAGCAGCAGTGCCGCAGATCGAGCCGGTCGTGACTGGCCCGCAGCCACTCGTCCTGTGTCCGGGGGACGAGCATCACGACCAGGATCTTGTGCACGGAGACCGGGGTACGGGCCAGCTTCACCAGGTGGTCGTTGTCGAGCGTGAAGGAGAAGGCCGGACCCGGAGGGTGCGGGGGGATCTGGTACGTGCACTTGAGCTGCACCTTGATGGTCACCTCGTCGTCGACGGCGTGACCGGCCGAACTGTGACTGACATGCCAGTCGATGCCGTTGTCCGGAAACGGCTGCGACAACGAGCAGCCGGCCGCGGCGGCGACCGCGTGCAGGTAGCCCACTTGGAGTGTTTCCATGCAGGCGGTGGTGGCGAGTGCGCCGCGCAGCGGTGCTGTCCGCTGCGGCAGCAGCCCTCCCGATTCGGGCTGCGCGAGCGCCATGGCTCCTCGTGCCTTCCGGGCTGTACCGATCAGTGTCCCCACGACGGGGCGTCAACTTCCCGGCACCCCATCTGTGTTGTCACCGCCCTGCGTACAGCGCAAACAGCCCGGGTATCACCGATTCGGGCAGGGGGACAACGCCATCTGCCAGGCATGTGCGAGGAGTTCGGGGATGACGCGCTGGTATGACGGCCCCCTGGCCGCATTTGACACAGAGACCACAGGAGTCGACGTCGAGGAGGACCGGATCGTTTCGGCCGCCGTCGTCGTCCAGGACATGACGGGCGGCCGGCCGCGCGTCACCCGCTGGCTGATCAATCCGGGGGTGCCCGTGCCGCCGGGCGCCACCGAGGTGCACGGGCTGACCGACGAACATCTGCAGCGCAACGGCCGCTGGCCCGCGCCGGTGATGGAGGAGATAGCGAGGGCGCTGGCCGAGCAGTGCGGCGCCGCCCGCCCGCTCGTCGTGATGAACGCGCCCTTCGACCTGACCATCCTCGACCGCGAACTGCGCCGCCACCGCGCCGCGTCGCTCGGCCGCTATCTGGAGAACGTCCCGCTGTGCGTGCTGGACCCGAGGGTCCTGGACAAGCATCTGGACCGGTACCGCAAGGGCCGCCGCACGCTCACCGATCTGTGCGCGCAGTACGAGGTCGTACTGGACGGAGCGCATGACGCGGCCGCGGACGCCACGGCGGCACTGGAGGTCACGCGGGCGGTGGGGCGCCGTTTCGCCTCCCGGATGGAGCGTCTTTCGCCGGCGGAGCTGCACACCCTGCAGGCGGTGTGGCACGCGGCTCAGGCGCGTGGCCTGCAGGCGTGGTTCGCCCGCAGCGGCACTTATGAGGTGGTGGACCCCGCGTGGCCGCTACGGCCCGAACTGCCCGCCGCGGCCTGACTCCGGGTGGCACCCCTCTGAAGGGCGCCACCCGGACGGACCGTCGGAAGGGCCGCCGGACCGGCCCGGCGTCAGCCGGTGAATCCCGCGGTGATGGAGGTGAACTGCCAGTTGCTCTGGCTGATCCCGGAGCAGTTGCTCACCACTCCGCCGCCGGGGCAGGGACGGTCACGGTTGACCGACCAGTACGCGAGGCGGGCGATGTGGTGGGAGTTGGCCCAGTCCTTGATCTGGGTCCAGGTCGCCGGGCTGGTGAGTTCCTGCTGGTCGCTGAGACCGTTCATGCCCGAGATGCCGATATGGGCGTAGGCGGTGGCGTCCGACCAGCCGAAGGTGCTCTTCAGCTTGGTCTTCAGCCCCTCGGTGGCGTTCACGGTGTTGCCGTACATGTCGGCGCCGCCGCCGAAGTCGAAGGGCATGATGGTGAAGACGTCGATGTCCGCCTGGAGCGCACCCGCCCGCTCGATGAGCCGGTTGCCCCACCAGGTCGGCCCGGTGGTGCTCGTGCCGAAGGTGAGGATCGTCCTCAGGCCGGGGTTGTTCTGCTTGACGATCTTCAGTGCGCCGAGAATCCGGTCCTGGACGACCTCGTTCTCGAACTCGTCGCTGTTCTCGATGTCGACGTCGATCGCCTTCAGCCCATAGGCGTTGATCACCTTTTGATAGGCGCCGGCCAGGGCCTCGGGCGTGGAGCAGTTCGGGCCGAGCTTGTTGCCGCTCCAGCCGCCGATGGACGGGACGATGTCACCGCCCGCGCCGCGGATCGCGTTGATGGTGGACTGATCGGTGCCACCGGCGAGCGGACGCGTGCCGTCCCAGGCGGGGTTGCAGCCGCCGGAGGAAAGGATGAAGGCCATGGTGAACCACTTGATGCCGGTGGCGCTCATCACCGAGGTGGCACTGGGCGGGTCGCCCCAGCCCAGATAGAGGTACGGGGCCGCCTGCTTGAAGCCGGTGCCGCCGCCACCGCCCGCGTCGGTCGTCACACTAAGGCGGACGAGGCCGGGGAGAGATTGCCGGCCGCGTCACGGGCGCGGACGGTGAAGCTGTACGAGGTGCTGGCCGCAAGGCCGCTGACGGTGGCGCTGGTGCCGGTCACCGTGGTCACGTTGGTGGTTCCGCGGTACACGTCGTAGCCGGTGACGCCGACATTGTCGGACGACGCGTTCCAGGCCAGCGAGACACTGGAGGACGTCTTGCCGGTGGAGCGCAGATTCGTGGGCGCCGTGGGTGCCTGGGTGTCGCCGCCTCCTCCGCCGCCGGGACCGTCGAGGCTGATGTCGTCGGCGTAGTAAGTGCCCTGCGCGTACCAGCCGTTGAGATGGATCTCGGCGGTGGTCTGGGCCGCGCCGGTGGTGAAGGAGACCGACAGCTGGGTGTAGGCGGTGGCGGACGGGGTCCAGGTCGACGGCCCGCCGGTCACGCCGAGGTACACATAGTTGCCGCGCACCCAACCCGAGAGCGTGTAGGCGGTGTTGGGCTGCACGGCGACGGTCTGGGTGCACTTGGCGTTGTCGCTCGCGCTCGCGGCGCCGGCCAGCGCCTTCGTACCGCTGTGCACGGGGCTGCTCACCACCGAGCCGAGTCCGCCGGTGCAGGACCAGCCGGAGAGGGAGCCTGTTTCGAAGCCGGGATTGCTGAGCAGGTTGGCGGCCTGGGCCGTGCCGGGCACGGAGAGGGTGGCGGCTGCGGCGAGCAGTGCCGCGCCGAGGCCGGCCAGTAGTCGATTTCGGATACGCACGTGACCTCCCAGTGAGGGGCGGGTGCGGGTCGACGGACCTGACGCTGCGCCACGATTGGTCTGGACCTGCGTGGCGGATTGAAGCGGAGCGACGCATCCCCGTCAAGAGAAGGCACGGGGCAACCAGCGTCGCCCGGTGGGGAGTTGAAGACCGTTGGCAAAGGAGCGGCAAAATCGCCGAAGATTGGTCTATGCCTTTCCGGGGGCCGGAGCGCGGCGAATCCCTTCCCGGCAGGTCATTGGTACAGCGCTCCCGCCCGCGGGGCCGTTGACGCGGTCGTGACACTTAAGTTTCTTGAGAAGCAGAGACACGGGACGTCCCTCCCCACCCCACACCTAGGAGAGCCGTGTCCACTGCAATCGGATCGAGATCTCTGCCGCCGCCCCGGCGCCGGCTCCTCGCCGTACTCACCGCACTCGTGCTCGCACTTGCCGGGCTCACCGGGCTGGCAGCCAATCCCGCACAGGCCGCGGGCCCGCTCACCGCCTCGTTCACCAGTGCCGACAACGGCTCCTGGTGGAAGGGCACCTACATCGTCAAGAACAGCACCGGGACCCCGGTCACCGGCTGGACCCTCGAATTCGATCTGCCGCCCGGGGTGACGATCAGCCAGCACTACAACGGGACGGCGACGGTCAGCGGTTCGCACGTGACCGTAACGCCCGCCTACTACAACACCACCGTCCCGGCGAACGGCACCACCGAGCCGTACAGCTACTGGTTCGTCGCCTCCGGACCGATCACCGCACCGACCGGCTGCCTCGTCAACGGCGACAAGTGCGACGGAAGCCCCGCCAGACCGCCGTCCGCACCGGGCGGCCTGGCCGTCACCGACACCACGGCCCGCACGGTGAGCCTGAAGTGGAACGCCGCGGCCCCCGGCGACTTCCCCGTCGCCTCCTACGAGGTACTGAGAGGCACCACCGTGGTCGCCGCCGTCGCCACGACCTCGGCCACCGTCCGTGAGCTGACCCCGGCCACGGCCTACAGCTTCGCCGTCCGCGCCAAGGACACCCGAGGCAACCTCGGACCGGTCGGCGCCGCGGTCACCGCGACCACCGTCGACCCGGCGAGCGACACCGTCCCGCCCACCGCCCTCGCCAACCTGCGCAGCACAGCGGTGACTTCCAGCACCGTCGCCCTGTCGTGGAACGCCTCCACCGACAACAACCGAATCGCGGCGTACGACGTCTACCGGGGCACGACCCTGGTCGCGGGCATCCCGGCGACCTCCCTCAGCACGACGATCACCGGCCTGGCGCCCGCCACCCGGTACGACTTCACCGTCAGGGCCCGGGACGCGGCCGACAACGCGTCCCCGGCGAGCAACACCCTGACCGTCACCACCGCCGACCCGGTCGGCGACGGCGGGCACGCGACCGTCGGATACTTCGTCCAGTGGGGCATCTACGGCCGCCAGTACTTCGTCAAGAACCTCGACACCTCCGGAGCCGCGGCCAAGCTCGATGTCGTCAACTACGCGTTCGGCAACGTCGATCCGGTCAACCTCACCTGCCTGAGCGGTGTCACCAAGGGCGTCTCGGGCAATCCGCAGGACCCCAATGAGGGCGACGGGGCCGGTGACGCCGAGGCGGACTACGGTCGTGCCTTCGCCGCATCGCAGTCGGTGGACGGGGTGGCCGACGACGGCTGGGCCAAGCTGCGCGGCAACTTCAACCAGCTGAAGAAGCTCAAGGCCAAGCACCCGCACCTCAAGGTCGTCATCTCGCTGGGCGGCTGGACCTACTCGAAGTACTTCTCCGACGTCGCCGCCACCGACGCCTCGCGGAAGAAGTTCGTGAAGTCCTGCATCGACCTGTACATCAAGGGAGACCTGCCCGCGTACAACGGCGCCGGCGGAGCGGGCGTCGCCGCAGGGATCTTCGACGGCATCGACCTGGACTGGGAGTGGCCCGGCTCACCCGACGGCCATCCCGGCAACCACTGGAGCACCGCGGACAAGGCCAACAACACCGCCCTGATCGCGGAGTTCCGCAGGCAGCTCGACGCCCTGGGCGGCGAGCACAAGCTGCTGACCGCCTTCACCCCGGCCGACCCGAAGAAGATCGACGCAGGCTGGGACCTGTCGAAGATCTTCGGCGATCTGGACATCGCCAATGTCCAGGGCTATGACTTCCACGGCGCGGGCAGCGCCAACTCCTGGGAGCCGAACCGCACCGGCCACCAGGCCAACCTCTACCCCGACGCCCAGTCTCCGTACGCCAACGACTTCAGCATCGACGGCGCCGTGAAGGCGTACACCACCGCCGGAGTGAGTCCGCGGAAGCTGACCATCGGCTTCCCCTTCTACGGCCGCGGCTGGAAGGAGGTCGCCGCCGGCGGCGTCAACGGCGAATGGCAGAGCGCCAATGGCGCGGCCCCCGGCCAGTTCGCGGAGGAGGCCGGTACGCGCGGGTACCAGAACCTCGTCACCGGCGTCCCGAATCTCACGGTCGTCCACGACACCCAGTCGGTGGCCACCTACGGCTATCAGGGCCCGGGAGGCCAGTGGTGGTCCTTCGACGACACCTGGTCCATCGGCCAGAAGGCGGCGTACATCAAGTCGAAGGGGCTGCTGGGCGGGATGATCTGGGAGATGTCGGGTGACACCCCGGGCGGAGCCCTGCTCGGTGCCCTGCACAGCGGACTCCAGTAACACCGCCAACGGCGCCCGAAAAGCGTAGAGGCCGGTCCGTCAGCTGACGGACCGGCCTCTCCCGGTGGGCGATACTGGGTTCGAACCAGTGACCTCTTCGGTGTGAACGAAGCGCTCTCCCACTGAGCTAATCGCCCGGGAACGGACTGAACCATACAGGCCCCCGCGGGCTTCCTTCAAACTCCCCCGAGGTACGCCGCAAGACCGCGCCGCCCGCCGCGCATCATCGCCGCGTGGTTGGCGCGAAAGACCGGCCGGCAGGGCAGCGCCAGCCGCCTCATCAGCGGCTTGCACACCTCCACCTCCTGTTCGTACAGCGCCCGGGTGCCGCTGCCGCGCGCCGTAAGCGTCCACCGCGCCCAGCCCTCCAGGTCCCCCGCCATCCCCACTTCGAGCACCCCGGCCGCCGGGTCGCGCCGCTGAGCGCGGGCGGTGACGAGCAGTTCGTACGGAAGGAAGGAGCGGAAGCGCGCGGTGCCGGTGATCTCGTCGAGCGCGGTGACCTCGCGGACCTGCGGCCACCACCGGGGGTATTCCTCGGCCCGTTCCAGCACCTCGTACACGGCGGCGGGTCCTGCGGTCAGATCCCAGACGCTGCGGAAGCGGTAGCGACACCAGTCCATGCTCCAAGTCTGCGCCTGCGGGGGCGTACTCACCCACGACCTGAGTATCCGCACCCATGCCGTGCGGTGTGGCGCGGGCCACACTCCGACCATGGAGAACGTTCCGCCACCCGCCGAGGAACTGGCGATCCTCGACCGCGAGCTGGTCCAACTGGACGCTCGCCGGGCCCAGTTGCTGGCCCGCAGAGCCTGGCTGCTCACCGCGATACTGCAGTCGCAGCCCGCCGCCCCGCCGGCGGCGCGGCCCTTCGGCGCGCCGCCGCCGCCGCCCGAGACGTCCCCGCCGAGCGTGCAGAATCTGCTGCTCACCCTCGGCGGGATTCTGCTGACCATCGCGGCGATCGCATTCACGCTGGTCAGCTGGGGACACCTGGGTATCGGCGGGCGCTCCGCGGTGCTCGGCGCGGTGACGGTCGCGGCACTGGCCGCCCCGGTCGCGCTGCTGCGCCGGGGGCTCGCCTCGACGGCGGAGGCGGTGGCCGGTCTCGGCCTGGTCCTGATGGTGCTCGACGCGTACGCCCTGCACCGGGTGGCGCTGCCGGACACCGGCGGGCTGGGATACGCGGCCTTCGCCTCGGCCGCGCTCGCCGCGCTCTGGTCCGCGTACGGTCTCTCGCTGGACCGGCTGCGCACTCCCCTGCCGGTGGCCGTGCTGACCGCTCAACTCCCGCTTCCGCTCTGGGCGCTGACCGCTTCCGCGGGCGCGCCGCCGATGGAGTGGGCCCTGCTGGCGACCGCCGCGCTCGATGTCGTGGTCGCGCTGTCGGCGAAGCGGGCGGGCGTCCGGGGAATCGCCACCACCGCTGCCGCGGCGACGGGCGGCTGGGCGCTGCTGATCGGCTGCTGGCAGTCGGTGACGGCGGCCACGCCGTCGGCCGCGGTCGCCCCTGCCGCACTGCTGCTCGCGGCGGCGGGTGTGGCGCTGTTCGCGGCCTTGCGGTCGCCTGCGGCTGCTACCGCCGCGTCCGTTGTAGCGGGCCTCGCGGCGATCGCGGCGGTCGGCGGCGTGGCTCGGGCAGGGGTGCCGGAGGGGTGGTCGGTCCTGGGGTATCTGCTGTGTGCGGTGGCTCTGTTGGGCCTTGTACGGATGGGAGTACCGCGGGGTCTGCGCCCGGGCCTGGCGAGCGCGTCGGCCGCGGTCCACGCCGCGGCGGCGCTCTCGGCGCTGCCCCTGGTCGCCCTCACCCTGGCGGGTCCGCTAACAGTCCTGGACACCATCTGGTCGGGCACGCCGACGGACGCCCGCGGGGCGCTGGGCCTGGATCTCCCGGAATCGGGCCTGCCGGCGACACCGCTGGTCCTGCTGATCGTGGCAGCGACCCTGACGACGGCCTCCCGCTGGTCACCCGCCACCGAGGGCTCGCCCGCCGGGGCTCTCGGAGCGGCCGCGGGAGCCGCCCCGCCTGCCGGAACCCCCGGCGCGGCCGGAGCCCCTTCCGGCACGGCCGCCGGACCCCCGGAGCGCCACCCCGGCCACGCCGCCGGGACACCGCCCACGCCTACCGGCCCGGCAAGCGACGCCCCCCGCCCCTCGGGCGCGTCCGCCCCGGAGGGCCACCCCGGCACGCCCGCCGGGCCCTCCCCCACGCCCACCGGCCCGGTCGGCCCGCCCACCCCGGACGCGGCCGCCCAGCCCGCCCGGGGGGCGGCTCCCGGCCTGGTGGCCCCCGGCCCCGGGCTGCGTAGCCTCGCCGTTCCCGTGGCCCTCGGGCTCGCATGGGCCGGCCTGCTCGTTGTGCCGCCCGCGCTGGACCTCGGGTACGCCGCGACCGTGGCGCTCCATGTGCTCCTGACCGTCGCCGCGCTGGCCCTCACCGTGCGGCCGGCGTGGATCGCCCGGCACGCCCCGTCCGGCCCCGTCGTCGGCCTCGGCTGCGCCCTCGGAAGCGGCGTCAGCGTCGCGCTGCTGTCCCTGGCCATGCGCCCGGCCACGTTCGCGGTGCTTGGCACCCTGGCCGCCGTCCTCACCACCGCCGCGGTCGCGACACGGGCCGGGCGCGCAGTGCAGGCCGTCCTCGCCTGCGCCGCCACCGGCTTCGCGACCGCCCTCGTCGGTGCTGTCGCCGGGGGCGCCGAACTCCCGCTCCACCAAGCCGCGTTGGTGCTCCTCGCCATCCCCGCCGCCGTGGCTCTCCTCGCCGCCCGGCTCGGCCGGCACCCCGTCGCACTCCCGATGGAGCTCACCGGTGCCGCCGCGGGCCTGCTCGCGGTCGGCCTCGCCGCCGGAGACCGCCCGACGCTCGCCCTGGTGCTGGCGCTCTGCGGCGTGATCGCCGCGGGCACGGCGGTGCGGGCCGAGCGCCGCCCGGCGGCCGGGTATCTCGCGGCGGTGCTGTTCGTGCTGGCCACCTGGGTACGGCTGTACGCCGCGGACGTCGCGAGCCCCGAGGCGTACACCCTCCCGGTGACCGTCCCCGCGCTCGCCGTCGGTGTGCTGCGCCGCCGCCGCGACCCGGAGGCGTCGTCCTGGACGGCGTACGGCCCCGGTCTCGCCGCGACGCTGCTGCCGAGCCTCCTCGCGGCCTGGGGCGACGAGCACTGGCTGCGTCCGCTGCTGCTCGGCGTCGCGGCCCTGGCCGTCACGCTCACCGGCGCCCGGCTGCGCCTCCAGGCGCTGCTGGTGCTCGGCGGCGCGGTGCTCGCCCTCGACGCGCTGCACGAGCTCGCGCCGTACGTCGTCCAGGTCGTCGGCGCGCTCCCCCGCTGGCTGCCGCCGGCGCTCGCCGGACTGCTGCTGCTCGCCGTCGGCGCGACCTACGAGCAGCGGCTGCGCGACGCCCGCAAGCTGCGCGACACCCTCGGCCGGATGCGCTGAGGGCCGCGAAAACGCCGAAGGCCCGGAGACGTCAAGTCTCCGGGCCTTCGGTCCTGGTGGGCGATACTGGGTTCGAACCAGTGACCTCTTCGGTGTGAACGAAGCGCTCTCCCACTGAGCTAATCGCCCGGGCGCACCGCAAACATTACCCGATGTCAGCGGGTCCCCCTGACCATTTTCCGGTCACTCCTTGATCTTCCAGGGCATCACGATCCCGAACTTCCAGAGGTAGATTCCGACCAGCACCGCGACGATCACGAGACCGATCGTGGTGAGGATGATGTTCCGTCGCCGCACCTTGGGATCGAGTGCTCGCTGCGCCGCCTCGGTCACTTTTCGCTTGGTCCAGCGCAGCACCAACTGCGCCCAGACGAACTCGGTCGCCCAGATCGCGATGCCGCCGAAGATCACCAGCCAGCCGGGGCCCGGCAGCGGCAGCATCACGATGCCCGCGCCTACGACCGCGAGGCCGACGATGAAGACGCCGACCTGCCAGCTCAGGTGCAGCGGCTTGGACCGCTTGATGAAGTGGGGCGCCTTCGAGCCGAGCTCCGGCTCCTCCGCGGCCACCACATCCACCACGTCGCCCGTCCCGTCCCCCGTCGCGGGTTTCGGGTCCGTCGCCGCGACGGCCTCCCCCCGCTCGTCACTCTCCGCATTCATGGACTCAAACCTACCGGATTGAACCCGATCACTGGAATGGCCGTATAACACAAAGTGAGGCACCGCCGTACGAGCGACATGAAGGATCACAAAACGGTCAGAGGGGTTTACAACGGCACCGTAGGTGGCATGTCGATTTCGCCGACGTGCGAACCCCCGAGCGCACACTGAGCGAAAGGCCCTGGCGCTTATGAACACCACGGTCAGCTGCGAGCTGCACCTGCGCCTCGTTGTATCGAGCGAGTCTTCACTGCCTGTACCCGCGGGCCTGCGGTATGACACGGCCGATCCCTATGCCGTGCACGCCACCTTCCACACCGGAGCCGAAGAGACGGTCGAGTGGGTCTTCGCCCGCGACCTTCTCGCTGAGGGTCTGCACCGGCCCACCGGCACGGGCGACGTCCGAGTCTGGCCGTCCCGCAGCCACGGCCAGGGCGTTGTCTGCATCGCGCTGAGCTCCCCGGAGGGCGAAGCCCTGCTCGAGGCCCCGGCGCGGGCCCTGGAGTCGTTCCTGAAGCGGACCGACGCCGCGGTGCCACCGGGCACCGAGCATCGTCACTTCGATCTCGACACGGAGCTTTCGCACATCCTGGCCGAAAGCTGAGCCAGGCAGCGACCTGCACGGCGCCGTCCTACTCGGGGAGACGGCGCCGCGCGGACAACCACATACGGAACACACCGGCGCCGTCACCGCGGATTCCATCGCGGCGACGGCGTCGCTGCGCTCTCGGCGCGAACCGCTAGAGTCAGCGCAATTCGGCGGGCACCGGCCCGCAGCAGGCCAGGGAGCGAATCGTGCTGATTCCCCATGACACCCGGATCGCCCTCAACACCGTCGTCGATCTGGTGAACACCGCACCGGAGAGCGAGCAGCAGGGCGACGGGCTCGCGGACGTCGCCGCGCTGTACGACTTCGTGCGCAGCCACGACGTCAGCGGCGTGGGCGAACTGAACCAGCGGGACCTCAAGGCGGTGCACGGCGTACGGACCCAGTTCGCGGAGATCTTCGCGGCGCCCGACGGCCGCACCGCGGCCGAGCTGGTCAATGAGCTGGTGGCGGCCGCGGGGACCACCCCGCAGCTCACCGACCACGATGGCTACGACTGGCATGTGCACTACTTCGCGCCGGGCGCGTCGGTTGCCGACCATCTTGCCGCGGACTGCGGGATGGCGCTGGCCTTCATCGTTGTCGCGGGCGAGCAGGAGCGGCTGCGGCGGTGCGACGCGCCGGACTGCGGGCGCGCGTTCGTCGATCTGTCGCGCAATCGCTCGCGCCGCTACTGCGACAGCCGCACCTGCGGCAACCGCCTGCATGTCGCCGCGTACCGCGCGCGCCGCAAGGAAGCGGCCGGCTGAGGCTCACAGCAGAAACAGATCGTGTACCGCGGCCATGAGCAGCAAGAAGCCGATCACCGCGAGGAAGATCATCAGGGGTGGCTGGGAGAGCGCGAAGAGGCAGCCACGCGGCTCTTCGGTCGGTGTGGGGGCCTGGCCCCGGGAGGTATCGAGCATCTCGGGGTGATGATGTCGCAGCCCGGCCCCTCATGATCGACCAACACGCCCCGCGACTGCGGGAGTTCATTCAGATCCCGTGCTCGATGCCGTGCCGGATGCTGTGCTAGATGCCGTGCTTCTTCAGGATCGCCTCGATGTCGCTGAAGTCGTCGCCGGAACCGGCGGCCTTCCGCTTGGCCACGGGCTGCGCGGCCGGACGGCCCGCCTGCCCGAGTGAGGGCGCGGACGACTCGGGCGCGACCGCCTCGCGCTGCGCCGACTTCGCGGCCTTGCGCTCCTTGCGGGTGCCGACGCCGCGCCGTTCGACGGCCCGGGTCGTCATGAAGAGCAGCCACGCGCCGCCCAGCAGGCCGAAGCCGATCCACGCGGACGGGCTGAAGGCCGTGTCGACGGCCCATTCGACGGCGCCGGTCAGCACCAGGCCGATCGGGACCAGGGAGTAGGCGGCTATCCGGGTCGCGGCCAGGAAACGCTTGCGGTACGCCGTGATCGCGGCGATGCCCAGGCCCGCCGCGGACACCGCGGAGAAAATGGTCTCGGCAATCATCCGGTCCTCCAGGCTTCGGCGGGCATGGTCGGTCGTCCCTATCCATCGTGCACCGTCCGGCGGCGTGCGGGCCACGGTCCCGTACGACCTCAGGGAGATCTCCGGGACGGCCTCCTCCCCAGGTCCCGGTCGGGGGTGCACGCCGCAGGGCTGGGAGACTGGTCCCATGAGCGACTCCACCAACGCCCGCCCCGTCGTACTCGACGTCTGGTGCGAGCTCCAGTGCCCCGACTGCCGCAGCGCCCTGGATGATCTGCGGGCCCTGCGCGAGCGCTACGGCGACCGGCTGGAGCTGCGGCTGCGGCACTTCCCCCTCGACAAGCACAAGCACGCCTTCACCGCCGCCCAGGCCGCCGAGGAGGCTGCCGAACAGGGCAAGGGCTGGCCGTATGTGGAGGCCGTGCTCGCGCGTACCGAGGAGCTGGCGGCGAAGGGCGAGCCGTTTCTGCTGGAGGTCGCGCGTGAACTGGGCCTGGACACCGAGGAGTTCGACACCGCCCTGATCGACGGGCGGCACATCCTGATCGTCGACGCCGACCACGCCGAGGGCAAGGCGATCGGCGTCACCGGCACTCCGACGTACGTCGTCGACGGCGAGCGCCTGGACGGCGGCAAGAGCCAGGAGGGGCTGCGGGCGCGCATCGAGGAGATCGCCGACCGACTGCTCGCCGGCTCCGGGTCCAACTCCTAGAGCAGCGGCTTGAAGAGGTTGACGGCGGTCGTTTCGTAGCCGAGCGACTCGTAGAGGCTGATCGCCGGGGTGTTGCCGGAGAAGACATGCAGTGCGAGCAGGCGCATCCCGGCGTCGAGCGAGACCCGCTCGGCGAGCAGCATCAGGGAACGCCCGTGGCCCTGTCCCCGATGTCCGTCGACGACTTGGACGTCGTACACGAACGACGCGTGCTCGCCGAAGCGGGCCTCGCGCCGCCCGACGAAGAGGTGGCCCACGATCACGCCGTCATGGACCAGGAAACGCAGCGAGGTCCCTGGGGTGGCGAGGCCGTCGGGCAGGCTCTCGAGGTGGTCGGCCTCGGACTTGGCGCGCGCCTCCTCGGCCGGAACGCCGCGGTCGATCCAGCTCTGTGCATAGCTCTCGACGGCCTGAGCCCGCCACTGTGCGAACTCCGCCTCGCTCATCGGACGGCCTTCGACGTGCGCGGGCAGAGCGGGCGGCTCCGCGGGAAGCGCCTTGCGCATGCTGCGGCTGCGTTCGATGTAGCCGAGTGCGCTCGTCAGCCGCCGCGCGGCGGTGGCGTCGGGCGGTACGGATGTCAGTACCTGGGTGCACCCCCAGCCGCGCAGCACCTCTTCGGCGGCGAGGGCGGCGACGGTCCCGCGTCCGCGCCGCCGGTCCGCCTCGTCGATCCGCAGCGAGCGTATGGCGCCGGCCTTGGCGCTGAGCGCCGGGAAAGTGGCGATCTCGATCCTGCCGACAGGACGGCCGTTCACGCAGATCTCGTACGTGCGTGACTTCGCGCCGTCGGCCTCGTGCTGAATCGGCCCGGTCGGCCGCAGGGTGGTGGTCATCAGGGGTGTTCTACCCGCCTCCGAGGCCACCCGTCACGAAGTTTTACGGAGCCTTCGGATCGCTGTCGGCGGCCGCGCGCTCCTCGAAGATCCGCATCGCCTTGGCGGTCACCGGTCCCGGCGCGTGCGCGAGCTCCCGCCCGTCGATCCGCCCAACCGCCTGTACGTCGCGGAGGGTGGACGTCAGGAAGACCTCATCGGCCCGGTCCAGCACGTCGAACGGCAGGTCGGCCTCCCTGGCACCCGCCCATTCCACGGTCAGCGCGCGGGTGATGCCCGCCAGACAGCCGGAGGAGACGGGCGGGGTGTACAACTCACCGTCGAGTACGACGAAGACGTTGGAGCCGGTGCCCTCGCAGAGCTCTCCGACGGTGTTGGCAAAGAGCGCCTCGGACGCCCCCTGCTCACTCGCCCTGACGAGTGCGACGACATTCTCCCCATACGACGTCGTCTTCAGCCCGGCCAGTGCGCCACGCTCATTGCGCGTCCAGGGAACGGTGATCACGGCCGTGGTGTCGGGGCGCCGCTCGGTCTCGCCCAGCGCGACGACGAGGGTCGGACCCTCGGTGCCGCGGTCGGAGCCGAGGGGCGAGGTACCGCCGGTGTACGTGATGCGCAGCCGGCCAAGAGCCATGGGGTTGGCTTCCAGCACGGCCGCGCAGGCGTGCCCCACCTCGTCGTGGTCCGGGTCCGGCAGGCAGAGACCGCGGGCCGAGCGGGTCAGCCGGTCGAGGTGCTGGGTGAGGGCAAAGGGCTGCCCGTGGACGGCCTTGATCGTCTCGAAGATGCCGTCGCCCACGGTCAGACCGTGGTCGAACACGGACACCCGGGCGTCGTCGGCGTCCGTGAGTGCGCCATTGAGCCAGAGCTTCATCTAGCTGGTCCTTCCGCTCGCCTCGTACGCTCCCGACGCTACCGTGAGCAGTCGGGAAGCCTTCAGCTCGGTCTCCTCCCACTCGCGCTCGGGGTCGGAGCCCCAGGTGATCCCGGCGCCGGTGCCGAAGCGGAGCACCGGCCCGCCGACCGGGGCGCGGTCGATCCAGAAGGTGCGTATGCCGACGGCGAGCTCGCCGGCGCCGCGGTCGGCGTCGACCCAGCCGATGCCTCCGCAGTACGGTCCGCGAGGCGCCGTCTCCAGCGCCTCGATGATCTTCAGAGCACTTGACTTGGGCGCGCCGGTCACCGAGCCCGGCGGGAAGGTGGCCGTCAGGAGCTCCTGCCAGCCCGCCTTGGGCCCCAGCTCCGCGCGCACGGTGGAGACGAGGTGCACAAGTCCAGGATGCGACTCGACCGCGCAAAGCGCAGGGACGGTCACCGTGCCCGTGGCACTCACCCGCCCCAGGTCGTTGCGGACCAGGTCCACGATCATCACGTTCTCCGCGTAATCCTTCTCCAGCAGATCGTCGACGGTGCGTCCGGTGCCCTTGATCGGCCCGGACTCGACGGTCTGCCCGTCCCGGCGCAGATACAGCTCGGGCGAGGCGGTGGCGATCTCCACGCCGTGCGCGGGCAGCCGAATGGTTCCGGCGTACGGAGCGGGGTTGCCCCGCGCCAGCAGGGCGGTCAGCGCGTCGACGTCGGCGGCGTCCGGGTCGGGCAGCGGCGCGGAGAGAATTCGGCAGAGGTTCGCCTGATAGACCTCGCCCGCCGCGATGTGCTCGCGGATGCGCCGGACGCCGGCGGAGTACGCGGCGCGGTCCAGCGAGGACGTCCAGTCGCCCGCCGCCGGGCCCCGCCACCGCCCCGGCACGGGCTCAGGCACCGGCTCCGTACGCACATCGCCGAAGCGGGCGCAGGTCAGACCGCCCTCGAAGTCTGCGGCGACGGCCCAGAAGCCGGCGGAGTCGAGTGCTTCGGGGTCGCTGGTGACATCCCTGAGGTCTGATGCGAGGAGGCTGCCGAAGCGGGCCAAAGGAGCGAGGTCATGCACGTCTGTGAGTCTATGGCGGGCGCCGATGTGCCGCTGCGGCGTGAACACACCTCAGCACGCTGCGGAAACGCGTTTTTGTGCTGGCCCAGGAATCCGCTAGAGTTCAACACGTCGCCGGGCCGCGGGAGCGGGCCGGAACCGACAAGCGGACGTGGCTCAGTTGGTAGAGCATCACCTTGCCAAGGTGAGGGTCGCGAGTTCGAATCTCGTCGTCCGCTCGAAGGGGGATCTTCCCGAACCCCTGCACTCAGGGTGGAGTGGCCGAGAGGCGAGGCAACGGCCTGCAAAGCCGTCTACACGGGTTCAAATCCCGTCTCCACCTCCAAGGACGATTAGCTCAGCGGGAGAGCGCTTCCCTGACACGGAAGAGGTCACTGGTTCAATCCCAGTATCGTCCACTGGATCCGTAAGGATTCGCGCGCGATTAGCTCAGCGGGAGAGCGCTTCCCTGACACGGAAGAGGTCACTGGTTCAATCCCAGTATCGCGCACGCAGCACAACGCAAGATCGTCCCGCGCGATTAGCTCAGCGGGAGAGCGCTTCCCTGACACGGAAGAGGTCACTGGTTCAATCCCAGTATCGCGCACCAGCCAGAACCCCCGGCCGCATCGACGGCCGGGGGTTCTGTCGTTGCCGGGGCCAAGCCCCTCACCCCGTGAAGAGCTGGGTGGCCTTGCGGATCAGCTCGTACAGGCCGTAGCCGAACGGGACGGCGACCCAGAGCCAGACCGCGGCGCCGAGCGCCCTACGACTCCTGGTGCTGGGGCTGCGACGTTCATGCAGAGGACCACCCACAGGCACCAGAACTGCGGGGTGCGCAGGGCGTTCCTCGCGGAGACGTGGGCGGTGGTGATCAGGGCGCGGGTCTGCTGCTTCGGCTGCGGGCCTGGGTGCTGCCAGCCCTGTGGCGGTACGCGTACGAGCGCGACGCCGAGGGACATGAACACGGCGTACGCCAGACCGTGGACAAGGAAGGCGGTGGCGATGCCGGAGCTGTCCGAACCGAAGGTCTCCAGCATCTGGGTGGACCAGGGCGACGCGATCAGCGCGCCGCCGCCGAAGCCCATGATGGCGATTCCGGTTGCCATGCCGGGGCGGTCCGGGAACCACTTGATGAGGGTGGAGACCGGGGAGATGTAGCCGATGCCGAGGCCGATGCCGCCGATGAAGCCGTAGCCGAGGACGACGAGCCAGTACTGGCGGGTGGCGGCGCCGAAGGCGGCGATCAGGAAGCCGGAGGAGAAGCAGACGAGGGAGACGAACATGGCCCAGCGCGGGCCGTTGCGTTCGACGAGGGTGCCGCCGAAGGCCGCGGAGAGGCCGAGCATGACGATGCCCAGCTGGAACGGGAGAGCGCTGGCGGTGCCGGAGAGGCCGAGCGATGACTCGAGCGGGGGCTTGAACACGCTCCAGGCGTAGGCCTGTCCGATGGCGAGATGGACCGAGAGCGCGGCCGGTGGGACGAGCCAGCGGCTCCAGCCCGGGGGTGCGACTGTGCGGGACCTGTCGAGGAAGGTCATGGTTCCGCACCATAGACATCGGCCATGTCCATGACTAGGTCGCGGACGAAATCCCGTCGACGGTATGCAAGTTGTCGGTATGCAATGCGGGCCCGGGCGGAGTGCCCGGGCCCGCAGCGCGGTTTCAGCGGTGGTTCAGGTGGCGGTTCAGGAGGGGGTTCAGGAGGAGAAGAGCATCCGGCCGAAGCCCTTCTGGCGGTGGTGTCCGCCGTGATGAGGGGCGCCCCAGGCGGGCGCGGGGGCGACCGGGTAGGCCTGCGCGGCGGGCGGCGGGGGCGGGGCCTGGGTCCACTGCGACTCGAGGCGGGTCAGGGACTCCAGCTCGCCGTAGTCGAGGAATATCCCCCGGCAGCCGCTGCACTGCTCGATCTGGACGCCGTTGCGGTTGTAGGTGTGCATCGCTGCATGGCACTTGGGACACTGCATGGTCTGCTCAGCTCCTCGCCGTTCGGTCGACGTCGCCGGGATGCATGCCCGGTGACGAGGAGTTCAGACTACGACCCAGGCTCGAACTCCAACTCGGCCGGGAGGGCCGCGATTCGGGCGCAGGCGTCGATCACGGCCTCCTCGACGTCGTCCGGATCGCGGTGTTCCGCGGCGGATTTCGCCAGGGCGAGGGCGGCGGTCTGGATGGTCAGTGCGCGGGCGGGGACGTCGAGTTGGGGCCACGGATCGGCGTCTGCGCGGACCGCCTGGCCGTCTGCGGCTGTGTACGCCCCGAGGAACCGCTGCCAGATCTCTGGGGGCAGCAGACCGGCGGCGTACCAGGCGGCAGGGCGGGCCAGGTCCCAGGCGGGGTCGCCGAGGCCGAGATCGTCGACGTCGATCAGCAGCCAGGGGCCGGCAGGGGCAGGGTGGCGGACGAGCTGGCCCAGGTGGAGGTCGCCGTGGCAGAGGGTGCTGTTGCGTGGCGACGGGGCCTCGTCGCGTGCCCAGGCGGGGAGCCGCTCCCAGGCACGCTGGACGGTGGCGGCCGCGGGGTGGTCCGCCGCCGCGCGCATCCGCGCGAGGGCCCGGGCGGCCTTGGCGGGGCCGCGCATGGGCGGGAGGGGGCCGGGGAGTTCGACGGGGTCGACGCGGTGGAGCCGGGCGAGCAGCGCCCCGGCGTCCTCCCAGGGGGCGGCGTCGGGGTCCGTGGGGTCCACGGGCACGCCGTACGGCCAGGCCGTGACGGGCCGGCCGCGGACATCCCGTACCCGGAGCGGGAGCGGTGGAAGCAGGATCCCGTCGAGGCGCGGGTGCGCGGCGACGGCGATGCGGGCGCGGTGTCCGTCCGGGTCGGTGCCGGGTGCGTGCGCCTTGGCGACGGCGTCCCCGTGCCGTACGACAGCGCCGTCGTCCCGGTCCGCGAGCACGGCCTCGTCCCGCCCACAGGCCCGGCAGGCGGGGCGCGGACCTGGCAGATGCGCGGCGTCGCGGGCGGCGTCGGCGAGCGCGCGTACGACGGATGCGGTCACGGTGTCCCCCGGGGGTGGTGCGGTCCGGCTGGGAGCGTACGCGGTGGGGCGGGGGGCTGTTTCCCCTACCCGCCCCTTCCCGAAACTGGGGGCTGACGCCCCCAGACCCCCCGGAGGGGGCAAGGTTACGTGGGGGCTGACGCCCCCACACCCCCAAGGCGCCGGCTTCGCGGCGCAGAACCCGCACCCCCAGAGCGTGAAGGGTCACGCGGGCTTCGCGGCGCGGAGCACCGCACCCCTGGGCGTGAAGGGTTACGTGGGGGCTGACGCTCCCGACTCCGAAGGCGCGAGCTTCGCGGCCCAGAGCACCGTTACGTGAGGCTGACGACCCCGCACCCCCAACGCGCCGGCTTCGCGGCCCAGATACCCCCCAACGGGTGTGAAGGGGTTACGTGAGGGGCTGACACTCCCCACTTCCGAGGCGCCGGCTTCGCAGCGCGGAACCCGCACCCCCGGTCGCGCCGGCGAGGGGCCGCGAGTGGACGTGGGCAGCGCGATGGCCGGTCAGCTCCCCAGCTGACCGGCCAAACGCTGCCGTCCGCCGCACCCCCGTCCCCACGGGGTTGTTGGCCGGATGTCCCCGTCCCGGACCGCTCTTCCGGGCCCGGGGCGCCGCTCAGCGCCCCAGCATCACGCCCACGGACGACGCTTGTGTGACCACCGCTTCCCAGCCGCCGAAGGCGACCACCAGCAGTGCCGCCAGAGGAAGGACCATGGCCGTCGCCACCAACGGGTGGCGCCTGCCTGACGGACGGCCGCCGAACGCGGCAAATGCCTTGCGTCCCTGCGTGCGGATGATGGTCCGCGATGCCGTGTCCGCCATGGTCCCTCTCCTGTTCGTATGGGCAGCGGCGGGTGTCTGACCTCGGGGGACGAGTGCTGCACCCGCCGCTTGAATTCAAGATTAGGCAAGCGACAAGGCCCGGTCGTCATGCCCGCGTACCCATTGCCGGGCCTCCCGGAGGATGAGCCGCCACCCAGCGGCGTACTCCCCTGGGTGGAGACGCCGACCTAGGTCTTGGGGTCTTCCCGGAGGGGACGCTCCGAGGAGTCCTCACGCGGCACCGGCTGCTCGACCAGCGCCAGCACCCGGGTGGCCATGAAGCGGGCCGTCCGCACCACCCCGCCGCTGCGGGTGACTTCGCTCACTTCCACCACCCCCCTGCGCACCGCCGTCTCGACCCTGCGACCCGCCCGGCTGGCCACCACTTCGTACGTACGAGTCGTGTCTCCCGCGTCCACGACTATCTCCACGCGGTCACCCTTCACTGATCCAATCCCCCTTCTGCGACGGACCTTTGAGATCTCGCACGGCCCCCGGGGCGACGGATCCGCCATCCCCTGACCACTCTTCAAGTTTCCCACCCGGCACTGACAATCGATCGGGCCGTGAGGGCGCGGCCTATGAGCACACCGGGGCGGGGGTACGTAAGCTGTGCCACGTCAAACGGACGACCGTGGCAGCGGGGGTGGGGTCTCCCCACCGTAGGTAGGGGACGGACATGGCGATGATGCGGCTCCGGCGCGAGGATCCGCGTGTCGTCGGCTCGTTCAGGCTTCACCGGCGGCTCGGTGCGGGTGGCATGGGCGTCGTCTACCTCGGCTCCGACCGCCGCGGCCAGCGCGTCGCGCTGAAGGTGATCCGGCCGGATCTGGCCGAGGACCAGGAGTTCAGGTCTCGGTTCGCGCGCGAGGTGTCCGCCGCGCGGCGGATCCGCGGCGGCTGTACGGCACGGCTGGTGGCCGCCGATCTCGAGGCGGACCGCCCGTGGTTCGCCACCCAGTACGTCCCCGGTCCCTCCCTGCACGACAAGGTCGCCGAGGACGGCACCCTGCTGGCCGCCGAGGTGGCCGCGATCGGCGCTGCGCTCTCCGAGGGCCTGGTCGCGGTGCACGAGGCCGGTGTCGTGCACCGGGATCTGAAGCCGTCGAACATCCTGCTCTCCCCCAAGGGCCCCCGGATCATCGACTTCGGCATCGCCTGGGCGACCGGCGCGAGCACGCTGACGCATGTCGGCACTGCGGTGGGCTCGCCCGGTTTCCTCGCGCCGGAGCAGGTGCGCGGCGCTGCGGTAACCCCGGCCACGGACGTCTTCGCGCTGGGCGCGACGCTCGCGTACGCGGCGACGGCCGACTCGCCCTTCGGACACGGTAGTTCGGAGGTCATGCTGTACCGGGTGGTGCACGAGGAGCCGCAGCTGTACGGGGTCCCGGACGCGCTGGCTCCGCTCGTCCGGGCCTGTCTGGCGAAGGACCCCGAGGAGCGCCCGAGCACGCTGCAACTGTCAATGCGGCTCAAGGAGATCGCGGCACGGGAGGCCCAGGGACTGTCTGAGGCCCGGCCGCCGGCTCAGCGCGAGCGCGTCGAGCAGGACCGTCCGACCTCGCGCTACACGGAGCGGACGGAACGCGCGGCGCGGACGGAACGCACGGAGCGGCGTACGGCGGGCACGTCCGCGCCGCGCCCGCAGCCGTCGCGCACCGGCGGCACCCGCCCCCAGCCGCCGCGCAACACCTCCCGCAACACCTCCCGTACGAACGGCCGTCAGGGCACCAGGTCCGGCGTCCGCACGACGTCGACCGGCCGGCGGCCCGCCAACCCGCGGCTGCTGCGGCAGCGCATCATCGTCTTCTTCGTGGTGACGCTGATCGTGGCCCTGGGGATCGCGGCGGCCCAGCAGCTGTAGGCCGACCGGGGCTCAGGACTGCGGGCGGCCCGTCGCCACCGCGTAGAACGCGACCGCCGCGGCGGCGCCCACATTGAGCGAGTCCACTCCGTGTGCCATCGGGATCCGCACCCACTCGTCGGCGGCGACGAGCGCCTGGGTGGAGAGCCCGTCGCCCTCCGCGCCGAGCATCAGCGCGACCCGGTCGAGCCGGTGCGGGGCCGCCTCGTCGATCGCGGCGGCCTTCTCGTCGGGGGTGAGGGCGAGCAGCTTGAAGCCCGCTTCCCGTACGGATTCCAGGCCTCTCGGCCACGATTCGAGGCGGGCGTACGGGACGGAGAAGACCGCGCCCATGGAGACCTTTACGGACCGGCGGTAGAGCGGGTCCGCGCAGTCCGGCGAGAGCAGCACCGCGTCCATGCCGAGGGCGGCGGCGCTGCGGAAGATCGCGCCGATGTTGGTGTGGTCGTTGACCGACTCCATGACGACGACGCGACGGGCCGACTGGAGGAGATCGTCGGCCGTCGGGAGGGGTTTGCGCTGCATGGAGGCGAGCGCGCCGCGGTGCACGTGGTAGCCGGTGACGCGTTCGGCGAGCTCGGGGCTCACCGCGTACACGGGGGCCGGGAGCTCGTCGATGACGTCGCGCATGACGTCGACCCATTTGGCGGAGAGCAGCATCGACCGCATCTCGTAACCGGCGTCCTTGGCCCGTCGGATGACCTTTTCGCCCTCGGCGATGAACAGGCCTTCCGCGGGCTCGCGCTTGCGCCGGAGCTCGACGTCGGTCAGGCCGGTGTAGTCGCGCAGGCGCGGGTCGTCGGGGTCTTCGACAGTGATGAGATCAGCCACAGGGTGATACTGCCTTCTCCGGGGTGCGGTGCCAACGGCTGGGCGGAGGTCTGTTACTGGCGGTTACGCGCTACGCGTTGCGCCGTGCAGACTGCGGGCCGACGGTGACGACTTCGCCAATCACAATGACCGCCGGCGGGCGTACGTCCTCGGCCCGCACCGTCTCGGCCACGGTCGCCAGGGTCGCGTCGACGCGGCGCTGGGCCGCCGTGGTGCCCTCCTGGATCAGGGCCACCGGGGTCTGGGGGCTCTTGCCGTGGGCGACGAGGGTCTGCGCGATCGCGGCGATCTTGTCGACGCCCATCAGGACGACGAGCGTGCCGCGCAGCCCCGCGAGGGATGCCCAGTCGACCAGCGAACGCTCGTCATCGGGGGCGACATGGCCGCTGACCACCGTGAACTCGTGCGCGACACCGCGGTGGGTGACCGGGATGCCGACAGCGCCGGGGACGCTGATGGAACTGGAGATGCCGGGGACGACCGTGCACGGGATGCCGGCCTCGGCGAGGGCTTCGGCCTCCTCCATGCCACGGCCGAAGACGAAGGGGTCGCCGCCCTTGAGGCGTACGACCGCCTTGCCCGCCCTCGCGTGCTCGATCAGGGCGTTGTTGATGGCCTCCTGGGCCATGTAGCGGCCGTACGGGATCTTCGCGGCGTCGATCACCTCGACGTGAGGCGGGAGTTCGTCGAGGAGGTCGCGCGGGCCGAGGCGGTCCGCGATGACGACGTCCGCCTCTGCGAGGAGGCGGCGGCCGCGGACGGTGATCAGGTCCGGATCGCCGGGACCGCCACCGACGAGGGCAACGCCGGGGGTCCTGGTGCGGTGGTGGGGGGCGGCGAGCGAGCCGTCGCGCAGCCCCTCGACGATGGCGTCGCGCACGGCGGCGGAACGGCGGGGGTCGCGCCCGGTCAGCACCGCGACGGTCACGCCCTCGGACCGCCCGGTGGCCGGGGTCCAGGCGGTGGCGGCGCTCGCGTCGTCGGAGCGTACGCACCAGGTGCGGGTGCGCTCGGCCTCGGCCGAGGCGCGCTCGTTCGCCTCGACGTCGGGGGTGGCGATGAGGGCGTACCAGGCGTCGGCGAGGTCGCCCTCGGCGTACGGACGCCGCTCCCAGCGGATCTCGCCGGCCGAGGCCATCGCCTCGACGGAGGGGGTCGCGTCCGGTGACACGAGGACGATCTCGGCGCCGGCCGCAATGAGCGCGGGGAGCCGGCGCTGGGCGACCTGGCCGCCGCCGAGTACGACGACGCGGCGTCCGGTCAGGCGGAGTCCGACGGGGTAGGCGGGGTGCTCGGCATGCTCGGCCATGACGGTGCGGGCTCCTCGGGCGGGGTGATGCGTGTACGGAGCCGCTGCGGCGGTGAAGCGGCTGGTGGGGCGGGGTGCGAAGTCCCGGCGCCCACCTTACGGGCCGGGGGCGGTGGGGGCACGGTGCCCCCTGCCCCCACCCCCGCCGCGCTACTTCTCGGTCACGCCCGCCGAGTCGAACGTCGCCACCTCGTGCATCGCTCTCGCCGCGCTCTGCACCACCGGCAGCGCCAGCAGCGCACCCGTGCCCTCACCCAGACGCAGGTCCAGGTCGACCAGCGGGCGCAGGCCCAGCTTGTTGAGGGCTGCCACATGGCCGGGCTCGGCGCTGCGGTGGCCCGCGATGCAGGCCGCCAGCGCCTCGGGGGCGATCGCACGGGCGACCAGCGCGGCCGCGCCCGCCGAGACGCCGTCCAGCACCACCGGCGTACGCAGCGACGCGCCACCGAGGATGAAGCCGACCAGCGCCGCGTGCTCCAGGCCGCCGACCGCCGACAGGACGCCGACGGGGTCCGCCGGGTCCGGCGCGTGAAGCTGCAGCGCGCGGCGCACGACGTCGACCTTGCGCGCGTGCATCTCGTCGTTGATGCCCGTGCCGCGACCGGTGATCTCACCCGGGTCGATGCCGGTGTAGACGGCGATCAGGGCCGCCGAGACCGTCGTGTTCGCGATGCCCATCTCACCGGTGAGCAGCGCCTTGTTGCCCGCCGCCACCAGGTCCCGCGCAGTCTCGATGCCGACCTCGACCGCCGAGAGGACCTCCTCGCGGGTCAGCGCGGGGCCGGTCGTGAAGTCCGCCGTACCCGGCCGGACCTTGCGCGGCAGCAGACCCGGCGTGGCGGGCAGGTCCCCGGCCACACCCACGTCGATCACGCAGACCTCCGCGCCCACCTGCGTGGCGAACGCGTTGCAGACAGCACCCCCGCCGAGGAAGTTGGCCACCATCTGGGCCGTCACCTCCTGCGGCCACGCCGTGACCCCCTGCGCGTGCACCCCGTGGTCGCCCGCGAAGATCGCGACCGCGGCCGGCTCCGGGATCGGCGGCGGGCACAGCCGGGACAGGCCGCTCAGCTGCGCGGAGATGATCTCCAGCATGCCGAGCGCGCCCGCCGGCTTGGTCATCCGCTTCTGCCGCTCCCACGCCTCGCCGAGCGCCTTCGCGTCCAGCGGGCGGATGTTGGAGACGGTCTCCTGGAGCAGATCGTGCGGCTCCTCGCCGGGCAGCGCGCGGCGGCCGTACGTCTCCTCGTGGACGACCCACGACAGCGGACGGCGCTTGGACCAGCCCGCCTGCATCAGCTCGGGCTCCTCCGGGAACTCGTCGACGTAACCCACGCAGAGATACGCCACGGCCTCGAGGTGCTCCGGCAGCCCCAGCGCGCGCACCATCTCGCGCTCGTCGAAGAAGCTGACCCAGCCGACGCCGAGGCCCTCGGCGCGGGCGGCGAGCCACAGGTTCTCGACGGCGAGCGCGGAGGAGTACGGGGCCATCTGCGGCTGGGTGTGCCGACCCAGCGTGTGGCGGCCGCCCCGCGTCGGGTCGGCGGTGACCACGATGTTCACCGGGGTGTCGAGGATCGCCTCGATCTTCAGTTCCTTGAACTGCTTCGCCCGGCCCTTCGGCAGCGACTTGGCGTACGCCTCGCGCTGACGTTGCGCGAGCTCGTGCATCGTGCGCCGGGTCTCGGCGGAGCGGATGACGACAAAGTCCCAGGGCTGCGAGTGGCCGACGCTGGGCGCGGTGTGGGCGGCCTCAAGGACGCGGAGCAGCACGTCGTGCGGGATGGGGTCGCTGCGGAAGCCGTTGCGGATGTCCCGGCGCTCGCGCATGACGCGGAGTACGGCTTCGCGCTCGGCGTCGTCGTAACCGGGTGCCGGCGCGCCGACGACCGCGAGCGGCTCGGGCGCGGGCTCCGGTTCGGGTGCCGGAACGGACTCTTCGGTCACGGCGACCTCCTCGGCGACCTCGACGACCTCGGCGATTTCGGGAGCCGCGACAGGCTCGGCCTCGGCAGCGGGCTCGGGGGTGGGCTCCGCGAGCAGTTCCGCACCGCCGTCGCGTGGCGCGGGCAGGGACACGGGGACGACCGCCTCGTGCACGGGCTCGGGCGCGACCGCCTCGGGCTCGGGCTCGGCGACCGCTTCCGCGACTTCCTGTACGGGCTCGGACTCGGGCACCGCTTCGGGCTCCGGCTGGGCTTCCGGCTCGGGCGTGGGCTCGACCATCACGGCGACCGGCGTCGGCGCCAGGTGGGGCGCGGCGGGGAGCGATCCCTCGACGGGCACGAACTGCCCGGCAGCCGAAGGCTCCGGCTGCGGCTCTGGTTCCGGCTGCGGCTCGGGTGCCGGGGCAGGGGCCTCGGCGACCTCCGGAGTGACTGGCGCGGCAGGTGTGACTGGAGCGACCGGCGTGGGCTCTGGGACGACCGTTTCTGCTGGTGCCGGAGGCGGCGTGTGGGACTGCGGAGGCTGTGGGTCCCAGGGGGTCCCGGCCTGCGGCGGGATCTCGCCCAGCTGCGGCCCCGGCAGCACGGCGCCCGCCTCGTCGCGCGGAATGTCGAGGTACTCCAGACCCGCCGTGGGCGGCCCGGGAGTGTGTACGGACATGGCGTGCGGCGGCGTCCCCGCCGGACCGCGGTCGGCGAGAGAGCGCACCACGCCGCCCGTGCTGTCGGGCATCGGCGGGCCCATGTGCAGCGGGCGTCGCGCGGGCGGAGGCGTCGGCGTGGCCGATGAGGGTGGGACGCGTACGGCACTGAGGTCGACGGAGCCGGAGTCACGGCCCCCGGCCTCGTGCGCGCCGGACTCGTTCGCGTCGTGGACGGGCACGACCGGCTCGGCGACGGGCTCCTGCGCCGGAGCGAACTGCTCCTGCGCGAAGGCGGGTGCGGCGAGATCCGGAGCCGCGAACTCCGGGGCCGCGAACTCCGGGGCAACGGGCGCCTGGACCTGCACCTGCGCGGGCACCTGCACGGGCACCTCGACATGAGGCTCGGAGACAAAGGGCTCGGACCCGTGGTACTCAGAAACGACGTGCTCAGCAACGAGATGCTGAGGAACGAGGTGCTGAGGAACGAGGTGCTCAGCAGCGACGTGCTCCGGACCGGGCGTCTGAGCCACCGGCACCGGCATCGCCACCGGAGCCTGGCCACCGGCCCCCAGCCCCACCGGGCCCTGCTGGACAGGCTGTACGGGCTGCGCCGACTGCGGGTCGCTCCAGGCCCCCTGCGCCCCCGGCATCAGCAGCAGATCGTCTTCTTCCGGACCGTTCTCGGAGGGTTCGAGGAAGGTGTACGCGCCCGGAGCGGGGATGCCCGGCTGCTCCACCATGCCTGCGTTCTCCGGCAGCCCCTCGCCCGGGATCTGGCCGGTGTCAGTCATGCGTACCCCTCGCCCATCGCTTGTGCTCCTTCGCCCATCGCCCGGGACATCCGATCGCGGCACACCTGACGCCCGTCAACAAGAACGAGCGTGTGCGCCGAGCGGCACGATGACCCACGGACCCCAAGCATTCTCGCGGCCGTTCGCCGCCGCGGCAGGGAGATCCGCCACGGTCCGCTGTGGGCTGCGCCACGTTGCGCTTCCCCCGGTTCCGACGTACCACATACGGGAGCCAAAGCGCCCCCTTTTTCCGGACATTGACGAACGAAGCGACGAACGACCGGGTGCGGTACAACGATCGGCCAGCCTACCCCGCGCCGCGCGGCGGCAGGGTCAGGGGGCGCGGTCCAAGCGCCTGCCGGAGAGCAGAAAGACGACGGAACGCTCCCGCTCCGCCCAGTCCGCGGTGTCCAGTTCCACGGACTGCAGCAGTGCGCACTCCACCGCGTATCCGCCCGCGGCCAGCGCCGCGCCGATCGCCTCTGCCTCGTCCCGGGTCGAGGCATGGGTCACGATGCGCTGCGGGCGCCGGTCGGCGCAGGCGGTCACCACCGGCACTCCCCCGCCCCCGATCCGTACGACATCTGGTTCGGGCAGCCGCTCCAGAACATGCGGCGCCCGGCCCTGGACGACCTGGAGCTGGACTGCCGAGTGCCTGGCCGTGGCGTCGGTGCGAGCACAGGCGGCCGGGTCGGCGTCGACTGCGATGACCGCGGCGCCGAAGCGGGCCGCCTCCGCCGCGAGCGCGCCGCTGCCGGAGCCGATGTCCCACACCAGGTCGCCGATGCGAGGGCCGAGACGAGCCAGTTGGGCGGCGCGCAGCTGCACCGACTCACCCTCGCCGAGGCCTTCTCCGTACGACTGTCCGTACGCCTGGGAGGGCAGCGCCCAGCCGCGCACCACCGGCGGGTAGCCGGGTTCGTGGCCCGCGATCCAGCCCCCGCCGGGCACCGCAGGGGTTCCCGCGCCGCCGATGACGATGACGACATTCGGGTCGCGCCAGGCATGGTCGGCGGCCTTGTCGGAGGTGATGACGGTGACCTGCTCACGGTCGGTGCCGAGTTCCTCGCAGATGACGAAGGTCCGGTGCACGCCTTCAAGAAGCAGGGCGAGCTCGGCGGGGCCGGCGCCCGGGGAGGTGAGGACGGCGACTTTGGGGTGCGCCCGGCACACATTGACGGCGCGGCGCAGCGTACGGCGGTGGGCGACGACGATCTGGGCGTCGTCCCACGGCATCGCCGCCCTGGCGAAGGCGGTGGCGACGGACGAGACGGCGGGCACGACCTCGACCTCCAGGCCGTGCTCCGGGGCGCGCAGGGTGCGTACGACGCCGAAGAAGCCGGGGTCGCCGTCGGCGAGGACGACGGCGCTGCCACGGTGGCTCGCGATCCGCCGGGCGGCGAGGTCGACGCTGCCGAGCCGGATGCGCTCGGCGCCCTTGGGCACCTCGGGGAGGGCCAGGTGGTGGGCCGCTCCTGCCACCAGGGTGGCGGCGGAAAGGGCGGACCTGGCCGCAGCGGTGAGCGGCGATCCGTCCCAGCCGATCACCGTGACCCGGTCGGCCATCGTTGTCAGTCCCTTGGTGTCGTCGCAGGTCGGGCCCCGCACGGGTGCAGGCAGGGTGAGAGTACCTGGCTCGGCGGTGGTCGGGCCTGACCGGCTGCCGTCAGTTCCAGTCGGTGAAGGAGGCGTAGCCCGCGTCCGCCATCTGGTCGGCGACGCCCTCGAGGTCCTCGGGCAGCAGGCTCCAGACGATGAGATCGGTGCGGATGTCGGCCCAGCCGCCGTCCTCCGTCTGCGTACGCGCTATCCAGGCGTTACGCAGCACGCCCTCGCTGATGCAGCCGATCTTCTGCGCGACCTGCTGGGAGGCGGTGTTGTCGGCGGCCGTACGCAGTTCCAGGCGCTCGAACCTCTGGTCGCGGAACAGCCACTGGGCCACGGCCAGCACCGATTCGGTGGCGTAGCCCTCGCCGCGCGCCCAGGGGGCGGTGACATACGCGACCTCGGTGGCGAGCGTGCGCCAGTTGGTGTTCTGCAGATGGACGGTGCCGACGAGCCGCTGGGTGAGGAACTCAGTGACGGCCAGAACGATTCCACGGCCTTCGGAGCGCTCTGCAGGAGCGATCCTGCGGACCCATTCCCCGGCGTGGGCGGCGGTGTACGGGTGCGGCACCGAGGTCCAGGCGGTCACCTGTTCGTCGTTCATCATCTCGGTGTGCGCCGGGATGTCGGCTTCTTCGAAGGGGCGCAGCACCAACCGCTCCGTGCTGATGGACACGTCCGGGAAGGTGGTAGTCATGCGCAGCTCCAAGCCGAAGACCGTCGTAAGGGTCGTAGCCGTAAAGGCACAGCATGCAGCATCGGGTGGGGGATGTGCATGGCCGGGTGGGCCCTCGACGAGGCCCCGCGCACCGGAACGCGGTGCGCGGGGCCTCGTTCAAGGGCCTTGCGGCGAGCGCTACTTGACGGCGCCGAAGGCCGCGACGATGGAGCCGGCGTACTTGTCGTCGATGAACTTCTTCACCTCGGGGGAGTTGAGGAGCTTCGCGAGCTTCTCCACGCGGGCGTCCTTCTCGTTGCCCTCCTTGACGGCGAGGAAGTTGGCGTACGGGTTGCCGTCGGCCTTCTCCAGCGCCAGGGAGTCCTGGGCGGGCTTGAGGTCGGCCTCGATGGCGTAGTTGCCGTTGATGACCGCGGCGTCGACGTCGTTCAGGGCGCGGGGCAGCGTGGCGGCCTCCAGCTCCTTGAACTTCAGGCCCTTGCTGTCCTTGATGTCGGAGAGCTTGGCGTCGGTGCCGGCGCCGTCCTTGAGGGTGATCAGGCCATTGTCGGCGAGCAGCTTGAGCGCGCGGCCCTCGTTGGTGGTGTCGTTCGGGACGGCGATGGTCTGGCCGGCCTTGATCTCCTTGATGTCCTTGGACTTCTTGGAGTAGAGGCCCAGGGGCTCCAGGTGGACGTTGACGACCGGGACGATGTGGGTCTTGTTCTTCTTGTTGAAGTCGTCGAGGTACGGCTTGTGCTGGAAGAAGTTGGCGTCGACCTGGCCGCTCTCGGTGGCGGTGTTCGGCAGGACGTAGTCCGTGAACTCCTTGACCTCGAGGTTCAGTCCGGCCTTCTTCGCCAGGTTGTCCTTGATGTAGTTGAGGATGTCGGCGTGCGGCGTCGGGGACGCGGCAACGACCAGCGCCTTGGACTCGTCGGCCTTGGCGCCGGAGTCGGACGTGGCGGCCGGGTCGGACGCGGTGCCGCAGGCGGTGAGGCCGAGGGAGAGAGCGGCGGCAGCGGCGGCAACGGTGAGCTTGATGTTCTTACGCACGAAGAGTGCCTCTTTCTGGTGGAGCGGAACGGCGCCCGGACAAGGAGTGCGGGCTGTGCGGGATGAGGTCAGGAAGCTGTACGGCCCCGGCGCGCCAGGAGTCGTACGACGCCGTCACCGATGAGCTGCACGGCAGTGACGAGGGCGATCAGGATGACGACCGTGATGAGCATGAACTGGGTCTCGAAGCGCTGGAATCCGTAGGTGACGGCCTTGGATCCGAGCCCCTCGCCGCCGACCGCGCCGGCCATCGCCGAGTAGCCGACGAGCACGATCACGGTGGTGGTGACGGCGGAGACGAGCGAGGGCAGGGCCTGCGGCAGCAGCACCTTGCGGACGATCGTCGGGATGGAGCCGCCCATCGACTGGACGGCCTCGACCAGTCCGTGGTCGACCTCGCGGATCGCCGTCTCGACGAGTCGCGCGAAGAACGGAATGGCGCCGACGGCGAGCGGCACGATCATCGCGGTGGGGCCGATGAAGGTGCCGACGACCAGCGTGGTGAAGGGGATCAGCGCGATCAGCAGGATGATGAACGGCAGCGAGCGGCCGATGTTCACGATCACGCCGACGACCTTGTTCACCGGGGTGTTCTGCAGCAGTCCGCCCTTGTCGGTGAGGACGAGCAGCACACCGAGAGGCAGTCCGCCGGCGACGGTGACGAGGGTGGACCACAGCACCATGTAGAGGGTGTCGACGGTGCCCTGGCTCAGCAGCGGCTGCATCTCCGACCAGGTCACTTGGCACCTTCCTTGACCAGTGCGGGGCCGCCCTGCGCGGGGAGGGCGACCGGCTCGGCGGGGGCGTCGGCGTCGACGACATCGACCTGGAGGCCCTGCTCGCGCAGGAAGCCGACCGGGACGACGTTGTCCTCGTACCGGCCCGGGAGTTCAATGCGCATCCGGCCGATCTGCTTGCCGGCGACGGTGTCCATCGCGGCACCCAGGATCGAGATGTCGATGTTGTACGTACGCGAGAGCTGGGAGATCACCGGCTGGGTGGCCGCCTCGCCGTGGAAGGTGACGTCGATGACCGTGCTCTCGGGTCCTGAAGCCTCGCCGTCCACCGGGAACAGCTCCCGTGCCAGCTCGGAGCCGGGGGTCGCGAGCAGTTCGCTCACCGTGCCGGATTCGATGATCTTCCCCTTCTTCATCAGGGCTGCCGAGTCGCAGATCGTCTTGACGACGTCCATCTCGTGCGTGATCAGCAGAACGGTCAGTCCGAGCTGCTGGTTGAGGTCGCGGAGCAGCTGGAGGATCGAGCGGGTGGTCTCGGGGTCCAGGGCGCTGGTCGCCTCGTCGGAGAGCAGCACCTTGGGGTCGCCGGCGAGCGCCCGGGCGATGCCGACGCGCTGCTTCTGGCCACCGGAGAGCTGCCCGGGGTACGCCTTGGCCTTGTCGGCGAGGCCCACCAGGTCGAGGAGTTCCAGGGCCTTGCGCGAGCGCTCGGCGCCCGGGATCCCGAGGATCTCCAGGGGCAGTTCGACGTTGTCCTTGACGGTGCGCGAGGACAGCAGGTTGAAGTGCTGGAAGACCATGCCGATGCGGCTGCGTGCCTCTCGCAGTTCCTTGGTGGCGCGCCGGCCACGGCCGGCCAGCGCGGTGAGGTCCTGGCCGGCCACGGTCACGGTGCCGGAGGTCGGGCGCTCCAGCAGATTGACGCAGCGGATGAGCGAGGACTTTCCGGCGCCGCTCTGGCCGATGACTCCGAAGACCTCGCCCTCACGGACGTGCAGGTCGACACCGTCCAGGGCGGTGACCTGGCGGCCTCGCGACTCATAGACCTTGGTAAGGCCCGTAGTGGTGATCACAGGGGGTTTCCGTCACTGTCGAGTGCACGGCGGGGTGTCCGCCGGGCACGGGGCATTCAGGTTCGGACAGTCGGGCGCGGCACGGCTGACTCGGCTGGTGGCCGGTGGGCAACGTGCTCGGGGCAGGCTCGGTCCGATGCGGTCCTGGCGGTGCATCGGATTCGGCTCGGCTGTCGGGTCTCGCTTCGGGGCGCGAGGCTCAGGCAGGGGCCCTCAGAAGGCGCACATTCGACACATACAACGAGCACCGGGCGTCGTGATCGCCTCGGTCGCAAGGGTGCGGCTGCTCATCGTGGTCATGGCGGCAAGTAAAACAGACAGGAGTACGGAGCAATCAGGACTGTCCGAATAACGGACAGTCCTGACGCGCCATGTGGACAGGCTCAGCCGGCCGTGACGATCTCCACTCCCGCGCCCGTGACCTGCACGGACACGGCCGAGAGGTCATGGACGACCACATCGGCGAGCAGCTCGGACGGCTCGTGCGTTGTGGCCAAGGCCACGGTTCGCATGCCCGCGGCGTGCCCTGCGGCCAGCCCCGCCGGGGCGTCCTCGAAGACCACACAGCGCGCCGGGTCCACGCCGAGTGTCCGCGCCCCGAGCAGGAAGGGCTCCGGGTCGGGCTTGCCGCGCTTGATGTCGTCGGCGGCGATCAGGTTCTTGGGCCGGATGCCGACCTCTTCGAGCCGGGCCTCGGCCAGCCGCCGGGTCGCGGAAGTAACCACGGCCCAGCGGTCGGCGGGCAGCTGCGCCAGCAGTTCGGCGGTGCCCGGAAGCAGGACGACTCCCCCGGGCACGTCCTCGACCTCGAGCTGTTCGATACGGGCCACCGCCTCGGGCACCACGTCCGCGGGCAGCAGATCGGCGGCTATCTCGGCGGCGGGGCGGCCGTGCAGCTCGACACGGGCGAAGTCCTCCGCCGCGATTCCGTACTCCTGCGCCCACCTGGTCCAGCAGCGGTGGACGGACTCCAGCGAGGAGATGAGGGTTCCGTCGTTGTCGAACAGCAGCGCTTCGGCGTGGATCTTCATGGTCGTCGACCCTACGGGCCCCGCACGGGGCCGCGCGCATCAGGCCTTTTGGCCCGTAATACGCTCGGGGCCATGCTTGACGCCCTGACGGTCGCGGTCGCCGTGACCGCGCTCGCCCTCGCCGCCTGGTGCGGCTTCGCCGCCTACCGCGACCATCCCACCAAGGACTGGCACTTCATCGGCATGGCCGTGGTGTCGGTGCTGGCGCTTGCGCAGCTGGTGGTCGGGATCGTGCAGCTGGCGCGCGGTGAGAAGGCTCACGAAGGCACCGCGATCTTCATCGCGTATCTGATCGGCTCGTTCGCGGCGGTCCCGGCGGCCGGCTTTCTCTCCCTGGCCGAGCGGACCCGCTGGGGGTCGGCAACGGTCGCTGCGGGCGCCGTGGTTCTCGCCGTGCTCGAAGTGCGGCTCTACGACATCTGGGGAGGCTGACGATGGCCGAGTCCGCCACCGAGGAGCAGGACCACAAGCACCGGACCAAGCTGGTGCAGGGACCCGGACTCCTGCTGGTCTGGCTGTACGGAGTGATGTCCGTCGGCGCCGTCTCCCGCTCGGTCTACCAGATCCTCACCGACTACGGCTCGGCGCCGCTGGCCCACACACTCTCCGCTGTGGCGGCCGTGGTGTACGCGTTCATCACCTACACCCTCGTACGCGGCGGGGAGACGGCCCGCAGGGCGGCGCTGGTGTGCTGCGCCGCCGAGCTCGCGGGCGTACTGATCGTCGGGACCTGGACGGTTGTCGAGCCGTCCGCCTTCCCCGACTCGACGGTCTGGTCGGGGTACGGGATGGGCTACATCTTCATCCCGGTGCTGCTGCCGGTCACCGGAATGCTCTGGCTGCGCAGGTCCCGGCAGGGCCAGGGCGCCTAGGCGCTGGCGACGTATGCCCGCGCCGACGCCTCCTTCTCCAGCGTGACCAGTGTGAGTTTCGGGCCGACCTGCTCGCTGGCCACCGGCACATAGCCGCGGCTGCGGTACAGCCGCAGATTGCTCTCGCTGCGGTGCCCGGTGAAGAGCTGGAAGCGCTTGGCGCCCGGCTCCCCCGCGAAGCGCTCCTCGATCGCGTCGAGCAGCCGCCCGCCCAGGCCATGGCGCTGCATCCGCGGATGCACGATCAGCTTGGCGATCCGGGCCGTGCCGCCCTCGTCGACCCTGCCGCGCACGGAGGCGACCACCTCGTCGCCGAGCCTGGCCACCAAGGCGTGGCCCTGGGCTATTTCGGCCCGTAGATCCTCGAGTGACTGGGTGAGGGGCTCGATTCCGTAGTCGCCGTAGAGCTCGGCCTCGGTCTGGTAGCACAGATACTGCAGCTTGAAGATGTGCTCCGCGTCCTGTGCTCTTGCCGCTGAGATGGTCACGCTCATGCCCATGTGCGCATGCCTCCCGCTCACCTGTCCGCCGGTTGTCTACCGCTCCTTTCCCCCGAGTTCAGGAGCTGCAACCTCTGCCGTCAGCATTCTGCGCAGGCATCCCAGGCAGCGGGAACGCATCGGCCCCAGACTCCCTTGTGAGATTCCCAACTCTCCTGCGATTTCTCGGTAGGTGGGGTCGTCGGGGGACAGCATCGCGGTCAGCAGCCGGGGGCAGTTCCCCGGGGTGCGGGCGACCGCTGCCCTAATGACGCGGCGCCGCTCGGATCTCAGCGCGGCCCGTTCGGGGCTGCCCGCCGGGTCCGAAGGGTCATGGCGGTACGGGAGTTCCCGGGCGGCTGTGCGACGGGCGCGGCGGGCTTCGGCGCGTACGGCCGACCTGACCCAGCGGGCGGCGTCCGGCGGCAGACCCTCCCCGCCGAGCCGCTCGAGGAGCCGTACCCAGACGGCCTGTTCGAGGTCACGGGCCTCCATCGCGGCCGCCGGCGCCTCCGCCCTCGCCTCGGCGCTCACCAGCGAGCGCAGCGCGCTGACCACATGGGCGGCGGTTTCGTGGCGAAGGGTCATGCCCTGCGGGACGTGCTGCCGCGCGGCGGCGGTTGCCGCGCGACAGCACACTCACCCGTACGGACGGACGGGCGCCGTCAGCCGTCAGCCGTCAGCCGTCAGCCGTCAGCCGTCAGCCGTCAGCCGCGGAAGTCTGCGGCGGCGAGCAGCCCGGTGTCGGCGTTGTCGGTGAAGATGCCGTCGATGCCGGTCTCGAAGTAGACCTTGAACGCGCCGAAGACGTCGCCGTACGCGTTCGGGTCGGTGCCGCGCCGGAAGTCGGCGGGCAGGAAGGCGTTCTCATTGCGCATCGTGTACGGGTGCAGGATCAGGCCCTTGGCGTGGGCGTCCCGTACCAGCGTCGTCGGCGTACCGAGCTTGCCGCTCGCGTCCTTGGGGATGATCAGGTCGAGGACGGGCCCGATGCCCTGGGCGAAGCCCGCGATCCACTTCAGGCCCTCGGGCTTGACCAGATCGGCGACCGTGCGCGGGTCACCGGCCTCACGGAAGTCCCATGGGCGGTCGTCCGCGGTCCAGAGCAGGACGACACGCGGCGAGGAGACGAGCTTGGCCATCCGCTCCATGCTGCTCGGCTCGAACGACTGGAGGAAGACCGGGGAGTCGTGGCGGTCGCGTCCGTACCGGCGCAGCAGCTTGGCCAGCCGCTCCTCAAGACCGAGACCGAGCTTGCGGAAGTACGTGGGGTGCTTGGTCTCGACATGGAGCCAGACGGGACGGCCGCGCCGGCGGCCCTCCTCCTCCGCCCAGCGCAGCACCTCCTCGAAGGTGGGCACGGCCCAGCGGCCGTCGTAGAGGGTGTTCTCCTGACGGGTGCCGGGTATCCGCTCCTTGGCGCGCAGCGTCTTCAGCTCGGCGAGTGTGAAGTCCTCGGTGAACCAGCCCGTGAGGCTGACGCCGTCGACGGCCTTGGTGGTCTTGCGGGAGGCGAACTCCGGGTGCGCGGCGACATCCGTGGTACCCGTGATGTCGTTCTCGTGACGGCATACGAGATGGCCGTCCTTGGTGGGCACCAGGTCCTGCTCGATGACGTGCGCGCCCATGTCGAGGGCCAGCTGGTAGGAGCCGATGGTGTGCTCGGGCCGGTAGCCGCTGGCGCCGCGGTGGGCGATGACGGTCGGACGGGGCAGATCCCGGTACGAGGATCCATGGCCGCCCTGGCGCTCGCCGGCCTCCGCGCGCGCCGCGGTGGCGCCGCCGATGCCGAGAGCTGCCGTGCCGAGCACCGCCGCTCCTAGTACCGTCCGGCGACCCGGACTTGTGTCAGCACCCTGTGTCATCGACTTTCCTCCGTCTGTCCCGCGTGTGATGTCCCGCACCTGTCCAGCGACGCCCGATGCTAGGCGGCAACGCCTTACCTACGGCAGACCCTGGGCGAACTCAGCGAAAACTCACGTCAACACTGCGTATCCGCTCCGTGAACCCGATGTGCGATCAGGTTGACCCACGAGTATCGTCCTCACCTGCAGAGACTTAGCCTGCCGCCACCGTCCGCCCCCACGACACCGTCCATGACACCGGAGGACCCGTTGTCCCGCTTGTCGCTCATCAAGGCAGTGCTCGGCCCGATCCTGCGCCTGATGTTCCGCCCCCGCGTGGAAGGTGCCGAGAACATTCCCGGGACCGGTCCAGTCATCCTCGCCGGAAACCACCTGACGTTCATCGACTCCATGATCATGCCGCTGGTGTGCGCCCGTCCGGTCTACTTCATCGGCAAGGACGAGTACGTCACGGGCAAGGGCTTCAAGGGCCGGCTGATGGCCTGGTTCTTCACCGGCTGCGGCATGATCCCGGTCGACCGCGACGGCGCCAACGGCGGTGTGGCCGCGCTGATGACGGGCCGCCGGGTGCTGGAGGAGGGCAAGATCTTCGGCATCTACCCGGAAGGCACCCGCTCCCCCGACGGCCGGCTCTACCGTGGCCGTACGGGCATCGCCCGGCTGACGCTGATGACCGGCGCGCCGGTGGTCCCGTTCGCGGTGATCGGCACGGACAAGCTCCAGCCGGGCGGGGCGGGACTGCCGCGGCCGGGCCGGGTGACGGTCCGCTTCGGCGAGCCGATGGAGTTCTCGCGCTACGAGGGGATGGACCGCGACCGCTATGTGCTGCGGGCGGTGACGGACTCGGTGATGGCGGAGGTCATGGAGCTGTCGGGGCAGGAGTACGTGGACATGTACGCGACCAAGGCAAAGGCGGCCTGACCGCCGCGGGGGCGTTGTCGGCGTGAAGGGCGGGCCCCGGTCGGGGCCCGCCCTCGCGGTGCGAGGACTTTCGGCCTTACGGGTGTTCGAGGCCGTCCTCGAGTTGCTGACCGCGCAGCAGGAACCACGCCGCCACCGCGGTGGCCAGGAGTACCGCCGCGCCGATGCCGGACGCGAGGCGCAGGCCGTCCGTGAACGCCTCCTGCGCGGCGGCCATCAGATCGGCGGCCTGCCGGCGCGGCAGCGTCGTCGCCGCCTCGACCGCGCCGCCGAGCGACTCGTGGGCCGCCGACGCCGTACCGGCCGGGACACCCGCCGGGGCCGTGAACCCGCGGTACACGCCGGTGACGATGGAGCCGAGCAGCGCGATACCGAGTGCCGCGCCCAGTTCGTACGCCGTCTCCGAGACAGCGGACGCGGCGCCCGCCTGCTCCTTCGGAACGCTCGACAGAATGACGTCCGCGGTGACGGTGAAGGAGAACCCGGCGCCGACACCGACGACCAGCAGGGCCGCGCCGAGCAGTGGATAGCCGGTGGACTGGTCGAGCAGGGTCAGCACGGCGAGGGCGAGTCCGACGGCGGCGAGACCGCCGGCCACCACGGACCGTACGGAGAACCGGCGGGCGACGGTGCCCGCGATCAGACCGGTGGCCACCGCGCCGATCGCGGCGGGCAGTTCGGCAAGGCCCGCCTCCAACGGCTCCCGGCCCTGGACCAGTTGCAGGAACTGGGAGAGGAAGAAGACCAGGCCGGACAGGCCGAGGATGGTGAGCAGATCGGCGAGAACGGCGGCGGAGAAGCCGCGGTGCCGGAACAGCCGCATGTCGAGAAGCGGTGTCGGCAGCGTCAACTGCCTGCGTACGAAGCCGTACAGTGCACCGAGGCCTATCGCCGCCGCGCCGCCGGCCTCCCAGCTCGCGCCGTGTGTCGCCGCCTCCTTGACGGCGTAGACCACACCGACCATGCCGACGAGGGACAGTACGACGCTGATCAGGTCCCAGGGGCCGGCCACCGGGTTCTTCGACTCCGGCAGCAGCTTGACGCCGACGAGCACCAGGACGGCCATGACGGGCAGGTTGATCAGGAAGACCGAGCCCCACCAGAAGTGCTCCAGCAGGAAGCCGCCGACGACCGGCCCGACGGCCGCGCCCGCCGAGGCCATCGCACCCCAGATGCCGATCGCGAGGCTGCGCTCCTTGGGGTCGTGGAAGATGTTGCGGATCAGCGCGAGGGTGGACGGCATCAGAGTCGCGCCGGCGACGCCGAGCAGCGCCCTGGCCAGAATCATCATCTCGGGGCTGGTGGCGTACGCGTTCAGGACAGAGACCGCGCCGAACGCGACAGACCCGAGCAGCAGCAGCTTCTTGCGGCCGATGCGGTCGCCGAGGCTGCCCATGGAGACGAGCAGACCCGCGATGACGAATGAGTAGACGTCACCGATCCACAGCAGCTGGGTACCCGAGGGCTTGAGGTCCTCGCTGAGGAAGGGGGTGGCGAGGCCGAGGACGGTGGCGTCGACGGCCACCAGGAGGACGGCCAGGACGAGTACCGCGAGCGCGAGCCAGCGCCCGGGGCGGTATACGGTTTCGTCCGTCCCGCTCGTGCGCTGGAGGGTGCTGCTCATTTCTCCACACTCCGTCGTGCTCCGCCGAGCAGCAGCTCGGCGATCATGTACTGGAAGTCGTTCTTGGCGACCCGGCCGTCCATGACGGCCCAGGCGCAGCTGCCGATGAGGCCGTAGAGAGCCTCGGTCAGCCATGCGGGCGTCAGGTCGATCCGGAACTCGCCCTGTTCCTGGCCACGCCGGAAGAGCGCAGACACCCGGGCATCGAGCCTGGCCCAGCCCTCGTTGACCTGCTCACCCTCGAAGAGCTGGTTCTCGGTGACGAGAAAGGCCAGCAGATCGGCCACGGGCTCCATCTCGGCGATGAGCCGCCGCAGCCCGTCACCGGCCCCGCCCTCCTCGAGCCGCGCCCGGTCGAGCGCGGCCTCGAACTCCTGGATACCGAGCGCTTCCAGGGCTTTGACGAGGGCGTCCCGCCCGGCGAAGTGCCGATGAAGGGTGGCCCGCCCGATGCCTGCGGCCCTGGCGACCTCGTCCATGGTGGCGGTGGACTTACGGGCGAGCAGGGCGGCGGCTTCGTGCAGCACGTGTGTCCGGTCGACAGGCATGAGACGACTATACCCCAGATGAGACATCTCTGTCTCATCCGGGGCTTGACTGTCTCACGACAGCGTTCGTGCAGGAATGCCGAAAGCCGCCTGACCGGAGATAAACCTCTTCCGGTCAGGCGGCTGAAGGTCAGCCGACGGGCAGACAGTCGGGCCGGAGCCCCGGGTCGGCGGGGCCGGACCGTCCCAGGGCATTGAGCACCCACTGGGCGACGACCGCATCCTTGGGGGCCTGGTCGTGCTCCGAGGTGTTGACCGGACAGGCGTCCTGGAGCAGCACGTTGGTGACGTACCGGTCAGAGCCCGTGAGATACGCGCTGGTGTACGGCACCACGACCTCGTCGTACCGAGTCGCGATCTGGGTGTAGTCGGGGCCGGCCGGAGCCTCGGGGTCGGCGTTGAGCTTCGTCAGCAGCGGGGAGCCCGCAGTCTGGTCCGCACAGGCCGGGCAGACGGTGGCACCGGCTGCGAGCGCCAGCGGGTTGCTGGTGCCGTGGTTGGACGGCACGATGCCGACCAGATCGTCGACCTTTGTCGCACCACCGAGGAACTTCACGTAGTAGCGCGGCATCATGCCGCCCTGGCTGTGGCCGACGATGTCGACCTTCTTGGCGCCCGTGCGGCTGCGCACGGTGTCGGCGAAGTCGCGCAACTGTGCCGCCGAGTCGGGGATCGGGGCGGTGGCCGCTTCCCCGTAGTCGAACGCGAAGACGCAGTAGCCCTCGGCAGCCAGCTTCGGCGAGAGCGTGGCCCAGTTCTCCGCCATCGTCTTGAAAGTGCCGTTGACCAGGATGACCGGCTGCGGATGGGCCGCGTCCGGCTTGCAGGTCCAGTCATTCGCACCGGGCGGGGCGACGGCAGTGTCCGCGGCCGAGGCGGATCCGGATGCGGCGAGTCCCGCGGCGCCGAGAACCGCCACCGCGGCGGCGGAGACCAGCGGGCGGATGATGGTGCGTAGACGCATGACGTGGGGGCCTTTCCGTGCACCGGTCGACGCGGAAGCGTTCGGCAATGCCGACCGGGATACGGAATATTTGCTTCCAAGTTACTGACACGTCAAGACTCGCGCCGTCGGCAAATGTCACACCGGCCAGGACGTATGCCCTGGCCGGTATGGCTGCGACTCGCGTACGAAGATCAGCGCTTGGCGTCCGCCCACGCCCGCTGTGCGGCCAGATCGGCCTTCACTTCGGCGAGTTGGACGGCCACGGCGGAGGGCGCCGTGCCCCCACGGCCGCTGCGCGAGGCGAGCGCACCGGGCACATTGAGAACCTTGCGGACATCTGGCGTCAGATGCGGAGAAATTTTGACAAACTGAGCATCCGTCAGTTGGTCCAGTTCGATCCCCTGCGCCTCGCACTCCTTCACGCACTCGCCCGCGACCTCGTGCGCCACCCGGAACGGCACGCCCTGTCTGACCAGCCACTCGGCGATGTCGGTGGCGAGAGAGAAGCCGGCCGGGGCCAGCTCCTCCATCCGCTCCCGGTTGACCGTGAGGGTCGCCATCATGCCGGTGAACGCCGGGAGCAGGACCTCCAGCTGGTCACAGGAGTCGAAGACCGGCTCCTTGTCCTCCTGGAGGTCGCGGTTGTACGCGAGGGGCAGCGCCTTCAGGGTGGCGAGCAGCCCGGTGAGGTTGCCGATCAGGCGGCCCGACTTGCCGCGTGCCAGTTCCGCGATGTCCGGGTTCTTCTTCTGCGGCATGATCGACGAACCCGTCGAGAAGGCGTCGTGCAGGGTCACGAAGGAGAACTCCTTCGTGTTCCAGATGATGACCTCCTCCGCGATCCGGGAGAGGTTCACCCCGATCATCGCGGTGATGAAGGCGAACTCCGCCACGAAGTCACGCGACGCCGTGCCGTCGATGGAGTTCCCGGCGCTGCCGTGCTCGAAGCCGAGGTCCTTGGCCACCGCCTCCGGGTCAAGGCCGAGGGAGGATCCCGCCAGAGCGCCCGAGCCGTACGGGGAGACCGCCGTGCGCTCGTCCCACTGGCGAAGCCGCTCCGCGTCCCTGGACAGCGACTGGACATGGGCCAGCACATGGTGCGCGAAGAGCACCGGCTGCGCGTGCTGGAGATGCGTGCGGCCCGGCATCGCCACATCGGGGTGCGCCTCGGCCAGACCCACCAGCGCGTCCTGGAGATCGGCGATCAGGCCGCCGATGATCCGCGCGTGGTCCCGCAGAAACATCCGGAAGAGCGTCGCGACCTGATCGTTCCGCGAGCGCCCGGCCCGCAGCTTGCCGCCGAGGTCGGGGCCCAGCCGCTCCAGCAGGCCGCGCTCCAGCGCCGTGTGCACGTCCTCGTCGGCGATCGTGCCGACGAAAGAGCCGTCCGCCACATCCGCTTCGAGCCGGTCGAGCCCGGCGAGCATCCGGGCCAGCTCGTCCTCGGTGAGCAGCCCCGCCTTGTGCAGCACGCGCGCGTGAGCGCGGGACCCCGCGATGTCGTACGGCGCGAGCCGCCAGTCGAAGTGGACGGACGCGGACAGCTTGGCCAGCGCCTCGGCGGGACCGTCGGCGAAACGGCCGCCCCAGAGCCGGACGTCACCGCTGTTGCTGCTCACTGCTGTGCTCCTCAAGGCTGTGGATGTACGACCGCCTCCCCACCCCGGGGGTGAGGAGGCGGAGATCACGCTACTGCTCAGATCAGGTCCCGCTTGGCGGCGATCTTCGACGACAGGCCGAAGAGTTCGATGAAGCCCTGCGCCTTCGACTGGTCGAACGTGTCGCCCGAGTCGTACGTGGCGAGGTTGAAGTCGTACAGCGACTCCTCGGACTTCCGGCCGGTGACGATGGCGCGGCCGCCGTGCAGGGTCATCCGGATGTCGCCGGTGACGTGCTGGTTGGCCTCGTTGATGAAGCCGTCCAGGGCACGCTTCAGCGGCGAGAACCACAGGCCGTCGTAGACCAGCTCGCCCCAGCGCTGCTCGACCTGCCGCTTGTACCGGGCGAGCTCCCGCTCGACCGTGACGTTCTCCAGCTCCTGGTGCGCGGTGATCAGCGCGATCGCGCCGGGCGCCTCGTACACCTCACGGGACTTGATGCCGACAAGACGGTCCTCGACCATGTCGATCCGGCCGATACCCTGCCCGCCGGCCCGCTCGTTGAGCTGCTGGATCGCCTGCAGGACGGTGACGGGCTTGCCGTCGATGGCGACCGGGACACCCTCCTTGAAGGAGATGACGACCTCGTCTGCCTCGCGCGGCTCCGCCGGGTTCGAGGTGTACTCGTAGATGTCCTCGATCGGCGCGTTCCAGATGTCCTCCAGGAAGCCGGTCTCGACGGCCCGCCCGAAGACGTTCTGGTCGATGGAGTACGGCGACTTCTTGGTGGTCGCGATCGGGAGCTGCTTCTCCTCGCAGAAGGCGATCGCCTTGTCCCGGGTCATCGCGTAGTCACGGACCGGGGCGATGCACTTCAGGTCCGGGCCGAGCGCGGAGATACCGGCCTCGAAGCGGACCTGGTCGTTTCCCTTGCCGGTGCAGCCGTGGGCGACGATGCCCGCGTTGTGCTTCTTGGCGGCGGCGACGAGGTGCTTGACGATCGTCGGCCGGGAGAGGGCGGAGACCAGCGGGTAGCGGTCCATGTAAAGGGCGTTGGCCTTGATCGCCGGAAGGCAGTACTCGTCGGCGAACTCGTCCTTGGCGTCCGCCACCTCGGCCTCGACGGCACCGCAGGCGAGCGCGCGCTTGCGGATGACGTCCAGGTCCTCGCCGCCCTGGCCGACGTCCACGGCAACGGCGATGACCTCGGCGCCCGTCTCCTCGGCGATCCAGCCGATGGCGACGGAGGTGTCCAGACCGCCCGAGTAGGCGAGTACGACGCGCTCGGTCACTGGTTTCTCCTTACGGTGCAGTCGCTGATGGGTATAACTATGCAGACCTCCGTATGTTTTGTCAATGTGCTCTGTGGGCGCGCACGTATTCGGCGGCGCCGGGCCATGCACCGCGCCTACGATCGGCGCTTCGCACACACGACCGGCCATCGACACGGCCGACGCCGCCGCCTGGACAGCCCTCGACATCGGCATACGCGAGCGGGCACAGCCGCAACCGGCCCTCCTTCCCTCCCGCGCCCGGATCGACGGCCGACGCATCGCGTGGGACCGGAACGAGGGGCTGAAGGTGATACGCCGGGGCCATCCTCCGCTCAGCGAGAACGAGCTCGTCCTCGCGCTGTGCCACCTCGGCGGCCGGATCCGCGAAGCCGTGATCGACCGGGGAGCGGACATCCCCGAGCTGCTGCCCATCGCCACCGTGCGCGACAGTGCGTACGACGAGGTGCTGGGCCCGCTGCTGGGCTCCCGCCAGCCACGGGTGCGCTCCGCGGGGGTCACCGCGCTGCGCCGGGCCGGTTGTCCGGCGCAGGCCCAGCCCTTCTTCTCCGACCGATCCGGTCTGGTACGCGCCTGTGCGCGCTGGTTGCTTCGGCAGCACGGCACCGATCCGCTGCCGCTCTACCGTGCGCTGTGCGCCGACCCCTCCGACCGGGACCTGCGCCCGCCGCGCCGCTGGGGCTGGCCGAGTGCGGCTCGCGTACGGACGCCGTACTGCTGGTGCCGCTGCTCGGTCACCCGTCCGGGGAGGTCCGCGCCGGTGCGGTCGCCGGTCTGCGTGTGCTCGACCGGGCCGACGCCGAACTGCTGCTGCCGCTGCTGGACGACCCCTCACCTTCTGTGGCCCGGGAGGTCACCACCGCCCTCCTCCCGTCCGCGGACCGGCTGCCCGAGGCGTGGCTGACGCTGCGGCTCACCGCGGACCGCCCCGTCCACACCAGAAAGGCGGTCTTCCGGCTGCTGCGCGCGCAGGGCGGCGTCGCCCAACTCCGGGCGGCAGTGCAACTGCTGACCGACCAGGACCCCAGGCTGAAGGCGCTGGCCGGTCCGGCGATCCCGCTGTGGGTGGTGCCGCCGGCCGGAGTGCCGCGCGGCGACGCCGAGGTGGCCGCGCTCCTGGACCGCTGCACGCATCTGTTCAGCGACTACGTACTGGCACGGCTGCGGCGGGAGTTGGGTATCACCGGGTGAAATCGAACGCGGCGGACGTCCCCGATCACCAATAATCCATGGCATGGGAAAGATCTATGAGCGGATAGACGGCCGACTGCGCACCTTCATCGAAGAGCAGCAGATGTTCTTCACCGCCACCGCACCACTCGGCGGTGACGGCACGATCAACCTGTCCCCCAAGGGCCTCACCGGCTCCTTCGCGGTCCTCGACGAGCGGACCGTCGCCTACCTCGACTTCGCCGGCAGCAACGCCGAGACCATCGCCCACCTCCGGGAGAACGGCCGCATCACCCTGATGTGGTGCGCCTTCCAGGGTCCGCCGAACATCGTGCGCGTGCACGGCCGCGGTGAGCCCGTCTTCCGTGACGACCCGCGCTTCAAGGAACTCCTCGCCCGCTTCCCCGACATCGATCCGAGCAGGCACGGGCTGCGCGCGATCATCGTGGTGACAGCCGAACTCGTCCGCGACACCTGCGGATACGCAGTGCCCTTCATGACGTACGACGAGGACCGGGATCTGCACGCCAGGCGGTTCGAGCGCGAGGACGACGAGAGTCTCGACAGCTACTTCCACAAGAAGGAGCACATCTCCAGCAGCATCGACGGGCTACCGGGGCTGCCGCTTCCGCTGCCGCCGACACCCTGAGCCGTATCACGCTTTACTGACCGGGCCGGCGACTCACAGATTGCACAAGCGCCCTTCGCATTGAACTCCACGCGCCTCCCATGCGTATCCCCGTACGCGAAAGTGGTACAGCCGAGGAGCAGTCGTGGCGATGTTGCAGAGCGGTCGGGCCGCAAGACGCCAGACCATGCGGGCGATCCGCCCCCGGCGTGACCCGGCGGTGGCGCTGCTGGCCGTCGCCTGGGCAGGGGCGGTGGCCGTGCTGTCCCTGTGGTGGCAGAACACGGCGGTGGTGCACATGACCACCGCCGAGTGGCTGATCGGTGCCGGCAGGATCACCGGTCTGCTGGGCGGATACATGATCGCGCTGGTGGTGCTGCTGATGGCACGCGTCCCGGCTCTGGAACGGCGGGTGGGTTCCGACCGGGTGACCCGCTGGCACGCGATGAGCGGCCGCTACGCCATCAGTCTGATCGTCACGCATGTCGTGCTGACCGTCTGGGGGTACGCCGTCCAGGCCCGTACCGGCCTCGTGGAGCAGACCGTCACCGTCGTCGTCGACTTCCCCGAAATGATCAAGGCGGCGATCGGGACCGGGCTCCTGCTGCTCATCGGCTTCGTCTCGGCCGGGGCGGTACGCCGGCGGATGGCGTACGAGACGTGGTACTACCTGCACCTTCTCACCTATGTCGCGGTGTATCTGACGTTCTGGCACCAGCTGGCGACGGGTGCCGAGTTCGTGGCGAACCCGACGGTGCGCACCGTCTGGTACGTGCTGTACGGAGCGGTCGGCGCACTGTTGCTCTGGTACCGCGTCCTCTCCCCCGTGCGGCTCAATCTCTGGCACCGGATGCGGGTCGAGTCGACCGTGGACGAGGCACCGGGTGTGGTCTCCGTGCTGATCACCGGGCGACGGCTGCACCGGCTCGGCGCCGAGGCGGGCCAGTTCTTCCGCTGGCGGTTCCTCACCAAAGGGCTGCGCTGGAGCGCCAATCCGTACTCGCTCTCCGCCCCGCCCCGCCCCAATCTGATGCGTATCACCGTCAAGGCGGTCGGCAAGCACAGCACGGCCCTCTCCCGGCTGGAGCCGGGGACGCGGGTCTGGGCGGAGGGCCCGTACGGCGCCATGACCGCCGGCCGCCGGAGCCGCAACAAGGTGCTGCTGATCGCGGGCGGCGCCGGAATCACCCCGCTGCGGGCACTGTTCGAGACGCTGCCCGGCGGCCCCGGCGACCTGACGCTGCTCTACCGGGCCAGCAATAGGCAGGACCTGGCGCTCTGGGACGAGTTGCAGCAGATCGCCGAGCGCCGGGACGCACAGCTGATGTACGCGGTGAACGGTCCGGACGGGGCACGGCCCGAGATCACCGCCGAGCGGCTGAAGGAAGTGCTGCCCGACATCGACGCGCACGACGTCTATCTCTGCGGGCCGCCCGGTCTCGCCGAGGAGTCGTACCAGGCACTGCGCGAGGCAGGAGTGCCGTCCCGCCGGATCCACCACGAGTCCTTCGAGATGTGAGGCCGTCCTTGAAGAGGAAACATCCGCTTCGCCGGATCATGATCGGCGTCGCCGCCACCGCGTCCAGTGTCGTCCTGCTGCTCGCACTGAAGCAGCCGGGCAACACCGTGGCCGAGGCGTCGTCGCAGGCAGGCTCTCAGGTGCCGCCCGCCGGCTCGGCGTCCGCCGGGAACGGCGCCGTGGCCGCGGGGGGACAGACGGTGCTCGGTGACGTCGCCGGCACGCAGTACGGCGACGTCCAGGTCCAGCTCACCCTCAGCGGCGGCAGAATCACCGGGGCGCAGGCGGTGAAGGCGCCCAGCGCCGACGCCAACAGCCGGGAGATCGCCGCCGACGCGATCCCCAAGCTCAACCAGGCCGTGCTGACGGCGCAGAGCGCACAGATCGACGCGGTCTCCGGGGCCAGCTACACCAGCGAGGGCTACATCAAGTCCCTGCAGAGCGCACTCGACAAGGCCGGGGCCGCCGGGGCGGTGGGCTCCGGTGCCGGGGATTCCGGCAGCGACGGGTCCGGCGCGCAGGCCGGGGCACAACCCGGAGCAGGGACGCAGCCCGGAGGGGACTCGGGTTCCGGTGCGGCCTCGGGCTCGGACTCCGGCTCGGGCTCGGGCTCCGGCTCCGGTGGCGCCCCGGCGGCGAAGACCGTCCTCGGCGACGTGGCCGACACCCAGTACGGCCCGGTGCAGGTCCGGATCACGGTCAGCGGCGGCAAGGTCACCGCGGCCGACGCCGTCAAGGCACCCGACTCCGACGCCAACAGCCGGCAGATCGCCGCCAACGCTGTGCCCAAACTGAACCAGGCAGCGGTCAGGGCACAGAGCGCGCAGATCGACGCGGTCTCCGGGGCCAGCTACACCAGCGAGGGCTACATCAAGTCCCTGCAGAGCGCGCTCGACAAGGCGGGTCTGTGATGCCCGGCGGCCCGGAGCGCGTGCGCCATGTCGAGCACTCCATGGGCACGGTCTTCTCGTTCGACATCCGTATCGCCGACAGCAGCGACTCTCCCAGGGTGCGCGCCGGACTCGCCGCCGCCGTGGCCGGTCTGCACCGCGTGGACGAGACCTTCTCGACGTACCGTCGTGGCAGCCAGCTCAGCCGGCTCGCCCGCGGCGAACTCTCGCTCGGAGACTGTGTCACCGAGGTCGCCGAAGTACTCGATCTGTGCGCGGACGCGGAGCGCGAGAGCGACGGCTGGTTCACCGCCCGGTACGCCGGCGAGCTGGATCCGACCGGTCTGGTCAAGGGCTGGGCGGTGGAGTGCGCGGTCCGCATGCTCGCCTCGTCCGGTGCGGATTCGGTCTGCCTCAACGGAGGCGGCGACATCCAGCTGTACGGCGGCCCCTGGCGGGTGGGCGTCAGTGACCCGCTGCACCCGGGCGGGCTCGTCACGGTGATCGAGGCCGACGAGGGCCTCGCCGTCGCCACATCGGGCCCGGCCGAGCGCGGCTGCCACATTCTCGATCCGCACACGCGCCGGCCACCCGCCGAGGTCCTGGCGTCGATGACCGTCGTCTGCCCGGGGCTGACCCACGCGGACGCCCGGGCGACCGCCGCATACGCCATGGGCGGGCGGGCCCGCGACTGGCTGGAGGAACTGCCCGATACCGAGGGCTTTGCGGTCAATGCCGACGGCAGCACCTGGCGGACCAGCGGATTCGCCCGCCACACCGCGAAGTTGACTGCCTGACGACCGGACCGCCGACGGCCTCAGCGGTCGTTCTGGGCCAGGCGCAGCAGATGGTCCGCGAGCGCCTGGCCGCCGACCGGGTCGCGGCTGATGAGCAGGAGCGTGTCGTCGCCCGCGATGGTGCCGAGGATGTCGTGCAGTTCGGCCTGGTCGATGGCCGAGGCGAGGAACTGGGCAGCGCCCGGCGGCGTACGCAGCACCACGAGGTTGGCCGATGCCTCGGCCGAGATCAGCAGTTCGCCGGAGAGGCGACGCATGCGCTCCTCCTTCGCCGACTCGCCGAGCGGGGCATGCGGGGTGCGGAAGCCGCCCTCGCTGGGCACGGCGTAGATCAGCTCGCCGCCGGTGTTGCGGATCTTCACCGCGCCCAGCTCGTCGAGGTCGCGGGAGAGCGTCGCCTGGGTGACGCTCAGTCCGTTGTCCGCGAGGAGCTTGGCGAGCTGGCTCTGCGAGCGCACCGGCTGCCGGTTGAGGATGTCCACGATCCGGCGGTGGCGGGCCGTACGGGTCTGCGGAACGGCGGGCCCGCCGTGCTCGGTGTCCTGCGCCTCGGTCATCGTCGTCTCATTCTCCGGATCGTCCATCCCCGCTTGCTGCGTCGAGAACGCCGGGCAGGGCCCCGAGGAACGCGTCCACCTCGGCCTCGCCGATGACCAGTGGAGGCATCAGCCGTACGACATCGGGGGCAGGCGCGTTCACCAGGAAGCCGGCGCTCTGAGCCGCCTGCTGCGCCTGGGGCGCGAGGGGCTCGGTGAGCACGATACCCAGCAGCAGGCCCGCGCCACGGACATGGGAGACCAGCGGGTGGCCCAGGGATTCGATTCCGTCCCGCAGTTTCTCGCCGAGGCGCTTGACCTCGTCGAGGGTTCCACCGGCCGCGAGGGTGTCGAGTACGGCGAGTCCGGCGGCGCAGGCGACCGGGTTCCCACCGAAGGTGGTGCCGTGCTGGCCGGGCTTCAGCAGCTCGGCGGCCTCGCCGAAGGCGATGGTCGCGCCGATGGGGAGCCCGCCGCCGAGCCCCTTGGCGAGCGTGACCAGATCGGGCTCGACGCCCTGGTGGGCCTGGTGCTCGAACCAGTGTCCCGTCCGGCCGATGCCCGTCTGGACCTCGTCGAGCACAAGCAGCGTGCCGGTGGCCCGGGTGATCTCCCGGGCGGCCTCCAGATAGCCCTTGGGCGGGACGACCACACCGTTCTCGCCCTGGATCGGTTCGATGATCACAAGCGCGGTCTCTTCTGTGACCACGGCCCGCAGCGCTTCGGCGTCTCCGTACTCGACGTGCGTGACGTCCCCGGGCAGCGGCAGGAACGGCTCCTGCTTTCCCGGCTGGCCGGTGAGCGCCAGCGACCCCATGGTGCGGCCGTGAAAGCCGCCGACGGTGGCGACCATGTGCTTACGGCCCGTCAACCGGCCGATCTTGAAGGCGGCTTCGTTGGCCTCGGCACCCGAGTTGCAGAAGAAGACGCGTCCGGGGCGGCCGAAGAGCTGGATGAGGCGCTCCGCCAGTGCGACGGGCGGCTCGGCGACGTAGAGGTTGGAGACATGGCCGAGGGAGGCGATCTGCCGGGAGACGGCCTCGACGACGGCGGGGTGGGCGTGGCCCAGCGCGTTCACGGCGATGCCGCCGACGAAGTCGGTGTACTCGACGCCGTCCGCGTCCCAGACCTTGGCGCCCTCGCCGCGGACGAGCGACAGCTTCGGCGTGCCGTAGTTGTCGGTCATCACGCCCTGCCAGCGCTGCGCGAATTCCTGGTTACTCATGATTCCCCCTGTCCGTCGGGCACGACCATCGTGCCGATGCCCTCGTCGGTGAAGATCTCCAGCAGGATCGAGTGCGGGACGCGGCCGTCGAGCACGCGGGCGGTGTTGACCCCGTTGCGTACGGCGAACAGGCACCCCTCCATCTTGGGGACCATGCCGCTGGAGAGGTCGGGCAGCAGCTTCTCCAGCTGGCTCGCGGTGAGCCTGCTGATCACCTCGTCGCTGCTCGGCCAGTCCTCATAGAGCCCCTCCACATCGGTGAGCACCATCAGCGTCTCGGCGCCAAGCGCGGCGGCGAGCGCGGCCGCGGCGGTGTCGGCGTTGACGTTGTAGACGTGGTGGTCGTCGGCGGAGCGGGCGATGGAGGAGATGACCGGGATACGGCCGTCGTCCAGCAGTGCCTCGATGGCACCCGTGTCGATCTTGGTGATCTCGCCGACCCTGCCGATGTCGACCAGTTCGCCGTCGATCTGCGGCTGATGCTTGGTGGCAGTGATGGTGTGGGCGTCCTCGCCGGTCATGCCGACGGCGAGCGGACCGTGCTGGTTGAGCAGCCCGACGAGCTCGCGCTGGACCTGGCCGGCCAGCACCATCCTTACGACGTCCATGGCTTCGGGCGTGGTGACCCGCAGGCCCGCCTTGAACTCGCTGACCAGGCCCTGCTTGTCGAGCTGGGCGCTGATCTGCGGGCCGCCTCCGTGCACGACGACCGGCTTGAGCCCGGCCTGGCGCAGGAAGACGACGTCCTGGGCGAAGGCCGCCTTGAGGTCCTCGTCGATCATGGCGTTGCCGCCGAATTTGATGACGACAGTCTTGCCGTTGTGCCGGGTCAGCCAGGGCAGCGCCTCGATGAGGATCTGGGCTTTGGGCAGTGCGGTGTGCTTACGAGTGCTCATGAGTCCTCAGGAGGAGTACGCGCTGTTCTCGTGGACGTAGTCGGCGGTGAGGTCGTTGGCCCAGATGACGGCGGACTCGGACCCGGCGGCGAGGTCGGCGGTGATCTTCACCTCGCGGTAGCGCATATCGACGAGCTCACGGTCCTCACCTACGCCGCCGTTCTTGCAGACCCATACGTCGTTGATGGCGACGTTGAGCCGGTCGGGCTCGAAGACGGCCTTCGTGGTGCCGATGGCGGACAGCACCCGGCCCCAGTTGGGGTCCTCGCCGTGGATGGCGCACTTGAGGAGGTTGTTACGGGCGATGGAGCGGCCCACCTCGACGGCGTCGTCCTCGGTCGCGGCGTTGATCACCTCGATGCGGATGTCCTTGGACGCGCCTTCGGCATCGCCGATCAGCTGGCGGGCGAGATCGTCGCAGACGCTCTTGACGGCCTCGGCGAACTCCTCGTACCGGGGCGTGATCTCGCTGGCTCCGGAGGCGAGCAGCAGCACGGTGTCGTTGGTGGACATGCAGCCGTCGGAGTCGATGCGGTCGAAGGTCAGCCGGGTGGCGTCGCGCAGGGCCTTGTCGAGGGTCGCGGCTTCCACGTCGGCGTCGGTGGTGAGGACGACGAGCATGGTGGCGAGGCCGGGGGCGAGCATGCCCGCGCCCTTGGCCATCCCGCCGACGGTCCAGCCCTCGCCGTCGACGACGGCGGTCTTGTGCACGGAGTCGGTGGTCTTGATGGCGATGGCGGCCTTCTCACCGCCGTGCGGGGAGAGTTCGGCGGCGGCCTGCTCGATGCCGGGCAGCAGCTTGTCCATGGGCAGCAGTACGCCGATGAGCCCGGTCGACGCGACGGCGACCTCGCCGGCGCTGTGCCCGGCCAGGACCTCGGCGGCCTTCTCTGCGGTGGCGTGGGTGTCCTGGAAGCCCTTGGGGCCCGTACAGGCGTTGGCGCCGCCGGAGTTGAGGACGACGGCGGTGACTTCGCCGCCGCGCAGGACCTGCTCGGACCAGAGGACGGGGGCGGCCTTGACACGGTTGGAGGTGAAGACGCCCGCGGCGGCGCGGCGCGGACCGTTGTTGACCACGAGGGCCAGGTCCGGATTGCCGTTCTCCTTGATCCCGGCGGCGATGCCCGCCGCCGAGAATCCCTTGGCTGCCGTGACGCTCACTGCATCTCCTTGATCGCTTCTCCGCCCGCGCCGGGGGTACCGCCCGCCGAAGGCAGGGGGAGCAGCGGCGCGGCTTTCGGGGTTGTCTGCAGCCCGGCGGCTGCGCGTGCGTCGCTCACGGAGCGACTCCAGTCGTGGAAAGTCCGGTGTCCTCGGGGAGCCCGAGGGCGAGGTTCATGCTCTGCACCGCGCCGCCTGCGGTGCCCTTGGTGAGGTTGTCGATGGCGCTGATCGCGATGATGCGGCCGGCTGCCTCGTCGTACGCGATCTGGATGTGGACGGCATTGGATCCGTACACGGACGCGGTGGAGGGCCACCGTCCTTCGGGCAGCAGGCAGATGAACGGCTCGTCCTGGAAGGCCTTCTCGTACGCGGCCCGTACGGAATCGGCCGTCACGCCCTTCTTCGCCTTCGCGCTGCACGTGGCGAGGATGCCCCGGGGCATCGGCGCGAGGGTCGGCGTGAAGGAGACGCTGACCCGCTCCCCCGCCGCCGCGCTGAGGTTCTGGATCATCTCGGGGGTGTGCCGGTGGCCGCCGCCGACGCCGTAGGGGGTCATGGAGCCCATGACCTCGGAGCCGAGCAGATGCGGCTTGGGCGCCTTGCCCGCGCCGGAGGTGCCGGACGCGGCGGTGATGACGGCCTCGGGCTCGGCGAGCCCGTCCGCGTATGCGGGGAAGAGCGCGAGCGAGACGGCGGTGGGATAGCAGCCGGGCACCGCGATGCGCTTGGCCCCCGCCAGGGCGGCACGGGCACCCGGCAGTTCGGGGAGGCCGTAGGGCCAGGTCCCGGCGTGCGGCGAGCCGTAGAACGCCTCCCAGTCGGCGGCGTCCTTCAGCCGGAAGTCGGCCCCCATGTCGACGACGAGCACCTCGTCGCCGAGCTGCTCGGCGACAGCGGCGGACTGCCCGTGCGGGAGGGCGAGAAAGACGACGTCGTGCCCGGCGAGCACCTCGGCGGTGGTCGGCTGGAGCACCCGGTCGGCAAGCGGCATCAGATGGGGCTGCAGGCCGCCGAGGCGCTGCCCGGCATTGGAGCTGCCGGTGAGGGCGCCGATCTCGACGCCGGGGTGGGCAAGGAGCAGCCGGAGCAGGTCCCCACCTGCGTAGCCGCTCGCTCCTGCCACTGCTGCTCGTACCGCCATCGAACCCTCCTCGTCGACGGCATGACTATACGCAGATCCGTAGATTTATGCAATCCCACCGAGCCGCCCGCGCCGCCCCAATCCGGGGCCCGCGGCGTTTCATGTCCGCCGTGGCCGCGGGCAAAGGGGGGGCCGATCGCCGTATTTGACGTATTCGACGTACCCGTGATCAGCGCAACCCACCCGCTCCGCTAGCATGTTCGAGCTCGAAACGATCACGTTGAAATATGACAAATCGGCTGAAAAATTGATATCTGCGGTAACGCGAGTGCTTTCGCGAATAGACGGCGGCCTTCGGTTGGCTGCATGGCGTCAACCACGCGTCATGCTGTGGGGCGCGGTCAGTGCGGTGGCCCTCGGATTCCTCATTGCACTGGAGATTGCCGCGCGTCGGTACGGCGAGCCGGGGCCGATCACCGACCAGGCGCGAGAGGTGATATTCGCCCCCAAATCGGGGACGGTGTTGTACGCCAGTATGGCGTTGATGATGGTGGTGCTCACCTGGCGGCAGCGGTTCATCGCGGTCGGCGCCGCGATCGGCATCGACGTCGTCTTCTCGCTCGTGCGGTGGGCTGTCGACGCCGAGATGATGTTCGGCAACGGCGCGTTGTGGGTGACTTTGGCCTGTGCCGTCATCGCCGTCACGCGCCGCACCGGCCGGGAGCGTGTCCTGCTGCTGAAAGGCGTCGGACTGGCCCTGCTGCTGGTGGCCGGCCGCAAGACCGGCTACACCTGGCTGCTGATCACGTCGAAGACCCGCCCGGCGGTGCTCGACCAGTATGTGGCGACCGCCGATCACGCGTTGGGCAACCCGTCGTGGCTGGTAGGCCGGATTGTCGCGGCCACCGGCACGGTCGGCTTCCACGTTCTCGACTGGGTCTACGTTCAGCTCGCGGTGGCCGCGGTCGTCGTCGCGCTGTACCAGCTGCGCAACGTGGCGGTCGAGCGCCGCTTCCCGGGCCATCATCTGGTGCGCACGTTTCTGGTCATCGGCCTGCTCGGGCCGGGCATCTACATGATCTTCCCGGTGGTCGGACCGATCTTCGCCTACGGCGCCGACGGGGGGCACTGGGCGGTGGCCAACCTGTGGCCGGACACGCCGCCGCCGGTCAGTACCCCGCACCCGATGCCCTTCGACGAGATCACTCCGCGCAACTGCATGCCCAGCCTGCACACGGCGTGGGCTACCGCGATCTTCATTCATTCCCGCAAGGGCCCGCGGGCTCTGCAATTCGTAGGCGCGTTCTGGCTGATCGCAACGCTCGGCGCGACGCTGGGCTTCGGCTACCACTACGGCGCGGACATCGTCGCCGGCGTGGTGTTCACGCTCACGATCGAGACGGGGCTTCGCTCGCTCGGCCGCGGCTGGGACCGGCCGGGAATTCAGCTGGTCGTCTACGGCGCCGCGGTCTTCGTTGCGCTCTTGGCGTCGTATCGCTATCTGTCAATGGAGATGGCCGAACATCCGTGGGTGTTCGGGCCGCTGCTCAGTCTGGCGATGACCTCAGTGCTCTACGGCTACGTACGGACGACCAAGCTGTGGGAACGGGAGGCCGCGTCGGCGCATCTGCCGGAACCGCGACGCGAACCGCAGCCCGAACTGGTTTGAGTCATGTTGCAGCGGGTCGTGGGCTGAGCGCCTCCCGGGTGAGGCCGGGTTGGTTGGTTCTGACCGCGCTTCCGTGAAGGCTCCGCCTGCGCCCCTCATCTTGCGGCGTCGGCGGCGGCTCGAGGCCTGCGTCTCGGCGTGACTCGGCCTGTGGCCCGGCGGTCGGCCCGCGGTCTGCATCCTGCGGTCCTGGGAGGTCGTCTCCGTCCCGGGCGTGACGGGGCCGCAGGGGCTTGCCGCGCCCGTGGGGCCCCAAGGGGTGTCCGGCTAGGAGCCGGGCGACGCCTGGGCGGCGGTAAGGGCTGTCGCGATCAGTGGGCCCAGGCGCTCGGACAGGCCGTCCGGCGGGGTGCGCTGGAGGTACAGCAGGGCGAAGACCGGGCCGGTCACCAGGGCGTGGACGGTCGGGGCGTCCGGACGGGACGGCGGGGGCGGCAGTTCGCCGCGGGCGACTGCGCGGTCGAGCAGGCTCTCGATGTCGGCGAGCTCGCGGGTGACGAACCGCTCCCGGAAACGGACTCCCAGGGCGCTGTCGGGCCCCAGGTCCGCCAGGAGGCCGAGCACCGCCGCAGAGGCCGCCGGGCTGGTCAGATGGTCCACGATCTCCTGGACGAGCGCCGTGAGGTCCCTGGCGAGACTGCCCGTGTCGGGTCTGCCCGGCAGCTCCGGTTCATGGATCGCCGCAGCGAACACCATCTCCTGCTTGGTCGCATGGCGCCGGTAGATCGCCGCCTTGCCGATCCCCGCCCGCTCGGCCACCGCGTCCATCGTCAGCCCGGCGTAGCCGTCCCGGGCGAGGAGCTCGCGCGTGGCGTCGAGGATCGCCGCGTCCACCCGCGCGTCCCGTGGTCGTCCCGTGGTTGCCATAGCCACCAGATTACGATAATCCTAGTTCCGAAACTAACAGTCTCGAAAGCTGCATGGGGGTCGTCGTGGGGAACACAGCCGTACGCGCGGGGCGCATCCTGGTCTTTCTGGGTGCCCTGCACCTTCTCGTCCTCGGCGCGCAGAACACCGGGCACCTCGACGCCTGGTTCAGCGGTGCCCTGTGGGGCCTGCCGCGCGAGGAGTTCATCGAGCCGCGCGGCGCGGGCGGCGCGTTCTGGATCTCGATCGGGAGCTTCGCCGTACCGCTGCTGCTGCTCGGCCTGCTCGTCTCGTGCCTCGGCCGGCAGGGCGTGCGGGTGCCGTCGTCCGTCGGCTGGGGCCTGGCCGTGTGGAGCGCCGTCGGCACCGTCGTCGTCGAGCCGACGCCGATGGTCCTGGTCCTGATCCCCGCCGTGCTGCTCATCCGGCAGAAGGAGCAGATCACGAACGGCCGCACAGGAGCTGGCAGGCCCCCAGGCACACCGGTGTGACCGAGTTCCTGAGTTGGCCCGTGAGCGCTTGAGTTGGCCTGGCTGTGTCGGGGGCGGCCCGCAGGCCAGCGGTCACCTCTCTCACCGTGGGCGTGGTCGAGCAGGGGCTCACGAGATCATGGTGCGCCCGACGGCCCAGGGGCACCGATCGCGGAGGCGGGCCACCGCCGCCGTGCGATGCTGGTGCGCATGACCCTGGAGGACCTTGTACGGCTGCGCCGCGCCCGGGACATGATGGACCGCGACTACGCGCGGCCGCTGGACGTTCCGGCGCTGGCGAACGTCGCCCTCATGTCGCCCGGGCATTTCTCCCGCAGCTTCCGCGCCGCCTTCGGGGAGACGCCCTACAGCTATCTGATGACCCGCCGTGTCGAGCGGGCGAAGGCGCTGCTGCGGCGGGGCGACATGAGCGTGACAGAGGTCTGCTTCGCGGTCGGATGCTCCTCGCTGGGGTCGTTCAGCTCGCGCTTCACCGAGCTGGTCGGCGAGAGCCCCAGCGCCTACCGGGCCCGCCGCCACGAGGCCGGCGCCGCGATCCCGGCGTGCGTCGCCAAGATCCTCACACGACCGGTCAGGAACGGAGAAGCGGAATCCGCCGCCGCCTCGTAGCGTCGAGGGCATGAACATCAAGCTCGCACAGTGCTTCATCGCAGTCGACGACCATGACAAGGCGCTCGCCTTCTACCGCGACGTCCTTGGCCTGGAGGTACGCAACGACGTCGCGTTCGAGGGGATGCGCTGGGTGACCGTTGGCTCACCCGCGCAGTCGGACGTGGAGATCGTCCTCGAACCGCCGCTCGCCGACCCCAACGCCTCGCCGGCCGACAAGCAGGCGATGGCGGAACTGCTGGCCAAGGGCATGCTGCGCGGCGTGATTTTCTCCACCGACGACTGCGACGCCACCTTCGAACGCATCCGGGCCGCCGGCGGGGAGGTGTTGCAGGAGCCGATCGACCAGCCGTACGGCGTCCGCGACTGCGCCTTCCGCGACCCGGCCGGCAACATGCTCCGCTTCACCCAGCCCCGCAAGCGGTAGGAACCGCCCGCGGTAGGAACCGCCTGCGGTAGGGTCCCGGCCCGCGTTCACCGCGGTCGTATCGGCGAAGACGCCCGCGGAGATGCCGGCCGGGATCGAGCGGGAGGGCGGGCGGTGGCAGGTGGGCGAGGGGCCGCCCGAAGCGGTGCAGGAGGCCCACGCGCCGGCCGAGCGGCTCGGCGGCCACTTCCTCGACCACTTCACCGACGTCGACAGGGCGCTGTGCACGGCCGAAGGGTCGACGATCGCCGACGATCGGGCGCCATCTGCGCCGCCCGCCCGACCGCGAACTGATGTGCGCCGGCCGCTGGTTGGTCTGACGCCTCGGCCGGGCGCGCCGCGTGGCCGAGGCCCGGAGGCGCCACGGGCCGAAGCGGGGTGGATGCCTTGGTTGTGGCGCCGAGCGCGACCCCGGCCGGCGTCAGCCCGGACGGACGTCGCGCCACCCCGGCCGGCACCGCCGATCAGGTGGACAGCGGACCGTTGCCGCGACCGCGCCGACGAAGTAGAACCAGACGTACTGCCCGCAGCTGGGCAGATCGAGCCAGGCGACGCCGACGGAGACCGCGAAGGCGGCCCCGCCCAACAGATGGAGACACGATGAGCATGGCCACGAGGACGGACACGCAGTCGCCTGCGCTGCACGCTGCCGACAGCCACGAACTGATCCGCGTGCACGGCGCGCGCGAGAACAACCTCAAGGACGTCAGCATCGAGATCCCGAAGCGTCGGCTGACGGTGTTCACCGGCGTCTCCGGCTCGGGCAAGAGCTCGCTGGTGTTCAACACGATCGCCGCGGAGTCGCAGCGGATGATCAACGAGACCTACAGCGCCTTCGTGCAGGGCTTCATGCCGACGCTGGCGCGGCCCGAGGTCGACGTACTCGAAGGGCTGACCACCGCGATCACGGTCGACCAGCAGCGGATGGGCGCCGACCCCCGCTCCACAGTCGGCACCGCCACCGACGCCAACGCGATGCTGCGCATCCTCTTCAGCCGACTCGGCAAACCGCACATCGGCCCGCCCGGGGCGTACGCCTTCAACGTCCCCTCGGTCCGGGCGAGCGGTGCGATCACCGTCGAGCGCGGTGCCAAGAAGGCGGTGAAAGCGACCTTCACCCGCACCGGCGGCATGTGTACGCGGTGCGAGGGCCGGGGCACGGTCTCCGACATCGACCTCACCCAGCTCTACGACGACTCCAAGTCGATCGCCGAGGGTGCGTTCACCATCCCCGGCTGGAAGTCCGACAGCTTCTGGACCGTGCGGGTCTACGCCGAGTCGGGCCTCCTCGACCCGAACAAGCCGATCGGCAAGTTCACCGAGAAAGAGATGCAGGACTTCCTCTACCGGGAGCCGACCAAGGTGAAGGTCGAGGGCGTCAACCTCACCTACGAGGGGCTGATCCCCAAGCTCCAGAAGTCGATGCTCTCCAAGGACAAGGAGGCGATGCAGCCGCACATCCGGGCGTTCGTGGACCGGGCGGTCACCTTCACCACCTGCCCCGAGTGCGACGGCACCCGGCTCAGCGAGGGAGCCCGGTCGTCGAAGATCAAGCGGATCAGCATCGCCGACGCCTGCGCGATGCAGATCAGCGACCTGGCCGAATGGGTCCGCGGCCTCGACGAGCCGTCGGTGGCGCCGCTGCTCACCGCGCTGCAGCAGGCCCTCGACTCGTTCGTGGAGATCGGCCTCGGGTACCTCGCGCTCGACCGGCCGTCGGGCACGCTGTCGGGCGGCGAGGCGCAGCGCGTCAAGATGATCCGCCACCTCGGCTCCTCGCTCACCGACGTCACCTACATCTTCGACGAGCCCACCATCGGCCTGCACCCCCATGACATCCAGCGGATGAACGACCTGCTGCTGCGGCTGCGGGACAAGGGCAACACGGTGCTCGTCGTGGAGCACAAGCCGGAGACGATCGCGATCGCCGACCACGTCGTCGACCTCGGCCCCGGCGCCGGTACGGCGGGCGGCACCGTCTGCTTCGAGGGCACCGTCGAGGGGCTGCGGGCCGGCGGCACCATCACCGGCCGCCATTTCGACGACCGGGCAGCCCTCAAGGAGACGGTGCGGAAACCCACCGGCACCCTGGAGATCCGGGGCGCGACGACGCACAACCTGCAGGGCGTCGACGTCGGCATCCCGCTCGGGGTGCTTGCCGTCGTCACCGGCGTCGCCGGCTCCGGCAAGAGCTCGCTCGTGCACGGGTCGATCCCCGCCGGCGAGGGTGTGGTCTCGGTCGACCAGGCAGCGATCAAGGGCTCGCGGCGCAGCAACCCGGCGACGTACACCGGACTGCTCGACCCGATCCGCAAGGCGTTCGCGAAGGTCAACGGCGTGAAGCCGGCGCTGTTCAGCGCCAACTCCGAGGGCGCCTGCCCCAATTGCAACGGCGCCGGCGTCATCTACACCGACCTGGCGATGATGGCCGGCGTCGCCACCACCTGCGAGGAGTGCGAGGGGAAGCGGTTCCAGGCAGCGGTGCTCGAGTACCACCTCGGCGGCCGCGACATCAGCGAGGTGCTCGCGATGCCGGTGACCGAGGCGGAGGAGTTCTTCGGCTCCGGCGAGGCGAGCACGCCTGCCGCGCAGCGCATTCTCGGCCGGCTCGCCGACGTCGGGCTCGGCTACCTCAGCCTCGGCCAGCCGCTCACCACGCTGTCCGGCGGCGAGCGGCAGCGGCTCAAGCTGGCCACCCACATGGCCGAGAAGGGCGGCGTCTACGTCCTGGACGAGCCGACCGCCGGCCTGCATCTCGCCGACGTCGAGCAGCTGCTCGGCCTGCTCGACCGGCTCGTCGACTCCGGCAAGTCGGTCATCGTCGTCGAGCACCACCAGGCGGTCATGGCGCACGCCGACTGGATCATCGACCTCGGCCCCGGCGCCGGCCACGACGGCGGCCGGATCGTCTTCGAGGGCACACCCGCCGACCTCGTCGCCGCCCGCTCCACCCTCACCGGCGAACACCTTGCGGCCTACGTCGGCACCTGACCGAGGCTCTCGCGGACCCCGGCGGATGTCGCCGCCGGGGTCCACTTCGTCCGAGCCGCTCGACACGGCGAGTCGCCTCGCAGACGGCCACACCCCGCCTTTTGAAGCTGAGCGCTTCGCTCGGCGAACCCTGCCAACTGAAGCGCTCAGTCACACGCCTACGGCTCGACAATGTGCCGCAGATAGGCGTGCGGGTCGGCGAGGTAGCGGCGCCAGTGGTCCACGACACCGAGCTCCCGCCAGGCGACCCTCCGCATGCCGTGCTCGCCGACCTCGATGATGTCCGCGCCCGGCAGGGCGGTCAGCAGCGGGGAGTGCGTGGCACAGATGACCTGGCCGCCCTCCTTGGTCAACCGGTCGATGTGCCCGATCAGTTCGAGGCACGAGGAGAACGAGAGCGCTGCCTCCGGCTCGTCCAGGACATAGAGCCCGGCGTGGAGGAACTTCCCCCGGAACGCCGCGAGAAAGCCCTCACCATGGCTGACCGAGTCCGGCGAGAACCCCTCCCTGCCCAGGGCGTCCAGGGCGGTCTCGGCCCGCAGGAAGAAGCCCTTGCGGGCCGACCAGCTGGTTACCATGCGGCGCCCGCGCGCGGCCGCGTCGAACCTCATCCGCTCGCCGAGCGCCGACTTGCCACGCGGGGAGGCGTAGCGCCAGTCGTGGGAGCCGCCGTAGGAGTCCAGACCGAACCCCTCCGCCAGCGCCTCGACCAAAGTCGACTTCCCCGAGCCGTTCTCACCGACCAGAAAGGTCACCGGCGCGGTGAAGCGCAGCCCTTCGTCGAGCAGCTGCCGGACGCACGGCACCGACCAAGGCCAGGCGTTGTCGTCGTACGAGGAGAGATGCGCATACGCGCGTTCGACAATCACCCGCCCAGTGTCGCCCAGGACTTGGAAGCCGTACGGCCCCCAGCGGCCGGCGCCGGCACTGATCGAGAAACTCCTACGCGTCTTCCGACCGGGGCCTGCGGCTGAGCGCGGAGGGCAGGACTCGCGCGATGAGCAGCGCGACGTCGTCGTGGTCGCCGGGGTGGCGCAGGGTGTGCAGGAGCAGCTCGCAGGTTTCGTCCAGGGAGCGGTGGGGGTCGTCCAGGAGGGCGAGCAGGTTGTCCAGGCATGCGTCGATGGGCCGGTCGCGCCTCTCGACCAGCCCATCGGTGTACAGGACGAGCTGGTCGCCCGGGTGCAGGGCGAGCGTGGTGGTGTGGAAGTCCCCCTCGCCGACGCCCAGCGGGGTTCCGGTGGGCAGCTCGAGCAGTTCGTGCTTTCCGTCAAGGCGAAGAAGGGCTGGGGGCAGGTGGCCGGCGAGGGAGATGCGGCACTGCGCGCCGTGCGGGTCGTAGACGGCGTAGACGCAGGTGGCGATGGTGTCCTGCTCCAGGTCCTCGGTGATGTGGTCGAGGTGCTGGAGAACCTGGACGGGGTCGAGGTCGAGGCCGGCCAGGGTGCGGGTGGCGGTGCGGAGCTGGCCCATGGTGGCGGCGGCGCTGACGCCGCTGCCCATGACGTCTCCGACGACGAGGGCGGTCTTGTCGCCGCCGAGCGCAATGACGTCGAACCAGTCGCCGCCGATCTCGCTGGCTGCCTGGGCGGGCAGGTACCGGGACGCGACAACCAGCCCCGGCCGTTGCGGTGGCGGGTGAGGCAGCAGGCTGCGCTGGAGGGTGAGAACGATGCGGCGTTGCTGCTGGACGGCGCGGTGCCGCTCGGTGACGTCCACGCTGGAGGTCACCACCCCCAGCACCTTTCCGTTGGGAGCTTCGAGCCGGTGAAACGAGATCGACCAGGCATGCTCGTTGTCCGGGTCGGCGGGGGTGCGGCCGACGGTGTACTGGTCAGAGACCGGGGTGCCAGTAGCCAAAACCTTGCGCATCGTCGCTTCGAAGGACTCGTCCAAGAAGGGCAGCACCTCATGGACGTGCCGGCCCACATGCTCGGCGGCAGGCACGCCGTTCATCCGCTCCTCCGCCGGGTTGACCGAGACGTACCGAAGGTCGGTGTCCAGTACACCCAGTCCGATCGGCGACTGGGACACCAGTCGGGCGGACAGTGCCAGGTCCCGTTCGACCTGCCGTAGCGTTGCCTGATCCGCGGCCAGACCCAGGGCGTAGTGGTCCCCCTGGTCGTCCTGCAGCCGCATGTTGCGGAACTCCACCAGCCGGGTGCTGCCGTCCTTGTGCCGGACGGGGAAGACTCCGGCCCAGCTGCCGCCGCCTTCCATGACGTGGGCAAAGAGGTTCAGGACGGCCTCCTGGTGCTCCTCATGGATCAGCAAGTGGCCCGCGAACTCGCCGAGGGCCTCCTCGGCGCTGTAGCCGAACAGGTCCTCGGCCTGCGGGCTCCAGAGATCGATCCTGCCCTCGGCATCGAGGAGAACGGCCGCCACGCTCAGCACATCGAGGAGGCCACCAGACGCGGTCGGAGCGACGCTCACCGTGTCGGGACCGCCCCGGAAGGACTCGGCTGCACACATCCCAGGCCCTCCTCACTGCACGCGCCGCCACCCTGCGGTGTCAGGGCGCCGACCCGAGCCCGCGGCTCGGCTTGCGTGGCTCTGCCTCCCCCATCGTCTCCCTCCAGGGTCCCGCTCGCGCAGCTGTGGCCGTCGTCGGCCCGACATCCGGCGCTCACGCCGGAGACCAGGCAGGTTCGGCTCGATAAATCCCTGCAAATGCTACTGAATGGCGAAAGACCGGGCTAAGCCAGTCATCCCGCCGGCATCCACGCCACCACGGGACGGTCCGACCTCCGTGCCGCCCGCCACGGTGGGGCAGGGCCCTGTCCAGAGGGGGTGGGTCACGAGATATCTTGATGTCGAGCAATGTTGCAGACGTGGAGCGGAGCACCCGGTGACTGACTCGACCATCATCTATACACACACTGACGAGGCGCCCGCCCTGGCGACGCATTCGTTCCTGCCTGTCGTCCAGGCGTACGCCTCGACCGCCGGGGTCAGTGTCGAGACCCGTGACATCTCTCTGGCGGGGCGGATCATCGCCAGCTTCCCTGAGCGTCTTGAGGAGAGCCAGCGCATCGATGACGCACTGGCTGAGCTCGGCGAGCTGGCCAGGACTCCCGGGGCGAACATCATCAAGCTGCCGAACATCTCGGCTTCGATTCCGCAGCTGAAGGCTGCGATCGCTGAGCTGCAGCAGCAGGGCTATGCGCTGCCGGACTACCCGGACGACCCGAAGTCCGACGAGGACCGGGACGTCCGTGCGCGCTACGACAAGATCAAGGGCAGTGCCGTCAACCCGGTGCTGCGCGAGGGCAACTCCGACCGCCGTGCGCCGGCGTCGGTGAAGAACTATGCCAAGGCGCACCCGCACAAGATGGGCGCGTGGGTGTCCGACTCGAAGACGAACGTCTCGCACATGGACGCCGACGACTTCCGCTCCACCGAGAAGTCCGCGGTCATCGCCGAGGCCGGCTCGCTGCGCATCGAGCTCGCGGGGGACGACGGCAGCACCACCGTCCTGCGTGAGTCGGTTCCCGTGCTCGCGGGCGAGGTCGTGGACGCGTCCGTCATGCGCGTGGCGGCCCTGCGCGCGTTCCTTGACAAGCAGGTCGCACGCGCCAAGGCCGAGGGAGTGCTGTTCTCGGTGCACTTGAAGGCCACGATGATGAAGGTCTCCGACCCGATCATCTTCGGCCACGTGGTGCGGACCTTCTTCCCCAAGACGTTCGCCGAGCACGGCGAGGCGCTCGCCGCCGCCGGCCTGAGCCCGAACGACGGACTCGGCGCCATCCTCAAGGGCCTGGAGCCGCTGCCCGAGGGCGCGGAGATCAAGGCGTCCTTCGAGGCCGAGATCGCCGACGGCCCCGCACTGGCGATGGTCGACTCCGACCGCGGCATCACCAACCTGCACGTACCGAGCGATGTCATCGTCGACGCCTCCATGCCGGCCATGATCCGCACCTCCGGTCACATGTGGGGCCCGGACGGCAATGAGGCCGACACTCTCGCGGTCCTCCCCGACAGCAGCTACGCCGGGATCTACCAGGTCGTCATCGACGACTGCCGCGCGAACGGCGCCTTCGACCCGTCGACGATGGGCTCGGTGCCCAACGTCGGCCTCATGGCGCAGAAGGCCGAGGAGTACGGCAGCCACGACAAGACCTTCGAGATCCCTGCCCCGGGTGCGGTGCGGGTCGTCGACGAGGGCGGCAACGTCGTGCTCGAGCAGGTGGTGGGCGCCGGCGACATCTTCCGCATGTGCCAGACCAAGGACCTGCCGATCCAGGACTGGGTCAAGCTCGCCGTCACCCGCGCCCGCGCGACCGGCGAGCCGGCGGTGTTCTGGCTGGACGAGGGCCGCGCGCACGACGCGACCCTCATCGAGAAGGTCAAGACCTACCTCGCCGAGCACGACACCGAGGGCCTGCAGATCGAGATCATGTCGCCGGTCGAAGCGACCGCCTTCTCCCTGGAGCGCATCCGCCGGGGCGAGGACACGATCTCGGTCACCGGCAACGTGCTGCGCGACTACCTGACCGACCTGTTCCCGATCCTCGAGCTCGGCACGAGCGCGAAGATGCTCTCGGTCGTCCCGCTCATGAATGGTGGCGGACTGTTCGAGACCGGCGCAGGCGGCTCCGCGCCCAAGCACGTCCAGCAGCTCGTCAAGGAGAACTACCTGCGCTGGGACAGCCTGGGCGAGTTCCTCGCGCTCGCGGTCAGCTTCGAGCACCTCGCGCAGACCACGGGCAACGCGCGCGCTCAGGTTCTCGCCGACACGCTCGACCGCGCGACCGGCAGCTTCCTCAATGAGAACAAGTCGCCCAGCCGCCGAGTAGGTGGCATCGACAACCGCGGCAGCCACTTCTACCTGGCGCTCTACTGGGCGCAGGAGCTGGCGAAGCAGACCGAGGATGCACAGCTCGCGGAGGCGTTCGCCGCCCTCGCCAAGTCGCTGACCGAGCAGGAGCAGACGATCCTCGACGAGCTGCTCGCGGTGCAGGGCTCACCGGCCGACATCGGCGGCTACTACCAGCCCGACGCGTCGAAGGCCTCGGCCGTCATGCGCCCGTCGACGACCTTCAACCAGGCCATCGCGACCCTCGGCTGACGCGACAGCTGAGGAAGGGGGAGGGTGCAGACGACCGCCCTCCTTCCGCACCTGTACCTGTACTGTTCCGCCCCGGTCGGCATCACGCCCGGCCGGGGCGGTCCCGTCTTCGTTCCCGGACATCAGGTTCGTTCCTGGACGTCATGTTCGTTCCTGGACATCAGGCAGACGGGATATGCGTGAAGCGACCGGCGACATGGAGGTCGGCCTCGATCCTCGCGGCCGTGGCCCGCAGCTCCGGGAGCACCTCGGTCAGACACTGCGCGGCGGTGCGCCGGCTGCTGTGCATGGCGACGTTGACGGCGGCCACCGCCCGCCCCGCACGGTCGCGCACCGGTACGGCGAGGGAGCACAGCCCCTCCTCCAGTTCCTCGTCGACCAGGGCGTATCCCTCCTGCCCCACACGGTCCAGGAGCGTGGCGAGCTCCGCCGGGGCGGTGACCGTGTGCGGGGTCAGGGCCCGCAGTTCTGTACGGGCCAGCCAGGCGGCCCGGTCCTTGGGCGGCAGGTCCGCCAGCAGCACCCGCCCCATCGAGGCCGCGTAGGCGGGGAAGCGGGTACCGATCGTGATGTTGACGCTCATGATGCGGCCTGTGGCGACGCGCGCCGTGTACTGGATGTCGTCGCCGGTGAGCACCGCCAGGGACGCGGAATCATGCACTGACTGGACCAGCGCGGCCAGATGCGGTGTGGCGATGGCGGGGAGTGTCGTACGGGACAGCGGCGGACAGCCGAGCGCCAGTACCTGTGGGGTGAGACGGAAGGTCCGGTCCCATGAGGCGACGTAGCCGAGGTGTTCGAGGGTGATGAGGGCGCGCCGGGCGGTGGCTCTGGCGAGTCCGGTGGCCTCGGCGACGGCGGTGAGCGACAGTTCCGGCCTGCCTTCGCCGAAAGCGGTCAGTACGGTCAGGCCACGGGCCAGGGACTCCACGAACTCCGCGCCGAGCTCCTGCTTGGAGGCGGTGGTCCAGGATGCGAGTCCCGCCGGGGGCGCCGACGGTGCGGGGCGGGCCTGCCGCAGCTCCCGTTCCATGGCGGCCACGGCCTTGCGCACCCGGGGCAGCAGTGACTGCCGCAGTGAGCCGACGCTGTGCCGGCTGGTGTGGCTGACCGCGCTCACGGCGCATACGACCTGGCCGTCAGGGCTGTGCACGGGCACGGCGAGTGCGATCAGGCCGGGCTCGATCAACTGGTCGTCCAGGGCCCAGCCCTGCTTGCCCGCCCGGGCAGCACGCTCTTCCAGGCCGGGGCCGCCGTCGGTTGCGGTCCGCGGCGGTACGGCGGGAAAGCCGCGGTCCTCGGGGTCGGCCGCCCGGCGCTCGCGCCACCGTGCCCACTCCTGCTCACTCCAGCCGGCCGCGAACAGCGGCCCTGGCGCGGTGCGTTCGGCGGGCAGCAGGTCGCCGATGCGGAAGGTGAGCGACATCGCTCGGCGGCGGGTGGTCTGGTGCACGAAGCGGATGCCGTCGCCGTCGGGCACGGCCAGCGACACCGACTCGTCGAGTTCCTCTGCGAGCTGTTCGGCGAGCGGGCCGAGCAGCCGGGGCAGCTGGAGGCTTGCCAGATAGGCGTTGCCCAGTTCCATCAGGCGTGGGGTGAGGGCGGCGGAGTGGCTGTCCAGCCGGAGGTACCCCATGCGCGCGAAGGTGGCGGCGATGCGGTCCACCGTGGAGCGGGCGAGGCCGGTCGTGCGGACGAGGTCGCTGAGGCTCGTCCGGCCGCCCGCGTCGCTGATTTCACGCAGTACGGCGATCCCGCGCATCAGCGGGCCGACGGCCTCGGCCGGCGGCGAGGCATCGGTCGACGTCATGGCTGTCATCGGCTCTCCGGTACGGATCTCGCGGTACTCGCACAGCATGGGCGTTGACACACGTGGCGGGTGAACGCACACTCAGGGCGGCAGTTAATGAACTCTAGTTCATCTGACGAACAAACGGAACGACTCCGTACCCCCGTCGGTGTGCGACAAGGAATCCCTTCATGGACAAAGTCAAACAGAGCGCGGCCGAGGCAGTCGGTGACATCGCGGACCATGCGTCGCTCGCCGTCGGCGGCTTCGGCCTCAGCGGAGTGCCGAGCACACTGATCGAGGCGGTGCACGCGCTGGGTGTCGGCGGACTGAGCGTGGTCTCCAACAACTGCGGCGTGGACGGCGCAGGGCTCGGCGTCCTGCTCGCCGAGGGCCGGATCGCCCGCGTCACCTGTTCGTACATCGGCGAGAACAAGGAGTTCGCCCGCCAGTACCTCGGTGGCGAGCTGGAGGTCGAGCTGGTGCCCCAGGGCACGCTCGCCGAACGGCTGCGCGCGGGAGGCTGCGGCATACCCGCCTTCTACACCCCGGCCGGTGTCGGCACCCAGGTCGCCGACGGCGGACTGCCCTGGCGCTACACCCCCGGCGGCTCCTCCCGGCCGGAGGCCGGGACAGCCGCCGTGGCCCTGTCATCCCCGGCCAAGGAGATCCGCGTCTTCGGCGGGCGCGAGCATGTCCTGGAGTACGGCATCACCACCGACTTCGCGCTCGTAAGGGCGGCCAGGGGCGACCGGCACGGCAACCTCGTCTTCAACAAGGCCGCCCGCAACTTCAACCCGCTCGCCGCGATGGCCGGGCGGATCACGATCGCAGAGGTCGAGGAGCTGGTCGAGCCCGGCGAGCTGGACCCGGACGCCGTCCAGTTGCCCGGCGTCTTCGTCCAGCACGTGGTGGCGCTCACCCCCGAACAGGCCGCGGCCAAGGACATCGAGAAGAAGACGGTGCGAACCTGATGGCCTGGACGCGCGACCAGATGGCCGCCCGCGCGGCCGCCGAACTGACCGACGGCTCCTACGTCAACCTCGGGATCGGGCTGCCCACCCGGGTACCGGGCTTCCTGCCTCCCGGCGTGGATGTGGTGCTCCACTCGGAGAACGGCATCCTGGGCGTCGGCCCGTACCCCTACGAGGACGAGGTCGACCCGGACCTGATCAACGCGGGCAAGGAGACCGTCACCGTCCTGCCCGGCTCCGCATACTTCGACTCCGCGCTCTCCTTCGGCATGATCCGCGGCGGCCATATCGACGCAGCGATCCTGGGCGCGATGCAGGTGTCCGCCACCGGCGATCTGGCCAACTGGTCCGTCCCCGGAAAGATGATCAAGGGTATGGGAGGGGCGATGGATCTGGTCCACGGCGCCCGCCGGGTGATCGTCCTCACCGACCATGTGGCCAAGGACGGCTCCCCGAAGATCGTCCAGGAGTGCACCCTCCCGCTGACCGGCACCGCGTGCGTGCACCGCGTCATCACCGACCTCGGCGTCCTCGACATCACCGACGCGGGACTGGTACTCGTCGAGACGGCTCCCGGAGTCACCCCGGACGACGTACGGCGAAAGACAGCCGCACCGCTGACCGACACCACCCGTGCAAGGAGCTGACATGACCGGCCGCCTGCGTGACGTCTACGTCGTCGACGCCGTCCGTACGCCGATCGGCAAGTACGGCGGAGCCCTGTCCGGTGTGCGCCCCGACGACCTCGCCGCCGGTGTGCTGGGTGCGCTCGTCTCCCGTACGCCCGACCTCGACCCGGGCCGGATCGACGACGTCTTCTTCGGCAACTCCAACGGCGCGGGCGAGGACAACCGCGATGTCGCCCGCATGGCCGTGCTGCTCGCCGGGCTGCCCGTCACCGTGCCGGGCAGCACCGTCAACCGGCTCTGCGGCTCCGGCATGGAGGCCGTGATCCAGGCGGCCCGCGCCATCGCGGTCGGCGACGCATCCATCGCCGTCGCGGGCGGCGTCGAGTCGATGAGCCGCTCCCCCTGGGTGGTGCAGAAGCCCGGACGCGGCTTCCCCGCCGGGCATCAGCAGATGTACTCGACCACCCTCGGCTGGCGGATGGTCAACCCGCGCATGCCCGAGGAGTGGACGGTCCCCCTCGGCGAGGGCGCCGAACTGGTCGCCGAGCGCTACGGAATCGACCGCGCGGCGCAGGACGCCTTCGCGCTGGCCAGCCACCGGAAGGCGGCACGCGCCTGGCAGGAAGGACTGTACGACGGCGAGGTCGTCCCCGTCGACGGCGTGGAACTGGCCCGCGACGAGTGCATCAGAGACGCCACTTCACCAGAGGCGCTGGCCAAGCTGAAGCCCGTGTTCCGGGCACACGGCACGGTCACGGCGGGCAACTCGTCCCCGCTCAACGACGGCGCCGCAGCCCTCCTGCTCGTGGACGAGGACGGGCTGCGCGCCACCGGCCGCGAGCCGCTTGCGCGGATCGGCGCCTCGGCCGTCACCGGCATCGAGCCCCAGTACTTCGGCGCGGGACCGGTGGAAGCCGTACAGCGCGCGCTGAAGAAGGCCGGGCGCGGCCTCGGCGGGCTGCACACCGTCGAACTCAATGAGGCCTTCGCCGCCCAGGCGCTCGCCTGTCTGAGCCAGTGGCCCGGACTCGACCCGGAGATCGTCAACCCGCGCGGTGGCGCCATCGCCATCGGCCATCCGCTCGGCGCCTCGGGCGCCCGGATCACCGGCGCCGTCGCCCACCAGCTCGCCGGAGCGGGCTCCGGGACAGGCCTCGCGGCGCTGTGCATCGGCGTCGGGCAGGGCCTGGCTCTCGTACTGGAGAGGTAATGCCAAGACCCGGACGACGCCGGTCCGTTCGCACCGGTCCGGTCCGGCACCGCGGCCGAGTCACCACCCTGCCGACGCACCTGGAGGAACACTGATGCACACCACCGTCGGCATCATCGGCGGCGGCCCCGCGGGCCTGCTGCTGGCCCGGCTGCTGCACAACGCCGGTATCGACAGCGTGGTCCTGGAGCGCCGCGACCGCGGCTACGTCGAGCGGCGGCAGCGGGCCGGCATCCTGGAACAGGCCACCGTCGACGCGCTGCGCGCCGCGGGCGCCGGGGAGCGCATGGACCGCGAGGGCATGCCCCATGACGGCATCGAGCTGCGCTTCGACCGCCGCTCCCACCGCATCGACTTCCCCGCCCTCACCGGCGGCCGGAGCGTGATGGTCTACGCGCAGACCGAGGTGGTCAAGGACCTCATAGCGCTCCAGCTCGCCGACGGCGGCCCGCTGCTGTTCGACGCCGAAGTGCGGGGCGTGGACGGGGCCGACACCGACAGGCCCTCCGTCCGGTACGTACACGAAGGCCGCGAGCAGACTCTGACCTGTGATTACGTCGTCGGATGCGACGGCTTCCACGGTGTGGCCAAAGGCGCCGTCCCCGAGTCCGTACGGACGACGTACGAGCGGGTCTATCCGTACTCGTGGCTGGGCATCCTCGCCGAAGCCCCGCCCGTGTACGACGAGTTGATCTACGCGCATTCCGGGCGCGGCTTCGCGCTGGCGAGCATGCGCTCCCCGTCCGTCAGCCGGCTCTACCTGCAGGTCCCGGGCGGCACCGACCCGGCCGACTGGCCTGACGAGCGGATCTGGGACGAGCTGGACGCCCGCTTCGCCACCGACGCCGATCCCGGCTGGAAGCTGGAGCGTGGCCCGGTCACCGGCAAGGCGGTCCTGCCGATGCGCAGCCATGTGACCGAGCCGATGCGGTACGGGAGGGTGTTCCTGGCGGGCGACGCGGCGCACATCGTCCCGCCGACCGGTGCCAAGGGTCTCAACCTGGCCGCCGCCGATGTGATCGTCCTCGCCCGGGCGCTGATCCACGGGCGGGACGCCGGCTCTACCGAACTGCTCGACGCCTACTCCGACACGTGCCTGCGCCGCGTCTGGCGGGCCGAGCACTTCTCGTACTTCATGACCACGATGCTGCATACCGATCCGGCCCAGTCCGCGTTCGAGACCCGTCTGCAGCTCGCCCAGCTCGACCGCGTGGCGGCCTCGCCGCACGCCGCGGCCGAACTGGCGGAGAACTACACGGGGTTGCCGCTCCCGGGGTGAGCCTCACCGGCGGGTGGCGGGCGACGCGCTCACCGTAGAGGCCCCGGCAGAGGTGCTTCGGCGTCCGCCGAGCCGGGCCGCGAGTGGGACGAAGGCGATGGCGGTGGCGCCGAGCAGTCCCGTCAGGGCGAACGTCGTGAACCCCCAGCTCTCGTTGCCGCCCGCCGCGAAGACGCCCCCCAGCCAGGGGCCGACGATCGCGCCGGTCCGGCCGACGCCGGTCACCCAGCCGAGCCCGGCGACGCGTTCGCTGCCCCGGTAGACGGTGTTGGTGGCCGCGTAGACCATCACCTGGGCACTGAACAGCCAGATGCCGGTGACAGCGACCACGACATACGTCGCCGCCAGCGGCAGGTGCCCCTTCAGCAACAATGCGCCGACCGCGGTGAGGACGAACCAGATGGCCGAGACCCTGACCGCGCCGAAGCGGTCGGCGGTGCGGCCCGCGATAAGCATGCCCACAATGCCGCCCGCGTTGATGACCAGCAGGAAGCTGACGGAGGAGGACAAGCCGTAGCCGGAGGCGCGAATCATCTGCGGCAGCCAGGTGCTCACGCCGTAGACGAGGAGCAGACCGCAGAAGGACGCGATCCACAGCAGCGGGGTCGCCCAGCGCGCCTCGGGCCTGAAGAGGGCGAGTACCGCGTCGAACCGCCCCTTGGCCCCGGCAGCCGGTGCCTCGACCAGGGTGGGCCGGGGCAGCCGTAGCGGTCGGCGACGGCGTCCGCCTTCGCCTGGTCGCCGCGCGCGAGCAGGACGCCCGGCGATTCGGGAAGCAGTCTCAGCAGGAGCGGCACGGCGATCACCGCGGGAAGCACACCTGCCCAGAACACCCAGCGCCAGCCGGCGGACGGCGCCAGCGTCAGGCCGAGGGCCGTGGCCACCATGCCGCCCGCGTGGTACGAGGTCATCAGCAGGCCGGTGGTCAGCGCGGCGCGGCGCGGAGGCGCGAACTCCATCACCATGGCCAGACACAGCGGCATGAGCCCGCCGAGCCCGAGCCCGGCGACGAACCGGCCGGCCCCGAAGAGCGCCGGAGACCCGGCCGTCGCACAGAGCGCGGACCCGAGGGAAAACACGGTGACGCTGCCGACCAGCATGGGGCGGCGGCCGAGCCAGTCGGTGATGTTCCCGGCGGTGAGTGCGCCGATGAGCATGCCGAAGGTGGTCCAGCTGCCGATGGTGCCCGCGCTCGACGGCGTCAGGCCGAGTCCTGGGTCGTCGAGCATGTGCGGCATGACGGCGCCGTAGATGTTGACGTCCATGCCGTCGAAGAAGACGGCCAGCCAGCACAGGGCAAGGACGGGAAGCACTGTGCGGAAGGTGTGCGGAGAAGGGTGGGAAGAGGGCGGGGATGGTGCGCCCGCCGCGCCGGTGGAAGTCATATCAGTCCCTGGATACGAGCGGCTTGTTCGTCTGGTGAACTTCAATTCACTGTCGGGGTCGCATGAGTGACCGGCGGGGCGGGCGGGGTGTCAATGAGCCTGCGCGCGGAGTTTTCCTCGGAGACGGCGGTCCGGCCGGGCGCGGTGGTCGACGCGCCCGGCCAGACCGTGTCGGTTCCGGAACCGGATACGGATCAGTCGGCGACCAGGCGGTCGCTGATCCGGCTTGTCCCCTCGCTGCGTTCGCGCTGCCGGCGGATCACATACCGGCCTGGTGCGATACCCGTACCGCCGTGTTCCGGGTGGATCAGATAGACGATCGCCGTGGTCTCGATCATCCCGAGAGCCAGGCCCTGGGGATCGACGACCCTGGCGGTCCAGTAGCAGGTGCCGGGGTCGGCCGCGAGCGTGTGCGGGTTGCCGCCCGCGGCGCTGCGCAGCAGCTCGATGCCGGCGGAGGGAACCTCCCGCCAGCGCGCGTGCTCCGACACCGTGACGCCTTCGAGAAGCGCGTGCGGGATGACGATCAGATCGCCCTGAGCCTGGAGCCCGTCGACGACGGGGATCGTCACCTCGCGCTCCAGGTGGTCGAGGACATCGAGGCCGGTCCGGGTGGTGAGATCGGCAAGGGTCATGGTCGTGGTCATTTGCATCACCTTGGGTGCTCGAAGAGTGCTGGAAGAAGTGCTGGAAGAAGTGCTGGACGAGTGCTGGAAAGTTGCTCGGGCAGGCGCGGATCAGGTGCGCCGGACAAGCTGGGAGTACTGGGCGCCGGTCAGGCCGTAGGACCATCCGGCGGCCGTGACGGGGTCGTCGATGTTCGCGGGGACGCTCAGGCCGTAGCGACGGCGCTGCCCGTCGGGTTCGACGGAGCCGTTGACGACAAGCAGTACGCGCGCGGGCGTGCCCCAAACCTGACGAGGTACGTGAAAGAGATGCAGGTCCGAGCCGGGGTTTCCGGGGTCGCCGGCCGTGGCGACGAGTTGCAGGCCGGCTTGTTCGATGTAGGAGTCCCAGCCGATGCGTTCGATGGCGCAGCGGCGCACTTCCACGTTCGTCTCACGGTGGATCCGTTCGACGGTCGGTTCCGTGAGCACCCAGGCCGGCACGTGGGTTCCGTGCAGGACGTGCAGCTGCGCGCCGTCCGCGAACCGGACGGCGGGGCCGTCCTCGTGGTGCAGCCGCAGCTCGCCGTGACGACCGTTGGGCAGTGGTTCAGTGTGCACCTCGGTCGGCCGCTCAGCCATGACGCACAGCCCCTTGTGGGGCCACCACCAGCCGGCCGACCGGGCCAGTTCCGCCCAGAGGCCGAGTTGGTGCGCGTCGCCGCCGTGGTAGGTGGCCGACCCGATGCGTACGTGTACGTCGTAGTGGGCGACCCAGTAGGCGTCGTGCTGGCCGTACCAGGTGAGCCCGAGCGAGTCGCCTGCCGCGGGCAGCAATGCCGCCCGCACCGGATTGCGGAACGCGTCGCGCAGCGATGCGCCCAGCGATTCGTGCACCACGGCATCGAGCACGCTGTGCAGCGGGATGTCGGCTTCGAGAGCGTCCTCGGGAGACATGGCCTGTGCCGCCCGGAGCCCGGAGGAACTCCAGCTCCAGCTCGACGGCGAACGGCCGATCCGCGCGTCCATGCGGGTCCGCAGATCCGACAGCAGGGACGCCAGCCGGGCGGCGAGTGGCCAGTCGGCCCCGTGCGTGGGCGCAGAACCGGCCCGCAACCGGGAGGGGGTGAAGCTGCTCGGATCGTCAAGCGCCGTTGCCAACGCGGCAGTTGGAGAGGGCACCCAGATGAACCGTGGCCCCGGTTCGTCGATCAAGCGGTACAGCTCGGTGACAGCGGCCTCGGCACTCGCCCGGTCGGCCGGATCTGTGGATGTGCCGTGCCTCAGCCACTCGTCACGTACGGCGCACGCCAACAGCACGCGTTCATCGAGAGGGAGGGGTTTCGTGCCGCGGAACATTGTCCCGCGCGGAGTCGTCACGGCGCTCACCGGAGGGTGGCGGTGTCCGCCTTTCCGTTAGTCATGCCGTGGATCGTGGCAGGCGCGGCCGCGGCCCGCAAGCCAGTTTCCGGCGCCGCCCACCCCGCCCACCGCCACGCGAAGAAATCTTCCGGCCCGGCCGCGTCCGGTGTCGATCCGGCCGGAAGCCGTTCGTATAGAGGGTGAGAGGCGGGCACGAGGCCGGCCACCACACGGAGGAGAGACGCCATGCAGCAGTACCTGCTCAGCATCTACCAGCCCGACGGAGACCCGCCGCCGCCCGAGGTTCTGGAACCGATCATGCGGGACCTGGAGGCCGTGAATGCCGAGATCAGGGCGGCCGACGCCTGGGTGTTCTCCGGCGGCCTGTACCCGCCGAGCACGGCCACCGTGGTGCGGCTGAAGGACAGTGAGCTGCTCACCACCGACGGCCCGTACATCGAGGGCAAGGAGCACATCGGCGGGTTCACCGTCATCCAGGCGCCCGATCTCGACGCCGCGCTCGAGTGGGGCGGCAAGCTCGCCCGGGCGATCACGCTCCCGATCGAGGTCAGGCCGCTGCAGTACGGAACCTGTGGGTGACATCCGGCATGCCGGAGGTGCCCGCGTCGGTGACGGAGCGCGTGTTCCGCGAGGAGTACGGTCGCGCGGTCGCCGTCCTGGTCCGCGTCTTCGGTGACATCGGCATCGCCGAAGAGGCGGTCCAGGACGCGTTCACCACGGCGCTGCAACGGTGGCCGACGGCGGGGGTGCCGCCGAGCCCGGCCGGGTGGATCATCACCACCGCGCGCAACCGGGCGGTCGACCGCCTGCGCCGGGAGGCATCCCGTCAGGACCGGCATGCCCAGGCCGCGCTGCTGCACGCCCCCGGCGCGCCGGCCCAGGAGGAGGATCCCGTGCACGACGACCGGCTGCGCCTGATCTTCACCTGCTGCCACCCGGCGCTCGCCCCCGCATCCCGGGTCGCCCTGACCCTGCGGCTCCTCGGCGGGCTCACCACCACGGAGATCGCCTCCGCATTTCTGGTCGCAGAGCCCGCCATGGCCCAGCGGCTGGTCCGCGCCAAGGGCAAGATCCGCGATGCGCGCATCCCCTACCGGGTCCCGCGCGAGGCCGACCTCCCGGACCGCCTGCGGGCCGTGCTCGCCGTCGTCTACCTCATCTTCAACGAGGGCTACAAAGCCAGTTCGGGCGAGCGCCTCGTCCGCGAGGACCTCTGCGCGGAGGCCATTCGCCTCGGCCGGCTGCTGGCCGACCTGATGCCCGACGAACCGGAGGTCAAGGGCCTGCTCGCGCTGATGCTGCTCACCGACTCACGCCGGGCCGCCCGCACCACGCCCGACGGCGGCCTCGTCCTGCTGGCCGACCAGGACCGCACCCGGTGGGACCACGCGCTCATCGCCGAGGGCCAGGCGCTGGTCCGCCAGTGTCTGAGGCGCGATCAGCCCGGCCCGTACCAGATCCAGGCGGCGATCAACGCGGTCCACAGCGACGCGCCGATCGCGGCGGCCACCGACTGGGGCCAGATCCTCCGGCTGTACGACCAGCTGCTCGCCCTCGCCCCGAACCCGGTCGTGGCTCTCAACCGCGCGGTCGCGGTGGCCGAGCTCGACGGCCCGGCCGCGGCACTGGTCCTGGTCGACGACATCGACCTCGACGGACACCACCTGTTCCACGCCATCCGCGCCGACCTGCTCCGCAGGCTGGGCCGCGACAAGGAGGCGGCCCGGGCGTACGAGGCGGCGCTCGCCCGCACCGCGAACGAGGCCGAGCGCGCGTTTCTGCGACGCAAACTCGAGGCGCTCGGCGGAAGTGACTGCGCGCCGTAAACCCCCTGCCGGCCGTCCCCGGCGAGCGGCTCCAGCCGTCGGCCGTGGACCCACACGCGCAGGATCAGGCGGCCGTCTCCAGGCGCAGGCTCCAGCGGCCCGCCTGACCGGTCAGGGCGACGGTCGACAACGGGCGGACGTCCACGTTCCAGTACGACGAGGGCGGCGCTTTGAGGGCGTACACCAGTGCCGCTCGTACGACAGCGGGTTCGGCGACCGCGACGAGGGAAGCACCGTCGTCGGCGGGCCTCGTGTCCAGCCAGCCCCCTATGCGCGAGATGAACGCCAGCAGCGGCTCGCCGCCGTGCGGCGCGGAGCGCGGGTCGGCCAGCCAGGCGTCGACGGCCGCCGGTTCACGGGCCGTGACCTCCGCGAGCGTGAGGCCGCGCCAGCGGCCCATGTCGCAGTCGCGCAGCGCGGGCTGGGCGAGCGGAGCGAAGCCGAGTGCGTCGCCGGTCGCCCGGCTGCGGGCGGTCGGCGAGCAGTAGCGCAACTCGGCGGCGCTGAGCGGCACCAGCCGGTACGCGTTGAGCTGCACCTCGTGCCAGCCGGCCTGGTCGAGCGGCCGGTCGTCATCGAACCGCTCGGTGAGCAGGGAGGAACTGCGCGCGGCGGCGACCAGCGTGATCCGGACACTCATGGCGAGATCGTGGATGCGAAAGCCCCGCAGGTCAAGGGGGGATTTGTCCATCCTGGCCGCGATGCTGGGGATGGTGGCCGAGTTGCTCATGATCGCCCGGTCCCGGACGGCTGACGGCGCTCAGCCCAGCACCTCGTCGCAGGCCTTTCGCAGCCGTCGTACACCCTCGGCGATCTCGGCGGGGCCCGCCACTCCCGCGAAGCTCAGCCGGACGTGTCCGGCCGGAGGTTCGGCGCAGAAGTAGGGGCGGCCGGGGGCCAGTGCCACGCCCGCGCGCAGAGCTGCGGCGAGCAGGGTGGCCTCGTCCGCGCCGTCGGGGAGGCGCAGCCAGAGGTGGTAACCGCCGGAGGGGATGTACGGGAGGGACAGCTCGGGCAGTCCGAGGCGCAGCGCCGCGGTCATGGTGTCGCGACGGGCCTTCAACTCGGCCGCCACGGTGCGCAGATGGCGGTTCCAGGCCGGTGATCCGACCAGTTCCAGGGCCGCTTCCTGGAGGGGACGGGGGACGAAGAAGGTGTCGACGACATGGATGGCGCGCAGCCGTTCAAGCACCGGGCCGCGAGCCGCCAGCATGCCCACCCGCAGGCTGGGCGAGGTCGCTTTGGTGAGCGAGCTGACGTGCACGACGACGCCGTCGCGGTCGTCCGCGGCGAGCGGGCGCGGCAGGGGGCCCGCGTCCTCGTGGACCATGCGGCGGGCGAAGTCGTCCTCGACGACGAAGGCTCCGGCCTCGCGCGCGATACGCAGCACGTCGGGGCGGCGATCGGGCGAGAGCACCGCGCCGGTGGGGTTCTGGAAGAGCGGCTGGCAGACGAAGACCCGGGCTCCGGTGGCCTTGAAGGCGGCGGCGAGCAGTTCCGTACGGACTCCCTGGGGGTCCACCGGGACCGGCACTGGACGCAGCCCGGCGGCGCGGGCGATGGCCAGCATGCCCGGGTAGGTGGGGGACTCGACGAGGACGGGTGCGCCGGGCGGTGCGAGTGCGCGCAGGGCGGTGGTCAGCGCGGACTGGCCGCCCGCCGTGATCAGTACGTCGGCGGCGCCGATGCTGTCGCCGAGGCCGCGGGCGAACCACTCGCGCAGTTCGGGCAGCCCGTCGGTGGGCGGCCGCCCCCAGGCCCCGGGCCGCCGTCCCGCCCGGGCCAGCGCGGCGGCCATCGCCCGCTCCGGCTGGAGCGATGCGTGCAGATAGCCGCCGTTGAACTCCACGACACCCGGCGGCGGCGCGGCCAGCGTGGCCAGCACCCCGGAGGCGTCCACGGCGCGCGGCACCAGCTCGGTGGCCGTGTCCGCGCTGAGGGTGACCTCCTGCCAGGAGGTGTCCCCCGGCGTCGGGGCGGTGTCGGTACGGGGCTGCGCCCGGTACGCACCGGCGCCGGGGCGGGTGACGACCAGGCCCTCGGCGGCGAGCTGGGCGAGCGCGCGGGAGACGGTCACCGGCGAGACCCGGTACCGCTCGACCAGTGCCCGGCTCGACGGCAGCTTCCCACCAGGTGAGTAGCGGTCCAGCTCTCGCTTCAGGGCATTTGTCAATTCCGCCACACTGCTACGCTCTTGCATGACAGCACAGGATAGCGCTACCCGCACCAACTCGATAGCGGTCAGCAGCGGCACCCTCCTCGCCGCACTCGGCGTCATCGCGTTCTCGCTCACCTTTCCGTCCACCGTCTGGGGCCTGGAGAGCTTCGGCCCCTGGTCCCTGGTCGCCGTACGGAGCGCCCTCGCCGCCCTGATCGTCGGCGGTTTTCTGCTGGTGATGCGGATACCGCTCCCCGACCGCCGGCACTGGGCGGGCCTCGTCGTGGTGGCCGGGGGTGTGGTGGTGGGCTTTCCGCTGCTGACGACGCTCGCGCTGCGGACCTCCACCACCTCGCACGCCGCCGTGGTGGTGGGGCTGCTGCCGCTGGCCACCGCCGCCTTCGCGGCCGTCCGCACCGGCCGCCGCCCCTCGCGCACCTTCTGGCTGGCCGCGCTCGCCGGCGCGGCCGTGGTGATCGCCTTCACCGTGCAGCAGAGCGGCGGCGCGCTCCAGACCGGTGACCTGTATCTCTTCTGCGCACTGCTGGTCTGCGCGGCCGGTTACACCGAGGGCGGCAGGCTGGCCCGCCATATGCCGGGCTGGCAGGTGATCGGCTGGGCACTGATCCTCTGCCTGCCGCTCGCGCTGGCGGGATCGGCGGTCGCCCTGGCCTTCGAGCCGGTCCGGCTGACGGCGCACGGCGTGATCGGACTGCTCTGGGTCGCGGCCGGTTCAACCTTCTTCGGTCTGTACGTCTGGTACCGGGGCATGGCCTCCATCGGCATCGCCAAGGCCAGCCAGCTCCAGCTCGCTCAGCCGCTGCTCACCCTTGTCTGGTCGGTGTCCCTGCTGGACGAGCGGCCCTCCCCCGCCGCCCCGGTTGCGGCCGTGGCCGTCCTGGTGTGCATCGCGGTGACACAGCGGGCCCGAAGCTGAGGGTGCAACTCCCGGCCCCGGCCGTAGACTCGAAGCACGGACCACCGCCTTCGAGGAGGCCACTCCCGATGCAAGCAAACGTGGGCGACACGCTGCTGGTACACGGCAGGACCGTGGGACAGCACGACAAGACCGCCGAAGTCGTCGAGGTACTGGGGCAGAAGGGCAACCCCCCGTACCGCGTGCGCTTCGACGACGGGCATGAGGCGCTGCTGTCTCCGGGCCCCGACACTGTTGTGCGCCACCACGAGCAGACCTGACCCGGACCCCTCGACCAGCCCCCTGACCCGGCTCGTCCCTCAGGCGGGCGGCAGCAGTCTGGTCGGATAGTGGTCGGCCACCACCCTGGCCATCGCCCCGACCGGATCCCTCATGACCTCTTTGGCCGAGAAGAAGCAGTGGCCGCTCACTTCGGCGTACGTGCGCGCCAGCGTGAGATGCCGGGAGAGCTCGGCGGGGTCCTGCCAGGGAGCGGGCTGGGCGGGGTCGCCCGCCTTGTAGAGGGCCTCACCGGCGTAGAGACGGACGCCCGTGCCCCGTACGACGTCGCTCCACCAGGGCAGCAGCTTGGCGTAGTCGGCCGGGCCGAAGCCGATGTGCCAGTACAGCTGCGGTACGACGTAGTCGATCCAGCCCTGCTTGATCCACTTACGGGTGTCGGCGTGCAGATTGTCGTAGGTCTGCACGCCCGCCGTGGTGTCCGAGCCGAGCGGATCGGTGGCGACATTGCGCCACACGCCGAACGGGCTGATTCCGAACTTGATGTCCTTCTTGGCCTTCTTGATCCGGTCGGCCATCTCTCTGATCAGCCGGTCGATGTTGTCCCGCCGCCAGGCGGCCTTGTCCGGGAAGCCCGCGCCGTACCGGGCGTAGGTCTCGTCGTCGTCGAAGACCTGGCCGGCCACCGGATACGGATAGAAGTAGTCGTCGAAGTGGACCGCGTCGATGTCGTAGCGGCTGACGGCGTCCGTCATCGCGTCCTGGACGAAGGTCCGGACCTCGGGGATGCCGGGGTTGTAGTACAGCTTCCCGCCGTACGGCAGAACCCACTCGGGGTGCACCCGGGCCGGGTGGTTCTCGACCAGACGGGACGGGTCGGTGTGGGTTGCGACGCGGTACGGGTTGAACCAGGCATGCAGTTCAAGACCGCGCAGATGGGCCTCGCGCACGGCGGTGCCCAGCGGGTCCCAGCCGGGGTGCTGCCCCTGTACGCCGGTGAGGTACTGCGACCAGGGCTCGTGCGGCGAGGGCCACAGGGCGTCCGCGGTGGGCCTGACCTGGAGGACGACGGCGTTCAGTTTGCGGGCGACGGCGGTGTCGAGGTGGTCGAGGAGTTCGCAGCGCTGCTCGTCTGCGGTGCGGCCGGGCAGGGACGGCCAGTCGCGATTGGCGACGGTCGCGAGCCACATGCCGCGGAACTCCGGGAGCGGCTTGTGCCGGCGGCGCGCGGCGCCGGCCGACGAGCCGACGGGCCGGGCGGCGGCGTCGCCGCCCGTTGCCAGCGCGGCCAGTACTCCGGCCGCCGTCAGCACGAACCCTCTTCTACCGATACGCCCCATATGTCACCCCGTTCGCGCTCGGTGCCGGTCACCGCATCCGCCCAGCATGCCCGCCCCTGACCACCGCGCACAGATGCATCCGGAGTAACGTCGTGGGGTCGAGGCGGGCACCGGAACCATACGGGGGCGCCTGCCGCAGAGATCAGCGAAAGGCACGAGGTGACGGACTCAATGGCCGACATTGCACGCGTCGGAGTCGTGGGCTGCGGCCAGATGGGCGCAGGCATCGCGGAGGTGTGCGCCCGCAGTGGCCTCGAGGTGAAGGTCGCCGAGACCACGGGCGAGGCTCTGGAGATCGGTCGCACCCGGCTCTACAACTCCCTCTCGAAGGCCGCCGAACGCGGCAAGATCACCGAGGAGGAGCGCGACGCGACGCTGGACCGGCTCAGCTTCACCACCGACCTCGGGGAGTTCGCCGACCGCGATCTCGTCATTGAGGCCGTCGTGGAGAACGAGCAGGTCAAGACCGAGATCTTCCAGGTGCTCGACCAGGTGGTGACCCGCCAGGACGCGATCCTCGCCTCCAACACCTCCTCCATCCCCCTGGTGAAGCTGGCCGTCGCGACCTCCCGGCCCGACCAGGTCATCGGCATCCACTTCTTCAACCCCGCCCCGGTGCAGAAGCTCGTCGAGCTGATCCCGGCGCTGACCACCTCCGAGGAGACGATCAAGCGCTCCGAGGCCGTGGTGCAGAACGTGCTGGACAAGCACCCGATCCGCGCCCAGGACCGCTCGGGCTTCGTGGTGAACGCCCTGCTCATCCCGTATCTGCTCTCCGCGATCCGGATGTTCGAGTCGGGCATCGCCAGCCGCGAGGACATCGACAACGGCATGGAGCTGGGCTGCGCCCACCCGATGGGTCCGCTGAAGCTCTCCGACCTGATCGGCCTCGACACCGTCGCCTCGGTCGCCGACTCGATGTACGCGGAGTTCAAGGAGCCGCTGTACGCCGCTCCCCCGCTGCTGCAGCGGATGGTGGACGCGGGCCGCCTCGGACGCAAGACGGGCTCCGGGTTCTACCCGTACTCCTGATTCACACGGAGTGTGCGGGGCGTGCCCGCATATGCCCTGCGCACACGCTCCCGCCCTCCGACCAGGGCGAGTTGACTCGGTTCCGCTCAGTCAAGGGTCCGCAGTACAACTTTGTCGAAGAGGAGCCAATCCGTGACCACCGACCCTGATCATTTAGTGGTCGTCGAAGAGTTCGCTGAGTTACGCCGCAGCCTCGACGTCGGCCTTGCCCGGATCGACGGGCATCTGGCACTGCTCGCACAGCGCAACGACCAGATCGACCGGGATCTCACCGATCTGGCCGCGCGCGTCGGGGCACTCGAGCACGCCAGGTGGCCGCTGCCCGCCGTCGCCGCGCTCACTGCGCTGGGAGCGCTGGCCGTCACCGTGTGGCAGGCGCTGGGCCGCTAGCCGCCGGGGGTCAGCCCAGCCGCAGATGGTGGAGCATCAGCAGCCCGGCCGCCATGTTGGCGGCCGGGACCTCACCCCGGGCGATCATGTCGGGCACCAGCTTGAGCGGTATCCACTCGCGGCGCGACGACTCGAAGTCGTCCTCGGGGTGCCCGATGTACGTGGCGTCCTCGGCCCAGTAGAGATGGTGCCGGGCATCGGTCAGGCCGTTGGACGGTTCGACGGTCAGGAGGTGCTGGAGGGGGCCGGGGCGCCAGCCCGTCTCCTCCTCCATCTCCCGGGCCGCGGCGGCCTCTACGTCCTCGCCGTCCTCGACTACGCCCGCCGCGAGCTCCCAGCCCCAGCTGTTGGTGATGAAACGGTGCCGCCAGAGCATCAGCACCTCGTTGGCCCTGTTGACCGCTGTCGCTACGGCGACCGGGCGGAGCCGGATGAGGAAATGGTCCAGGTGCCGGCCGTCGGGGAGCACGACGTCCGCGAGGTTGACCCTGAACCAGCGGTTTTCATAGACAGTTTGTTCGCTTAAGTTCGTCCACTGCACTTTTCTGCCACCTTCCGACAAGTAGATGGCAATATCGCAGCAGGAGCTCGGTCAGAGGGGAACGCGCAGCGCCCCGTCGATGAGTTCGGCCGCCTCGTCGGCATTGCTGCAACCGCTCGCCACGAGATGCTCGCGCACCGCGCGCAGCCGGTCCCTGAGCCGCTGCGACTCCATCCCCCTCGCCCGCTCCACCATCTCCGCAGCCGTCCGCGCCGCCCGGTCCACCTCGCCCTGGCGCAGCTCGATCTGGCTGAGCATGGCGAGCCGGTGGACCCGGCCGCGGTCGTGCGCCGGAGTGTCGACGGCCGCCGTGGCGTGCTCGCGTGCCCCCGGCAGATCACCGAGGCTGAGCAATGCCTCCGCGACCTGGACGTTCACCAGCCCCGGCTGGACATAGCCGGTCTCGTCCGGCTCGGACCCGGGACGGATCCGCTCCGCCTCCGACTCCGCGCGCCGGATGCACCGCAGCGCGCTGCCGCCGTCGCCGAGATGTGCGTACGCCTTCGCCTGCATCGCGTACAGATCGGCGGCCAGCGCCGGAGTGAGCTGGCGCCCGGCCGCCCGCAGCGCCGCCTCCGCGAAGGCCACCGCCTGCCGGTGCTCGGCCATGAACAGCGACTGGTTGACCAGCAGCGCGATGACATACGCGCCAAGCCCCCGGTCGCCACTGGCCTTTGCGAGCCGCAGCGCCTGATGGAAGTAGCGCTGGGCGAGGCCGTGCGCATCGGAGTCGTACGCGCAGATGCCGGCGACCGCCACCAGACCGCCTGTCGCACGGTGCAGTTGGCGGCCCAGCGCGTCGCTGTAGGCGCCGCGCAGCAGGGGCGCGGTCTCGGCGTTGAGGAAGCCGACTATCCGGGCGCGGGTGGCGATGCCGCCCGCCTTGCGGTACATCAGCTCGTAGTGCGCCCTGGCGGCGCGCAGCATTTTGATGTCGGCCATGCTGACGCGCGTCTGTCCGGAGCGGGAGACATCGGAGTCCTCCGGAGGGTTCTCCCACTCCCATACGGGCATCACCGCGGGCGTGCCGGTGACCGCGGGCGCCCCTATGATGTGCGGCCGTTGCTGTTCGTCGGAACGCCACAGCGCGGTGGCGCGCTCCACGAAACCGGAGAGCGGCGAGCCGGGCGGCGTGACCGACTCGCCGGACACGCCCAGGCCGATATCGCCCAGCGTTATGGCCCGGTGCAGCCGGTTCGCGAGCACCTCGCAGATGAGGTCGGGCACCTGGCCGCGCGGGCGCTGGCCCTTCAACCACCGTGCCACGGCCGTGTGTTCGTACCGCAGTGACAGGCCTCTGGCCCGGCCCGCCTGATTGACGCGGGCGGCGAGGCCCGCGTTGGAGATGCCTGCCTCGTCGAGCAGGGCGTCGAGCAGGGTATTGGGCTGCATGTGGGCCCTCCGTTGGCTCGGTCCGCTCAGCGTAGTAGAGGGGGATTCGCACGGGGTGTGATTGGAGTGCCCCGATCTGTGCCTCGCGCGCTCTGCCGCCGTACCGTTCGCGCCGGTTGACTGAAATGCCTCTCATGGAGGCGGCCGGGCCGCCGGCTCCCCCTCGTACAGTGCGGCGGCCCTCGATCGCGTCGTCTGCCCTGCTGATCTGCCCGACACTCCGCGGCAGGGCGGGCGGCGCCGGCCGCACGGCAATCCCTTGGTTGCCGATCGCTGCACATGGCTGCAGATGACAGCTAGCGATTGGAGGGTTCCGGCCGGGTACGGCGCAGGGCGGTGTCCCCGCACTGCGCCGGCACCCGCGAGCGGTCGTTGCGCAGCACCAACAGCGCCACATCGTCGGCGATCCGCCCACCGGTGTGCCGCAGCAACTCCGAGTGAACGGTGGTGATCACGGCGGCGGGCGAGACCGGTGAGCCGAGCGCGGCATCGGCGAGCACGGCTTCCAGACCGAAGAACTTCCCCGACGCGTCTCGGGCGTCCGCCGCCCCGTCCGTGTGCAGGAACAGCGCCTCGCCGGACAGCAGCCGCGCACACCGGTGCACCGGCAGTTCGGCGGGGAGCGGAAACATGCCGAGCGGCGGCAGCGGATCGCCGCAGGCGAGCGGCTCCGCCCCATGGCGACCGAGCCGATACGGCCATGGATGACCGCAGTTGAGAGCCACCACGCTCCCGTCCGTCCCGATCTCCAGCAGTAGTACGGTGACGAACTCCTCCGCCGACGGGCAGTGCGGCTCTCCCCCGCCGGCCGCCGGATGCTCGTCCCTGGCCCGCTCCCGCAGATACCGCTGCATCGCCCGGTCCAACCGCCCGAGGACACCGCCCAGTTCGGGCTCGTCGTGGGCGGCCTCCCGGAAACTGCCGAGCACCGCCGCGACCGCCCCGATCGCGGCGAGACCATGGCCGCGGACATCGCCGATGACGATGCGGACGCCGTAAGGGGTGGCCACCGCCTCGTACAGATCACCGCCGATCGCGGCACCGCGGCTCACCGAAAGCTGGCCCGCGGCAAGAGCGAGGCCGTCCAGGCGCGGCGGCGGCGGACGCAGCAGCACTCGCTGGGCGGCGTGGGCGACCGCGCGGACACGTCTGAGCTCGCGGCTCAACTGCCGCCTGATGCCGAGCACAAGCGCGGTGCCGACCGTGAAGAACACGACGCCGGTGACGATCCGCTGGCCCAGGCTCTCGGGCTCGTCGGCCGGGCAGGCGATCTTCCAGGTGAGGGCCGCGACGCCCCAGGCTGTGGGAAGCAGCAAGGGGAGCAGCCGCCCTGCCCGTGAATCCTCCGCGCGCGCTGCCCTCGCCCACCGCGAGACGGGAAAGGCACCCCGAGACCTGATACGGATCATGCGGATGGTCCCCTCGTAGACCTGTCCGGCGCGCAGGCCCGCCCCTACGGCTGGGACGATTCTGTCGATCGACCCGGCCCGAAAGGAACGACGCCCCACGTTCTCACCCGAATGAGTGAGCTGGCGCCCCAGGCCCGCGAATGCGTAAGGGGCGCACCCGGTGTCCGGGCGCGCCCCTCAGGGATCGGGAACGGTCAGGCCCCGCGCAGCACCGCCCCGGTGCGCTCGGCGGCGAGTGCGACGGCGGCGTCGCGGGCGGCCGACGCCTCCTCGACGGTCAGCGTCCGGTCCGGGGCGCGGAACCGCAGGGCGTACGCGAGGGACTTCTTGCCCTCGCCGATCTGCGACCCGACAAACACATCGAAAAGCCGGATGGATTCCAGCAGTTCACCCGCGCCCTCGGTCAGCACCTTCTCGACCTCGGCGGCCGGCACGTCCTCGGACACGACCAGCGCGACGTCCTGGGTCGCCACCGGGAAGGTGGAGATCCGCGGCGCCCGGAGGGTGCCCTCACCGGCCCGCTGAAGAAGGTCGAGCTCGACCTCCATGGCGCAGGTGCGCTCCGGCAGTCCGAGCGCCTTGATGACGCGCGGGTGCAGTTCGCCGGCGTGGCCGACGAGGGTCTCCTCGCCGTTCACGGTGGCGTACAGCGCAGCGCAGCGGCCCGGGTGCCACGGGGCGTGCTGGTCGGCGCGGACGATGAGTTCGGCGCCGGCCTCGCGGGCGACCGTACGGGCGGACTCGACCGCGTCGGCCGAGTCGGCCGGGCGACCCTTGCCCCACCAGCCGGCCTGCTCGCGCGCTCCGGCCAGGACGGTGGCGACGCGGCGCGGCTGGTGCGGCAGCGCCGCGTTCAGCGCGGCGATCTCCTCATCGGTGGGACGGCGGTCGACGGGCAGCGGGCCCGGGACCGTCTCCTCGCCGGTCGGCCGGAAGACCAGACCCGTCTCGAAGAGGGCCAAGTCGTGCGAGCCACGGCCGTCGTTGCGCCGCAGCGCGCCGAGCAGGCCCGGCAGCAGCGTGGTGCGCAGCGCCGGCTCCTCGTCGGAGAGCGGGTTGACCAGCTTGACGACGGTGCGTCGCGGATCATCCGCTTCCAGGCCGAGCTGGTCGAACACGGCCTCGCCGATGAACGGGTAGTTCGGCGCCTCGACATAACCGGCACCGGCCAGCGCGCGGCCGATGCGGCGGTGCAGCCGCTGGCGGCCGGTGAGCCCGCGGCCGGCTGGCGGCTTGGGCAGCGTGGAGGGCAGGTTCTCGTACCCCTCCAGCCGGATGACCTCTTCGGCGAGGTCGTTCGGCTCGGCGAGGTCGGGACGCCAGGACGGGACGGTGACGACCAGTTCGTCCTGCCCGTACACGTCGCAGCCGACCTCCTGGAGGCGGCGTACGACGGTCTCGCGGCCGTAGTGGACACCCGCGACACGGTCGGGGTGGTCGGCGGGCATCGAGACCGTACGCGGCGCGGACGGCGCGATGATCTCGGTGACACCGGCCTCCGCGGTGCCGCCGGCGAGCAGCACCAGCAGGTCGACGGTCCGCTGCGCGGCGGCAGAGGCGGCCTGCGGGTCGATGCCGCGCTCGAAGCGCTTGGACGCCTCGGAGGCGAGCTTGTGGCGCCGGGCCGTACGGGCGATGGATACGGCGTCGAAGTGCGCAGCCTCGATGACGACCTCGGTGGTGGCACCGGCGGTGATTGGGGTCTCCCCTGCTCGAGCGGAGTCGAGAGCTTGGGGAAGGTCGGCGATCTCGGTGTTGGCGCCGCCCATGACGCCCGCGAGGCCGATCGGCCCGCGGTTGTCGGTGATCACCAGATCCTCGGCGTCCAGCACCCGCTGCACGCCGTCGAGGGTGGTGAGCTTCTCGCCGGCCTCGGCGCGGCGGACCCCGATCGGCCCGTCGAGACGGGTCCGGTCGTAGGCGTGCAGCGGCTGGCCGACTTCGAGCATCACGTAGTTGGTGACGTCGACGGCGAGCGAGATCGGGCGCATCCCGGCCTTCTGCAGCCGGCGCTGCAGCCAGATCGGGGAGCGGGCCTCGGGCTCCAGGCCGACGACCGTGCGCGCGGTGAAGCGGTCGCAGCCGATCGGGTCGGAGACCTTGACCACGTAGCCGAAGGAGTTCGCTGCGGGCACGTCCAGCAGCGCCGGGTCGCGCAGCGGCAGGCCGTACGCGATGGCGGTCTCGCGGGCGACGCCGCGCATCGAGAGGCAGTAGCCGCGGTCGGGCGTGACGGCGATGTCGAGGACCTCGTCGACGAGCTCGAGCAGCTCGATGGCGTCGGTGCCGACCTCGTGCTCCGGCGGCAGCACGATGATGCCGCTGCCGTCGTCACCCATGCCGAGCTCGTCGCCGGAGCAGATCATGCCGTGCGAAGTCCTGCCGTACGTCTTGCGCGCGGCGATCGCGAAGTCACCGGGCAGCACGGCGCCGGGCAGGACCACGACGACCTTGTCGCCGACGGAGAAGTTGCGCGCGCCGCAGACGATCTCCTGCGGCTCGCCGGTGCCGTTGGCCATGCCGACGTCGACGGTGCAGAAGCGGATGGGCTTCTTGAACTCCGTCAGCTCCTCGATGGTCAGCACCTTGCCGACGACGAGCGGGCCCTTGAGGCCGGCGCCGAGCTGCTCGACCGTCTCGACCTCGAGACCTGCCGCGATGAGCTTGGTCTGTACGTCGCGGCCGGTCTCCGTGGCCGGCAGGTCGACGTACTCCCGCAGCCAAGAAAGCGGGACCCGCATCAGATCTCCATCCCGAACGGCCGGGTGAACCGGACGTCGCCCTCGACCATGTCTCGCATGTCTTCGACGTTGTGGCGGAACATCAGCATCCGCTCGATGCCGAACCCGAAGGCGAATCCGCTGTACTTGTTGGGGTCGACGCCGCAGGCGATGAGCACCTTCGGGTTGACCATGCCGCAGCCGCCGAGCTCGATCCAGCCCTCGCTGCCGCAGGTGCGGCAGGGCCGGTCCGGGTTGCCGACGGACTCGCCGCGGCACACGTAGCAGACCATGTCCATCTCGGCGGACGGCTCGGTGAAGGGGAAGAAGTTCGGCCGGAGCCGGGTCTTCATGCCCTCACCGCCGAAGAGCGCCCGGACCATGTGGTCGAGGGTGCCCTTGAGGTCCGCCATGGTCAGGCCCTCGTCCACGGCGAGCAGCTCGACCTGGTGGAAGACGGGGGTGTGGGTGGCGTCCAGATCGTCGGTGCGGTAGACGCGGCCGGGGCAGATGACATACACCGGCGGCTCGCGGTCCAGCATGGAGCGGACCTGCACGGGCGAGGTGTGCGTACGCAGTACGACGCCCGAATCGCCGTCGCCGTCCGCGCCCGCGACGAAGAAGGTGTCGTGCTCACCGCGGGCGGGGTGGTCCGCGGCGATGTTCAGCGCGTCGAAGTTCAGCCACTCGGTCTCGACCTCGGGGCCTTCGGCCACCTCGTAGCCCATGGCCGTGAAGATGTCCTCGATGCGCTCGGAGAGCGTGGTCAGCGGGTGGCGGGCGCCGGCCGGAACGCGGTCGTAGGGCAGCGTGACGTCCACTGCCTCCTCGACCAGCACCCGGGCGTCGCGCTCGGCCTCGAGCTCGGCCTGGCGGGCGGCGAGCGCCTTGCTCACGGCGCCGCGGGCCTGGCCCACGCGCTTGCCGGCCTCGGCCTTGGCCTGCGGCGGCAGTGCGCCGATCTCCCGGTTGGCGAGCGCGAGGGGCGAGCCGCCGCCGGTGTGCGCGACCTTCGCGTGGGCGAGCTCGTCGAGGTCGCCGGCGGCGGCGAAGGCGGCGAGCGCCTCGTCCCGCATGCGCTCGATCTCTTCCGGTTTCAGTGCCTCGACCTCAACAGGGTCGTACGACTTATTGGGTGCGGACATCTCTTCCCGTACTTCCGATGGGCTGGCTGGGGCCCCCGCTCGTCGACCGAGGACGCAAAGGTGCCAAAGGTCGAGTCTAACGGGGTGTGGAGAGGCGAATGAGCCCGCGGGCGGCTAGGCCAGGTAGGCCGGGGCGCCGACGGGCAGAATAAATCGGAACTCGGCGCCGCCGCCGGGTCCGCGGCCTACGGTGATCGTCCCGCCGTGCGCCTCGACGATGCCCTTGACGATGTAGAGGCCCAGGCCGGTGCCGCCGCGCTTGCTCCCCCGCCAGAAGCGGGTGAAGACACGGCCCATCGACTCCTCGGGGATGCCGGGGCCTTCGTCGCTCACGGTGACGGCCGTACCCTTCTCGTCGTCCTTCGCCGATGCCGGCGCCACCTCGATGGTGACCGTTCCGGCGCCGTGGCGCACCGCATTTTCCAGCAGGTTGCCGAGCACCTGGTCGATCTTGTCCGGGTCGGCCCACAGATCGGGCAGCCGGCGCTGGATGCGTACGAAGAAGCGGTCGGGAGACTGGCCACTGGCTATGTGCGCCTGGATGTGGCGTCCGACGGCGGCCGCGATGTCGATCGGCTGGCGGCGCACTTCGAGCCGTCCGGAGTCGATACGGGAGATGTCGAGGAGCTCGGCGATGAGCCGGGTGACGCGGTTGGCGTCGGCGTCGACCGTCTCCAGCATCAGCCGCTTCTGGTCGTCGGTGAAACGCTCCCATTTGGCGAGCAGCGTCGCCGTGAAGCCCTTCACTGAGGTGAGCGGGGAACGCAGCTCATGGGCGACCGTCGCTATCAGCTCGGCGTGACTGCGTTCGGTGCGACGCCGGGCCTCTGTGCCGCGCAGGCTGATGACGAGGCGGCGTACCGGCCCGGTGGGGCGCTCGCGCACATAGCGGACGGCGACGAGGACCTCGCGGCCGCCGGGCAGCAGCAGATTGCGCTCGGGCTGGCCGACGCGAGTGGCGAGTCCGCCGTACGGATCGGTCAGCGTCCACCAGCGGCAGCCCTTGAGGTCCTCCAGCGGCAGCGCGCGCTCCAGCGGCAGGCCGAGCGCTTCGCCCTTGGACACCGCGGTGATCCGTACGGCCGCGTCGTTGAAGCAGATCACGCGGCCGGTCTCGTCGGCGACGACAAGTCCGTCGGGGAGGTCGTCGGGGTCGATCCCGAACTCGTCGAGGCCGCCGGACTGGCACAGCAACGCCCCGTGTGTCTCCGCGAGCCTGCTCGTCCCGACAGCCATCCCCGTACCCCACCTCTCCCGCCGCCGCAGTGGGCCCCCGAGCCCGTCACACTACTAGCTGGAAGTGACGGAGCGGACCCCCTGAGCGAGTACTCCCCACTCAGTGAGTACCCACTGCGCGCTGGGCACGCGCCGAGGCATAGAGGCATACGGCTGCGGCGGTCGCGAGGTTCAGGCTTTCGGCTTTTCCGTGGATCGGTACGCGCACGACGGCGTCCGCGAGCGCACGGGTCTCCTCCGGCAGCCCCCAGGCCTCGTTGCCGAAGATCCATGCGGTGGGTCCGCCCATGGTCCCGGCGTCGAGCTCGTCGTCCAGGTCGTCGTCGCCGGCGCCGTCGGCGGCCAGTACGCGCACTCCGGCGTCGCGCAGCCCCCGCACCGCCTGCTCGACGGGGACGCCGACGGCGACCGGCAGATGGAAGTGCGAACCGACCGACGCGCGCACCGACTTGGGGTTGTAGAGGTCGACGGAGGCGTCGGTGAGGACGACGGCGTCGGCGCCCGCGGCGTCCGCGCAGCGCAGCACCGTGCCGGCGTTCCCGGGGTCGCGTACATGCGCGAGTACGGCGACGAGCTTCGGCCGCGCCGCCAGGATCTCCTCGAACGGCGAGTCGAGGAACCGGCAGACGCCGACCAGGCCCTGCGGGGTGACGGTCTGGGAGACCTCGGCGAGCACCGCGTCGGAGGCGTGGTGCACCCGGGCCCCGGCGGCACGGGCGGCGTCGACGATGTCCGCGTACCGCTCGGCGGCCTCGACGGTGGTGAAGAGCTCGACCAGGGTGGGCTCACCGCTGGGGCCGCGATGGGCGACCGCTTCCCGCACGGCCTGCGGCCCCTCGGCGATGAACAGGCGCTCCTTGCCCCGGAAGGCGCGCTTGGCAAGCCGCCGGGCGGCGGTGACGCGCGGGGAACGCGGGGAGATCAGCTCGGGGGCCATGTGCCTGCGGCTCTCTGATTCGGGTCCGGGGCCGGCCCCGGAAGGGCCTGCACGCGGGGCGGTGGGGCGGGGGCGTCCCCCGGATACAGCACAGAACGCACCGGACCCGCAGGCCGAAGGCCTGCGGGTCCAAAAGCGGTCCGGCTGGACGCGGCCGTCAGGCCGCCGACGCGGCCTTCGGGGCGTTGACGTCGCTCGGAAGCGCCTTCTGGGCAACCTCGACGAGCGCGGCGAACGCGCCGGCGTCGTTGACCGCGAGCTCGGCCAGGATCTTGCGGTCCACCTCGATGTTGGCGGCCTTCAGACCCTGGATGAGGCGGTTGTACGTCATGCCGTTCTGGCGGGCAGCGGCGTTGATGCGCTGGATCCACAGCTGACGGAAGTCGCCCTTGCGCTTCTTACGGTCGTTGTAGTTGTAGACCAGGGAGTGGGTGACCTGCTCCTTGGCCTTGCGGTACAGGCGCGAACGCTGACCGCGGTAGCCGCTGGCCTGCTCGAGAATCGCCCGGCGCTTCTTGTGGGCGTTGACTGCCCGCTTGACGCGTGCCACTTGTTAACTCCTTGTAGCGGGGCTGGGATTGAGAGTTCGACTCACCCCGGCCCGGAAACGAATTGGTCCCGGTCTCGGCGCGTGTCCCCGGTCACCGGGGACACATACGTCACTTGCCGAGAAGCTTCTTGATGGTCTTCGAGTCACCCGGGGCCATCTCGGCGTTGCCGGTGAGGCGACGCGTCAGCTTGGACGACTTGTGCTCCAGCAGGTGGCGCTTGCCGGCGCGCTCACGGAGCACCTTGCCGGAGCCGGTGATCTTGAAGCGCTTCTTGGCACCGCTGTGCGTCTTGTTCTTCGGCATAGCGCCGTTATCTCCTCGTCAGTGGCGCTCCCCCGGTGCGGACACCGGACAACGGGAGCGTCAGATCTTGGTTTGTGGGTTCCGGGCGGGACCCGGGGCTGCCTGGGTGGCAGCCCCATCAGGTCACGCCTCGGAGTGCGTCTCGGAAGGGGCCTCGGCCGGGGCCTGGGCGGCCTCGTCCGTGGACTCCTCGTGCGCGTAGCCCTGACGCTCCGCCTTGCGGGCGGCCTGAGCCTCACGCGCCTCGGCCATGGCCTCGGTCTTCTTCTTGTGCGGGCCAAGAACCATGATCATGTTCCGGCCGTCCTGCTTCGGGTTCGACTCGATGAATCCAAGGTCCTCGACATCGGAAGCGAGCCGCTGCAGCAGGCGGAACCCAAGCTCGGGGCGGGACTGCTCACGACCACGGAACATGATCGTGATCTTGACCTTGTCACCCTGCTTGAGGAACCGGACGACGTGACCCTTCTTGGTGTCGTAGTCGTGCGGGTCGATCTTCGGCCGGAGCTTCATCTCCTTGATGACCGTGTGCGCCTGGTTCTTGCGCGCCTCACGGGCCTTCATGGCCGACTCGTACTTGAACTTCCCGTAGTCCATGAGCTTGCACACAGGCGGACGGGCGTTCGCCGCGACCTCGACCAGGTCAAGGTCGTACTCCTGCGCAAGCTCGAGGGCCTTGGCAAGCGGAACAATCCCGACCTGCTCGCCGCTGGGACCGACAAGTCGCACTTCGGGAACGCGAATCCGGTCGTTGATGCGGGGCTCGGCGCTGATGGATCCTCCTAAGTAGCACCACGCGGATGTCTGGCAGGCAGCCGCGTAACGTCTGTTTCGTGAGACCAACCGCACCGGAACGTGAAAAATGCCCCGGACGGTACACAGGCGGGAGCTCCTCGAATACCGGAACACCGCCGCGTGCTACCGCGGGGCTTATCGGGCGGCTCCATCGTCCGTACGGAACGATGGGCGCCACCTGACCGGTGACCCGCCGTCCCGGAGGACAGCCAGGTGGGAGATCGGAGCCTCCACTTGTGGGCCGGGCACACAGGTGTCCGGCCGGTCGTTACACAAGGTTAGCAGCTCTGGCCGGAAGCGGCTAACCGGTGGCCGGAGCCCGGCCGTCTGCGGCGGGGCATATCGTGTGCGTCATGAGTGACGCGACCACCCCCAATGAGTCCCCCGGCTTCGACGACATGACCCGCGACATCGCGGAGGTCCCCGCCGTCGAGGTGATCGTCACGGTCGCGGTGAATCTGATGAGCGCGGCCGCCGTGAAGCTCGGTCTGACCGAGGACGGCGCGGAGCACAAGGACCTGGACGAGGCGCGGAAGCTGGTGCACGCGCTGGCGGGTCTGATGGACGCGAGCGCGACCGAGATCAGTTCTTTCCACGCGGCGCCGCTGCGCGACGGGCTGAAGTCGCTGCAGCTGGCGTTCCGCGAGGCGTCGCTGGTCCCGGACGAGCCGGGCCAGGGACCGGGCGAGAAGTACACCGGCCCGGTGTACGGCTGAGCCTGAATCCTTCCTTCAACCGCGTACGAAGAGGGGCTCGCCCGGCGGGGTGGCCTCGGCCGGGAGCAGTGCCAGGTCGAGGCCCCGCACCAGGCGGGCCCTCAGTACGTCGTCGGCGGCCAGCGTCTCGGCGACGCGGCGGGCCGCCTGGGCCGGGACCGCGTCCGCGGCGAGGACCAGGGCGAGGATGCCGTCCGCGCGGCCGGGGCCGAGGTGGGCGCGGAGCACCGCGGGCTCGGCGGCGACCGCGTCCCGTACCGCCGTGGTGACCGCCGGGTCGTCGAGCGGGTCGGCGCTGGTGCGGCCCTCGGAGAGGGCGAGCAGCGCGCTGCCGGTCAGCTGGTAGGGGACGGGACCCGCGACGTCGAGCAGCAGCGTGTCGGCCTGCTCGTGGGCGACGGCCTGCAATGCCTGGTGCAGCGGTACGGCCACGGGGCGCGCGTGCGGGTCCCAGCGGGCCAGCGAGTCGATCGAGGTGAACGCGGGCAGCGCACGGCGGTCGCCCGCCGTCAGCGTGGGGATCGCCATGTCGCTGGTCTTCTCGCGGCGCAGGCCGTTCTCGTCCTCCTCGACCTCGCCGAGCATGGCGACGACCGGGACCAGCAGCCGGGCGTCCTTGAGGGCTTCGAGCACCGGCTGCTGAGCCGTACGGTCCGCGGACCAGGCCGCGAGGGCCGCCGTCAGCCGGGGATCGGCGGTGCCGTCGTCGTCGGAGAAACCGGGGTCAGGGATGTTCTTGAGCGCCACGCGACGAGCCTAACCTCCCTGGTATGAGTGCCAGTGTCTCGGTCGCCGTGCCCGGCCTGTCGTACGGCGAGCAGCGGGCGTATCCCTCGGCGAGCATCGTGAAGGTCTCGATCCTGGCCGCGCTGCTGCTGGAGGGGCGTCCGCTGACCGCGCGGGAGCGGGAGTTGGCGCAGGCCATGATCGTACGGAGCGACAACGACGCGGCGACGGCGCTGTGGGAGACGATCGGCGGCGCGCCGGGGCTGGACGCCGCGCATGCGCGGCTCGGGCTCACACAGACGCGGGCCGAGACGGCGTGGGGGCTGACGCGGACCACCGCGGCGGATCAACTCGCGCTGATGCGGGCCGTGTTCGACGGCCCGTACGCGTATCTCCGGGCCCTCATGGGCCAGGTGGTCGAGGGGCAGGACTGGGGGGTGTCGGCCGCGGGCGGCGCATGGGCACTCAAGAACGGCTGGATGCCGATGCGGGAGACGGGGCTGTGGGTCGTGCACTCGGTGGGGCGGGCCGACGGCCGGCTCATCGCGGTGCTCACCGAAGGGCATGAGACGAAGGAGGAGGGCATCGCGTGCGTCGAGGCGGCGGTGCGGGAGGCGGTCAGGCGCCTCTGACGCGCCCGCCGCGCCAGAGCACGACCGCGCCCGCCAGCACGAGCGCGCCGATGCCGCCCGCGAGCGGGGCGAGCCAGCCGGCCGGCTCCACGTCCTTCTTCACGGCCGCGGGTCCGGGGCCGAAGTACTCCTTGTCGTAACCCGAGGAGGCGGCCCTCAGGCCGGCGGGGCGCAGCTTCGCGCCCGCCTTGATCGCGGCGGCCGGGTCGACGATGCCGTAGCCCTTGGCGTCGTCGCGGCCGCCCTTGGGGCCGTTGCGGGCGGAGTCCGCGAGGAGCTTCTTGATCTGGGCGGGGGTCAGGCCAGGGTGGGCGGCGCGGACCAGGGCGACCGCGCCGGAGACGAAGGCGGAGGCCGCGCTGGTGCCCCAGCCCTGGTAGTACTTCTGGTCGGGGTCGGCCATGACGATGTCGACGCCGGGGGCGCTGACGGTGGCGTACCAGCGGCGGGTGGAGAAGGCTGCGTGAGTGCCGAAGCGGTCGACGGCTGTCACGGCGATCACGCCGGGGTAGGCGGCGGGGTACGAGATGTGGTCGCCCTTCTCGCCGCCGTTGCCGGCCGACGCGACGACGACGGAACCCTTGGCGAGCGCGTACTGCACGGCGGCGTCCTCGCCCGCCTCGGGGTGCGCGGACTCGCTGTCGTCGCCGAGGGAGAGGTTGATGACGTCGGCGCCCTGGTCGGCGGCCCAGCGGATGCCCTGGGCGAGAGCGTTGCCGCGGGAGTTGCGGGCCTTCTCGCGGGCCTTGTCGGTGCCTTCGAGGATGACCCGTACGGGGAGGATCTTCGCCTCGGGCGCGATGCCCATGACGCCGTCCTCGCTGCCCGGGCCGTGGCCGTGGGCGGCGATGATGCCGGCCATGGCGGTGCCGTGGCGGGCCCAGGCGCGTTCGCCGCGCTGGGCGCCGAAGCCGATGAAGTCCTTGCCCTGCAGGACCGAGCCCGTGAGGTCGGGGTGGCGGTCGTCGACGCCCGTGTCGAGGACCGCGACGGTGATGCCTTCGCCCTTGGTGGTGCGCCAGGCCTGGTCGGTGTTCATGGAGCTGAGCGCCCACTGCTGGGTCCGTATGCCGTCCGCGTGCGCGGGCGTCGCCGGCAGGAGCGCGAGGGCGGCGGCCGCGAGGGCGGCGGCGATGCGGTGGCGGGGACGGGGGCGGAGGACGGGGCGGCGGGTCATTCGGGCTTCTCCGTGGCCGTGCTGACGGTCTTGCGCAGTCCGCCCTGGATACGGTCCGCGATGCCCTTGGCCTCATGGCCGAGGCCCGCCTGGGCGGGTGCGGACGTCGCGCCCTTGGCCTTGGCCTCGTCGGCGGGCTGCGGGTCGGTGACGGTACGGCCGTCGGCGAAGCCGGACACGGCGTAGACGACGACGGGCGCCTCGGTCAGGACGTTCACGGTCCAGCTGGCGCGCTGCCGGTCGCCGAAACCGGCGGCGACGGTGCCCTTGGCCGGGAGGGTGCGGGGCATCAGGTCGGGGCGCTCGTCGAGGCCTTCCGCGGTGAAGCGGGAGGCCAGCGCGTGCATGGCGGCCGCGTCGGCCTCGGTGAAGACCAGCCCGACCGTGGTGACGCTGCTGGCCGTCGCGTCGGCGTAGGTGGCACGCAGCACGCGGGCGCAGCCGACCGGCTGCAACGTCGTGACCAGCAGCGGGTCGAGGGCGCTCGCGCAGTCGCCGTCGGGCGCGACAGCGATCCGGGTCCAGACCCGGTCCGCGCCGCCGGGTCCCGCGTCCTCGCCCTTGAGGGTGCGGGGGAACAGGGTGTCGACGGGGACGCTGTGCCAGAGGGTGCGGGTCGCGGTGTACGAGGTACGGGCGGTGGCGTCGGCGCTGGAGTCGCCGGTCAGCCAGCTGCCGGTGGCCGCGCCGCCGATCAGGCCGAGCCCGAGGACGACACAGGCGACGGCGCCGAGGGTGCGCGCGGGGTGCCGGGTCCGTACGGGACGGAGCCGGGTGGTCATCTCGGCCGGGCTCTCCGGCGGCGCCCAGGACCGGCCGCCGGCTCCGGGGCCGGGGTGCGCGGGTCGTGCGCCGGGCCGGGGCGTGAGGTCGACGGACCCGACGGCCCTGCGCCGCGAAGGCGGACCGGCGGGCCGCGGCGGCACCTCGGACGGCAGTTGCGGCACCTCGGGCGGCAGCGGCGCGGAGCCGGTACGGGAGCCGGGGGGCGCGGCGACGGGCCGCAGCCGTGCGGTGGTCTCGACGGGCGGGACGGGGGGTGCGGAGGCCTCGGGCCGGGGTGGGGCGGGGCGCTCGGCGGCGGCCGGACGCGGAGGCGCGGGGGCGCCGGAGCGGGCGGGCGCTACCTCCGGACGCGGCGGCACACCGGACGACGGTTGCGGCGCGGGCGCACTCGGCGGCGGAACGGCAGGCCGGAGCCCGCTCGGGGACGCGCCCGGGCGGGTTGGGGCGGGGCGCTCGGCGGCGGCCGGACGCGGGGGCGCGGGGGCGCCGGAGCGGGCGGGCGGTACCTCCGGACGCGGTGGGACACCGGACGACGGTTGCGACGGCAGCGGGTAGGAGGAAGGGCGGCGCCCGCCGTCAGCAGGCCCGTACACGGCGTCCGGCTCGGGCAGCCCGGCAGAGCCGCTGCCCGAAGACGCGGACCGCATGTCAGCGGACCGCATGTCAGAGGTGGCCGCGGCCGGCTCGGTCCGACCGGAGCCGCCGAACTCGGACGCGGGCCGGATCGCAGGAGCGGTCGGCCGAGCCTGGGCGTCGGTGGACGGCTCGCCCGCCGGTGTCTCCGGATGCCGCGGGGCCGGAGGCGGGAGCACCGGCTCCGGGGAAACCAGCTTCGTGATGCTCGATGCCCGCAGCGTCCTCGGGGCCGGATCCGGCGGGACCAGCTCCTCCGTGATGCGGGACGTGCTCGGCGTCGGCTCCCCGTCGTCGGGCTGAGGCGAGGCCGGGCCGGGAGGACGCTGCGCCTCCGTGCTCATCCCGCCCCCTGAATTCTCGTCCACGTACACCAACGGATCGCCTCTCGGGGCAGGCCCGTTCGTCACCGCGTGTGCGTCACTCTACGGGCTGGAACACGCGCCGCGGCAACGAGACCAGGGGTCCGGGGGGATCTGCGCAAAACGTCCCCCTACCCTGCGGTAATTCGGTCTGGCAAGCTCAGGCCATGACTCCCCGTGCCGCTGACCGGGCCCGCTACGACAGGGCCACCGCCCATCTCGATGCGCCGCTCGCAGTCGTCGATCTCGACGCGTTCGACGCCAACGCCGACGATCTGGTGCGCAGAGCGGGCGGCAAGCCCATCCGGCTGGCGAGCAAGTCCGTGCGCTGCCGGGCACTCCTTGAACGGGTGCTGGCGCGGGACGGGTTCGCGGGGATCATGTCGTTCACGCTGGACGAGTCGCTGTGGCTGGCGCGGGCCGGGTTCGACGACGTACTGCTGGCCTACCCCTCGGCGGACCGGTCCGGGTTCGCGGAGCTCGCGGGCGACCCCAAGCTCGCGGCCGCCGTGACGGTGATGGTCGACGACGCGGCGCAGCTGGAGCTGATCGACTGCTCGCGGGCCGGCGGCAGGGAGGAGATCCGGGTCTGTCTGGAACTCGACACCGCGCTGCACCTGCTGGGCGGCAGGGTACGGATCGGGGCCCGGCGTTCGCCGCTGCGTGAGCCCGCCCAGCTGGCCGAGCTGGCGCGGTCGATCGCGCGCCGCCCGGGCTTCCGGCTGGTGGGGCTGATGGCGTACGAGGGACATGTGGCGGGTGTCGGGGACGCCGTGGCGGGCAGTCCGCTGCGTTCACGGGCCGTCCGGCTGATGCAGTCCGCGGCCCGTAAGGAGCTGGCGGCCCGGCGGGCCGCGGTGGTGCGAGCGGTGCGGGCCGTGACGCCGGACCTGGAGTTCGTCAACGGTGGCGGCACCGGCAGCGTCCAGCACACCGCGGCCGAGGACGCGGTGACCGAGATCGCCGCCGGGTCCGGGCTGTACGTCCCGCGGCTGTTCGACAACTACACCTCGTTCACGGGGCGTCCCGCCGCGCTCTTCGCCCAGCCCGTGGTGCGCAGGCCGGGCGTGGGCGTGGTGACGGTGCTCGGCGGCGGCTACCCGGCATCGGGTGCGGCCGGCGCGGACCGGCTGCCCGTCCCGTATCTCCCGGAGGGGCTGCGCTACGACCCGCAGGAGGGGCCCGGCGAGGTGCAGACCCCACTGCTCGGCTCGGCCGCCGACGATCTGCTGATCGGCGACAAGGTGTGGTTCCGGCACGCCAAGGCCGGGGAGCTGTGCGAGCGCTTCGACACGCTGCAACTAATCGAGGGCGACCGGGTGACGGGGACCGCGCCCACGTACCGGGGCGAGGGCCGCACCTTCCTCTGAGGCGGCCCGCCGGACCGCCCGGAGGCCGTTTGTCCTCGTGTCTTCAATCGCCGGACGGGCTCGTTATGGGCCGATGCTGCTGCCGACTCCGCCGCTCGTGGAGTCGCCGATCGGGCGGATGCTCGCGGCGATCTTGTCCATGTCGGCGAGCTTCGGCCCGTCCGGACCCGCGTCGAAGGCGAAGCGGACGACGATCATCGCCCCGGTTCCCACCGTCGAGGGGAAGGCCAGCGACTGGACATACCCGCCGGGGCCCGCTCCGGTGGTGACCCGCCAGCGCACCAGATAGCCCGCCCGCCCGGCGACGGCGATGGACTGGGACTTGAGCACGGCGTGGGACTTGATGCCGCCGTGGATGCGGGTGCCGAGGGTGTCTTCCTCGTACGCCTTGTCCGCCGCCGTCACGATGTCCTGTTTGGCGAGCACCGCGGGCGAGTTCACATCGGTCTGGGTGGCGGTGATCGACGACACCCGGCCGTGCCGGCAGAGCGAGGAGCCGCCTCCCGGGCAGTCGTAGGTCTCGTCCGTCACCATCGTGGTGCCCTCGTCGAGGGAGCTGTCGGACTTCTCCCAGCCCTCGGGGACGGCCATCGTGATGCCGTTGAGCTGGTCGGTCAGCAGCGCGGAGTCGTCGCCCGCGGGCGGGGTGGCGGCCCGGCTGTTCTTCGGGTCCGCCGTCGTCGGGGCCGGTTCGACAACGCTCGGCGCGGACTCGGGCTTCGTATCCCCGTCGTCCTTCCCGAGCAGCACCGCGCCGGTGGCGACCGCCGCGACGAGCACCACGCCCGCGGTGCCGAGCGCCACCAGCCGCGCCTTGCCGCCGGCTCCGGGTGCCGCCTGCTGCATCGGCACGGTCGGCGGACCGAACCCGACGGCCTGGGCCGGAGCCTGGGCTTGGGCCGGGGCCTGCGCCTGGACCGCGCGTGTGTGCGCGGTCCAGGCGGCCCCGTCCCACCAGCGCTCGCTGCCGGGCACGTTGGGGTCCGGGTACCAGCCCGCCGGGGTCGTCATGCTCATCCGGCCACCCTAGGCGGGCCGCTTCCGTGCTTCTACACGGGAGTGCTTCTACACGGGAGTGACGTACGCGCCCGCGATTCCGCCGTCGACGAGGAAGTCGGTGGCGTTGATGAACGAGGAGTCGTCGCTGGCGAGGAAGGCCACGGCGGCGGCGATCTCGTCCGCCTCCGCGAACCGTCCGGCCGGGATGTGGACCAGGCGGCGCGCGGCGCGCTCCGGGTCCTTGGCGAACAGCTCCTGCAGCAGCGGGGTGTTGACCGGCCCGGGGCACAGCGCGTTCACCCGGATCCCCTCGCGGGCGAACTGCACGCCGAGCTCGCGCGACATGGCGAGCACGCCGCCCTTGGACGCGGTGTACGAGATCTGGGAGGTCGCCGCGCCCATGACGGCCACGAACGACGCGGTGTTGATGATCGAGCCGCGGCCCTGGCGCTGCATGTAGGGGATGGCGGCCTTGCAACACAGGAAGACGGAGGTGAGGTTGACCTCCTGGACGCGCTTCCAGGCATCCAGGCCGGTGGTGAGGATCGAGTCGTCGTCGGGCGGCGAGATGCCCGCGTTGTTGAAGGCGATGTCGACGCTGCCATAGGTGTCGTACGCGGTCTTGAACAGCGCCTCGACCTGCTCGGCGTCGGTGACGTCGACGCGTACGAACGTGCCGCCGACCTCGTCGGCCGCGGCCTTGCCCGCGGTCTCGTCGATGTCGGCGCAGACGACGTTGGCACCCTCGGTGGCGAGGCGGCGCGCGGTGGCCAGGCCGATGCCGCTGCCGGCGCCGGTGATGACGGCGGTACGGCCGACGAGGCGGCGGCAGATGTTCTGGGCGGTCATTGCTTCAGGCCTCCGTGCTGATGAAGACGTTCTTGGTTTCGGTGAAAGCGGTGAGGGCGTCGGGGCCGAGTTCGCGGCCGAGACCGGACTGCTGGTAGCCGCCGAACGGCGTCGAGTAGCGGACGCTGGAGTGGGAGTTGACGGAGAGGTTGCCGGCGGCGACGGCGCGGGAGACGCGGATCGCGCGGCCCACGTCGCGGGTCCAGATGGAGCCGGACAGGCCGTACTCGGTGGCGTTGGCGAGCCGGATCGCGTCGGCCTCGTCGTCGAAGGGGAGGACGACGGCGACCGGGCCGAAGACCTCCTCGCAGGCGGCGGGGGCGTTTGGCGCGAGGTCGGTGAGGACGGTCGGCGGGAACCAGAAACCGGGGCCTTGTGGGGCGGTGCCGCGGATCGCCTTCAGCTCGTCGGGGACGTACGCACGGACCCGCTCCAGCTGAGCCTGCGAGATCAGCGGGCCCATCTGGGTGTTCTCGTCGGCCGGGTCGCCGACGACGACGGACTCGATCGCCGGGGCGAGAAGGTCGAGGAAACGGTCGTACACCGAGCTCTGCACCAGGATGCGGGTGCGGGCGCAGCAGTCCTGGCCGCTGTTGTCCAAGAAGGACATGGGGGTGGCGGCGACCGCGGCTTCGAGGTCGGAGTCGGCGAAGACGATGTTCGGGCTCTTGCCGCCGAGTTCGAGGGTCACGCGCTTCACGCGGTCCGCGCACTTGGCCATGATCTGCTTGCCGACGCGGGTGGAGCCGGTGAACACGATCTTCGCGACGCCCGGGTGCTCGACCAGCGCGTTGCCCGCTTCGTCGCCCGCGCCCGGCAGCACCTGGAAAAGGTGCTCGGGCAGGCCTGCCTCCAGGGCGAGTTCGGCCAGCCGCAGCGCGGTGAGCGGGGTGGTCTCCGCGGGCTTGAGGAGGACGGCGTTGCCGGCGGCGAGGGCCGGGGCCGTGCCCCAGGCGGCGATCGGCATGGGGAAGTTCCAGGGCGCGATCACGCCGATGACACCGAGCGGTTCGAGGATGGTGATGTCGAGGCCGCCCGCGACGGGGATCTGACGGCCATTCAGGCGCTCGACTCCCCCGGCCGCGAAGTCGAGGAGGTCGCGGACGTTCCCCGCTTCCCAGCGGGCGTTGCCGATGGTGTGCCCGGCCTCCCGCACCTCCAACTGGGCGAGTTCTTCCAGGTGTTCGTCGACGACCGCGGCGAAGCGCCGCAGCAGCCTGGCCCGGTCGGCGGGTGCGGCGGCCGCCCAGCCCTGCTGGGCCTTTGCGGCCCGTGCGACGGCGGCGTCGACCTCGGCGGCCGTCGTCGCCCGGACGGTCTCGACGACCTGCCCGGTCGCGGGGTTGAGCACCTCGTGGTACGCGTACGGCAAGGCGTGCCTCACAGACGTTCGAAGGAGCGGCGGAGCTCCCAGTCGGTCACCGCGGCATCGAAGGCTTCGAGCTCGACCCGCGCCATGTTGCGGTAGTGCGCGACGACTTCGTCGCCGAATGCGGCCTTGGCGATGGGACTGTTCTCCCAGAGTTCGGCGGCTTCGCGCAGCGTGGTGGGCACCTGCGCGTATCCGGCGGTGTACGCGTTCCCGGTGCACTCCTCCGGCAGTTCCAGCTGCTGCTCGATGCCGTACAGACCGGCCGCGACCAGACCGGCTACGGCCAGGTGGGGGTTGACGTCGCCGCCCGGCAGCCGGTTCTCGAACCGCATCGAGCGGCCGTGGCCGACGACGCGCAGCGCGCAGGTGCGGTTGTCGTAGCCCCAGGCGACGGCGGTCGGCGCGAAGGAGCCGGGCTGGAAGCGCTTGTACGAGTTGATGTTGGGCGCGTACAGCAGCGAGAAGTCACGCAGCGCCGCCAGCTGTCCGGCCAGGAAGTGGCGCATGACCTGCGACATTCCGCCGGGTCCGTCGCCCGCCATGACGTTCGCGCCGGTCTCGTCCTGGAGCGAGAGGTGGATATGACAGGAGTTGCCCTCGCGCTCGTTGTACTTGGCCATGAAGGTGAGCGAGACACCCTCCTGGGAGGCGATCTCCTTCGCGCCGGTCTTGTAGACGGCGTGCTGGTCGCAGGTGACCAGGGCTTCGTCGTACTTGAAGGCGATCTCGTGCTGACCGGGGTTGCACTCGCCCTTGGCGGACTCGACGACCAGGCCGGCGGTCGCCATCTCGTTTCGGATCCGGCGCAGCAGCGGCTCGATGCGGCCGGTGCCGAGGACGGAGTAGTCGATGTTGTACTGGTTGGCCGGGATGAGATCGCGGTAGTTGCGGTCCCAGGCCTCCTCGTAGGTGTCCTTGAAGACGATGAATTCGAGCTCCGTGCCGACGTGCGCCGTGAAGCCGTGCTCGGCGAGGCGGTCCAGCTGCCGGCGCAGGACCTGGCGGGGCGCGGCGACGACGGGTGAGCCGTCGTTCCAGGCGAGGTCGGCGACGAGCAGCGCGGTGCCCTCGTTCCAGGGAATACGGCGCAGTGTGGTGAGGTCGGGGTGCATGGCAAAGTCGCCGTAGCCGCGTTCCCACGAGGACATCTCGTAGCCGTCTACGGTGTTCATCTCGGTGTCGACGGCGAGGAGGTAGTTGCAGCCCTCGGTGCCGTGTTCCAGGACCTCGTCCAGGAAGAAGGGTGCGGCGAACCGCTTGCCCTGGAGCCGCCCCTGCATATCGGGGAAGGCCAGGACGACTGTGTCGATCTCGCCGCTCGCGACGAGGGCGCGAAGCTCCTCGACCCCGAGCGGGGGTTTGCGGTCTGCCACGGGATTACGCCTCCTTGGGTCAGCCGGAAGCCATAAGGTATTACTGAAGACCATTGCATGGGAAGAGGGAACAGCGACGTGGCGAAGAAGAACGACGCGGCCGACCCGCTGACGCCCGTGCTGCGCCCTGTGCGCGCGGGCAACGGCTTCGAGGAAGCACTGGAGCAGATTCTTCAGCTGCTGCGCCTCGGACTGGTCGCCGGCGGGGAGCGGCTGCCCGCGGAGCGCGAGCTCGCGGAGCGGATAGGGATCAGCCGGGTCACGCTGCGCGAGGTACTGAAGGTGCTCACCGACCAGGGGCTCGTGGAGAGCAGGCGCGGCCGCTACGGCGGAACGTTTGTACTGCACCGCCCCGACACCCACGGCGAGGACGAGCTGCGCCGACGCGTGGCGGAGGTGGACGTCGAGGACACCCTGCGCTTCCGCGAGGTGCTCGAGGTGGGGGCCGCCGGGCTGTGCGCCGCGCACGGGCTGTCCGACGAGGGCGCGGAACGGCTGCGTACGGCCCTGGCCGCGACGCACGACGCGCCGCTCACCGAGTACCGGCGCCAGGACACACTGCTGCATCTGACCCTCGCCGAGCTCTCCGGCTCCCCCACGCTGACCGCGCAGTACGCAGCGGTGCGCGCCACGCTGAACGATCTACTGGACTGCATTCCGCTGCTCGTACGCAACCTCGAACACTCGCAGCACCAGCACACGGCGCTGGTCGACGCGGTGCTCGAGGGGGACGCGGACGCGGCGCGCGAGGTGATGCGGGAGCACTGCGAGGGGACGGCGGCGCTGCTGCGCGGCTTCCTCTCCTGACGCTCTCCTGCACTACTCGCCTGCTCCTCGCCCGCCCCTCTGGTGACCCTCCCCTGCTCCTCGCTCGCCCCTCTCGTGACCCTCTGCTGACCCTCGACTGACCCTCGACGGCGACCGAACCGTAACCGCAGCTTTACGCACAGGGCTTGCGCATCACCGATACCTGCCGCAAAGGTGTCCGCACAAACCATTGACCTCTGCCAGGAGCGACTCATGGCCGAAGGCACCACCACACGCGAACAGTCCCCCGCCGACGACGCCTATCTGAACCGCCGCACCCTGCGCAGGGGCAGCGCCGGCTGGCTGCTCCTCACGGGGCTCGGCGTCGCCTATGTCGTCTCCGGCGACTTCTCCGGCTGGAACATCGGCCTGTCCAAGGGGGGCTTCGGCGGGCTCGCGATCGCCACCCTCCTGATGGGCGCGATGTACGCCTGTCTCGTCTTCGCACTCGCCGAGCTGTCGGCGATCCTGCCGACGGCGGGCGGCGGCTACGGCTTCGCCCGCCGCGCGCTCGGCACCTGGGGCGGGTTCCTGACCGGCACCGCGATCCTCATCGAGTACATACTCGCGCCCGCGGCGATCGCCATCTTCATCGGCGACTACGTCGAATCGCTCGGTCTGTTCGGCCTGGAGTCCGGCTGGCCGGTCTATCTGGCCTGCTTCGCGATCTTCATCGGCATCCATCTGTGGGGCGTCGGCGAGGCGCTGCGCTTCAGCCTGGTGGTGACGGCGATCGCGGTCGCGGCGCTGCTGATCTTCGCGGTCGGCGCGTTCACGGACTTCAGCGCGGGCGGTCTGGACGACATCCCCGTCGACAAGGACGCGTTCGGCTCGGGCTCCTGGCTGCCGTTCGGCCTGCTCGGCATCTGGGCGGCGTTCCCCTTCGGCATGTGGTTCTTCCTCGGTGTCGAGGGCGTGCCGCTGGCGGCGGAGGAGGCGAAGGACCCGGTGCGCTCGATGCCGCGGGCGCTCGCCATCTCGATGGGGATCCTGGTGCTGCTGGCCGTGCTGACGTTCTTCGCCTCGACTGGCGCGCAGGGCTCCGCCGCGATCCAGGAGGCCGGAAATCCGCTGGTGGTGGCGTTGCAGGGGAGCGGCGATCCGACGCCGCTGAGCCGCTTCGTCAACTACGCGGGCCTGGCGGGCCTGGTTGCGTCCTTCTTCTCGCTCATCTACGCGGGCTCGCGCCAGCTCTTCGCGCTCTCCCGGGCCGGCTATCTCCCGCGCTTCCTCTCCCTCACCAGCCGGCGCAAGTCGCCGTACCTCGGGCTGCTGATCCCTGGTGCGATCGGCTTCGCGCTGGCGGCGGGGACGGGCAACGGCGCGCGGATGCTGAACATCGCGGTCTTCGGCGCCACGATCAGTTACGCGCTGATGGCCCTGTCGCACATCGTGCTGCGCCGCCGCGAGCCGGAGCTCCCGCGCCCGTACCGCACGCCCGGCGGCACGCTCACCTCGTCCGTCGCCTTCATCCTTGCGCTGTCCGCGCTGGTGGCAACGTTCCTGGTGGACAAGGACGCGGCCTTCATCGCGCTGGGCGTCTACGGCGTCGCACTCGCCTACTTCGCGATCTACAGTCGCCATCATCTGGTGGCGCGGGCTCCGGAGGAGGAGTTCGCGGCGCTGGCGGCGGCCGAGGCCGAACTCGAACGGGACTGAACCCAAAACAGGACGCAAAGGAACGCAACAGAACGGAGTCACTGTGTCCAAGCCGCTCATCGGCGTCACCACGTACCTGGAGCCGGCCGCGTGGGGCGTGTGGGAGATGCCCGCGGCGCTGCTGCCGGCCGGATACCCCCGCCTGATCCAGGCGGCCGGCGGCCTCGCGGCGCTCCTCCCGCCCGACGACCCGGCCCAGGCAGAGCCGGTCGTGTCCCGGCTGGACGGCCTGGTGATCGCGGGCGGAGCGGATGTCGAGCCCGTACGGTACGGGGCCGAGCCCCACGAGCGTACGGGCCCGCCGGCGCGGGACCGGGACGCGTGGGAACTCTCCCTGATCCGGGCGGCGTTGGCGTCCGGGACGCCGCTGCTGGGGATCTGCCGGGGCCTGCAACTGCTGAACGTTGCGCTCGGCGGGACGCTGGTCCAGCACCTGGACGGGCACGTCGGGGGTGTGGGCGTCTTCGGCGCCCACACCGTCAAGCCGGTCCCGGGGACGCGGTACGCGGAGATCGTCCCGGAGGAGTCGTCGGTCCCGACGTACCACCACCAGTCGGTGGACCGCCTGGCCGACACCCTCGTGGCGAGCGCACACGCGGAGGACGGCACGGTGGAGGCGGTGGAGCTGTCGGGAGCGGGGTGGGCGCTGGGGGTCCAGTGGCATCCGGAGGCGGGGGACGACATGCGGGTGATGTCGGCGCTGGTCGCCGCGGCGAGGCCTTGACGGGTCCTTTCCCGTAACCGGGCTCCGCCCCGGACCCCGCGCCTCAATCGCCGGCGGGGCTGTTTTTCGGGGCTCCGCCCCGGACCCCGCTCCTCAATCTCCCCCAGACTTCGTCCGGGGGGACCCCCAGGGGCTCCATTGGAGCCCGTCCGGCGATTGAGGACAACGCCCGAAGGGCGTACTGGGGGTCTGGGGGCTTGCCCCCAGTTCGGGAAGTGGAGGTCCCCCCACGCCCGCCAGGGCGTAGGGGGAGGGGTGGGGAACAAGCCCGCCGCAGGCGACCCGCGCCCCCGGGGATCCGGCGTCAGCCGGACGTCGGGCGTCCCCTCGTCAGCGTGAGCAGATCCCGCGCCGGGCCCGTCGGCCGGTGGGACGTCGGCCAGACCGCGCGGAGAGCGCGCCGGAGGTCGACGGAGGCCAGCGGGATGCTCGTCAGGCGGCGCGCCGTCAGTTCCTCCGTGATCGCCAGTTCGCTCAGGACCGCCGGTCCCGCACCACTCACCGCCGCTGCCTTGACCGCCGTCGTGGAGGCGAGTTCGAGCAGCGGTTCGGCCAGGCCGCCGCAGTCGGACAGGGCCGAGTCGAGGACCTGACGGGTGCCCGAACCCCGTTCGCGCAGGATCAGCGGCGCGGCGGCCAGCTCCGCCGGGGTCAGCGGGGCGCGGCGGCGGGCCCATGGATGGCTCGGGGCCACGACCACCAGGAGGCGGTCGTGACCGATGACCGCCCCGTCGAGGCCGTCCGGCACGGACAGGCCCTCCACGAAGCCCAGGTCCGCCTCGCCCGCGAGCAGGCGCTGAGCCACCGCCGCGGAGTTCCCGGCCAGCAGCGAGACCGCCGTGCCGGGGCGCCCGGCCCTGAGCGCGATCAGCCACCCCGGCAGCAGGTACTCCGCGATGGTCATCGAAGCCGCCACCCGCAGCCGCGAATCGCGCCGCCCTCGCAGCGCCTGCGCCCCCGCGTCGAACGCCTCCGCCGCCTCCACGACCCGCAGCGCCCAGTCCGTGACCAGCGCCCCCGCGTCCGTCAGCCGGGACCCGCGCGGGGAGCGGTCGACCAGAGCCACCCCCAGCTGGCGCTCCATCGAGCGGATCCGGCTGCTCGCGGCCGGCTGGGTGATGCCGAGCTCGCGCGCCGCCCGCCCCAGGCTGCCGTGCCGCGCGACGGCCAGCAGCAGCTCGAGCGCGCCCAGGTCCGGCACCCGGTGCGCCAACGGCACCCGTTGTTCATCCTCGTCGCTCATAAATCCAGCTTATGGGGCCATAGGTGAGAGATCCCTGGTGGGGAGTCCTGGCCCAGTTGAGAGTGAAGACATGGTCACCGCCGTGCAGCCCCACCCCCGCCGCCGCACTGCCGCGTCCACCCTCACCACCGTACGGCTGCCCGTCCTCCGCCACCTCGGCCCCAACTGGTACGCGACCGTCATGGGCACCGCCATCGTCGCGAACGCCGGCGCCGCCCTGCCCGTCGGCATCCCCGGCCTGCGGACGGCCTGCACCGCGGTGTGGACGCTGTCCGCCGCGCTGCTGGCCGTCGTCCTGGCCGCCCGCGCCGCGCACTGGGCCTACCACCGTGACCAGGCCCGCGCCCACCTTCTCGACCCGGCGGTCGCGCCCTTCTACGGCTGTCTGTCGATGGCGCTGCTGGCCGTCGGCATCGGCACCCTGACCGTGGGCCAGGACGTGATCGGCGAACCCGCGGCCGTGGCGACGGCGACCGCGCTCTTCTGCGCCGGCACCCTCACAGGGCTCGCCGCCGCCGTGGTCGTCCCGTATCTGATGGTCGTACGCCACAAGGTCGCGCCCGGCACGGCCTCTCCCGTGTGGCTGCTGCCCGTCGTAGCCCCGATGGTCTCCGCGTCCTTCGGCCCTCTCCTGGTCCCGCAGCTGCCTGCCGGGCAGTGGCGGGAGGCGATGCTGCTGGGGAGCTACGCGATGTTCGGGGTCAGCCTGCTGGCCTCGCTGCTCATCCTGCCGATGGTCTTCGCCCGGCTCGTCCACCACGGCCCGCTGCCCCTCGCGCTGACCCCCACCCTCTTCCTGGTGCTCGGCCCGCTCGGCCAGTCGACCACCGCGGTCAGCAAGCTGGCGGACGTGGCCCCGGGCGCGATCCAGGCACCGTACGCCGAAGGGCTCGCCGCCTTCGCCGTGATCTACGGCATCCCCGTGATGGGCTTCGCCCTGATGTGGCTGGCGCTTGCCGGTGCGATGGTCGTGCGGGCCGCGCGCGACGGCATGCCGTTCGCACTGACCTGGTGGGCCTTCACTTTCCCGGTCGGCACCTGCGTGACCGGCGCGGAGGGCCTTGCGCGCCACACCGGCCTGGCGGCCATCGAATGGCTCGCGGTCGGCCTGTACGCGTTCCTCGTCGCCGCATGGGCGGTGACCGGCGTCCGTACGCTGCGCGGCCTGTTCGGCGGAGCGCTGCTCGCAGCGCCTGTGAAGACCGGCTCGACGGGTGTGGGCGCGCACCGATGCCGGTACGCGCCCACATCATGATTCAGCTGACAGCCGTCAGAAGGACGGCCGTCGTCAGAAGTTCGTGAGTTTGAGCAGGGGCTCCTTGGTGCCGTCGCCGTCCTGGGACGGCCAGGTCCAGTCGAAGCTGCCGGCAGCCTGCAGTGCCGCCTTGACCGTCTGGGGCGATGCGGCGGGGTTGTTGGCCAGGTACAGGGCTGCGCCACCCGCGACGTGGGGCGCGGCCATCGATGTGCCGGACATCGTCGTGTAGCCGCCGGTGTTGGAGGTGGAGCGGATGCACACGCCCGGCGCGATCAGGTCGATGTCGGAGCCGTAGTTGGAGAAGTTGGCGAAGGTGTCGTCCACGTCGCTGCGGCACGTCGGCTGGGCAAGACCCCCCGGTTTGCCGTTGAAGTCGGCAAGGGCGCTGACGGTGATCACTTCGTCGTATGCGGCGGGGATCATGTTCTTGGCGTCGGAGTGGTCGTTGCCGGCCGCCACCGCGTACGTGACGCCGGCGGCGACGGAATTGCAGATCGCCCGGTGCATGGCGTCGTTGTTGGTCTTGCCGCAGTTGCCGTCGTCGGTGCCCGATCCGCCCAGGCTCATATTGGCAACCTCGATCTCGTCGGCGTGCTCGGTGACGTGGTCGATGCCGCAGATGACGTTCGAGATGCTGCCGCTGCCGAGGGGGCTGAGCACCTGCACCGGCCAGAGCCGGACGCCCGGTGCCGTACCGACCACGCCGGTGCCGTTGTCCAGGGCGCCGATGGTTCCGGCGACATGCGTGCCATGGCCGTGGAAGTCGGAGGGGGGCAGCAAGGACAGCCAGCAGCTCTTGCCGCCGGCCCGGTACACGTTCAGGTCGGGGTGGTTCGGGGCGATCCCGGTGTCGATGACCGCGACGTCGGCGTTCACCCGGGTGTCCACACCGTCGATCGCCGCGGTGGGGCTCTGGTCGGCCTCCACCCGGTCCACGCCGGTCGGGGTCGACTGGGCGGTGGCATGCACCACCCGGTCGGGCTCCACCGAACTCACCCGGGGGTCGTCGGCGAGCTTGGCTGCGACGCTGGCGCTCATGGACGCCGAGTAGCCGTGAAGGGCGTAGCGGTACACGTGCTTCACCCTGGCACCCAGGGTGGATGCCTGCTCGACAGCCGCGTCCACAGCCTCGTTCATATCGGCACCCTCGGGGGCGGCTGTGTCCTTGAGGGTCACGATGTACCCGCCGGGGATCTGGTCGGAGTGTGCGGGCGCCTTGGCCACCGCGGGGGTCGGTGATGCGGCCGCAAGCACGAGCGCAAGGAGGGCGATACCGAAAATTTTGGGCATCCCGGACCTTTCTTGAGGGCATGTGAGAGCCGAGACTCAACCCGGTGTTTCTGGGGAGTGCATGGCATGTCTGCTTCGCTACCGCGTTCACAGCTAGCAGGTTTGCGGCAGTGCGGCAGCCCGACATCCGGCGGTCACCGGATTCTCTGACCACCTGTCAACCATGTGGTCGCGTCCGGCCCTCGCCGCTACGACGATCGGTCCGCCCGCCCTCAGCCGGTGGCACGGGCAGGTTTCAGCCCAGCTCCCGGGTTGCTCGTCGCAGCGCCGCGCCGAGCACCGAAGGCGCCTGGGCCAGCGACGGCCCGTACCAGGTCAGATGCCGGCCGCTGACCAGCGCGGCCGGCATCGCCGGAAATGCCTCGGGCCCGTCGTCCGCCGCGAAGCGGTACGGCTCGTCGGGCAGGACCGCCAGCTGGGCGCCGCTGTCCCGCAGTTCGTCCACCGGGATGCGCGGATAGCGCTCGGCGTGCTCCGCGTACACGTTCCGAACGCCGAGCCGGGCCAGCAGATCACCGGCGAAGGTGTCGCGGCCGAGCACCATCCACGGCCGCCGCCAGACCGGCACGACCGCCCGCCACTCGCCCACCGGCGCGACCGCGGACCACGCCTGCCGCGCCTCGTCGAGCCAGCGCGGCCGGGCCTGCCCGCAGACGGCTGCCAGCACCCGCTCCAGCTCGCGGAACGCCTGCTCGAGGTGTCGTATCTCCGTCTCCAGCACCTCGATGCCCGCAGCCCGCAACGCGGCCAGATCGGGCGCGCGGTTCTCCTCCTCGTTCGCGATCACCAGATCGGGTCTCAGCCCGATCACCGCCGCCACGTCCGGGTTCTTGGTGCCCCCGATCCGTACGACATCGAGCTCGGCGGGGTGGCTGCACCAGTCGGTGGCCCCGACCAGCCGTCCGGGCGCGCTGACGGCCACGGCCTCGGTCAGCGAGGGCACCAGCGACACGACGCGCACGCGGCCGCCCCTCAGCGCCGGGGCTCGGGGCCCGCGTCGTCGATGTGGTCGGCGACCGATACGACGAGGATCCGGGTGTCGGGGGCGGTGGCGCGCCACCGGTGCCGTACGCCGCCGGAGAGGAAGAGGGTGTCGCCGCGCGCCAGCCGGTAGGCGCGGCCCTCCGCCTCGACCTCCGCGGCGCCGTCGGCGACGTACATCAGCTCGTCGTTGCGGTGCTGGAATTCGCGTCCCGGATCATGCTCCCCGGTGAATTCCAGAGCCTGCAGTTGGTGGTGCCCCCGCACGAGCCGACGGGGCCTTGTGCCCGGCGGCCGTGCCCCTTCCGCTGCCGCGCGTACGACATTGACGGTGCGCGCTGCGTCGGACGCGGCGAGCAGCCGGCCGGTCGTGGTCTCCAGGGCGTCCGCGACCCGCTGGAGGGAGCGCATGCTGGGGCGGGCCCGCTCATTCTCGACCTGGCTGAGGAAGGGCACGGAGAGGCCGCTGCGCGCCGCGACCGCGGCGAGCGTGAGGTCCAGGGCACGGCGGCGCCTGCGCACAGCGGCGCCCACCCGAAGGGGTTCGGTCTCCTTCGGGTCCTTCGGGCCCATCGCATCCATCGCGTCCATCGCGTCCTTCGCGCCTTTCGCGTCCATCTGCCGGGCTCCCCTTCCCTGGTCCAGTCTCACCTTACGCAGCTTCCTGCCCGGGCTTCCCTGCAAGTCCATCCCTGTGCGGGCCGGCCGGCCCGCAGACCGGAAAGCCACAAGGGGTGGCTCCGCCACTGGCGGGGCCACCCCTTGTACATGTTGCGGGCTACTGCGGAGCCATCTTTTCCGCGATGCCCGGGTTCTGCTTCATCCAGGCCTTCACTGCTGAACTCTGGCGAGGGGAGTCCACTTGTCGGCGAGGCCCGGGTACTCCTTGAGCCAGGCGCGGACCGCGTCCTGCTCCTTGCCCTTGCCCGTCGTCTGGATCCTGGCTTCAAGGTCCGTGAGCTGCTTCTCGGTCATCTTGAAGTTCTTGAGCCACTTGCCGACCTGCGGGTTCTCGGCGGAGAAGCCCTTGCGGGCCAGGGTGTGCACGCCGTCGCCCTTGCCCCAGGAGCCCTTGGGGTCCTTGAGCTTCTTCAGGTCGTAGCTGCTGTACGCCCAGTGCGGCGACCACAGCGTGGTGACGATGGGCTCCTTCTTGTCGTACGCACGCTTCAGCTCGGCCAGCATGCCGGGCGTCGAGCCGTCGACGACCTTGTACTCACCCTCCAGGCCATAGTCCTGCAGGACCTTGTCCTTGAGGATGCCCATCATTCCGGCGCTCGGCTCGATGCCGATGATCCGGCCCTTGAACTGGCCCGACTTGCCCTTGAGGTCCTCCAGCGAGTCGATGCCCTTCATGTACGAGGGGACAGAGAGTTCCAGCGAGGTGGGGCCGTACCAGGAGCCCATGTCTTCCAGCTTGTTCTGGTACTTCTTCCAGTACTGGGCGTGGGTGACGGGCAGCCAGGAGTCGGTCTCGAAGTCGACCTGGCCGCCGGCCAGACCGGTGTAGAGCGCTCCGGCCTCCAGCTGCTTGGGCTCGACCAGGTAGCCGCGCCGCTCCAGCATCTCCTTCCAGAGGAAGGTGGAGGCGATGCCCTCGTCCCAGGGGATGTAGCCGATGGAGACCTTCTTGCCCTGGCCGACGTTCGAGGCGTCCGAGGCGCCGGCGGACTTGGTCTTGCCGAACATGCCCATGCCGCCCGCGACGAGCGCGAGGACGACGACGCCCACGACGGCGACGGCTGGCTGCGGACGGTGGTTCCAGATCTTCAGCCCGCCGGTCAGGGACTTCGCCTTGGCGAGGGCGCGGCGGCCGAGCGGCGAGACCTGGCGGCCCAGCGCACCGGTCATCCGGTCCAGGTACATGGCGAGGATGACGATGGAGATTCCGGCCTCGAAGCCGAGACCGACGTCGACATTGCCGATGGCCCGGTAGACGGCGGCGCCGAGGCCGCCGCCGCCGACCATGCCGGCGATGACCACCATGGACAGGCCCAGCATGATTACCTGGTTGACGCCGGCCATGATCGTGGGCAGGGCGAGCGGGAGCTGGACGCGCAGCAGGGTGTTGCGCGGCGTCGTGCCGAAGGCCTCGGCGGCCTCGACGAGCTCCTTGTCGACCTGGCGGATGCCGAGCTCGGTCATCCGTACGCCGGGCGGCAGGGAGAAGACGATCGTCGCGATGATGCCGGGGACCACGCCGACGCCGAAGAAGATGACGCCGGGGATCAGATAGACCATGGCCGGCATGGTCTGCATGAAGTCGAGCACCGGCCGGGTGATCCCGCTGACCGTCTTGGAGCGGGAGGCCCAGACGCCGAGCGGGATCGCGATCACCAGCGTGACGATGGTGGCGACGAGCACCAGCGAGAGGGTCGCCATCGCGTCGTCCCACAGCTCGATGGAGTCGATGAGCGCGAAACCGGCGAAGGCGAGGACGCCCGCGGACAGGCCGCGCAGCCACCAGGCGACGACGGCGAGTATGCCTGCGAAGAGCAGCGGCTCGGGGCTGGACAGTACGGCGTCGATGCCGTCGTACATGCCGGTGACGAGTGAGCTGATGGCGTCGAACACCCAGGAGAGATGGGACTGGAGCCAGTCGACGCCGCTGTCGACCCAGTCGCCGAGATGAAGCCTAGGCACTGGCCACCGCCTTGGTGACACCCTGCGCGGGGCCCGCGGTCTGCGGCGGAATCGCTGCCGGGGTCATCGGCTCACCGAGGACCGCGAGCAGCCGTGCGCGCGGTACGACGCCGATCAGCTCCCCCTCGTCGTCGATGACGGCGACGGCGACGCCGCTGCTGGAGCAGGGCGTGAACAGCTCGATGATCGGGGTGTCCGCACCGACGGTGACGGGCGCGGCGGCCAGCACGTCCCTGGCGTTACGCAGCTCCTTGCCGCTGTCCGTGCGGGTGCCGAATGCGGTCTGCGGGTCGGCCATGATCGCGCCGGCGGTGAGCACCCGGGAGCGGTCGACGTCCTGGGTGAAAGAGGCGACGTAGTCGTTGGCCGGGGTGACGAGGATGTCCTCGGCGGTGCCGAGCTGGACGATCCTGCCGTCCCGCATCACCGCGATCCGGTCGCCGAGGCGCATGGCCTCGTTGAGGTCGTGGGTGATGAAGACGATGGTCTTCTTCAGTCGCTGCTGCAGTTCGAGGAGCTGATCCTGCATATCGCGGCGGATCAGCGGGTCGAGCGCGCTGAAGGACTCGTCCATCAGCAGCAGATCGGCGTCGGTGGCGAGCGCGCGGGCGAGGCCGACGCGCTGCTGCATACCGCCGGAGAGTTCGTCGGGCCAGGACTTCCCCCAGCCGGCCAGACCGACCAGCTCAAGGGCCTCGGCGGCGCGCCGGTCGCGCTCGGGGCGCGGGACGCCCTGCGCTTCGAGGCCGTATCCGGCGTTCTCCAGCACGCTGCGGTGCGGGAAGAGCGCGAAGTGCTGGAACACCATGCTGATCTTGGCCGAGCGTACGGTGCGCAGCTCGCGGGGGCTCAGTGCGGTCAGGTCCTGGCCGTCGAAGAGGACTCGTCCGGCGGTGGGCTCGAGCAGTCCGTTCAGCATGCGCAGCAGCGTGGACTTGCCGGACCCGGACAGACCCATGACGACGAATATCTGGCCCGGCTCGACGGCGAACGTGGCATCGATCACCGCTGCTGTCGTACCGTCGGCGCGCAGCTCGTCGCGGTCACTGCCGCCTTCGAGCTTGCGTACCGCTTCGTAGGGTCGTCTGCCGAACACTTTGTACAAGTGCTCGGCTTGCAGCCTGGACACATACACCTCACGCGTTGAACCGAAACGGCCCGCCAACCCCCGCATGGGGTCTCCCCGCCGAAGTCAGGGGAAGGGCCGTGGAGCAGGGCGGGTTCGGCCCGCTTTCCCGGCGAATGTGTTGAAATCGCCACGCCGCTCCGGGCCCGCGCCTGCCCATGGCCTTCCAGGGCAAACGCAACAGTGATCCACCTCACGAGGGCGGCGATCCATCGCACGAAGGGCGGCGCACGGGGTGGCTGTCAGTGGGGTGCGGCATCATCAGGTCTGTGACGCGACGCCTGATGCTCCTCGACACCGCTTCCCTGTACTTTCGCGCCTATTTCGGCGTCCCGGATTCGGTCCGGGCCCCCGACGGCACCCCGGTCAACGCCGTGCGCGGGCTGCTCGACTTCATCGCGCGGCTGGTCCAGGACCATCGCCCCGACGACCTTGTGGCCTGCTGGGACAACGACTGGCGGCCGCAATGGCGGGTGGAGCTGATCCCTTCGTACAAGGCGCATCGCGTCGCTGTGGAGACGGCGACGGGTCCTGACGAGGAGGAGATCCCGGACACCCTGACACCCCAGGTCCCGGTGATCATGGACGTGCTCGACGCGCTGGGCATCGCGCGCGTCGGGGCCGACGGGTATGAGGCGGACGACGTCATCGGCACCCTCACCGCGCGTGCGACCGGCCCGGTCGACATCGTCACCGGCGACCGCGACCTGTTCCAGCTGGTCGACGACGCGCGCCGGCGGCGGGTGCTGTATCCGCTCAAGGGCGTCGGAACGCTCCAGGTGACGGACGAGGCATGGCTGCGCGAGAAGTACGGCGTCGACGGCCCGGGGTACATCGACCTGGCGCTGCTGCGCGGCGACCCGAGCGACGGGCTGCCGGGCGTGCCCGGGATCGGCGAGAAGACCGCGGCCAAGCTGCTGGACACCTTCGGCGATCTGGCCGGGATCATGGCCGCCGTCGACGACCGGACCGCGAAGCTGACGCCCTCGCAGCGCAAGCGGCTGGACGAGGCCAGGGACTATGTCGCGGTCGCGCCGAAGGTCGTACGGGTCGCGTCCGACGTGCCGCTGCCCGACTTCGACCCCGCGCTGCCTTCCGAGCCCCGCGATCCGGCGACGCTCGACGAGCTGGCCGCCCAGTGGGGGCTCGGCGGCGCCCTGACGCGACTGCTGTCCACACTTCAGCACTGAGGTGTTAACTTAGGCTAGCCTAAGCAGCGCACGAGCCCAGGGGAGACCGCCGTGGCAGAACGACCGGCCCGCAAGGCACCGAAGCCCTACGAGGCGCGGGTGGTGCGCACCGAGCGGATCACCCCACACATGGTGCGTGTCGTCCTCGGCGGTGAGGGGCTGGCGGGATTCGGTCTCGACGGGTTCACCGATCACTACATCAAGCTGCTGTTCGCGCCCGTGGGCGTGACGTATCCGGAGCCGTTCGACATCGAGCGGATCCGCGAGGAGTTCCCGCGCGAGCAGTGGCCCGCCAACCGCACCTACACGGTACGGAGTTGGGACCCGGCCCACCGTGAGCTCGCGGTCGACTTCGTGGTCCACGGCGACGAGGGCCTGGCGGGCCCGTGGGCGGCGCGGGCGCGCGTGGGCGACACGATCAGGATCCAGGGCCCTGGCGGCGGCTACGCCCCGGACCCGGCGGCCGACTGGCATCTGCTGGTGGGCGACGAGAGCGCGCTGCCCGCCATCGCCGCCTCGCTGGAGCGGATGTCGGCGGGCGCGCACGTCCATGCCTTCGTCGAGGTCGCGGGCCCCGAGGAGGAGCAGAAGATCGTCACGCCGGACGGAGTGGAGATCAACTGGCTGCACCGCGGGGCGCGGCCGGTGGGCGAGGCGTTGGTGGCGGCGGTGAACGCGCTGGACTTCCCCGAGGGCGACGTCTGCGCGTTCGTCCACGGCGAGGCGGGCTTCGTGAAGGAGCTGCGCCGCCATCTGCGACTGGACCGGCAGATTCCGCGCGAGCGGCTGTCGATCTCCGGGTACTGGCGGCTCGGCCAGTCGGACGAGGCGTGGCGCGCGGTCAAGCGCGAGTGGAACGAACAGGTGGAGCGCGAACAGGAGAAGGCGGCCTGACGCTCGCTCCCTTCGGCCCCCGGTTGCGCTCGCTCCCATTGGCCCCCGGTTGCGCGATGCGGCCGGGGGCTTTCGCGGTGCGGCGGGGGTTTTCGCGATGCGGCGGGGGCTTTCGCGATGAGGCGCGGGCTTTCGCGATGAGGTGTGGAGTTTCGCCAAGCAGCGGGTGCTTTGTCGACCGCCAGGGCCCAAGTCCGCCCTTGCCAACGCCATGGCCCAACTGGCGACCCACGCCCGGATAGCCGCCTCGCCGCTGACCGTCATCCGGTCACGTGCAACCATCTGCGGACCCGGACCAATCCGCCGCTCCATGGGCTCCGAATGCCTGGTGGAATCTGTCCGGACGACATGCCCGCACAGTGGAGGAAAGCCGCGTGAACCAAGCCGTACACATCGGCGGACCCGCCTCGGCGGGGCCCGATCTGCAGCAGCTGCTCGGCCTGGTGGCCCGAGGCGACCAGGAGGCTTTCTCCCGGGTGTACGACGCGGTCTGCGGTCCGGTCCTGGGGCTGGTGCGCGCCGTGCTGCGCGACCCGGCCCAGTCCGAGGAGGTGACGCAGGAGGTGCTGATCGAGGTGTGGCGTACCGCTGCGCGCTTCCAGCCGTCCCGCGGATCGGCGATGACCTGGATACTCACGCTCGCCCACCGCCGCGCCGTGGACCGGGTCCGGTCGGCCCAGGCGGCCACCGACCGCGAGCGGCGGGCGGCACTCCTGGAGCAGACCCCCGCGTACGACGAGGTCACCGAACAGGTCGAGGCCCGGCTGGAGCGTGAGCAGGTACGGCGCTGTCTGCGCGGCCTGACCGAGCTGCAGCGGCAGTCGGTGACACTCGCGTACTACCGCGGGCTGGCCTACCGGGAAGTGGCCGAATTGCTCTCCGTGCCGCTCGGCACGGTCAAGACACGACTGCGCGACGGGCTCATCCGGCTGCGCGACTGCCTGGGGGTGAGCGCATGAACGCCGCTGATCTGCACACGCTGACCGGCGCCTATGTGCTGCACGCGCTGTCGCCCGACGAGCGCGCCGAGTTCGAACGGCACCTTCTGCTCTGCCCGGTCTGCGCCCAGGAGGTGCGCGAACTGGCTGCCACCGTCGGCAAGTTGGGACTCGCTATGGCCGTGACGCCGCCGCCTGCGCTCAAGCAGCACGTGCTGCGGAGGATCTCCGCCGAGCGCCAGGAGCCGCCCCGCGTCTCGCGGGCCCGCCGAGGTGCGGCCCGCCGCGGCCGGGCGGCGTCGCGCTTCGTGCTGGCGGCCTGTCTCGCCGCCGCCGTCGCTTTCGGCGGGGTCGCCGCCTGGCAGCACCAGGAGGCGCGGGACGCACGCGAGGACGCGCAGCGCTCACAGCGGCAGGCCGAGGAGCTGGCCTCGGTGCTCGCCGCGCCCGACGCCAGGGTGAGCGCAACGAAACTGCCGGAGGGGGCACGCGGCACGGTCGTCGTCTCGCACAGCAGGAACAAAGCGGCCTTCCTCACCTCCGGGCTGCCCAAGCCGCCGCAGGGCAAGGTCTACCAACTCTGGTTCGAGGACGGGGGAAAGATGCGTCCCGCCGGTCTGATGGACCCCGCCGTCACCGACAACGCCGTACTGATGGACGGACCGGTGGGCGCGGCTTCGGGCATGGGCCTGACCGTCGAACCGGCGGGCGGCTCCCCCGAGCCGACCACCGATCCGCTCGCCCTGATGCGCTTCCCCACCTGATGCGCTTCCCCACCTGATGCGCGTTCTGATGCGCGTTCCCGCCTGATACCCGTTCCCCTGGACGCCTTTCGCCGACTGCTGCATTTCCCCGCCTGATGCACTTCCCACCCGAGGAAGGACGGCTCATGAGCGTTGCGGTCATGCTCTTCACCTCCGATCTGCGACTCCACGACCAGCCGGCGCTGCGCGCAGCCCTGCGCGGCGCCGATGCGGTGGTGCCGCTGTTCGTGCTCGACCGGGGCGTGCACCGGGCGGGCTTCGACGTGCCCAACCGCCGTGCCTTTCTTGCCGACTGCCTGGCCGCGCTGGACGCCGGGCTGCGCGAGCGCGGCGGCCGGCTGGTGATCCGTACCGGCGAAGTCACCGAGCAGGTCTGCCGGGTGGTCGCCGAGAGCGGGGCCCGCTCAGTGCATGTCGCGGGAGGCGTCAGCTCCTATGCCGTACGCAGGGAAGCGCGGCTGCGCGAGGCGCTGGAGGCGGTCCGGTGCGCCCTGCACGTCCATGAGGGGGTGGTCACCGCGCTGCCACCGGGGCGCGTGACGCCCACAGGACGCGACCACTTCGCGGTGTTCACGCCGTACTTCCGCAGGTGGGAGGCGGCCGGGCTGCGTGAGGCAGTGGCCGCGCCGCGCATCGTGCCGGTCCCGGAGCTCGCCGGCCATCCGCTCCCGCGGCGCACCGCGGTCGCCGGGGTGTCGCCCGGGCTCGCCAGGGGCGGCGAGCCGGAGGCCCGACGGCGGCTGAGCGGCTGGCTGGCCGACGAGAGCGGCGGCATCGCGGCGTACGAGCGGCGGCACGACGATCTGCCGGGCGACGCAACCTCACGGCTCTCGCCCCATCTCCACTTCGGCACGCTCTCCGCCGCCGAAGTCGTCCAGCGGGCACGCGGCAAGGGCGGCCCGGGCGCGGACGCGTTCGTACGGCAGCTGGCCTGGCGGGACTTCCACCACCAGGTCCTCGCCGCCCGGCCCGATGCGGCGCACGCCGACTACCGTGCCCGCGGCGACCACTGGCGCAGGGACGAGAAGGAGATCGCCGCCTGGAAGAACGGCAGGACCGGCTGCCCGATCGTGGACGCGGCGATGCGCCAGCTGCGGCACGAGGGGTGGATTCCGGGCCGCGCGCGGCTGCTGGCGGCGAGCTATCTCACCAAGACGCTGTACATGGACTGGCGCATCGGCGCCCGCCACTTCCTGGATCTCCTGGTGGACGGGGACATCGCCAGCAACCAGCTCAACTGGCAGTGGGCGGCGGGCACCGGGACCGACGCCCGCCCCAATCGCGTCCTCGATCCGCTCGCGCAGGCGAAGCGGTTCGACCCGCACGGGGATTACGTACGCCGCTGGGTCCCGGAGCTCGCGCAGCTGGCCGGGGCCGCCGTCCACGAGCCGTGGAAGCTCGACGGCCTGGAACGGGCCAGGCTCGACTACCCGGACCCGCTGGTGGAAGTGGCGGAGGGGCGGGCGCGGTTCGAGCGGGCGCGCGGCCTGGACTGATCCGCGCGGCTCAGGAGGCCATCTCTTCCTTGGTCAGCAGCACTTGCTGCACATCCAGACAGCCCGCGCGGAAACCGGTCTCCGAGATGGCGAGATAGAAGGTCCACATCCGGCGGAAGGTCTCGTCGAAGCCGAGAGCTTCGACGTCGGCTGCGCGCTGAGTGAAGCGTTCACGCCACAGCCGCAGCGTCTCGGCGTAGTGCGGGCCGAAGCGGACCCGCTCGGCCGGCCGCAGCCCGGTGCAGCGGGTGACGATCTGCCCGATCGTCTCGGTCGATGGCAGCAGCCCGCCCGGGAAGATGTACTTCTGCGTCCAGGCGTACGTGCTGCGGGACGCCGCCGGCATCTCGTGCGGCATCGTGACCGTCTGGAGGGCGACCCGGCCGCCGGGCGCAAGCAGCCGGTCCAGCGTCACGAAGTACTGCGGCCAGTGCTCCTGGCCGACGGCCTCGATCATCTCCACGCTGACGATCGCGTCGTAACGGCCGAGCACCTTGCGGTAGTCGCGCAGCAGCACGGTAACGCGGTGCTCAAGACCGGCCTCGCCGACGCGCCGCCGAGCCAGTTCCTGCTGCTGCCGCGAGAGCGTGACGGTCAGCACGCGCGCGCCGCGCCGTGCCGCCCGGATCGCCAACTCGCCGGAGCCGGTGCCGATTTCGAGCAGCTGAGTGCCCGCGCCGACCCCCGCCAGGTCGAGCAGCCGGTCGATCTTGCGGTGCTGCGCGGCGGGCAGCAGGTGCTGCTCTGCCGGGAAGCCGCGGAAGAGGGCGGAGGAGTACGAGAGGGTCTCGTCGAGGAAGAGCGCGAACAGTTCGGTGAGCAGTTCATTGGGCAGGTCGTAGGGCAGGTCATCGGTGCGGTGTTCGGCAGGCTGCCGGGGCGGCCGGGCTCCGCGCAGCCGCCGGCGCGGCCCGGGGACGAGTGTGGCCGCGTGTTCGGCGAACACGGTCAGCACACCGACGAGGTCGTGGGCCTCCCACTCGCCCGCCATGTACGACTCGCCGAGGCCGACGAGGCCGCCGGAGCCGATGCGCCGGAGGAACGCGTGCGGGTCGTGCACCACCATGAGCGGTCCGCCCCGGCCGATCGGGGCGCCGCCGGCGAGGCGCACCCGTAGCGGCAGCCTGCCGACGGCACGCCGGACGAACCGTTCAGCGGCGGCCGTCCGCATCCGGGGCGCTCGGGGCAGGGTGGCCACATCGGGCCACCGCCGGGCGTCGACGGACGCGGTTCGCTCAGACACCGAGGACGCGGGGGACGCTGGGGACGCCGGAGACACGGACACGCTCACTTCACACCCTCCAGGGAAAGCTGACGGGGACGGAGTTGATTCGGTGCGATGGCGGCCCCGGATTGGTCGAGTGGGAGATCTTTCGGGCGTGAGGACTTGGGCCCCGTACGGACATGGGCGTGTGACGCCGGTGAAACAGCTCGTCCCTAATTTCTGTCACCCGACAGGAAACAGCGACAGGGGCTGCCATGACCGCCACCGCAACCACGGACGTACGGCCCGATCCTCCGGAGACGGGCCAGGGCGGCGACGCAGCCGCGCTGGCCGGCTTCGGCTACCGGCAGGAGCTGCACCGCAGCATGGGGCGGTACGCCTCCTTCGCCGCCGGGTTCTCCTTCATCTCCGTCCTCACCACCGTCTTCCAGTTCTTCGCGTTCGGCTTCTCCTTCGGCGGCGCGGCCTTCTTCTGGACCTGGCCCGCCGTGCTCGTAGGCCAGTTGCTCGTCGCGGCCTGCTTCGCCGAACTCGCCGCCCGCTACCCGCTGTCGGGCGCGATCTACCAGTGGTCGACGCGGCTCAGCACCCCGTCCTTCGGCTGGTTCGCGGGCTGGATCATGGTGATCGGCCAGGTGGTCGTGGTCGCCGCGGCAGCCCTGGCACTCCAGGTCGTATTCCCGGCGATCTGGTCCGGCTTCCAGCTGTTCGGCGGCGACCCGTCGCCGATCACGCCCTCGGGCGCCGCGAACGCCGCGCTGCTCGCGGTCGTACTCCTCGCCCTGACAACGCTGGTGAACCTCCTCGACAACCGCGTCATGTCGGCGGTGAACCGCATCGGCGTGACCGCCGAGATCATCGGGGCGGTACTGATCGTCGTACTCCTCCTCACCCACTCCGAGCGCGGCCCGGGCGTCACCCTGCACACCGGCGGCCAGGGCGGGGCGATCGGCGCGCTGCTCGTCGGCTCCTTCACCGCGGCGTACGTCCTCATCGGCTTCGACAGCGCGGGCGAGCTGAGCGAGGAGACCCGCAGCCCCCGCCGTACCGCCCCGCGCACGATCCTGCTCGCGCTCGCCTCGGCCGGTGTCCTCGGCGGGCTGCTGCTGCTCGGCGGGGTACTGGCCGCGCCGAGCCTGACGGACGGGCGGCTCGCGACGGAGGGTCTGTCGTACGTGCTCACCAGCAGCCTCGGCGACGGCGTCGGCAAGGCGCTGCTCGTCGATGTGGTGATCGCGATCGCCGTGGCGACCCTGGCGATCCAGACGGCGGGAGCCCGGATGCTCTTCTCGATGGCGCGCGATGGGGTGCTGCCCTGCTCGGCCCGCCTCGCGAAGGTCTCCCCGCGCACCGGAATGCCGGCCGGACCCGCCCTGGTCGTGGGCGCCGCGGCGGCAGCACTCGGCCTGCTCAACCTCGCGTCGCCGGAAGCTTTCCTCGCCATCGGCACGACCTGCATCGCGATGCTGTACCTGGCGTACGCGATGGTGACGGGCCCGATGCTGGTCCGCCGCCTGCGCGGAACCTACGGCTGCGACACAGGCCTGGACGAGGCGGGCAAACCCCTGTTCTCACTGGGGCGTTGGGGCCTGCCGGTGAATGTACTGGCCCTCGTCTACGGCCTGGCGATGACGGTCAACCTCGCCTGGCCGCGGGCCGCGGTGTACGACCCGTCGGGCGGCCACTGGTACTTCCAGTGGTTCACGGTGCTGTTTGTGCTGGTCACAGTGGGAGTTGGGTTCACGTGGCGACTCCTGAGGGCACAACACGGGCACTCGGTGCCGGAATCGACCCCTTCGGCAGCCCTCCCAGAACCGACTCGATAGCGTCCGCGGTTGTGTCCTCACCGGTCGACCAGAGCCCCGTGTACTTGTCCAGCGTGATCGACGGCTTCGAATGACCGAGGCGCACCTGGACGACCTTCACGCTCGCGTTCTTCTCGATGAGGCACGAGGCGTAGAAGTCGCGCAGCCCGTGGAGCGTCAGTTTCGCGGGCACGCGCACGTCCGACTCAGCCTTGGCCGGCGCGGCGTTCACGGCGTCGCGGATCGTCTTCCAGACACGTGCCCTGGTCACCACCCAGGAGCTTGCCGGCCGCCTCGGGGTGACCGGCAGCCACATCCTGCGCCTCGCTGCACAGCACGGCGTCACACCCGCCGCACGGGGGGCTGTGGCACCCAGACGACGCCGAGCACCTCACCCGGACCCGCAGAAGGGCCGCCCGATGCCGAAGACCGAGACCGCGCCCGATCCGGCGCTGACGATGACCGACGCCGAGGTGCGCGCCGCGCCGGCTTCGCCGCGAAGGCCGAGGAGATCCGCGGCAGTGCGCAGTGGTTGAGAGCCACAAGGCCGAGCAGCTCGCCGCGCTGTACGACACGCACGTCAAGGAGATTGCCGGGGCGTACGAGCGGGTGACCGAGCGCCGGCAGTCTCGCCTGGCCTACCTGGAAAGCCTCGTGCCGTCCGGCACGGGCGTGCCCGAGGACGCCAACCCTGCCGACCGTGCCGTTCTGATCGCGGCGTTCCGCGGGGCGCTGGAGCAGACCAAGGGCGCGAGTCGGCAGGAGCGTGAGCAGCTGCTGGCTGAAGCCGTCCGGTACGGCGACGACGCCATGCAGCCGCCGTGCTCCAGCACGCGTCCAACAGCGGTGACGTGGCCCTCGTCAACAGCTGGGTGGCGCAGACGCATGGTGTGCGCGGCTACAGCGACGAAAAGCGGCAGTTGATGAACGCCCTGAACAGCGGCCCGCGCAAATCGGGTTGGGACTACAAGGACTTCCACACGCCGCAGCCTCCCGCCGAGCTCAGGAGCCTGTCCGCCTGACCCCTGCCCGTCCTTCGGGGCGGGCATTTCTTCAACCCACTGGTCGCCTCAGGCAATCGAAGCGGTTGCCCGGACTGTCCGGAGATGCACGCGCGCGTGAGCCCGCGGCCGTGATGGTCGGGGGCTCTGTGCTGTCCGGATGCGTCCTGATCCGTCCGGATGGACGCTGGTGGTATGGCTGAAGAGGCGCCCGTGGTCGTGCATCCCGTGTCGCCGGATGGTGGCAGGGTGGTGACGGTCCGCGGTGATCGGATCGGCGTGGCGTTTCACCTGCTCGACGTGGTGGAGTTCCTGCGCCGTGCAGGCCTGCCGGAGGCGGACACTGCGATCGACGACCCGGAGCTGATCGAGTGGCGGGGCGGCGGCCCGGATGTGTGGCCCGAGCCGCCGCCGTGACTCTGGTCAGTACTGTTCGTACGGCGCCTTCGTCGTCCAATTCGCAGTGTTGTTGTACTCGCAATAGCTCCGCGCGGTCCAGCCCGGTAGAGCATAGATCGAGTTCCCGTAGCAGGCGGTCAGCTCGGCGGGGCCGGTGGTCAGGACACATCCCGGGGCCCCGGCCCGGCGCGCGTAGCGTCGTCCTGTCCGCGCTGGACGAGCTTCTTGACGTGCGGCAGCTCGGGCAGACCCGTCCAACGGCCCCCAGTGAGACCGCTTCCCTCTGCTGGGCCCCACAAGGGCAACACGATGCGCCACCTGGCCAACGGCAGGGCACCGAGTGCGGCGCAGAAGGCTGCCGTCACCGCCGGAGCTGCGTGGCGGTGGCGGATGCCTCGGGGAGCACAGCGTTACGACGGCCGCGCGCACAAACGCCGTGTGCGGGCCGGACACGGTCAGCGTCGCAACGGGGCCTGGACACCGCCCAGTTTCGGGAGGGGGCGGGGTGCGGAAACCCAACCGCCCCCTCGTTACCGAACCGCGCCCACAATCCTCAGCGCCGCGTCCGCCGTCGCCCCCGCAAACGCCCCCACCGCCCTCTCCGGGTCCGATCTGTGGACCAGGATCACGCCCTCGATCAGCCCGAACACCAGGTCCGTACGGAGCACCCGCTCCCCCTTGTCCAGCGCACCCCCCGCCGCCGTCGCCCCCAGCAGCTCCCCGTATGCCGCCTTCAGGTCCGTCCGCACCCGGTGGAAGCTCGTGAAGCGTTCGCCCCGGACCTCCGGGAGCAGGTACAGCGCGCCCAGGTTGTGCGGGCCGCCGCACAGCAGTTCCACGTCCGCGCGGCACAGCTCCCACAGGCGTTCCTCCGCGGGGCGCGCGTCGTCCTCGAGCAGCCGGAGTGCGAGCGTCAGGGACGGGGCCACCGTCGACTCGAGGAGCTCAGCGAGCAGGTCCTCCTTGCCGCTGAAGTAGTGGTACATCGTCGCCTGCCGCATACCCGCGCGCTCCGCGACAGCCCGGGTCGTGGTCGCCGCGTAGCCGCTCGTGGTGAACAACTCCGCTGCGGCCAGGAGGAGTTCGTCCCGCGCGGACATCCCGCTGTCCGGCCGCTGCGTCGCGCGCGGCCGGCCGACCCGTCGTCCCGTGGTGGTGCTCATGCTGCCGATCGTCGCACACGCCCCGGACACCCCCTGCGCCGCGATCACGGTGAGCGTTCCGTAACCGTGCGGCAACGGACGGGCAATGGCACAGACTCCCTCTCCCCCTAATTTCTGTCACGCGACAGAAACGACCGCCGAGCCGGAGGAGGCACACCGCCATGGCGACCGCGACGAGGACGACATACGGGGCCCGCGAACATGCCCGCGCCCAGGACGGCGCGCGCGCCGAGGCCATGCCCGTGGTGCCTGCCACCGACTGGCCCGAGCCGCCCTGCGAGGCCGGGCAGCTGGTGTGGGCGGAGACCGTCGCCGGCGGCAACTACACGCACCGCGTCCTCGCCCGGGGCACTGAGCTGCGCCTCACCGACCTGGGCGGGGACGCCTGCGCCCATCTGCTCCTGTACGTCGACGGCCGCCCCTGGGAACGCCTCAACGCCGCCGACACGGTCAAGGTCCAGTGGAACGCCTACCTCCGCACCGGCGGGCTCCTGCTGTCCGACCAGGGGCGAGTACTCGCCACCCTGATCGCCGACACCGCCGGCCGCCACGACGCGCTGTGCGGTACCTCCACTCTCGTACGGAACACCCACCGGTACGGAGACGGAACCCCCCAGTCCGCGTCCCCCGCAGGCCGCGAGCTCCTCACACTCGCCGCGCTCAAGAACGGCCTGGAGCCGCGCGATCTGCCGCCCTCCCTCTCCTTCTTCCAGGGCGTGGAGGTACGCGACGACGGCACCCTCGACTTCACCGGCTCCGCGGGACCCGGCGCCTCCGTCACGCTCCGCGCCGAGCAGGATCTGACCGTGCTGATCGCAAACGTCCCGCACCCGCTGGACCCGCGCCCGGAGTACGTCAGCACCCCGCTGGAGGTGCTGGCCTGGCGCGCCGCCCCCACCACGCCCGGCGACCCGCTCTGGGAGGCCACTCCCGAGGGTCGCCGCGCCTACGCGAACACCGCTGATTTCCTTGCCGCAAGGGGCCAGTCATGACAGTCGTACCGGCACGCGCCGCCTGGTCCGCCGTCGTCCGCGCCGACGAGCGGCTGACCATCACCGATCTGCACGGCAACCAGGCCGTGGACTTCCTCGTCTACGACGCCCATGACACCGCCGTCCGCTACAGCGCCGCCGACACCGTCCACGCCCAGGGCAACATCTTCCTCACCACGGGCAGCGTGCTGATGTCGAACGAGCACACCCCGCTGATGACCGTCACCGAGGACACCTGCGGCCGCCACGACACGGTCGGCGGAGCCTGCTCAAAGGAGTCCAACACCCTTCGCTACGGCCACCACACCTGGTCGCAGCACGCGTGCGTCGACAACTTCCTCGCGGAGGGTGCGCGTTACGGCCTCGGCAAGCGCGATCTGGTCTCCAACATCAACTGGTACATGAACGTCCCGGTCGAGAAGGACGGCACCCTCGGCATCGTGGACGGGATATCCGCCCCGGGGCTGCGGGTGACCTTGCGCGCCGAGACGGACGTCCTGGTGCTCGTCTCCAACTGCCCGCAGATCAACAACCCTTGCAACGGCTTCGAGCCGACCGCCGTGGAGATGACGATTGGGACGCCGGCATGACCTTCGACACGCTGCTGGTCGCCAACCGCGGCGAGATCGCCGTACGCATCATCCGCACCGCCCGCCGCCTCGGGCTGCGTACGGTCGCGGTCTTCTCCGACCCCGACCGCTCCGCGCCCCATGTCCGGCTCGCCGACGAGGCGGTACGGCTCGGGCCTGCGCCCGCCAAGGAGTCGTACCTCGACGCCGATCTCGTGCTCAGAGCCGCGAAGGACACCGGCGCGGGCGCCATCCATCCCGGCTACGGCTTCCTCTCCGAGGACGCGGACTTCGCACGCCGCTGCGAGGACGCCGGGATCGTCTTCGTCGGGCCGACCGCCGAGCAGTTGGAGCTCTTCGGCGCGAAGCACACCGCACGGGCCGCAGCCGAGGCCGCCGGAGTCCCGCTTGCCCCCGGTAGCGGGCTGCTGACCGGGCTCGACGCCGCGCTGGTGGCCGCGGACCGGATCGGCTTTCCCGTCATGCTCAAGGCCACGGGCGGCGGCGGAGGCATCGGCATGCAAGCGGTGTACGACGCCGAGGGCCTGGCCGACGCGTGGGAGCGTGTGCAGCGCGTCGCCGCGGCCTCCTTCTCCTCGGCCGGGGTCTTCCTCGAGCGACTCGTCGAGCACGCCCGCCATGTCGAGGTGCAGGTCTTCGGCGACGGAGAGGGCCGGGTCGTCACCTTCGGCGACCGCGACTGCTCGCTCCAGCGCCGCAACCAGAAGGTGGTCGAGGAGGCCCCGGCGCCGGGCCTGACCGATTCCGTACGCTCGCAACTATCGGCATCCGCACGGGAGTTGTGCGCTTCGGTCGGCTACCGCTCGGCCGGCACGGTCGAGTTCGTGTACGACGCGGCCCGCGAGGAGGCGTACTTCCTGGAGGTCAACACCCGCCTCCAGGTGGAACACCCGGTGACCGAGGAGATCTACGGCGTCGACCTCGTCGAGTGGATGCTGCGCCTCGCGCAGGGCGAGACCTCGGTCGTACGAGAGCCCGGCGCTCCGCGCGGCCATGCCGTGGAGGCGCGCCTCTACGCCGAAGACCCCAGCCGCGACCACCGCCCGAGCGCCGGGCTGCTGACCCGGGTGGCCTTTCCCCCGGAGCCCCCGGGGCCCTCAGGTCCCTCGGACCCCTCAGGCGTTCGCGTCGACGCGTGGATCGAGACGGGGACGGAGGTCACGACGGCGTACGACCCGATGCTGGCCAAGGTGGTGGCGTACGGAACCGATCGCGCCGACGCCCTCGCCCGGCTGGACGCCGCGCTGGCGGCGACGCGCGTCGACGGCATCGAGACGAACCTGGGCCTGGTGCGGGCGGCGCTCGCGGACGCGTCCGTACGGGCCGCCGAACACACCACCGCGACCCTGGCGACCGTCGCCGACCCCACGCCACGTATCGAGGTCATGGCATCGGGCACCCTCACCACCGTCCAGGACTGGCCGGGCCGCACCGGCTACTGGCAGGTCGGCGTCCCACCGTCCGGACCGATGGACGACCTCTCCTTCCGTCTCGGGAACCGGGCGCTCGGCAACGACGAGGGCGCGCCCGGCCTGGAGTGCACGCTCCAGGGCCCGACGCTGCGCTTCAGCCACGCGACGACGGTCTGCGTGACGGGCGCGCCCGCGCCGGTGACAGTGGACGGCGAACCGGCCGCGCAGTGGGAGCCGTTCACCGTCCCCGCGGGCGCGTCGCTGGCGATCGGCGCGCCCGCCGACCGTGGCCTGCGCACCTATGTCCTCTTCGCGGGCGGCGGCCTGGACGTGCCCGACTTCCTGGGCAGTGCGGCCACGTTCACGCTGGGCCGCTTCGGGGGGCACGGCGGCCGTCAGCTGCGCACGGGCGACGTCCTCCACGGCGGCGCGGCCACGCCGCCGGGCGCGCCCGTCCCGCACTCCGACCGCCCTTCCTTCAACGATGTCTGGCACATCGCGGCGGCCGAAGGCCCGCACGCGGCGCCGGAGTTCTTCACCGCGGAGGACATCCACGACTTCTACGCCGCCAAGTGGAAAGTCCACTTCAACTCGGCGCGCACCGGGGTACGGCTGATCGGCCCGAAGCCGCGCTGGGCACGCACGGACGGCGGCGAGGCGGGCCTGCACCCCTCCAACATCCACGACACGCCGTACTCGGTCGGCGCCGTCGACTACACCGGCGACATGCCGGTCCTGCTGGGCCCGGACGGCCCGTCGCTCGGCGGCTTCGTCTGCCCGGCGACGATCCTCAAGGCCGAACGCTGGAAACTGGGACAGCTGCGCCCGGGAGACGCGGTCACCTTCCTGCCGGTGACGGCCGACGGCGCTCCGCGCCCGGACATCGTCGACGGCGGGATTCTGGGGCGGGGCGATTCGGTCACGTACCGCCGCAGCGGAGACGACAACGTACTGGTCGAGTACGGCGAGATGCAGCTCGACCTCGCTCTGCGGATGCGAGTCCACGCGCTGGCAGAGGCGGTGGCGGCGGAGGGCCTGCCGGGGGTGGTGGACCTGACCCCGGGCATCCGCTCGCTCCAGATCCACACCGACCCCGACATCCTCCCGCAGGGGACGCTGCTGTCCGTGCTGACCCGCATCGAGTCCAGGCTCCCGCCCACCGATGCCCTTGTCGTCTCTTCTCGCACGGTCCATCTCCCGCTGTCCTGGGACGATCCGGCGACCCGGGAGGCGATCACCCGCTATATGGCGGGGGTACGGGACGACGCGCCCTGGTGCCCGTGGAACATCGAGTTCATCCGCCGGGTCAACGGCCTCGACTCGGTCGACGACGTGTACCGCACGGTCTTCGACGCGGAGTACCTCGTACTGGGTCTGGGCGACGTCTACTTGGGCGCCCCGGTCGCCACTCCGCTGGATCCGCGCCACCGCCTGGTGACGACGAAGTACAACCCGGCGAGGACCTGGACCGCGGAGAACTCGGTCGGCATCGGCGGCGCGTATCTGTGCGTGTACGGCATGGAGGGGCCGGGCGGCTATCAGTTCGTGGGCCGGACGACCCAGGTGTGGTCGCGCTGGCAGGAACGACCCTGGCTGCTGCGCTTCTTCGACCGGATCAAGTGGTACCCGGTGGATGCGGAGGAACTCCTCGAGCTTCGGGCTGACATGGCGGCGGGCCGGTTCACTCCGCGTATCGAGGAGGGGACTTTCTCGCTGGCGGACTACCAGCGCTTCCTCGCCGACAACGCGCCGTCGATCGCCACCTTCCGCACCCGCCAGGCACGCGCCTTCGCCGAGGAACGCGACGCCTGGGAGGCCTCGGGCGAATTCGCCCGAGCGGCCACGTCCACCGCGCTCCCGGCCCCTGCCGCCGAACTGGACGTCCCACCGGGCGGCCAAGTGCTGGAGGCCGAATTCGCGGCATCGGTCTGGCAGTTGAACGCCGAACCGGGAGCGGAGGTCTCAGCGGGCCAGCCGCTGCTGACCCTGGAGGCCATGAAGATGGAATCCCGCATCCACGCCCCGTACGCGGCGTGTGTCACCCGCTTCCTGGTCGCGCCCGGCACCCAGGTGGAGGCAGGTACCCCGCTGGCCATCCTGACCCCGACGAACCCCTGACCGGGGCGGAGTCTTTCCCCCACCCGCCCTCCCCCAGAGCTTCGCCTGGGAGGTACCCCCATCCCTGAACCGGGGCTCCGCCCCGGACCCCGCGCCTCAATCGCCGGCGGGGCTGAAAGATTGAGCCCGTCCGGCGATTGAGGACTGGGGGTCTGGGGGCGAGCCCCCAGTTCAGGGAAGGGGCGGGGTGGGGGACAAATCCCCAGCCCGCACTCCAGCCGCCCGCACCCCAAGGAGCCACCCCCCATGCCCACCCCCGCCCTCACCCGCATCCGCGCCGCCTACGACCTCATCCACCGCACCCACCGCCCCGACATCTGGATCACCCTCCGCCCCCGCGCCGACGCCGAAGCCGACGCCCGCGACATCGATGACCGACTCGCCGCCGGCGCGCACCTCCCCCTCGCCGGGCGCACCCTCGCCGTCAAGGGCAACATCGACGTCGAGGGCCTCCCCACCACTGCCGGCTGCCCCTCCTACGCGTACGACCCGCCCACCGACGCCCCCGCCGTCGCCCGGCTCAAGGCCGCCGGCGCCGTCGTGCTCGGCAGCACGAACATGGACCAGTTCGCCACCGGCCTGGTCGGCACCCGCTCGCCCTATGGCGCGGTGCACAGCGCCACCGACCCCACCCGCGTGGCCGGCGGATCCAGTTCCGGATCCGCCGTCGCCGTCGCCCTCGGCATCGCCGACATCGCGCTCGGCACGGACACCGCAGGCTCCGGCCGCGTCCCCGCGGCGTTCAACGGCATCGTCGGGCTGAAGCCCACCCGCGGCCTCGTCCCCACCGACGGCGTGGTCCCGGCCTGCGCGAGCCTCGACTGCGTCAGCGTTTTCGCCCGTACGCTCCAGGACGCCGAGCTCGCCCTCGCCCTCATCTCCACAGGCCCGGCCCGCGAGCTAGCGCCCCGCGCACCCGGCCCCTGGCGGATCGCCGTGCCGCCGAGCGCCCAGCTGGGACCGATGGACCCCGGCTGGGAGGAGGCGTACGAGGCCGCGGCCGCGCGCCTCGCCGGCGCCGGGGCCCACCTGACGCTCCTGGATCTCACGCCCTTCACCGACGCCGCCACGATGCTCTATGAAGGCGCGTTCGTCGCCGAGCGCTACACCGCCGTGGGCGCATTCATCGACAAGGCGACAAATGACCTCGACCCCACCGTCGCCGCCATCATCCGCCGCGCCCGCGACATCCCCGCCCACCAGCTCTCCGCCGACCAGGCCCGCCTCGCCGCCCTCCGCGACCAGGCCATGGCCGCCCTCGCCGCCACAGACGCGGACGCGCTCCTGCTGCCCACCGCCCCCGGCCACCCCACCCTCGACGACGTCGCCGCCGACCCGATCGGCGCCAACGCCCGCCTCGGCCGGTTCACCAACTCCACGAACCTCTTCGACCTGGCCGCGGTCGCAGTCCCGGCAGGCGACGTGGACGGCCGCCCGTTCGGCGTCATGCTGGTCGGCCCGGCAGGCACGGACGACCGCCTCGCCCGGATCGCGGCACACCTCACCCCGCCCACCCGCCTCGCTGTCGTCGGCGCCCACCTCACCGGCCAGCCCCTCAACCCGCAACTCCTCGCCCTCGGCGCGACGTTCAAGGCCACGACCACCACCGCCCCCGCCTACCGGCTCGTCGCCCTGCGCACCGACCCGCCCAAGCCCGGCCTCGTCCACGTAGGCACGGACAACGGACAGTCAATCGAGGCCGAGATCTGGGAGCTGCCCCCGGAAGGCCTCGGCGCGCTCACCGCCGCCCTCCCCCGCCCCATGGCAATCGGCCGGGTAGAGCTCGCCGACGGCACCACCGCCCCCGGCTTCCTCTGCGAACCCGCCGCCCTCGACGAGGCCGAAGACATCACCGAGTACGGCGGCTGGCGGGCCTACAGGAACAGTTGACTCGACCCCAAGACGCCTGTCCCACTGGGCATATGCGCCCTCGGCTGCGGCTGGTCACCCGCGACCACGCGGACAGCTACTGCCTGTGGGGCGAGCCGCTCGCCGATCCCGATCGTGCGCGAGGAAGTCGCCAAGCGGGACGCGGTCACGTCCACCGCGTGACGCCTGCGTAGACAGCCCTCCACACCCGGCGGAGGATGGAGGAAAGGGGCATTTATAGGGACGAAAGGTGTGAATCACTATGGCTGAACACCCGGACTGCGCCCTTGTACGCCAGGGTTACGCAGCGTTCGTGTCGGGTGACATGGAGACACTCGGCTCCCTGATGACGAAGGACGTCGTCCACCACGTGCCGGGCAACAACCCGCTCTCCGGCCACCACAAGGGCCTCGATGCCGTTCTCCAGCTGTACCGCACGCTCGGCGAGGAGACCGACGGCACGATGCAGATCCAGCTGGAAGCGGTGCTGGCCGACGGGCGCGGGCACGCCATGTCACTTCACACAATGCGGGCCGACCGGGGCGACCACGGCATCGAGATCCGGGAGGGCCTCTTCTTCACCATCGTCGGCGGAAAGATCACCGACATCGACGAGTGCTCCGAGGACCTCGACGAAGAGGACAGGTTCTGGGGCTGACCGCCCAGAGCCGACCGGACGCTGATGGCCCGGTTCACCGCCTTGCGGTGAACCGGGCCGTCGTACTTATCGCCGCTCAGCCCACCGAGCTGTACGCCACTACACCCCGCAGCAGAGCGTCGACCGCCTTGCGGGCGTTCTTGGCGACTGTGCTGCCCTCACGTGGTGCCGCCGCCGCGATCTGTCCGAGCACATCGATCACTTGCTTGCACCAGCGCACGAAGTCTCCGGCGGGCATCTCGGCCTCGCGCAGCACCTCGTCCAGGCTCCGGTCGGATGCCCACTGGTACGCGGCCCAGGCGAAGCCGAGATCGGGCTCGCGCTGTCCGACGCCCTCCGCCTGGTTGATCTTGAACTCTTCCTCCAGGGCGTCCAGTCGGCCCCATATGTGGATCATCTCGCCGAGCGCGGCCTTCACCTTGCCCGCCGGGACCTTGGGCGCGACCGCGTCGTCCGCCTGGCGCGCCTCGTACACCAACGCCGAGACGCACGCGGCCAGTTCGGCCGGGCTCAGCCCCTCCCACACACCGTCGCGCAGGCACTCGCTGGCCAGCAGATCCAGCTCGCCGTAGAGCCGCGCGAGCCGCTTGCCGTGTTCGGTGACCTCGTCGCCGCGCAGATAGTCCAGCTCGGTCAGCAGCGCCACGATCCGGTCGAAGGTACGGGCGATGGTGTTCGTCCGGCCCTCGATGCGCCGCTCCAGCTGCCAGGTGTCGCGCTGCAGCCGGTGGTACCGCTCCGCCCATCGCGCATGGTCCTCGCGCTCGTCGCAGCCGTGGCAGGGATGCGCGCGCAGCTCGGTGCGCAGCCGCGCGATCTCGCGGTCGTCGGCGGCGGCCGCCCGCTGCTTGCGGTGCCGCTCGGGCACGATGTGCCCGGCCTTCGTCCGCAGCGCGGAGGCCAGATCGCGACGGGACTGCGGCGAGCGCGGGTTGAAGGACTTCGGGATCCGCATCCGCTCCAGCGCCTCGACCGGCACCGGGAAGTCCATCGACGCCAGCCGCTTGACCTGCCGTTCGGCGGTCAGCACGAGCGGCCGTGGTCCGTCGTGGTACTCGAAGCCGCCGCGGTGTCCGTTGGTCCGGCCCGCCGGGATGCCCGGGTCGATGACGAGCGCAAGGCCCGCGAACTTGCCGGTGGGAACGTGGATGACATCGCCGGGCTTCAGCTTCTCCAGCGAGGAGGCCGCGGCGGCCCGCCGCTGGGCCGCGCCCTGCTTGGCCAGTTCCGTCTCGCGGTCCTTGAGCTCGCGGCGCAGCCGCGCGTACTCCTCGAAGTCGCCCAAGTGGCAGGTCATGCCCTCGCGGTAGCCCACGAGTCCCTCTTCGTTCTTCTGCACCTGGCGGGAGATGCCGACGACCGACTTGTCCGCCTGGAACTGCGCGAACGACGTCTCGAGCAGCTCGCGGGAGCGGTGCCGCCCGAACTGGTGCACAAGGTTGACCGCCATGTTGTACGAGGGCTTGAAGCTGGAACGCAGGGGGTAGGTGCGGGTGCCCGCGAGTCCCGCGAGCGCGGCCGGGTCCATCGCCCGCTGCCACAGCACCACGGCGTGGCCCTCGACGTCGATGCCGCGCCGCCCTGCCCTGCCGGTGAGTTGGGTGTACTCGCCGGGGGTGATGTCGGCGTGCTGCTCGCCGTTCCACTTGACGAGCTTCTCCAACACCACGGAGCGAGCAGGCATGTTGATGCCGAGCGCCAGCGTCTCGGTGGCGAAGACGGCCTTCACCAGACCGCGTACGAAGAGCTCTTCGACGACTTCCTTGAACGTCGGCAGCATGCCGGCGTGGTGCGCAGCGATGCCGCGCTCAAGGCCTTCCAACCACTCGTAGTAGCCGAGGACATGCAGATCCTCGGTGGGGATGGCGGCGGTCCGCTCCTCCACGAGCTCGCGCACCTTGAGCCGCGCGTCGTCGGCGTTCAGCCGCAGTCCCGCGTACATGCACTGCTGCACGGCGGCCTCGCAGCCCGCCCGGCTGAAGATGAAGGTGATCGCGGGCAGCAGCCCTTCGGAGTCGAGCCGCTCGATGACCTCGGGCCGCCCGGGCGTCCAGATCCGGCTGCGCTGGCGCCGCTCCCGCTCACGGTCCGCCTCGCGCACCATCTTGCCGCGGCGGCGGTCACGGGGGTTGTACGTGCGCTGGTTCTCCATCCGCGCCAGGCGTACGAGATCGGGGTTGACCTCGCGCCGGGCCGAGCCGCGGCCGCCGTGGTCGGTCTCCTCCTCGAAGAGGTCGTACATCCGGCGGCCGGCCAAGACGTGCTGCCACAGCGGGACGGGCCGCTCCTCGGAGACGATCACCTCGGTGTCCCCGCGGACGGTGTCCAGCCAGTCGCCGAACTCCTCCGCGTTGGAAACAGTCGCCGACAGTGACACCAGCGTCACCGACTCGGGGAGGTGGATGATCACTTCCTCCCACACGGCGCCGCGGAAGCGGTCGGAGAGGTAGTGCACCTCGTCCATCACCACATAGCCGAGGCCGAGCAGCGACTGCGAGCCCGCATAGAGCATGTTGCGCAGCACCTCGGTGGTCATCACGACCACGGGTGCTTCGGAGTTGACGCTGTTGTCGCCGGTGAGCAGGCCGACCTTGTCCGCGCCGTAGCGCCTGACGAAGTCGGTGTACTTCTGGTTGGACAGGGCCTTGATGGGCGTGGTGTAGAAGCACTTGCGGCCCTGCTGAAGGGCCAGGTGGACGGCGAATTCGCCGACGATGGTCTTGCCCGAGCCGGTGGGCGCGGCGACGAGCACGCCCTTGCCCGCCTCCAGGGCCTGACAGGCCTCGATCTGGAAGGGGTCCAGGTCGAATTCGTACATCGCACGGAAGGGGGCCAGCGCAGTGGCCTCCTCAACAGCGCGGATGCGGGCGGCGGCATAGCGCTCAGCGGGAGAGAGGTCCTCGGTCATCTTGCTCACGAGCCTACCCGTCACCTCTGACAGTGAGCCCGATCTTTAATTGACCGGGGCAATCACCGGGCAATCACCGTGCGATCACTGGTCGATCGCTGGGGCACGTGCCGGAGCGAGCACCCGCACGGCGCCCGGAACGCACTCCGCGGTCAGCGGCAGCGCTCCCATCGGTTCGCCGTCGGCATACCCGGTGACTCCCTCCGCCTGGAGCGTGATCGTGCGGACGCGGCGGGTTGTCACCTTGGGGTGGCTGAGGTGCGTCCCCTTGTAAACCTGCGGAAAGACCTTGAGCAGGGTCGTACGCGTACAGTCCCCGACCACGGTCACGTCGAACAGCCCGTCGTCCATGCGCGCACCTGAGCAGATCCGCATGCCGCCGCCGTAGGAGGATCCGTTGCCAACGGCGACGAGGGTGGCCTCGATCTCGCGCACCTCCCCGTCGTCGAGGGTGATGCGGTACGGGACGGTCTTGAAGGCCGCCAGCTCGGCGACCATCGCGAGGTCGTACTTGAAGCGCCCGCTGGGCCACCGCATGCGGTTCCCGCGGTCGTTGACCCGCGAGTCGAACCCGGAGGCGAGGATGGTCCCGAACCACTTCTGCCCCACGCGCCCGAGGTCCACCTCCCGGATCTGCTCGCCCTTGAGCGCCTCGGCCACGATCCGCCCGGCGGCGGCAGGCTCCCGCACGGGCAGCCCGAGCGCACGGGCGAAGTCATTGCCGGTCCCCACGGCGACGACACCGAGCGGCGTCCGGGTCCCGGCGACGGCTTGCAGGGCGAGCGACATCATCCCGTCCCCACCGACGGCTATGAGAGCCCCGGTCCCGCCGCCGACGGCTTCGCGCGCCCGCCGCAGGGCATCGTCGGCGTCCTCGCCGAGGACGGTACGCACGGAAAACCCGGCCTCGCGCAGCACACGAGCGGCCGGCTGCGCGGCATGAGCGCCCCGGCCGCGTCCCGCGGTGGGATTGACGAAAAGGGTGATCTCGCTGGTCACTGGGGGTCCCCCTGGACGGAGTCTGGGGGCAGGACCATACAAGATCAGGTGATGTCGTCGTAACCGTTGAGCCGGTGGGAACGTCCCTCGGCCTCACCGCTCGCCTGCTCCGGCAGCGCCCTGGAGGCTGATACGGCCTCGATCTCGCCGACAGCCTCGGGAGCGAGGTCGAGGTCGGATGCCTCGTCGTCGTCGAGTTCAGCGTCGGGGTCGTTGCGGCGTCGCCGCCGGTCGTTGAGCAGCGAGACGCCCACGGCGATGAAGTACAGCACGATGATCGGTCCCGCCAGCGCGATCATGCCCAGGGGGTCGGTGGACGGGGTGGCGATCGCCCCGAAGACGAAGATGCCCATGACGACACCGCGCCACCAGCCGGCCATCCGGCGCCCGGTCACGACGCCGGCCACGTTCAGCATGATCAGCAGCAGCGGCAGCTCGAAGGAGAACCCGAAGATCAGCACCATGCGGACGGCGAAGTCCAGGATCTTGTCGACCTCGAGGAAGTTCGCGGCGGTGTCCGGGGTGATGCTCAGCAGCACACTCATGCTCACCGGCATGATCACGAACGCGAGATAGGCACCCGCGGCGAAGAGCGGAACGGCCGCGGCGGCGAAGAAGTAGGTGTACTTCTTCTCGTTCTTGTGCAGGCCCGGGGCCACGAAGGCCCACAGCTGGTACAGCCAGACCGGGCAGGCCGCGATGATGCCCGCCATCATGACGACCTTCACCGTGGTGGTGAAGGGCGACAACAGGTCGGTGTACACGATCGTGGCGCACTTGCCGCCGGTCTGAAGCTGTCCCTGTTCACAGGCGTGGACCGGCGAGGCCAGGATCCGCATCAGGTCCTGGCTGTAGAACGCGGCCACGATGGACGCGATCGTGACCGCCAGCATCGCCTTGGCAAGCCGGTTGCGCAGCTCACGCAGATGGTCCGCGAGTGGCATGCGCCCTTCGGGGTCCTTCTCCTGCTTCTGTTTCGAGCGGGCAGGCTTGAGCAACCCACGTCCTCATCTCGTGCGGCAGGCCGTGATCGGCGGCCTTGGGGTCAGCGCTGGGGGGTGGTGTCGGTGGGCTCGTTCACGGGGCGAGCGCTCGTCACGTCGCCGGGCGACGCCTGGATCGTACGAGGGGCGGCCTGACTCTGGGCCGGGTCCTGCGGCGGGTCGGCCGGAGTGGCGGCCGGCTGGCCCTCGGACTTCATCGCCTTCGCTTCGCTCTTCAGGATCCGGGCGGACTTACCCAGCGAACGGGCCATCTCGGGAAGCTTCTTGGCCCCGAAAAGCAAGACGACGACGAGAAGGATGAGACTGATCTCGAGGGGACCGATCTGTCGGAACATAGCTGGTGTCTACCTTCTCACCGAGGCGGCATGGGGCTGAGCTGCTGATCGCGGTGGACTGGTGTCCGAACCGCAACCGGCTGCGATCGTAACTCTCACGGGTAAACGCAGGGCAATCCCCTTGCATACTCCCGTCGCGGCCGGCGCCTCATTGCCTGTTGCCGCCACTTATCAGCCTACCGCCCGAGTCGCCCACGCATCAGGGTGCACCCGCCCTACCGCAAGGCCTCGCCCGTACGCGCCAGATCCGTCGCCGCCCTCTCCAGATCCTCCGCCGCACGGTTGATCCGCTCCGCCGTGCGGGCCACCTCACGGCCCAGGCGCTGGGCCTCGATGAAGACCCGGATACCGAGGACGCCGAGCACGGCGATCCCGACGAAGCCGAGGGCGATGGCGAGCATGGGCCAGAGCATGGGCAGAGCCTAGACGTCTCAGAGGGAGGAGTGGAGGCGCAGCGTCCGCACGCCGCCGCCGGTGAGGAGTTCGACGATGCGCTCCCCCGCCGGTTTGCGGACCGCGGACCCGCACTCCGGGCAGGTGAAGGAGTAGAACGTGGTCCGCGCGCTCGCGCCGATCGCCAGTCGCAGGGCCCCCGCCGAGAGCTCGAAGCGGGCGCGGCAGTCGGGACAGGCGGCCTTGAAGAGGACCGGTCCCACATGGGCCGCGAATCCTGACATCACAGACATATGGCGCGAGTCTCCCTATTCCTGACCGTCGTAGGCCGTGAGCGCCTCGCGCGCCGCCAGCCGGGCGCTGTCCGCCAGGTCCTGCGGCGAGACGATCCGCCCGTCCTGCCCCAGCCGCAGCGCCAGCCGGCGCAGCGAGGCAGGCTCAGGTGTACGCAAAGTGATCCGCAGACCGCCGTCCGGCAGCTCGTCCGCGCTGTCGTGCGGGTAGTACTCCGCGACCCAGCGTCCCCCGGGGCCGACCTCGACCACGACCTCGGGGTCGTCCGCGGACGGCTGCACAAGCCCCTCCGACAGATCGCGCAGCTCCAGCTCGGGCGGGGCCGCGGGCGCGTCCAGCAGCCTGATCTCCGCCACCCGGTCGAGGCGGAAGGTCCTGCGCGCCTCGGAGAGACGGCACCAGGCCTCCATATACGTATGTCCCACGGCGAAGAGCCGGATCGGGTCGACCTCGCGCTCGGTGAGCTCGTCGCGCGCGGGCGAGTAGTACTTCAGCCACAGGCGCCGTCGCTCCGAGATCGCCCGGTCGACGTCGGCGAAGACGCCGCCCTCGGACTCGAAGGTCACCGACAGCCGGGAGCTGGCGCCCGCCGTCTCGCCCGCCGCGGCCTCCAGCTTGGCGGTGGCCCGCAGCAGCGCTTCCCGGTCGCTCTCACGCAGCCCCGGCAGCGTGGCCACGGCCCGCGCGGCGACCAGCAGCGCGGTCGCCTCGTCGGCAGCGAGCCGCAGCGGCTCGGCGACATCGTCGGGGTTGTGCCACCAGATGCGCTCACCGTCGGTGTCGATGTCCAGCAGATCGCCGCCGCGGAAGCTCGTCCCGCACATCGGCAGTACGTCGAGGTCGGAGATCAGCTCGTCCTCGGTGATCCCGAAGGCGCGGGCGACGTCGCCGACGCGCGCGCCGGGGCGCTCCCGCAGATAGGTCACCAGCGAGAGCATCCGCCGGGTCTGGTCAATGGCATTGGCGGCCATGGTTGTACGAGTCCCCCCTCAGCCCTTGGCCACGGCGCGCAGCCGGTCCACCACATCGGCCCGCAGATCTGCGGGCTCCAGTACGACGACGTCCGGGCCGAACTCCACGAGCCAGGCGTCGAGCCCGTGTCCGTACGGAATCTCCAACTCGTCCCAGCCCTCCCCCAGTTCCCGTATCGACTGCGCCCTGGACCGCAGCGGATAGCCGCAGCCGGTGCGCAGCCGGATCCGCGCGGAGCGGGTCGCGGTCTCCCCGGCCCAGCTCTCGACGGTCTCCCGGACGGTGACGACGTCGGGCACGGGCGCGGTGAAGGAGCCGGCGCGCGAGCGGACCCGGCCGGTGATGCGGGAGAGCCGGAAGACCCGCTCGGCGCCGCGGTCCCGGTCCCAGCCCGCCAGATACCAGTGGCCGCGCCAGCACTCGAGCGTCCATGGCTCGACATGGCGCGGCTCGGGGCGCGCGGCATTCGCCTTGCGGTAGTCGAAGACGACCGGGCGGCGGTCGCGGCAGGCGAGCATCAAAGGCTCGAAGGCGGCCTCATGGACGGGGATGCGGGGTTCGAGTGCGCTGTGGTGCGCCTCGTACGAATCCTCGGCCTCGGGCATGCCGGCCGCGCGCAGCTTCTGCAGGGCGCCGCTGGCGGCTCCGGCGAGCCGCGCCTGCTGCCAGACCTTGGCGGCGAGGCCGAGCGCGGCGGCCTCCTCGGCGTCGAGCGTGATGGCGGGCAGCCGGTTCGAGTCGCGGCGGGCGAGATAGCCGGTGTCGCCGTCGAGATTCTCCACCGTCTCGATGACCAGGCCGAGTTCGCGCAGATCATCCTTGTCGCGCTCGAACATCCGGTTGAAGGAGTCGTCGGAACCTGCCTCGAGGTAGGCCTCGATGGAACCGCGCAGTTCGCGCTTGCTGAGCGGGCGGCGGGTCCCCAGCAGGCACAGCGCCAGATTCATCAGCCGCTCGGCCTTGGCAATGGCCATCGACGCCCTTCCTCAAAGTGTTTCCAATCGTTGACCGTACCGCTCGGGAGCGCCGGGGCAAAAGCCGAGGGCCCATGCCACAAGGCATGGGCCCTCGTTCACTGTCCGTACGTGGTCAGACGGCGACCAGGTCGCAGACGAAGATCAGCGTCTCGCCGGGGGCGATAGTGCCGCCACCGGCGCCGCGGTCGCCGTACGCGAGGTGCGCGGGGATGATCAGCTGGCGACGGCCGCCGACCTTCATGCCCTGCACGCCCTGGTCCCAGCCGGAGATGACCTGGCCGACGCCGAGCTGGAACTGCAGGGGAGTGCCGCGGTTCCAGGACGCGTCGAACTCCTCGCCGGTGGAGAAGGCCACGCCAACGTAGTGGACGGAGACGGTGTCGCCCGCCTTGGCCACCGGGCCGTCCCCCTCCCAGATGTCCTTGATCTCCAGGTCGGCCGGCGGCTCGCCACCCGGGAAGTCGATCTCGGGCTTCTCGATGCTCACTGAACTGCTCCTCTAAATGATGAACGGGGCAACCAGGACAGTCTTACACCTTCGTGCCGACCCCATTGGTGCTTACACCTTGGTGCTCAGACCTTGGTCAGCAGGTCCACGGCGAAGACCAGCGTCGAGTTCTTCGGGATGCCCTGCTGCTCCTTGTCCCCGAATGCCTGGTCCGGCGGGATGACGAGCAGGATGCGACTGCCGACCTTCTTGCCGACGATGCCGTCCTTGAGGCCCTTGAGCGTCACCTGCGCCAGCGGGAACGTCTGGGTCTTTCCCGCCTGATAGGTGCTGTCGAACTTCTTGGCGCCGTCCCAGAGATACGCCTCGTACTTCACGACGACGGTGTCCTTCGCCGTCAGCACGGGGCCCGTGCCCTCCAGGACGTAATTGGAGACGAGCTTCTTCGGCGCGTCGGCGGACTTGGGGAAGGTGACCGAGGGGGCCTTGCCGTCGGTGTTGGTGCCCACCTTCGGCAGGTCGATGTTGTCCTGGGCGACCTCGGTGCCCTTGGCGGACAGCGGCACGGGGGTGGACTTCAGGATGTCGATGACGAAGACGAGGGTCGCGTTCGGCTTGATGTCGCCCTGGCCCTGCGCGCCGTAGCCGAGCTCCGGCGGGATCGACATCTCGATACGGCTGCCGACCTTCTGGCCCACGAGGCCCTTGTCCCAGCCCTGGATGACGCCGCCGGCGCCCAGCGTGAGGTCGAACGGCTGCTTGCGGTCGAAGCTGTTGTCGAAGGGCTTGTCCGAGTCCCAGCTCTGGCCGAGGTAGTTGACCTGGACCGGGTCGCCCTTCTTCAGCGTCGCGCCCTTGCCCTCGCTGATCGTCTCGACCTTCAGCTCCTTGGGCGGATCACCTTCGCCCTTCGCCAGTGTCGGCTTCTCGCCGAACTTGGCTCCGGCGGTGATCGCGGGCAGTCCGTTCTTGGACGAGATGGAGTCGGAGCCCTTGTCGTCGCTGCCGCACGCCGCTGTGGACAGCAGCAGCAGGGGGACGACGAGAAGGCCGGCAAGTCGGCGCACGTGTTCCTCAGATCTCAGACGGCACAGTAGTTGCCCGACACTCTAGGGCGTGCCAAGGGCCCCGCACGAGGAACGTACGGGGCCCGAGTGGCGTTCCACCGGCTGGTGGTCTACATGCCGGCGATGAGCTTCTCCACCCGGTCGTCGACCGACCGGAAGGGGTCCTTGCACAGCACGGTGCGCTGCGCCTGGTCATTGAGCTTGAGGTGCACCCAGTCGACGGTGAAGTCCCGCCGTTGCTCCTGCGCCCGGCGGATGAAGTCGCCGCGCAGCCGGGCCCGGGTGGTCTGCGGGGGCACGGACTTGCCCTCGAAGATCTTCAGGTCGTTGCAGATCCGGGCGGCCTGGCCCTTGCGCTCCAGCAGGTAGTACAGCCCGCGCCTGCGGTGGATGTCGTGGTAGGCGAGGTCTATCTGGGCGACTCGCGGATGCGACATGGTCATGTTGTGCTTGGCGCGGTAGCGCTCGATGAGCTTGTACTTCATGACCCAGTCGATCTCGGTGCCGATCCGGTCGAGGTCCTCGGCCTCGATCGCGTCGAGCGTGCGGCCCCAGAGCTCCAGGACCTGCTCGACCGTGCCGGTGCGGATACCGCGCCGCTCGACGAAGTCCACGGCCTTCTCGTAGTACTCGCGCTGGACTTCGAGGGCGGAGGCCTCGCGGCCGCTGGCCAGGCGCACCTTGCGCTGGCCGGTGATGTCGTGGCTGACCTCGCGGATCGCCCGGATGGGGTTCTCCAGGGTCAGATCGCGCATCACGGTGCCCGCCTCGATCATGCGCAGTACGAGATCGGTCGCGCCGACCTTCAGCAGCATCGTCGTCTCGGACATGTTCGAGTCGCCGACGATGACATGGAGGCGGCGGTAGCGCTCTGCGTCGGCGTGCGGCTCGTCGCGGGTGTTGATGATCGGGCGCGAGCGGGTGGTGGCGGAGCTGACGCCCTCCCAGATGTGCTCGGCGCGCTGACTGACGCAGTAGACCGCGCCCCGCGGGGTCTGCAGCACCTTGCCCGCGCCGCACAGCAGCTGACGGGTGACCAGGAACGGAATGAGGATGTCCGCCAGCCGGGAGAACTCTCCGTGGCGGGCGACGAGATAGTTCTCGTGGCAGCCATAGGAGTTTCCCGCCGAGTCGGTGTTGTTCTTGAAGAGATAGACGTCGCCCGCGATTCCCTCCTCGTGCAGGCGGCGTTCGGCGTCGACGAGCAGGCCTTCGAGAATGCGCTCGCCGGCCTTGTCGTGGGTGACCAGTTCGGTCACGTTGTCGCATTCGGGAGTTGCGTATTCCGGATGCGAACCCACGTCGAGGTAGAGGCGGGCGCCGTTCCGCAGGAAGACATTGCTGCTGCGGCCCCATGAGACAACACGGCGGAAGAGGTAGCGCGCCACTTCGTCAGGTGACAGTCGGCGCTGTCCCCTGAACGTGCACGTGACGCCGTACTCGTTCTCCAGCCCGAAAATGCGGCGGTCCATGTCTGAACATTACGCCTCACGGCCTGAGCTGAAACCGGGTTCGGCAGCACCGTTTCGATCATTTTCCGATGAGCCTGCGATGTCCTTGGTACGGCCGGGAACTGCGAGGACCCGCTGAGTGCCCGTCAGAACCAACAGTGCGGCGATCCCTCCGGCTCCCGCGACGGCGAAGCTCCAGGCGGTGCCGCCGAGCTCGACCGCCGGACCTGCGACAGCGGTTCCGACCGCGGCGCCGACGCCGAAGGTGGTGACGAGCCAGGAGAACGCCTCGGTGACGGTGCCGCTCGGGGCGTGCCGGTCGACGACGATGAAGGCGCAGGCGATCGCGGGCGCGAGGAAGAGGCCGGAGACGGCGGCGAGCGCGGTCATGGCGACCACACCGGGAGTGAGAGCGAGCGGCAGATAGCCGAGCGCGAGCAGGCCGACGATGACGCGGAGGCGGCGTTCCGGGGCGCCTGCCCACTGGCGGGCGCCGTAGGCCACGCCACCGATGAGCGCACCGAGGCCGAGCGCCGCCATCAGCCAGCCGTACACCGACTCACGGCCCTGGTCGTCGGCGTACGCGACTCCGGCGACGGTGATCGAGCCGAGCGCCAGGCCGACGAAGAAGAAGGACCCGAGGAGGGCGAGCAGGCCGGGCGAGCGCAGTGCGCCCAGCCAGTGGGCCTCGCGGGGTGCGGAGCGCCAGCCGCGGGAGGGCTTGGAAAGTACGACGGAGAGCGCGCCGAGGACGCCGATGACGTTGATGACGAGGAGGGCGGCGCCGGCCGACCAGAGCGAGACGAGCAGGGTGACCAGCAGCGGGCCGACGGTGAACATGATCTCCTGCGCGACGGCGTCCATGGCGTAGGCCCTGTGCAGCCGGTCCTCGCCGCCCAGGACGCTGGGCCACAAGGCGCGCAGTCCGCCCTCGAGGGGCGGCGTGAAGACGCCCGCGACGGCGGCGGCCGCGTACGCGACGGGCAGCGCGCCGATGCCGGCGGCGGCGAGGAGCACCATGCCGAGCGCGGAGACGACGGCGGCGGGGAACTGGACGCGCGGCTGCCCGTGCAGGTCGACGGCGCGGCCGAGGAGGGGCTGGCCTATCGCGGTCGCTATGCCGTACACGGCGGCGAGCCCGCCGGCGAGGCTGTAGCTGCCGCCCTCGGCGCGGGTGAACAGGACTATGGCCACGGGGGCGGTGGCGTTGGGCAGCCGCCCCACGAGCGTCCCGGTGAGAAGCCGTGCGGCGTGCGGCGCCTTGAGGATGTCTGCGTAGCCGGTGGCTCCCGCGGCCATGTTCCGCCCCTCTCCCCCGGCGCGACCCGAGGTTTTACGTATAACGTCTTCGGTCATACGTACCATGTCGACAGTCCGCGGGTCCACCGCGGAGGCGTACCTGAACAAGTGGCTTGCGGCTGAGGACGGCACCGATGGCACACGGGTCCCCACAGGACCACCCCGCGGCGGCGGGCCAGGGGGCGGCGCCCCCGCCGGTCGGGCCCCGCGCCGGCACCCCCCGGCCCACCAGCCGGGATGTCGCCCGCGTCGCCGGTGTATCGCAGGCCACCGTGTCCCTCGTCCTCGGCGAGAAATGGCGCGGCCGGGTCTCCGAGCGCACCGCCGGGCTCGTACGGGATGCCGCGCGGCAACTCGGGTACCGGCCCAACCTCGCCGCGCGCAATCTGCGGCTCGGGCGGACCAGGACCGCGCTGCTCGTGGTGCCGGCCCTCACCAACGAGTTCTTCGCCCGCGTCTACACGGGCGCGGCCACCGTCGCTTCCGAGCACGGATTCGGCGTGGTGCTCTACCCCTCCCCCGAGGGCGTCGGCCCCGCAAAGGACCCCTTCGCCTCGGCCCGCGCCGCGCTCGACGGCGTGATCGCGTCCTCCATGGCCGCGCAGGCCCTGGCCGCCATCCGCGGTACGGATCTCCCGCTGGTGATGCTCGACAGCGACCCCGCCGACCCGGGCGCCGCGGCCCACGTCAATCTCGACATCGCCGACGGCATGCGGCAGATGTCGGCCCATCTGCTGGCGCTCGGCCATCGCCGCTTCGTCCATCTCGCATCCGCCGTGTCCTCCTGGACCTTCGACGTACGGGCCCGGGCACTCGCCACGGCGCTGCGCGACATCCCCGACGCGGTCGTACGGACCGTGCCCGCACCCCTCGACGTGGCTGGCGCGCGCGAGGCCGCGGAGCGGGCACTCACCGGTCCGGGGCCGCGGCCCACCGCGATCGTGTGCGACGACGACATCCTGGCCGCCGGGGCCTGCAAGGCGGTACGGCGACTGGGCCTGCGGGTTCCCGACGACGTGTCCGTCACCGGCTTCGACGACCTCGCGCTCGCCACCGCGGTGGAGCCGGAGCTCACCACGGTCAGCCTGCCCGCGGAACGGGTTGGCGAGCGCGGTATGTCCGCCCTGCTCGCGGTCCTCGAAGGCCGTCCGCCCGAGGAGGGCGACCTCCCGGTCGAACTGGTCGTACGCGGCTCGTCAGCCCCCGCACGGACCGTCTGAACTCATCCGGATGGTCCGTACCCAGCGGCCTTGAGCCCACGACACCCGCCGTGGAACGATCACGATCATGACGAGTACGGCCGAGACCCCGATCGACGCGACGCTGATCGGGACGGTCCCCGCAACAGGCTCCGTAACACCTCACTCCAGGGACCGGCTGATCGTCAGAACCGATGAGCGGCTGGAGATCCACGACGCGGAGACCTTCCTCTCCGGCACCCTCACCCCCGCGCAGACCCTGCGACTGTCTCCGTGCGCCGCGGCCACCCCGCTGCCCGGCGGAGCCCTCGTCGTCGCCGAGGGCTCCAGGATCCGCGTCGTCGGCCCCGACGGTGCCACCCGCTGGGAGCTGCGGCACGCAGGCTGGCACGGCGGGCACCGGGACCCGCGCCCGCCCGGCCCGCCCGCCGTGAGCCCGGACGGCAGTCTCATCAGCGTCCTGGTGCCGACGCTCGCCACCGGCGAGCGCGCCGCGATACTGGTCCAGGACACCTCGCCACGGCATCGCTACGCGCGGGACACCCTGCTCCTCCTCGACGCCGCGTCCGGCGACGTCCGGGCCCGCCGCCCGATCGGGGCGGTCGCCTCGGACGTGACGCAGCGGTGGCATCCGGACGGCTCGCTGCTCGCGCTCTCCTGCTGGACGGCCTGGTACAGCTGGTCGACCTGGTGGATCGAGCCGCGCCACGACGGGCTGCACATCCGCGGCGGCACGATGATGCGCGAGGTGATCGACTTCCTGCCCGCCGCGTCCCGGGTGCTTACCATCCGGCGCGCCGAGGGGATCGCGCACAACGACGACCGCGACGAGCTCGCGTCCCACGATGTGGGCGCCGACGACCCGGCCGTGCTGTTCGACCTCGGCGAGCTGGCGGTCGACCGCGACAACGACGAGTTCGCCGACGCGCACCTGATCGACGGCGCGCATGTCCTGGTCACCGGCCGGATCTATCTGCCCGGGCGGCCGGTGTCGGTACGTCACTGGCTGTGCGACGCGGTGACGCTCCGCCCACTGGGCCGGGTGCGGTATCCGGTGGCGGTCGGCGGCGATGTGACCCCCCTGGGCGACGGCACCTGGCTCACCCGGGACCGCTCCCGCCTCCATCGCTGGGCGCTCCCCTGACCTGGCCATACGGCTGCGCCCCGGTCCGCACGGGCGGTCCGGGGCGCAGCCGGGTCAGCGGCCGGGGCCGGGGGGCTACTCCTCGCCGCCCTCGGTCTCCTCGGTCTCCTCGGTGTCCGACGGCGCGTCCGTCGGCGTCGACGCGGCACCATCGGCCTCCAGCAGCCGGGACAGCTGTCGTCCGACGATGCGCTTGAACTTCCGGGCCTGCGGTCGCGTACGGTCCAGCACCGCGACCTCCAGCCGGTCCGCGGGGATCTCCCGCTCGCTGCCGTTGGTCTGGTTGGACAGGGCCTGTACGGCCAGCTTCAGGGCCTCGGCCAACGACATCCCGTCGCGGTGCCGCTGGTCGAGGAAGGTGCTGATCTGCTCGGCGCTGCCGCCGACCGCGACCGAGCCGTGCTCGTCCACGATCGATCCGTCGTGCGGCAGCCGGTAGATCTGGTCGCCCTCGGGAGTGGCGCCGACCTCGGCGACGACCAGCTCCACCTCGTACGGCTTCTCGGCCGCGCTGGAGAAGATCGTGCCCAGCGTCTGGGCGTAGACATTGGCGAGACCGCGGGCCGTCACATCGTCACGGTCGTAGGTGTAACCGCGCAGGTCGGCGTAGCGCACGCCGCCGATCCGCAGGTTCTCGTACTCGTTGTACTTGCCGGCGGCGGCGAAGCCGATCCGGTCGTAGATCTCACTGAATTTGTGCAGCGCACGGGACGGGTTCTCACCGACGAAGACAATGCCGTCGGAGTACTGCAGCACGACGAGGCTGCGACCACGGGCGATGCCCTTGCGGGCGTATTCCGCCCGATCGGCCATGGCCTGCTGGGGTGACACATAGAACGGCGTCGACACCGGCTATCCGTCCCTTTCTGTCAGTAGCGAGGGGGCACCTCCCAGCGGTAGCTGGGGGAGCATCTCAGAGCAGCGCGGCGCGCGGGCCGTCGGGCTGTTCGAGGCGGCGCTCCAGGATCGAGCGGGCGATCTCGGAGGACTCGGCCTCGGTGAGCCTGCGGAAGCCCTCGTCGGTGATGACGGTGACGATCGGATAGATCCGCCGGGCCACATCGGGCCCGCCGGTCGCCGAGTCGTCGTCGGCCGCGTCGTACAGCGCCTGGATGACCAGGGTGGTGGCCTGCTGCTCCGTCAGGTCCTCGCGGTAGAGCTTCTTCATCGCTCCGCGGGCGAAGATCGAACCGGATCCGGTGGCCGCGAATCCATGCTCCTCGGAGCGGCCGCCTGTGACGTCGTACGAGAAGATCCGGCCCTTCTCGCGGTCGACGTCGTACCCCGCGAAGAGCGGCACCACGGCCAGGCCCTGCATGGCCATGCCGAGGTTGCCGCGGATCATCGTGGAGAGCCGGTTCGCCTTGCCCTCCAGGGAGAGTTGGGCGCCTTCGACCTTCTCGAAGTGCTCCAGCTCCAGCTGGAAGAGCTTGACCATCTCCACGGCGAGGCCAGCGGTGCCGGCGATGCCCACGGCCGAGTACTCGTCGGCCGGGAAGACCTTCTCGATGTCGCGCTGCGCGATCATGTTGCCCATGGTCGCCCGCCGGTCACCGGCGAGCACCACACCGCCGGGGAACGTCGTCGCGACGATGGTCGTGCCGTGCGGTGCCTCGATGGCGCCCTGTACGGGCGGCAGGATGCGCTTGCCGGGCAGCATCTCCGGGGAGTGCTGGCCCAGGAAGTCCATGAACGAGGACGAGCCGGGCGTCAGGAAGGCTGCCGGCAGACGCCCGGTGCTACGAGGGTTGGCTTCCACGCGTTTCCTTCCGGATAGGCGGCGGCCCGCCGTGTTCGGGCGCGGGCCGATCTTTCGAACTGTGCACGGACCTTACCCGCGCCGTCGCCGGTCATCCGTCCCGGTGCCACCGGCTTTCGCCGACGACCCGGGACGGACAACGGGCTTTACTGCCCGCCCTTTTGGACGAAGGAACGCACGAAGTCCTCGGCGTTCTCCTCGAGGACGTCGTCGATCTCGTCCAGTACGGAGTCGACGTCGTCCGACAGCTTGTCCTGGCGCTCCTTGAGGTCCTCCGAAGCCTGCGCCTCCTGCGTCTGCTCCTCGGTCTCCTCAGTGGAACGCGTGGCTTTCTGCTGCCCGCCGCCGGTGTCCTTGGTCGCCATATCCCTCACCCCGCTCGGTTTGCCCTGACGTGAGTTCGTTCGGTCAAGATCAGACCCTACAAGCAGGGTCCGACATCGGCCCCGCACTTGCCTCAACGTCCGGGGACCACCTCGATGATTCCCGGACGAGAACCATTTCAGCCCCCGGACAGCACCCGGACCAGGTCTTCCGCGGTGCGGCACCGGTCCAGCAGCTCCTTGACGTGGTTGCGCGTACCGCGCAGCGGCTCCAGGGTCGGCACCCGCTGCAGCGAGTCACGGCCGGGCAGATCGAAGATGACCGAGTCCCAGGAGGCCGCGGCCACATCGTCGGCGTACTGCTCCAGGCAGCGGCCGCGGAAGTACGCCCGGGTGTCCTCAGGGGGCTTCGTCCCGGCCCGTACGACGTCGGGCTCGTCCAGCAGCCGTTTCATCTTGCCGCGGGCCGCCAGCCGGTTGTACAGGCCCTTCTCGGGGCGTACGTCGGCGTACTGGAGGTCCACCAGGTGCAGCCGCGCCGCGTCCCAGCCCAGGCTGTCGCGCCGCCGGTAGCCCTCCATGAGCTCCTTCTTGGCGATCCAGTCCAGCTCGCCGGACAGGCTCATCGGGTCGTTCTCGAGCCGGTTGAGGGTGTCTTCCCAACGGACCAGGACGTCCTTGGTCTGGTCGTCGGCGTCGGCGCCGAAGCGCTCCTCGACGTACTTGCGGGCGAGCTCGAAATATTCCATCTGGAGCTGGACTGCGGTGAGTGTCCGGCCGCTGCGCAGCGTGACCAGGCGCTTGAGGGTCGGGTCGTGGGAGACCTGGTGCAGGGTGCGTACCGGCTGGTCGACCGCCAGGTCAACCGCGATGAAGCCGTCCTCGATCATCGACAGGACCAGGGCCGTCGTGCCCAGCTTGAGGTAGGTCGAGATCTCGGACAGGTTCGCGTCGCCGATGATCACATGCAGCCGGCGGTACTTCTCGGCGTCGGAGTGGGGCTCGTCGCGGGTGTTGATGATGGGCCGCTTCAGCGTGGTCTCGAGCCCGACCTCGACCTCGAAATAGTCGGCCCGCTGGCTGAGCTGAAAGCCGTGTTCATGGCCGTCCTGGCCGATTCCGACCCGTCCGGCACCGGTGACGACCTGCCGGGACACGAAGAACGGCGTCAGGTGGCGCACGATGTCCGAGAAGGCGGTCTCCCGCTTCATCAGGTAGTTCTCGTGCGTGCCGTAGGACGCGCCCTTGTTGTCGGTGTTGTTCTTGTACAGGTGGATCGGCTGGGCGCCGGGGAGCTGGGCCGCGCGCTCGGCGGCCTCCGCCATGATCCGCTCGCCCGCCTTGTCCCACAGGACGGCGTCGAGCGGGTTCGTGACCTCGGGTGAGCTGTACTCGGGGTGCGCATGGTCGACGTACAGTCGTGCACCGTTGGTGAGGATCACATTGGCCAGGCCGATGTCCTCGTCGGTGAGCTGGCTGGAGTCGGCGGCCTCGCGGGCGAGGTCGAAGCCGCGGGCGTCCCGCAGCGGATTCTCCTCCTCGAAGTCCCAGCGGGCGCGCCGCGCCCTGTGCATCGCCGCCGCGTAGGCGTTGACGATCTGGGACGAGGTGAGCATGGCATTGGCGTTCGGGTGGCCAGGAACGGAGATGCCGTACTCCGTCTCGATGCCCATTACTCGCCGTACGGTCATGCGGCCCTCCTTGCCCGGCGGCGCTCCCCTCCGGGAACGGCGCTCAAGTACCGCTGTCTCTCCGGTGCCTGTGCGGTGCCCGTCCCCGCACTGCGCGACTCGGTGGTACCGAAGAGCCTAGAACGCCTCTGCACTGGTGGGGAGATCAATTTCGTCATTGCTCCGGCTATGGCTGGACCTGTCGGAAAAGCATTCGGCTGCGGATGCCCCGTCCCCCTGCCTTCGGCGAGGGGATCTCCAGCATCCGCAGCCGGTCTGCGTTCTACAGGTACTGACCGGTGTTCGCCACCGTGTCGATGGAACGTCCGGTGTCCGCGCCCTGCTTTCCGGTGACAAGGGTGCGGATGAACACGATCCGCTCGCCCTTCTTTCCGGAGATCCGGGCCCAGTCGTCCGGGTTGGTCGTGTTCGGCAGGTCCTCGTTCTCCTTGAACTCGTCCACGCATGCCTGGAGGAGGTGGGAGACCCGAAGGCCCTTCTGGTTGTGGTCGAGGAAGGCCTTGATGGCCATCTTCTTGGCCCGGTCGACGATGTTCTGGATCATCGCGCCGGAGTTGAAGTCCTTGAAGTACAGGACTTCCTTGTCGCCATTGGCGTACGTGACCTCGAGGAAGCGGTTCTCCTCGGATTCCGCGTACATCTGCTCGACGACGGACTGGATCATCCCGTGCGCCGCGGCTTCCTTGGAGCCATTGTGCTCGGACAGGTCGTCCGAGTGCAGCGGCAGCGAGGCCGTCAGGTACTTGGCGAAGATATCCTTTGCGGCCTCCGCGTCCGGACGCTCGATCTTGATCTTCACATCGAGCCGGCCGGGGCGCAGAATCGCGGGGTCGATCATGTCCTCGCGGTTGGAGGCGCCGATGACGATGACGTTCTCCAGACCCTCCACACCGTCGATCTCGGCGAGCAGCTGCGGGACGATGGTGTTCTCCACGTCCGAGCTGACGCCGGAACCACGGGTGCGGAAGAGGGATTCCATCTCGTCGAAGAAGACGATGACGGGGGTGCCCTCGCTCGCCTTCTCCCGGGCACGCTGGAAGACCAGGCGGATGTGCCGCTCGGTCTCACCGACGTACTTGTTGAGGAGCTCGGGGCCCTTGATGTTGAGGAAGTAGCTCTTCCCCGCGGGCTGGCCGGTCACCTCGGCGACCTTCTTGGCAAGGGAGTTGGCGACGGCCTTCGCGATCAGCGTCTTGCCGCATCCGGGCGGGCCGTAGAGCAGGATGCCCTTCGGCGGCCGCAGTTCGTGCTCCTTGAAGAGGTCCGGGTGGAGGTACGGAAGCTCGACCGCGTCGCGGATCATCTCGATCTGGCCGCCCAGACCGCCGATCTTGTCGTAGTCGACGTCCGGGACCTCTTCGAGGACGAGCTCTTCGACCTCGCTCTTCGGGATCACTTCATAGACGTAGCCGGAGCGGGGCTCGAGCAGCAGGGCGTCGCCGGGACGGATGGTGGTGTCCAGCAGCGTGTCCGCAAGCCGCACCACCCGTTCCTCGTCGGTGTGCCCGAGCACCAGGGCGCGCTCGCCGTCCTCGAGGATCTCCTTGAGGGTGACGATGTCCCCGGCGCGCTCGAACTCCATGGCCTCGACCACATTGAGCGCCTCGTTGAGCATGACTTCCTGGCCCCGCCTGAGCTCGTCGAGCTCGACGCTGGGGCTGACATTCACCCGGAGCTTGCGGCCCCCGGTGAAGATGTCACAGGTGCCGTCCTCATTGGCCTGCAGGAAGACACCGAAGCCGGCCGGCGGCTGTGCGAGCCGGTCGACCTCCTCCTTGAGGGCCACGATCTGGTCGCGGGCCTCACGGAGCGTGTTGGCGAGCCGCTCGTTCTGTGCGGAGACGCCGGCCAGGTTGGTCTGCAACTCGACGATCCGCTCTTCGAGAATCCTCGTATGACGCGGAGAGTCGGCGAGCTTGCGGCGCAGGACGGCGATTTCCTGCTCGAGATAGGCAACCTGACCGGCGGGGTCTTCAGACCCTCGCCCCGGCCGGATGCCGCGGTTGATGTCGTCGTCGTGGGCTGCCACGGTCCTCACCTCCTCCATGGGGAGCTGGACGCTTCCTGACCCTACCTGGGCGGGTGGTGATTGAAACCCCTAGATCACAAAGACGGTAGGGGTGTGTCCGATCTTCACCCTTGCGCTCTCCCTCACGCCAGGGGAATACCCACCCATCAACATCGGAAAGCGGGCGGTTGTATCGTCGAAGCGTTCAACACCCGTCAGGGCTGGCACGACTTGCTTCACATTGCTACACCCGACGAAGGAAACGGCAGGAGATATGACCGTGCAGCACGAGGCTCCCACCGCAGGCGTCGGGGAGGCCCTGGAAGTCTGGATCGACCAGGACCTCTGCACCGGGGACGGGATCTGTGCGCAGTACGCCCCCGAGGTATTCGAGCTGGACATCGACGGGCTCGCGTATGTGAAGAGCGGCGAGGACGAACTGCTCCAGAACCCGGGCGCCACAACGCCCGTACCGCTGCCGCTCCTGAAGGACGTCGTGGACTCCGCGAAGGAGTGCCCCGGCGACTGCATCCATGTGCGTCGCGTTTCGGACAGGGTAGAAGTCTACGGCCCCGACGCAGAGTGACAAATCACATACTGCGCGCTTGCGCCGGGGCGCTGCGGACGAACTTCCCGCCCTGCCACCGCCAATTGACCTTCTCCTGCTCGTCGGGGCAGCAGCTCGGCACGTCCGGCGAGGAGTAGCCGAGCAACGTCGCCGTAACCGCTCGATCACGTACGGCGAAGTCTTTGACGGACTGCTTCTGCGAGGGCTCGAGCAGCGTCGCGACGACGCGTGGACCCGTACCCCTGCCCTGGGTCAGGACGTACACGCCGCTCGGCGGAGTGCCGGAGCCGGCGTCGCAGCGGGCCACGGCCACGGTCTCGGGGCTGCCGTCGCCGTCGAGATCGCCCGAAGCCTTGCCGGTCACGACGGTCTTCGCCCCGCCGCACTCCAGCGGGAGCTGCACGCCTGCCGGATCGGGGGCCGCGGCGGCAGCGCTGCCCGTGCCGGGTGCGCCCGCCTGGGACGCGGTGGCAGCCCTGGGCTGCAGCAGTCCGGCAGCCGCGACGACCGCGGCCATCGCCGTCGCCGTGGCCAGCCAGTGCACCGGGCGGGCGTGGGTGTGCGCGAGGTCCGGGACGGCGGAGGTCTGCACGCGGGATGTCTCCTGTGACGGCGGTCCGGTGGGGGTGGCCTGCATCGTGCCATACGTCACAGTGGGTGCGGAACAGCGGGGTCCGAATGCGCTCGTCAAGAAACGGTCAACGTAAGGACGCCGCCGCCGAGTTCCCTGCGATGTCGCGGGAACTCGGCGGCGGCGTGCGTGCGTTGTGCGGGTTCAGCCCTTGTTGGGGCCTTCGTAGTCCTCGCCGTAAGCGCCCTTGGCGGGACGGCGGCGGCGCATCGGGGGCTCCACACCGTCGGCGAGACGGCGGGCGGTGACGAGGAATCCGGTGTGGCCGATCATCCGGTGGTCGGGGCGGACGGCCAGGCCTTCGACGTGCCAGTTGCGGATCATCGACTCCCAGGGCTGCGGTTCGGCGAAGCAGCCGATCTCGCGGATGGATTCCACGGTCCGCGCCAGCTGGGTGGTGGTCGCGACGTAGCAGCAGAGGATGCCGCCGGGCACGAGCGCCTTGGAGACGGCCTCCAGGCACTCCCAGGGGGCGAGCATGTCCAGGATCACGCGGTCGACGTCGGCGTCGGTCAGGTTGTCCTGGAGGTCGCCGACGGTGAGCTGCCAGGCGGGGTGCGGGCCGCCGAAGTAGCGCTCCACGTTCTGCTGGGCGATCTCGGCGAAGTCCTCGCGGCGCTCGTAGGAGTGCAGCATCCCGTGGTCGCCGATGGCGCGCAGCAGGAAGGCGCTGAGCGAGCCGGAGCCCACCCCCGCCTCGACGACGCGCGCGCCGGCGAAGATGTCGGCGAAGGCCAGGATCTGCCCCGCGTCCTTGGGGTAGACCACGGCGGCGCCGCGGGGCATGGACAGGACGTAGTCGGGGAGCAGGGGGCGCAGCGCGAGGTAGGCGACGTTTCCCGTGGTACGGACAACACTGCCCTCGGGAGCACCGATCAGCTCGTCGTGCGGGAAGGAACCCTTGTGGGTGTGGAAATTCTTCCCGGCCTCGAGCGTGAACGTGTAGTGGCGTCCCTTGGGGTCGGTGAGCTGGACCTGGTCCCCGACCTTGAAGGGCCCGCGTCGGCGGGCGGCACCGGTCGGTTCGGACATGTGACCAGCCTACCGGCCCCTGTCGGCCCCGGGGACCACGAGGACCTGGGCACCCCGCCCCGGCCGCCGGGCGAGCGCCCCCTGAACCGACCGAGCGCTCGCGTCGGCGGCGAGTGAGCCGCCCCGTGGGGGTCCCCCGCCGAAGGCAGGGGGAGAACCGAGCCTCTAAGAAGCAGCAGGCCGCGCCATCGCTGCTACGAAGGCGCGCTCCACGTCCGCCGTGGACAGTACGCCGTAGATCTCGCCCGTCTTCTCGACCACCAGGTACTCCGTCGCCGGGGACGCCCTCAGCTTGTCGAGGAGGGCCTCGCCCGCGAGTTCGGCCGAGACCTTCATCCCCTCCGTCAACTCCTGGGCGAGGCCGCTGACCGCGACCCACGGCCGGCGGTGTTCCGGGACGCCGACGATCGCCGTCTCGCGGACCAGGGCCTTCGGCTCGCCGTGGCCGTCGACGACGACCAGTGCGCGGGCGCCCGCCTCGTTGGCGCGGCGCAGGGCCTCGGAGAGCGGGGTGTCGGACTCGACGGGGACGGCGCGCCTGGTGAGCGTACGGGCCTCCAGCTCGGGGAGGTGTTCGCGCAGCCGGGCCATGCGCAGGCTGTTGCCCGCACCGGTCCAGATGATCGCGGCCAGAATCGCGGCGAGCAGCGCGTCGGTGACCGTCTCCATGCCGCCGATGTCCTCGGTGGCGTTGCCGAGGGCGCCGGTGTGGGTGAGCAGCGGCAGACCGATGAGTACGGCGACGGCCAGCGCCCGGCCGACCCAGGCCGCGGCGACGGTGCCCGCCATCGGCTTGCCGGTGATCTTCCAGACGACGGCACGAAGCATCCGGCCGCCGTCGAGCGGCAGCCCGGGCAGCAGATTGAACGCGGCGACGATGAGGTTGGAGATCATCAGGCCGGCCAGCAGCACACCCGGGACCGTGCCGGGCTCCACGGCCTGCATGCCGAGGTAGAAGACGCCTGCCAGCACGAGCGAGAGCAGCGGGCCGACGAAGGCGAGGATGAACTCGCGGCCCGGGGTCTCGGACTCCTTCTCGATCTCGGAGACGCCGCCGAAGAACTGCAGCTGGATGCGGCGCACCGGCAGTTTGAAGCGCAGCGCGGCGATGGTGTGGGCCAGTTCGTGGACGAGTACGGAGGCGTAGAAGGCGACCGCGAAGAAGAGGGAGACGAGATAGCGCGCACCGCCGAGTTCGGGGAGCACGCGGTCGAGCTGACCGCCGAAGACCCAGGTGATGAGGGCCGCGACGATGAACCAGCTGGGGGCGACGTAGACCGGCACGCCGAAGGGACGGCCCATCAGAATGCCGCCGCCAGGGCCGTCGGAGCGCCGCGGCTTGCCGCCCTCGGGGTCCGCTCCCCCCGTACCGGACTGCGGCCGCTTGCGCTCACCGCTCGTGTCGTCCTCTTTCACGGGTCCCCTTCATTGCGAATACGTCGCTCGCTCGATCATGCAGTGCGCGAGGGTCTGAGGTCGATGGTATTCCGCTCGCTGTCAGTGGCGGGCCGTAGGGTCTGAGTCATGAGTACGAGTCAGCAGCCCACATCGCTGTCGCCGTCGCGGGCGAGCGACTTCATGCAGTGTCCCCTGCTGTACCGCTTCCGGGTGATCGACAAGCTGCCCGAAAAGCCCAGCGAGGCGGCTACCCGCGGCACGCTGGTGCATGCGGTGCTGGAGCGGCTCTTCGACGCCCCGGCGGCGGAGCGCACGGCTCCGCGCGCCAAGGCGCTGATCCCCGGCCAGTGGGACCGGCTGCTCGAGACCAAGCCGGAGCTGGGCGAGTTGTTCGCCGAGGACGCCGAGGGCGAGCGGCTGACGCGCTGGCTGGGCGAGGCGGAGCAGCTGGTGGAGCGGTGGTTCTCGCTGGAGGATCCGACCCGCCTGGAGCCCGCAGAGCGGGAGATGTTCGTCGAGACGGAGCTGGAGTCGGGGCTGCGGCTGCGCGGGGTCATCGACCGGGTCGATGTGGCGCCCACCGGCGAGGTGCGGATCGTCGACTACAAGACGGGCAAGGCCCCGCGCCCGGAGTACAGCGAGGGCGCGCTGTTCCAGATGAAGTTCTATGCGCTGGTGATCTGGCGGCTGAAAAGCATTGTGCCGCGCCGGCTTCAGCTGGTGTATCTGGGCAGCGGCGATGTGCTGACGTACGACCCGGTCCCGGAGGACCTGGAGCGTATGGAGCGCAAGCTGCTGGCGCTGTGGGAAGCGATCAGACAGGCCACCGAGTCGGGTGACTGGCGACCGCGGCCGACGAAGCTGTGCGGCTGGTGCGACCACCAGGCGGTGTGTCCGGAATTCGGCGGCACTCCCCCGATGTATCCGCTGAGCATTTCCCCGACCGCTTCGGCCGAGGATGGCCAGGGCAGAATGGGCCCGGTCTAAACGAAGGAGTACCCGTGGCTATCCGCGTCCTACTGGTCGACGACCAACCGCTGCTGCGCACCGGCTTCCGGATGATCCTGGAGGCGGAGCAGGACCTCGCGGTCGTCGGCGAGGCCGGGGACGGCCTCCAGGCCCTCGACCAGGTGCGGGCGCTGCAGCCTGATGTGGTGCTGATGGACATCCGGATGCCCCGGATGGACGGCGTCGAGGCGACCCGGCAGATCACCGGCCCCGGACGCGACGGACCGGCGAAGGTGCTCGTGCTGACCACCTTCGACCTTGATGAGTACGTGGTGGAGGCGCTGCGGGCCGGCGCGAGCGGCTTCCTGCTGAAGGACGCGCCCGCCAATGAGCTGGTCCAGGCGATCCGGGTGGTGGCGGCGGGCGAGGCGATGCTGGCGCCGAGCATCACGCGCCGACTGCTCGACAAGTACGCGGACCATCTGCCGTCCGGCGAGGAGCCGGTCCCGGACACGCTGCACACGCTGACCGACCGCGAGGTGGAGGTGCTCAAGCTGGTCGCGCGGGGGCTGTCCAATGCCGAGATCGCCGCGGATCTGTTCGTCAGCGAGACCACCGTCAAGACGCATGTGGGCCATGTGCTGACGAAGCTGGGCCTGCGCGACCGGGTGCAGGCCGCGGTGTACGCGTACGAAAGTGGTCTGGTGCGCCCCGGCGCGCAGTGATCGCACCGGCATGACGAAACGCAGTCGGGGGGGGGGGCCGGGCCCCCCCCCCCCGCCCCCCGCGTGCTACGGGTAACGCGGGGGGGGGTCGGTGGGGCGTGCGACGGCCCAAAACGGGACGGGGGGGGGGGGGTTGTGGCACCCCGCGGCGCCCCG